>JAHDBA010000006.1:0-14774 GCA_020630615.1 Myxococcota bacterium | reverse complement strand
GAACTCGCAAAAGCTGAACTCGCAAAAGCTGAACTCGCAAAAGCTGAACTCGCAAAGGCAGAACTCGCAAAAGCTGAACTCGCAAAGATTTCGATCGCATCATTAGGTACACTGGTGCAAGGAGCACAGTCAGGCGTGCAAGCCGAAGACTATTCTGTACACGATATGCTTTACACAAGCATACGCCGAGCGCTCCCCACGCCTCATCCCGCGTTTGAGAACTCTAAGGTTGCAAAACTGATTCCTGAAATGATTGAAATAAAGCGAGCTGACCTCACTCAATACGACTCGGATACCATCCTCGTTGCAGAACCCTCGATTGAAGAACAAAGTATGGTCACTTTGGGTCCGAAGCGACTCGTGGAGAAGGGCCAACATGGCCCTCGGCTGCATGAACGCTTAAGCCAAAATCTTGGGAATGTAGAATCAGGACACTCTGCTCTACAACTGCTTCGAGTTCTCCCGGTCAACTCAAAGTCACGTGCCACCAAAGTCGGGCTTGAACTCAGCTCTCAGGCAGACTATGAGCTTGGTTTTGCGCACGATGGTTCCATCGTTCTAACGTTGCACGAGACAAAGGCTGCAAACCTCGGTGTTCGTCGAATTTTAGATGCGAGGCGTCTACGGACAATGGTCAAACGTGTCATTCCGATCGTAGATGACCAAGCAAAAACTATACAAGTCGTCATCGAGGTTCAACCCAATACAAGCCACCATATCGAAGAACATGATAATGTGTTATGGGTTGAACTCTGGCCGACCTGAAGTGTAAAACTTCTACCGATTCAATACTGCCTCAGCTCAGACCCGAATGCCATCGTCCAGAGTAATGTGTGCTAGTTCTTCTTCGCAATCGACGCAATGTGAACTTCTTGAAGTTGTTTCAGGTCAACGGGAGTTGGAGCACCTGTCAATAAGTCCGTTCCCTTTTGCGTCTTGGGATAAGCAATAACATCACGTAAAGAAGTCGTTCCACGCAAAAGCATCACCAGTCGGTCGAGCCCCAACGCAATACCACAATGTGGAGGTGCGCCATATTTCAACGCCTCCAATAAGAAGCCAAACTTCGCCTCTTTATCGTCTTCAGAAATCGACATCGCATCAAAAACCTTCGCCTGTACCTTGTCGTCGTGAATACGAACCGAACCACCACCAATCTCATTGCCGTTCAACACCAAATCGTAGGCGCGTGCCAAACACGAAGCAGGGTCACTCGTCAGCTTATCTTCGTGGCCAACTTGTGGTGACGTGAAGGGGTGATGCGCTGCACCGAAAGTTCCATCTTCTTCGTTTTCCTCAAAAAGCGGGAAGTCGGTGACCCAATGCAAATGCCATTTCGTATCGTCACCAAGCGCGTCGATGATTCCAAGCGTATTGGCAAGGTGTTGACGTAAGGCCGACATCACCATGTGCACCTTCTTGGCGTTCCCAAACTGTAGAAGTAAAAGATCGCCTTCTTGAGCACCGCAGGCACTGTTCAAGGCCAGCCGTGCATCGTCAGAGATTAGTTTCGCGAAAGGGGATTGCGTCCACGCACCATCGGCTCCAACCTTTGCTCGTCCCAAACCTGCAGCGCCAAGGCCTTTCACAAAATCTTCAAGTTTATCGCCATCGGCACGCGATAACTTGTATTGAGCAGGAACGACCATTGCCTTGATCAGTCCACCCTCATCAAGCGTAGACTTAAAGAAGGGCACGCCCCCGCCGTCAAATTTCCCCAAGGTCTCATTGAGTGTGACGTGTTCGAGACCATAGCGAAGATCAGGCTTGTCTGAGCCAAAACGGTCCATACACTCTTGATAACTCATACGTTTGAAGGGCGTCGCAACTTCAACCCCAAGACTTTCACGGAATATTTGTTGAACCAAGCCTTCCATGATGGTTTGGATGTCCTCTTCAACTCCAAAACTCATTTCCACGTCGATTTGAGTAAACTCAGGCTGTCGGTCGCCTCTAAGATCTTCATCGCGGAAGCATTTTACAATCTGAAAGTATCGATCGAAACCTGCCATCATCAGCATTTGCTTGTAAAGCTGCGGGCTCTCTGCAAGGGCGTAAAACTCCCCCGGGTTCAGTCGACTTGGCACGACAAAGTTGCGAGCACCCCCTGGCGTGTATTTCACCAAAATCGGTGTCTCGACCTCAAGAAAACCTTCTCGATCAAAAAAGTTTCGTGTGGCCTGTGCGATTCGATGTCTCAGTTTAAAAGTTTTTTGCATCTTCGGTCGACGAAGATCGAGAACACGATGTTGCAAGCGTTTTTCCTCTGAAGTCTCGATTTGATCTTCGACCTGAATAGGCGGTACGACGGAGCGATTGAATACCTCCAGCTCGAGAACATTAACCTCAATCGTCCCTGTTACGAGTTTCGGGTTTTCTGAACCGCCATTGGCAACGCGATCTTCCACAACACCACGCACACCGATGCACCATTCGTTTCGAAGCTCATGAGCAAGTTGATGAAGTTTGTCGTCCGTCTCGGGTTTAAAGACAATTTGGGTCAGGCCTTCACGGTCGCGAAGGTCAATAAATCGACGTCCACCGTGGTCCCGTAGACTGTCAACCCAACCCATCAAGATGACTTCGTCGCCTAAATTTTCACCACGCAATTCGTGACATCGATGTGTTCGACGGTTCTTCTCTAAAAATGACGACATAAATCCTCCCAAAGTCTTTATTCGGGTATCATTTGTCTCTTCCAAATCCAAGCTTTTTGCGAGTTCTTCACGCCTACAACTATGGCGTTTTCCTGAAACGTCGTAAATGTAGATGCAAAAGCATAAGCCCAAGAATTACGATGCCTTCGGACGAGGATGTATTGTCGCAGGCACACCCCGCACCTGTTAGCACAAAGTCTTCGTTGCTTCGAATACTAAACTCAGATTCGAGAACTTGCTCGCCTCCCCGACCATCATCGACTACCACTTGCCAAAAGTATTCACCTGCTTCGAGTTCGAACGCTTGTGGTGTGTACCTCGTATACTCAACATCTTCAGACAACCTGTTCGACTGCGCAATCACGTCATCACATTCGCGATCTCCGCACACTGTAAATTGATAGAGGAGCACACCATCGTCGACATCGGAAGCATTTCCAACCTCAAAATGGGTTGGCGCCTCATCAAGTACAATCCCTCTCGCGGGATGTAAAATGAAAGCACCCATCGGGCTATCGTTCTCTAGATCAACCACAAATGAGGCAATAGACCAGTCGCTCCGCGCGTCATGTTCATCGAGGGTATATACGCGCCAGTACACTCTCTCGTCGTCCGCAAGGTCTTCTACACTAAGCGATGGTTCCGTCACCTCATAGCGCTCGGCATCACTAAAGCTTGGGTCCCTGGCAACTTCGACGACATAGCGTATTTCATCGTCATTCGGATCGCTTGCACCTTCAAATGTTAGTGTTGTTGTGCGCGTTTCGACGAGCGTATCATTGGGGGCTAGGGTTAAGGGTCGTGAAGGACGAATATTCCCGTTGCCATTGTCCGATGACGCATCGCAGTCTGGCTCCACACCAAAGCTCTCTTGTCGAATGTCGAGTTGAGAACTCAAGCCATCTGAGACGCGAACTTGCCAACTGTACATCCCAGGTGCAAGCGGTGTGACGCTCCACCATTCTTGGGTACCCAAGGCCCCTGTACCTTGTGTATGTACATAAGATTCGACCAAAGTGCCTGACTCCGACTCATAGACCTCAATTTCATAAAGCAAATCCGTTGAACGCGATGAGACCGAGTAGGTAAAGACAAAAGTCGGTCTTCCATCGACAACGCATGTATTGGAGCTCGATGTGGGAGCAATAAGAACAATATCACCCGGTCCATCGAAGTCGTTTGGATTTAAGTCGATGCAATCGGGCTCACCATCATCATCGGAATCCAGCTCACAATCGGAGGCAGAGAAGCGCTCATCGCATGCATCAAAAGGTGCAAAAACACCACGCACTTGATCATCTTCAAAACAATCTGAGATCCCATTCGCGTTGTCGTCCAATATCTCAACACGAACAACAAATGTCACCTCATCTCGTCCACCATCACCATCATCAACCTCGATGACAAAAATGTTGTCTCCGAGCTCCAGGTACGAAGGCTGCCACGCGACACGACCCGTAGAATCAACCGTTGCCGAACCAGGGCCATCCACGATGTTGAAATTCATTACATCTTCGACACCTGGGTCACTAACATTCAGTGTCACAGACCAGAAATCTTTCTCGCTCACAACAAAGTTGGCGATCGGCTGAATGCTTGGGGCAACATTGGTAACTTGGATTTCACCAATGACTTCAATCGTACTTGAATCCGAGCGATCGGTAATTTCAATCGGAACGCTTCTTAACGCATTGCCAGCTAGGTTCTGTGGAAAACTGACATTTTGAATACAGGTCATGCAGTTCAATATCGAGACATCCTCTGCGTCCGAGTATAAACCATTCCCATCAATATCCAGCCGCACATCAAAAGGTCCGGTCCCGACAGGCTGTATCGCAACCAGTGTGGTACCCCCTTCAGGTATAACATTCGGCGTAAAGGAGATAACCGAGGGCGTGCTCACCTGAACCTCCACGCGGGTTAGACCATAAGTACAGCTACTGGCAGCGTTATCATCATCACAGACTCGATAACACACATTATAGAGTCCGGGTGCTGCATAACTTGTCACGGTGCTAGCGTCCGTGAGTAGGCCCGGCGCCGGGTCGATGAAGTCGGTGTCATCCACGAGTGTCGCACTGGTTTTCATGCAATCCGTATTAAAAGAATGTGTCAAGGTATCACCTGTAGCACCACTAACGACCGCTGCAATTGTCACGCTTTCGTTCGGCTCCACTGGGCCGGTATTAAATAGAGAGGCGATAACAGGGCCTGCGTTGGCGCATGTTCCCGGTACGGTGAAGGTGTTCGATACGTCTCCAGCATCGTCCAAGATTGACACTTCAACTGCGAATGTTTCTTCACCTGTGCAGGGCTTTGAACAACTGCCAGTCGCATTCGGGAAAACAGCTGTCATTGAACTCTGTTCTGGAGGCAGTGGCCCTGCTCCATCAAAGTCACACAGAAGCTCCAATCCATTTAGATCTGCCATCACATCATTCGCGACAACATCAATGCGCAAAGTGTCGCCCTCAATTCCTGACAGGGTTGTTGGGTTGACACTCACAATACTCGGCGCAACATTCGTGACGACTACGTTGCGCAGCTCAACGATACAGCTGTCTTCATCACACACTTTAATGCTAATAGAATAGGTACCGTCATTTGCGTACGGCACAGATTTCGTGAGCGTTATGAGGCCGGTCCCTGCTGGGCCCACTCCGCTAATCGTGGAGTCAAACACATCATTTGTCCCATCCCCCCAATCGACCTCTAAGCGTGTTAGAATATCGGCAGCGGTCTCTGCAGCCACATCGAGTTCGACTTCACCGTTCGATGGCTCGCTCCCCGGCGATACGTTCGTACTGAATGACAAGATTTGTGGCTGTGCATCTCTCACACTAAAGGCAACGGCGTCACTACCGATTGCTCCCTCGTCATCTTCCACATCTAAAGATATCGACTTGGTGACCAGGGCATCTCCAGCAATATCGTCATAGAGTGCACCACCTGGACTTAATACTACACCCGGCGATGTCAGTAAGGGTCCACCTGTGACCGGTGCACCCACAAAGTCTCCGTCCCACCGAAATACATAGGGGTTATCGGAGCCTGCTCCAGGGTCACTAAATGTCCCTTCCAAATCAATAAGCTCACCTTCAACAAATATAGAGGCGGCACCTGGTTTGGTAATGGCCACACTTGGCGGAGCATTTTCGACTCGAACAGGAAGCACGGTGGCGCTAGAGCACAATCCACCGGCCTCACATATTTCAAGCGAAACACTGCATACCCCAACGCCCGGTCCTACGCTCGCCCCGCACGCTTCGTTATCGAGAAAGATATGACACGGCGTGCTGACAGTCGTACCTGATGTTGCGCCTACAATACTTTCAAGGGCACTCCCATCTCCCCAATCAACATTTAAGGAATAGTTTCCATCCAGTGTTAATGCCGGGTCGGTGAAGTCAACGGTCAGTGTTGCACACTCACCTTCTTCTAGGTCGTCACCACTCAAAAGAGCACTTGTCACGACAGGCAACACATTGTCGACGTTGATTGTATAGGTTGAAGGGGTTGGTGCTGCGCTCGATAGCGTGGAGCTGTCTTCGTCAAACACTTCAACATCAATCGTATGCGTCGAAGACGTGTCTGCATCCAAGAAAGTGAGCTCGCAGAAACTATCCGCAAATGTACATCCCGCAACAATGCTGATATCACCCGCAAAGCTCGACACTAAGACTCCATCAAGATACCAATCGTAGCCTTGGATAGGATCTCGGGACGCGACTTCAGCCCCAGAACTTGCATTCGCACTAAAGCG
Source organism: Myxococcota bacterium (assembly GCA_020630615.1). Classification (GTDB taxonomy): domain Bacteria; phylum Myxococcota; class UBA727; order UBA727; family JAHDBA01; genus JAHDBA01. The sequence continues at coordinate 8,354 of JAHDBA010000006.1, read as the reverse complement.
TACTCGTGTGCCTTCCGAGATGACGCTTCCGATTGGCAAACCTGCGGATGAAGCCGTAACACCAAATACGGTCGGATCAACATCCTGCACGTCAAAACAAGTGGTGCTAATCGCTTCTGCACCATCCTGATCGCGAACACGAAGACGTACATTATTCCACAGACCTTCATCCCAGTCGTACTCCGGGTTCAGAATATCTGCCGGCAGAGGGTTTGTCGCATTGGGATACGAAAGTTGATCCACTTCTGCACTACCTGAAGTTAATACGCCATCACCAAAATCCCATTCGATATTCAAGGTATCCGTCCCGCGATCTCTGATGGAAGAACTGAGGCTATAGATGCTCCCCTCTTCCAATACCTTGCATGAAGGCAAGACCGGTGAAGCCGAGAGTACCGTGTTGATGCCACCCGATACTGACGCAATTGTCACTTGCGGGCTTAAATTCTGAACCGTAAACGTTCCGCCAAAATTGGTACTCGCACTCGCTCCATCATTATCGATTACTCGCAGTTCTGGCGTGTAGACTCCGTTTTGCAAATATTGCACAGACCGCGTTGCATTAATTGCGGGACCACTTCCATCAAAAGCACAGATAGCGTCATTGCTTCCATCATCACAATTGGGCATCGCGCTGCAATCACACGTTATTTGGTTTGGCCCGAATACCGAATCCATATTCGATGCGAAGGTCCAAATGACCTGATCGATTTCCCCCGTTACCCCCGCACTGTCCCCAACATCTGCGCTAAAATCGAATGTTTCGCCTTCGACACTGAGCCCAGCACGAAAGGCGTTTGCGATCGTTGGCGGACGGTTCGTGATTGTTGCAGTGGTGACCGCTGTTCTTTCCGGGGTTACCGTACTGACCGGGCTTTGTGATGCAGCTACACTTACGGTAAAGAGCCCATCATCGGTAAAAATATGTGTAAGCGTACACCCGGTATCAAAGCCTGTCCCGCTAGAGTCACAGACTGTAAAATTGGGGGCGCAAGGCCCAGTATCAACTGTGGACACATTAAGCGTTGATTGTGTTGGTAAAGACCCATCGCCCCAATCAACTTCTAAGTTGATTGTTCCGGGTGCGTCGGCACAAAGCAATAAGATGTCCAAATCAGCTGGGTCTCCCTCAAAACTGGCAGTCGATCCCAGGGCAAGAAGTTGTGTTACAGCACTCTGCTTCGATTCACTCGCATCGATTGACCTTTGAATGTTCAAATAGGATGTCTCTTCAATGTTCCCACAGCCAACCAGCATTAGGTTAATTAACAACACAAGTGCGCCACGGCCAAAATCATTTTGAAGCATAAATATCTCCACAGCTTATAAACAAAGGATCAGAAGGGAGGATCCAACGGTTAAGTGATTCAATGCAAATCTTATATGGAAGTTTGTTGCGAATCGCCCACAATGCAGGCAGGGGGGCCACATGCACCCACCCTGGCTGTGCGTATATTCAAGCATTTTAACTTCAATCAAAACTCGCAACATCGATCGTTATACAATCAGCAGGAGTGTCACAGAGCCAATTTACACTTACAACCACGTCCTCTCACCGGGAATTCGAGTCGAAGACCGTAGTATGATGAAGTGGACCCAGCGCCCCAAGGTACGATCACTAAACCACAAACGTGTATTTTAAAGGTATAAGAAGTTTAGTGGTGGGTCGCCGGGGACTCGAACCCCGGACCAATGGATTAAAAGTCCACTGCTCTACCAACTGAGCTAGCGACCCACAATCATTAAATATTTTCATCTGAAAAATGTCAATAGGCTGAGTGCTGCATCTCTGAGATTTTTTACAGATTCCTTAAAAAGTTGTTCGCAGACACCCTACTGATGTGTTTTCACATTATCGGGCGACTGCGTGCCGACAGAAAGGCCTAACCAGTAGACAAAGTCTGAAAGTGTGAACGCCAAGTCGCTTTTCGAAGTTGAGTTTTGTCCGCTTGCGTCCCCCATAGCTTCGAGATCGTCCTTGAACCACACAAGTCTTTTTTTCGTCCGCCCTTTCACTTCTTGGCGCCCAAGAACTTCTTGCCCAGGGAAGCATCCTTTCTCCCAATCAACAAATCCCTCATGCCCACTCTGCAAGGGCGTTAAGAGCGCATCAAGAACGTAGCGCCAAAAATGGAGTGTGAACTCTGCATGCGTCACGGGAACACCCTTAACATTCAGCCCACAGGCTCTTGCTCTCGATAACAATGTGCCCTGTTCTCCCTTGGTCTGGCCCGAAACAGGACCCAACTCGTTTATCCAAGTTGGAAGAGCCCCGAGCTTTACCACACCAAGTTCGTGAATCAGGCTTTTGTAATCATCTTCTCCAATATCATCCTTGAAAAGTTCCAAGTCTTCTGAGAAGTGATTCTTCTCCAAAGTCTCGAAGAGCGAACCTTCACGCGAAGCAATGGCGATTAACAAAACATCTTCGCCCTCTCTCTTGGATACAAAGACATGCTCCCACCTGCCCTTTCGACATAGCGTCGCATTGAAGTCCCATTCAACTTTAACTCTTCGCAATGTTATACGCTCGATAAAGGCAAGAGCATCTGGGCCGCGCAACTCTATCTGCCGCCCAATCATCAATGGTGTTTGCTCCAACATTCAATCTCCCAATATTTCATAGCAAGCGTAGAGTTTAATCTTCATTGCTCGTCCTCAACCTAAAACGATGCGTTCATATTCATTCTGACTTTTGTGGGAAAATAACTTTTAACACCGAAGAACTTCGCTCCACTCTTGGCTCAATAGTGTTCTCCACTTCGATTCTGACTTCCGTCCCACTACGCACATGTCGGGCCTGCACCGACTTTACATCGGAGGGAAAGTGACGCGTGTCCAATATATTGCGGTCATTCCATAGTGGGACATAGCTCCCTTTAAACACTAGAATATAGCCGGAACACTTTCGTTTACCAATACTCCATGAGCCTTGTCGAACCCTGGCAACCTCAGCCTCATTGGACTGAATCTCAACAATATATTCATCATTCTCTGCATAAAATTGAAGCCGTGACACTTTGGCATTCAGCGATGGCGAAAAGAAGAGTGCGCTCAGAACCATAAAGTGAGTGCTCAAGAGTTTTAATGACACGCCCATTCCCCCCCGGGCGGAACAGCAATCACCGATTTCGCCCGCTTCATATCAACCCACAGAACTCTACTCTACTCGTGCTCTGCACCCAACTGCAACAAAGAGATTTCAAACACAAGTGAGCGGTATGAGATAAATTATATAGATATTTACTTCAAAACATCGGCATGAGCGAATCGCACACAGTTCCATCAATTGCAGCAAGGTACTCTGCAGCAACAAAAAGGGATCCTGTCACAAGAAGCGTAGGAGTCTCTTCTAGAAACTCGTTATTTTCAGCGCGCTTGACGACATGAGCTATCGAGGGTCCCACCTCAAGAAATATATCCTCTGCGTAAAGCCCCCAGCGCTTATCCTCTATAATTTCTTCTCTCAAGACATCAGGGTCACACGAGCGAGGGTGTTGAGCACGAACAAGAATCACATGTGCAATGTTAAGAGCATCGCCTGTGGCTCCCGCAGCAGAAGAAAGCTCTGCAAGCAATGCAAAAAATGTATCGTTTGAATGATGCCCTTTGCTTGCACCAAACACCAAGAGTGCGTTTCCCCCGCCCCGAAATCGTGTTTCGCACCACCTTCGATATTCTCTCGCTGCATGTGCATTATGTGCGCCATCCAGTAAAAGAAGATAGGACCGCCTCCTTTCGACAAAACGACAGGGCCACTTGGCCTCCATCGCAAGATTGAGGTCCAATTCAAAACGGTCATCTTTTTCCCCGGTATTGAGCGCACTTGCACTTAACGATGCGTTCGCAACTAAGGTCTGTGCAAGGGCTTCATGCTTGGTACTGAAGGGTGTGTCTTTCAGGCCATCAACAAATGAGAGCGAGCATCCATAATCCTTTGCATGCTTTTGCAACACAGGCTCGACCTCTGTTCGCTGTGCAGAACTCACCATCGGTGCACTTGACCGCACAATGCCAACTTTCTCCATCGCGATTGCTTCATAGGTGCTTCCAAGGCGATCGCAATGATCCAAGGCAATTGGTGTAAAGACGTGAACTTTCGTTTTCACCACATTCGTTGCATCCAGCCGACCACCAAGACCGACTTCAGCAACGATTCTATCAACTTCAGCGTTTTGAAATGCCACGAAAGCCATCGCGGTGATGCGCTCGAAAAAGGAGGGCTGCTCGCGGAGTGAAACCGCTGCTTCCTCTACAAGCGCTTCAACTTGCGTAAACGTGTGATATGAAATGGGACAATTGTTGATCCGAATTCGCTCTCGGCACTCATAGAGATGCGGGCTGGTGATTAACCCCACCTTTAATCCTCGATCAACCAACCCTGTTGATATAAAGAAAGAGGTCGACCCTTTCCCATTTGTACCTGTAACATGATAGGCGGGCGCACAGTCCTGAGGGTTTCCTAAAACACCAAGAAGGCGTTTAATGCGTGATAAACCGAGTCGAGGTGAGGTTTCATATGCATAAAGCCTCCTAAGTGATTCGAGATAACTTCCTCGCTCAGTCACCACGCATGACCTCAACTTTCAAAGTGAGCCACAGCGCCTTGTTAAGCCTCAACGGCTACTGGTTCGCTCTCACTTGCGGTATGTGACGCAACTTCTACGGCAGGAGGAACTTTTTCGTTCACAATATCTGTGGAAGGTGATCCACCGTCTCGAAGTGCAAGCTCACGACACAAAGCAAAATACTTGGTACGAAGTTCTTTCATTTGGTCACCAAGTGCACGATGCTGCCCCGAAACCAACTTATACATCTTCTCAAAGCTCTCGCCTTTTCGATAATAGCGTGCCAACTCATCGCGTACGGCATCATCTAAAGTCGACACATCAATTGTAGTGTTGGGAAGATTGCGTCGTTCTTCATCACGTTTCTGGGTTGACACTCGAAACTCTTTAAACTTTTGATTAAGTTCTTTTAATTCTTTCTTTTGCTCCGAGATGGTGTTCTTCAGTTCACCTGTTGCTTCGGTTAAACGATCTTGGTGTTCTCTCTCAAGATTATCGAGCTGTGCTTGTATCGCGTTTGACATTGCAGCGCTCTTTCGTGCTTGCTCTTCGGGTGTCATCGAAGATGATTCCGATCTTCCAGAAGTGCTTAACGCCGCAATTTCCCGTTGCTGTCGCTTACCTTCTTTTTTTGCCTTCTTGCGGGCTTCAACTTGCAGTGACTCCACATCTTTCTTCTTTTTCGCCAACTGCTCTTTCGTTGCTTGAAGCGCTGAAGTCAAACTCTCGATTTTACTATCTTTTTCAGCAAAGTTTTCCCTTACTTTTGCGAGTTCGGAGCCTCGACTACGTGAAAGACTGTAAAATAAGATCGCGCATAGAGCTGCCGCAACCGCAAAGATAATGGTTAGTACGTTTTGGTCCATCAATATACCTCCGAGCCATCGGGCTCGATTTCTTTAACAAACTTATAAAGAGCAATCCCATAAACGCAAGAGCGCTCATTCACCTTGACAACTCTAAGCTTGCGCCGATGGCTCAGCGCTTTCCGCATTTTGAGCACTCGCACCATTATCGACCTCAGCGCCTATTTTACCCTTAGGCCGCCGCGTCCTCCGAGATTTATTTTTGGCTGGGGTTGATTTGGGTGAAAGCACCGCTCCATCGTCTTTTAATGTTGTGTCTTTCTCACCGTTCAAAGCATTATTTTCACCGTGCAACACCGGTTCATTGCCCTCTAATAGTTTTTCAGCCTGATCGTCACTGTCAGCGACAACCTTCTCCGGGTTGTGCTCCACGGATCTTTCAATGAATGTTGGTGACACAAAGCTCTTTACGGTCCCAAGTGGAGCCCAGCCAAAAAGTGCTTCCTCAAGCGGATTCTCAAAGTGCTCTTCAAGTTCAGCATCACCCGATTCCATTTTAGTGATTTTCGAAAGCTCGAGTGCAGCGTGTAGCTTATCACCATCGAGTAACACTTCTTCACTATCGACAAATGTTGGGGCAGCGCCAATCGTAATATTATCATTCACCGGAAGGGTTCTCGGGTCACGTCGGTGACGATGATGGGCCCGCGTCTTGTTTGCACGTTTTGCCGCATCCAATCCGGCTTTACCTTGCTTCTCTTCCTCGATGCGTGTTTTTCCATGGCGCAGCTCGATATCCGCTAAGACAAAGATTTCACACTCGTATTCCTCAGAAATATTGAGGATTTCTTTACGCTTCTGGTTGTTTAGCACGTTTGCAACATCCACTCCGACCCATAGCGTAACCTTTGCTAAGCTTTTCTTTGCACGCGCTAAACGACCTTTTAGATCTCGCAGCGCCTTTAAAGCCAATCCCTCTGGATCACGAACGATTCCTGTTCCACTGCATGCAGGACAAGGCGCAAACGAAACGAGGCGATGCGCTTGCTTAATTCGCTGCCTTGTTAGCTCTAGGGTTCCATTCTCGCTGATGCGACCGACTTTAATTCGAGCCCTATCCGCTCGCATTGCATCACGTACTGCTTTTTCAACATCTCGAATATGCCTGCGACTGGCCATATCAATGAAGTCGATCACAACGATTCCGCCTAAATCACGGAGCCGCAACTGTCGACCGACTTCAGCAGCAGCCTCAAGATTCGTCTTATAGACTGTGGCTTCATGGTCCTCTTCTTTATTGGACTTGCCGGAGTTCACGTCAACGGCGACCAAAGCCTCTGTCGGATCGATCGAGATTGACCCCCCTGAGGGCAATCGCACTTCACGTTTGAATAACTTTTCAAGCTCAGCCTCAATACCGAAAGATTCAAAAATTGGTTTTCGCTTCTTATGGAGCTCAAGCAAGGATACTGCGTCCGGGATCCGCTCCTCAAAATACTGCAGCGCCTCTTCATACTCATGCTTCGAATCGACAACAATTTTCGCGATTCCCGCGCCAAGAGAATCTCGTACGGTCCTAGCAATAAGGTCTGGCTCACGATACAAAATGGTCGGCGCTCTCCCTAAGGATGCCCCCTTATCGATACGTTGCCAGGTTTTTGTCAAAGCAATCATATCTCGGAACAAGTCCGGCAACTGACGATTCATCCCCGCAGTTCGAATAATCACTGCCTGTCCTTCTGGAACCTTGATTCTCGACAACATATCTTGCGCACGCTGACGCGCTTTCGAGTCTTGAATCTTCTTCGATATTCCGCCGCCACTGTCGTCCGAGTGCATTAATACGACATAACGTCCCGGAAGACTTAGATATGTTGAAACAGCAGCACCTTTAGAGCCGATTTCATCTTTTGAGATTTGAACAACAACTTCTTGCCCAATCTCAAAGATTTCTGAAATTTTGGCCTTGTTCTTCCGGTCGCCGAATCGAGCTTTAAGCTTTTCTGGGTAGAGGTCTTTTCGAACTTCTGAGAGAGCCAAGAATCCCTGCTTTTCCTCACCAAAATCAATAAATGCAGCCTCAAGACCGTCTTCAACGTTCGAAATGATACCCTTGTATATATTGCCTTTATTTTTGGTCCTCGCACCGCTCTCAAAATCAAGCTCGGTGAGACGTCCATCCTCCATAATCGCGATACGGGTTTCTTCTGCCGCCATCGCATTGACGATCATTGTCTTGCTCATTGTAGTTCAATCCTTCGCCGCGCAAGGACAAGTAGGGAAAGACGCCAGTCCAATCTGGCAAATTCAACCCTTGCTTTACGCGGGCTACGTGGGTGTCCCTTTTCGTTAAACTTGCCAGAAATCGTTCAAGACTTTTTTGCGTCTTTTTCAAAAATCCAGTTGTAGCAATGAGCACAATGCTCAAGGAGCCAACAATGGATAAGAGAATCACACCCGACAAGCGTGAAGACACTTTCATATCGACTCTTGGTACAAATTTCACGATTGGATATCACCTTAAAATAAGAAATTTGCGGTTTGCCAAAGAGATGGCCCACCTACGATTCTGGTATCACAAAGAGCCCAGAGTGTATACATTGAAATCATGATTGAGAAAGCAAAGTTAAAAACACAAGTTGCGGAACGCTCCCGCGTAGAAATGACCGAAATTGTTCTTCCCCAGCATGCAAATGCCCTGAATACCGTTTTTGGCGGCCAAATTATGAGCTGGATCGACATTTGTGCGGCAGTTGCAGCGCAACGCCACTGCCTTGGGATTGTAGTCACGGCATCCATTGATGCCGTTCATTTTCTTGCTCCGATTAAGGTTGGCGATCAAGTCATACTGCGCGGTCAAGTGAATGCCGCTTTTAATACAAGTGTTGAATGTGGGGTGAGTATTTGGAAGGAATGCCCACATACCGGAGTCCGCACCAAGGCTGCAAAGTCCTACGCTACATTTGTTGCTCTCGATGAA
>JAHDBA010000005.1:107017-113012 GCA_020630615.1 Myxococcota bacterium | reverse complement strand
CGTTCGTAAGCTTCATGAAACACTTCGATCAGAACCAAAATCAGGTGTCGATCCCTCTTTAAAAGGTTATGAGATGTGCTCTAGTCTCTGCTTTTCAAGTGTAGCAAATTCACATGGTGTTCGGTAACCCAACGCCGAGTGCCAATCTTTGAGTAAAGGGCGTTCTTGGTTGTAAAACTTCATAAATCCTTTGAACACAACCCGAGCTTCAACGATTGAATCAAACCATTCACGATTCAAACACTCATCTCGTAACTTGCTGTTAAAGCTTTCGTTCTTGCCATTCCTCCATGGTTTTCCAGGCGGAGTAAACAAGCTTTAAACCTTTTGTGATGCAAGCCAGTCCCTGAGTCCAAATACAATATACTCAGACCCGTTGTCTGAGCGTATAGCTTCAGGTTTGCCTCGTGTTGCAAAGAGCACCTGAAGCTTCTTAAGTACGTCTCGATGCTTGATATTTGAACCTACAACCGTACCTATAGCCTCTCGAGTGTGCTCATCACCAATCGTTAAGTATTTAATCACTTGGCCTTTTGCGGTTGAGTCAAACACACTATATCTTTATTGATTGGCAATAGCCCAGATTTGATTCGGTCTTGAACTTGTGAGCTTGTCTTTAGGCTTTGGTTTGTAACATTTGCGCTTGATTGTACGGCGTATTTGAAGCTTTAAAGCTTTCCACAATCAATGAACACGCTTCTTGTTCACATTGAAGCCTTCTCGAATCAACATTTGGTAAATCCTTCTTAAAGCATACCGGGTGTATCGCTCGGTCAACTCTCTGAGCTTCTCAATACGCTCAAAATCGAAGTGAGGCCGTTTGCGTTGATATCTCAGAGTGCGCCGTGAAACACCAACACGATGACAAGAACGACGCTTTGAAAGTCCAGTCGTCATCGCAAGCGTAGCTGCTTCACAACGTGACCGAGCGCTTACTACTTTTTGGAGTTGATCAACTTCAAACTGGATCAAGTTTTGGGGGCAGGCAACTAAGAAGTGAACTATTTAATAAATCGGTAAGACAGCCGACCCTTCATTACTGTGTGGAGCGTATTCGATGCACCTACATACAGCATGTCTGGTGCTGATCCTAGGCTAAACAACAATGGCGAACCTTTTTCTATCGGACGTTCAACCAAGCTCTTTAACAGTGATCAAACCAGAAGCCCTGGGTCGCCGGAAGAGAAGTTTCAATCGATGTGCAATCTGCACCAACGTTCATTGTTCGGATCTTTCGTTGGATCGACTTTTCGAATGTTGAGAGTATAACTCTCAAGTTGAGGTTACGATCATTACAAGCAATCAACAGTGAGCCCTGTCGTGCCAGAAGTCCTTGCAAGATGTCAAAGTACTCTCTGAAACGCAGAGCACCTTGACTAAAGGCCTTTCGATTTTTCTTCACACCTTTAAAGCTTGCAGGTAAATCACAAATGATAATATCGTATTGTCTTTTTTGACGACATAAACGCTTCAACACCAAGTCAATATCATCAACAATGAATCTGTGTTTTCGCGCATTAAAACCATTGAGTTCGTAATTGATACTTGCCCACTCTGCTGATTTGCGGGCACCGTCGACGTGGTCAACAGAACGTGCGCCCCCACACAAAGCCGCCACACCAAATGCACCCGCGTGTGCAAAAAGATTCAGTACGCGCGCCCCATCTGCATTTTGTGACAACCAATTTCGAGATGAGCGTTGGTCTACAAAAACGCCTGTTCCTGCTGCATGGATGTTGCCGACCTGCACAAGATAGCGACGCCCTCGCTCGTATACAATATTGGATTCAGGGATCTGCCCAAGGCGTGCGACCTCTCGAACCTTACCTTGACCTAGTCGTTCCAATGCAAAACATTCTGAGGCTCCTTTCATGGCATTGATGGCAAGATGAAAGAGCTTTTGCACATGACGCACATCTACGGCTTCGTAGAACTCAAAGCGCAACAAAGGACCATAGCGATCGATCGTCATTGATGCGTCACCATCGCCCAAGCGATCAAAAACTCGTAGTAGTTCTAAACCGGAGTCCAATAGCTTTTGGCGCTTTTCAATGGCGTCTTTCAAGAGGCGAATGCGAGTCGAAGCCATAACAAACTCAAGAGCGCCGCAGGCGAATGCGTGCAAGAAGGCGTCTTAAATACCGAATCTTGTTGTCATTGATTTGCGGTGTCTTTGAAACATCTCGATCTTTCCGTTGCACATGAGCGATTGTTTGGACCGATGATTGGTCCTCGGTCCATCTCGGATGGACCTCACTCTCGAAACTCACCTGATCTGGGTTGGGTAGCGAAAGTTTTTGATACCAATGACTCCAATCGTCATGAGCCTCGAAACGCTCTTCACATTCATTGGCATCCAAAACGGGGTATGCTTTTGCGACCAAACGAAGTGCGCTTTCATAGTTACCAACACTGGCTGCCCGCTTGGATTGAGCCCAAAGAAGCCTTGCTTCGTCTACTTCGTTGTAGTCTTGGTTCATTTTAACATCTCAAATCAATGCATCCTAAAAGATTACTTCAAGACACTTCTTGCACACTCTTCTTCGTCGTTGCTTTCTTTGTCGTTGCTTTCTTTGTCGCTGCTTTCTTTGTCGCTGCTTTCTTCTTCGCTACTTTCTTCTTCGCTACTTTCTTCTTCGCTACTTTCTTCTTCGCTACTTTCTTCTTCGCTACTTTCTTTGTCGCTACTTTTTTTGTCGCTACTTTCTTTGTCGCTACTTTCTTCTTCGCTACTTTCTTTGTCGCTACTTTCTTTGTCGCTGCTTTTTTTTCAGGCGTTTTTTCGTTTTTGAATTCGTCTATGCTTATCGTGTCATCACTGGATGCGCCATTCGGCTCACTCTCAAGTTTTCGCGTTGATTCAGACATCGCGCTAAGTTTTGATGCAGTCTCAGCGTGTTCTACTGTTTGTGTGCTGGCTTCTTCGGGTTGCGAAGTCTCAAGCATTTCTTCTGGCCGATTTTGCTGATGTGCTTCAAGCACGCTGCGGTAATGCGCCTCATCTTCTTTTGGTAGAACGATGAGGCGTATACGATCGTCTTGACTGTCATTGATGACTTTATTCACGACATAGTTCAGACTCATCAGAGCCATATTGCCCAAGGAGAATGTTTTGAGGCTTTGGGTTTCACCTTCACCCTCTTCTTTCGCTGGTGAACTCTTTAGGTCTTCATCAATCGTAATAAGGAGTTTCGGGCGCGATCCGTCTTCAATACAATGCCCTTTCACTTTGGCAGGACGCTCTCCTAAACGTAGGATGTTCTGAATGAGCGTCTCTGCTGCCTCAAGTTTCTCCTCGGGAGTGCTCTTTAGTTTGAAGCGATACCGGTCATCGTCTACAAGGTTAAAGTATTTTGGCAGGCGTCGTTCTTCGCTATCCTCTTGACCGTAGTTCGGGTCAAAAAGACGTGCGTTGCGCCGAAGCTCATCATCTGCATTTTGTGCTAAGCGTGAACGGTTGGCATCGCTCGAAACAATAGGATTAACACCACCCGCAAGATATCGACCCACTTTTTGATACGGTGTATTCGACACGCGTCTTCTTTTTAGCGGTGCCTTCTCTTGCATTGCGCCCGGCAATAAACCGGAAAGATCGTGTGTTGGGTTTGCTGCCACTCGATTTCCAATATCATCCGGCGGAATCTTTTCTTCCTCGTTTGGATTGCGTCGATTTCCAATATCATCAGGAACAACATGAAGTTCTGCTTTGGGTTTACGGTTCCCGACCGCATCTCCTGGCTGAATACCATTGGGCTTGCCCGAGTAGATGGTTCGCTTTCGGCGATGATGTCGGCGATGGTTTGAAGGTCGAGCCATGATGGTCCTTTAAGATGTTTCTACGTGCGCACCACGAGTTAAAAGATGCGGAACTTGATTTTGGAGAGAGCAAAATGACGCTTGTTTGTTGCGCCTCGAATCACGCTTTAGCTTGATTCAACTGTCTCTGAGGCAAAGCGTTGCTTGATAAACCACTGCTGAATCACAGTGACTACGGTGTTGGTAATTGTATACACGGAAAGCCCAGAGGGCATTGAGAAATAGAGAACAACCATGAATACCGGCATTCCCATCATTATGTACTTCATTTGTGGCTGGTCTTGTGGGGTTGGCTGAAATGCAGTTTGCGCGAACATTAATGCACCCACGATAAAAGGCAAAAGAGGTATGCCCAAAGCGGGTAAAGAATCGGCCTGCGACAGGTCTGTGATCCAACCCACAAAAGGTTGTTGGTAAAGTTCAACAGAATTTAGAATGGTTCGAAAGAGAGCAAACCAAATCGGCATCTGAAGAAGCATCGGTAAGCACCCGGCAACCGGATTGATTCCTTTTTCTTTATACATCTCCATTTGCTTTTGACCGAGAAGTGCTCGGTCATGACCATATTTTTTCTGTAAAGCCTTCAGCTCGGGTGCAACGACCTTCATCTTTTGCATCGAGGTATACGACTTGTGTGTTAGCGGGAAAGTTAAGAGCTTAATTAGAAGCGTCAGTAAAATAATCGCAAGGCCAAAATTACCAAGCACACTGTGAAGTTTCACCAGCACAAAAAGAATTGGTTTTGAGATAAACTCAAACATACCAAATTCAAGGTTGTCGTCGAGGTTAGCGCCGACGGCATTGAGCAATTGAAGCTGCTTCGGCCCCATAAAGACCCTGCTTGTGAGCGACTTGGTTTCACCCGGCTGAAGGATGATTTCTTTGTAATGAAGACGCTGAACGATCCCCATCTTCGCTGCGTTTGAGCTCTCACCTGTGGAAATATTTTTAAATGTGTCTGCGTCGCAACCTTCGATGTCACTCGTATTGCTTGGAAGCAATGCGGAAATAAAGTAGTGCCAACTCAATGCACCATAGGTTGATGCACCTTCAAGCTTTTGAATCCCATCCTCTAAATCACTTTGTGTGAAGGTTTCTCGATCGTCTTTATTGGCACAGACTGCAGCAAATTGCGCACCGCCCGCTTGAAAAAAGCCCCCCTGTGTTTCGTCACTTGCACCCACGGAAGAAGTGCTCAGCGCTATCGAACGTGTGCTTTGCCCCACATTACGAACACGTGTGTTCATCTCGAAAAGAAATGTCCCAGGTGTGAAAACATATTCACGTTCAACGCTGAGTTCTGTTTGAAGTTGTCTTTTGAATACAACGCGATGAGTGCCCTCGGGTGATTTTTTGTTTTCAATTACCGTATAGCTCGCATCGGGTTTGAGTTGCCCAAGTTTGCGATCTTCAAGTGCATGGAGGCTACGGCCCTCACTTTTAAGTTTGACAAGATCGATCGAATTCGCTGACGCTTCACCACTCTCTTGATAACCATTCAAAACAAAACTAGTAATTTGCGCGCCATGTGAAGAAAGCTCAACTTCATAACCACCGCGTACAGCTGAGGTATCGCTTTGGTCCGCAACAGGGATTTCGATACGAACATGCTCCTCAGGTGCGTCTACGGATAGTGCAGCTCCTTCACTCGGAACTTGATTGTTGCCCTGTGCTGCAAGAGTGTCTCCACCATTTGCGTTTACACTTTCTGTCGTGGCTTTTGGGGACTCTTCTTGGGCTACGGGTTTCGGTGCAAAATATGTATTTGCGACCACGAAAGTGAGTGCGACGAGACCCAAGAGTAGAAAATTGGGTGAAGAGTCAGATTGACGATTCGGATCGGGAAGTTGACGCATAACGTGTTGGTTTCCTTAGGTTTTAACTAGGTCGTTCATAATAAAACCCATATGCAACGTAAACCAATCAAGAAGCGGGTCAAGGTGTTGCGAATAGAAGGCCAATAAAGATTTTTCTCTAAATACTTTGAAACCTTTTGAGCTTGCGGGACATATACCTTGAAAGAAGAGGAGTATTGACATGAAAATTATACAAGCACTTGGAATCTTTGGACTTTTATCTCTATCCTTCGCATGTGAGGTCGATTCAGGGGCAAATAACGAGTCTACAAATAACGAGCCCACAAATAACGAGCCCACAAATAACGAGCCCACAAATAACG
>JAHDBA010000005.1:102718-106917 GCA_020630615.1 Myxococcota bacterium | reverse complement strand
ATAACGAGCCCACAAATAACGAGCCCACAAATAACGAGCCCACAAATAACGAGCCGTCAGTAGTGTGGCCCAGTCCCTCAAACGAACCAGCTTCTTCAGAGCTTCTCTTTTCAGATGAAGGTTCAATACAATCCGATGATGATGATGATGATTTTTCATTTTTTATAGAAGAGAATCTATGTTGTGAAATTAAAGTCATTCCCGCTTCAGACTTTGATCTTGAAATGAGCATCGACAGTTACGCCATCGACAATTTGGCAGAAGGTGGTGCTGAAATCGACCGTTCATGTACTCGAAGTGGATGGGTGGACGTTCGCGTCTCCGGATACAATCAACAAGTTGGCACGTATCAGATTGAAGTCACATGCGAAGAAGACGTTGAAATAGGTGAACAAGAAGGTGATAACAGCTTTACAGGCGATGATAAGGCGGATTTTCATGGAGTCATACAAAGCGATGACGATGACGACAATACATCATTATTTATTGCAGATGATTTGTGTTGTGAAATTACAGTGACGCCCGAAACAGGTTTTGATGTTGAAATGAGCATCGACAGTTACGCCATCGACAATTTGGCAGAAGGTGGTGCTGAAATCGACCGTTCATGTACTCGAAGTGGTTGGGTGGACGTTCGTGTCTCAGGCTACAACAACCAAGAAGGTAGCTACACCCTCTCTGTGTCGTGTGAAGAAGATACTTAAAAAGCTCTTCACTTTTATTCGACCTTGATTTTTATAAATACTCCGTCACACTGGCGGAGTTTTTTAATGAGAGGTAACCATGGGCTCAAAACCATCCAAAGAACTTCTGCGTTTCGACAACCCCAATCAAGACCGAGATTATGAAATATTCTTTGATTGCCCAGAGTTTACCTGTGTATGCCCACTGACCAAGCAACCTGATTTCGCGAAAATTGAGATTCGTTATACGCCGGACCAATACTGTGTCGAATTGAAGAGTCTTAAAATGTATCTTTGGTCCTATCGAGATGAAGGTGCCTTTCACGAAAAGGTTACCAACACGATATTAGAAGATTTAGTCGCGACTGTTGCTCCGAGGCAGATGGAGGTCAAAGCTGACTTTCTTGTACGTGGAGGGATTCGTACGGTTGTGACGGCCACCTATGAAAAAGGTAAAGATAAAGAGATCCCCTTACGTGAAAATGTCGGTGTACGAATTCAATAACGTTGTGGTCTCGAGCTGATTAAGCCGCACAAAGGTATTTTTTGAGTTCATCCACAAATGCGCTCATATCAAAAGGCTTTTGAAAAACTTCTTTCACGTTATCAAACTCTTGAAGCTGACTTTCAAAACTTGAACTCGGATGACCTGAAATCCAAATGATTGGAATATTTCGTGTCTCATCATCGTCCGCTAATGTTCGAGTTAAAGTCAGGCCGTCTTTTCGTGGCATTTTCAGATCGGTGACCACCACATCGGGCCTAGAGGACTCAAAGAACTCAAGCGCATCGTCCCCATTGTAGCACGTTTCAACTCTCAAATCTGAAATTTGCACTTCAATGCACATTTTCAATAAAGAGCAAAGGTCGGGCTCATCATCAACTATCAATAAAGTTTTCATCTTGACAAGAATATTGAGACACGCCCAAAAAGACAAATAGAAGCTTAGAGTGTCCTTAAATAAGACACCACTCCTGATTTTTGGCGCTTATAGACTTTATTTAAAGTGTAGGCTGCTTCGTCATGACTCATGATTCCATTGGCAAGATCAAGCATGACTTGGTCCGCACGATTTCTTCGGTAAATGCTGTCGAGAAAGTCAAAGGCGCCATCCCCTAGTGCGTTAAGCCACAAATACTCATTTTTTGGTTTACTCGTTTTCGTCGAATTGACCTGGGTGCTTTGCAAAGCTTGCTCTTCTATTTTATTGTCCTTTTTCTCAGAATGTAAGAGTAAATTTTTTGCCAAATTCGCATGTTCTTGATCGCGACCTTCTTCAAAGGCTTCATGGATCCTTTTCTCGAGCAAGGTATTTTGAGAAGCATTTTTAATGGGTGTTTCTTTTAATCGTACCCATGCACTCTCACGTTCGATTGGATTTGGAGATCGGCTCGCAACAATTACTTTGAGGTAGGGTTCCAAATTGTAGAAGCGATCTACAATTTTCATGCCTGGCCCTTTAATATTCTGCATCGCGACAGCACGAATATTCCCGCCGTACAGCCCCTGCTCAGCAATCCTCATCAATAAGGTATCTGCGCCTGCGTCCGCATTGGTCTCTACTGAAATTCGCGAGAGAAAACGATCACGCCAAAACTCACAAAGCTCTTGGCTGAAACTTGTACCACTCGAGCGACTCAAATACTCGGCTGCACAATGGGCGACCAACCAGTTCACCATATCGTCCATCAATGTTCGCATCGTGAATTCCCGATGACCCCGGTCTATATTTTCGCCATCGCCCATCTCAAGCAAAGGCTTCGCCCAAGATTCTAGCTTTGATCGAAGACCCTCTCGAACTTGTGCCACGGTCATCGTCGAGTCAACTCCTCCTAGCGCAGTAGTAAGGGCATCAACAATTTTCTTTTTTTCGACGGGAAGAAAGTTTGTATATCTTTCGGCAATTTCTTCGATGGCTGCAACACGAATACGTAATGGGAAAAGCGCCCGATTAACCCATTGTTCCCATTCGGAGGGCTCTGAACCCTTCTTGGGTTGAGTTAGGTTCTGAATGCGTGTTTCGTAAAAACTGGAAGCAGATTCACGAAAGGTTTCGGTGGATGTGCCGATGACAAGCACGCCGTCGGCTGGAAAATCCTCCGCCAATATTTTAGCGAAAACCACTGAGCGCGCGGGACGATCCGCGCGATTGTTGACGACAGCAATCTGACGAACTTTAAAATCGGGTACCTCATCCAAATTTAAATAAGACAAAGAGGTTACCGAACCAAGAAAACCAGCCCGTTCATTTGCTGCACAAACATTCGTGAGTTCAATTTCTCGACCCTCCACATTGACACCTTGATATATTTTGAGTGCTCCAATATCGGCAATGAGATTTTCGACCATCGCATCCATCGCGTGCAATCGACTGATGTCCAAGCGATCCGCAAGTGCAACACAAAGCTCAACATTGAGTGGATGTTCACGATAGGGAAATCTTTCAAGCGTATCTTCAGGCAATAGTTTTGAAAAGAGAGGCGTTACTGCACGAAAAGAGGTGTTGAAACGATTGGAGCGGTTCTCCAATAAAGGCAACATTTGTTGCTCACTGGTAAGCATCTCAGAATTTTTAGGCGTGAAAAGACTTATTGTTTCTGCAACATCAATGCCTGCGGGTCCCTGAATGTCTTCGTGATCGGGATAGGTGTTAGTAATGGTTGCAATATCGTCGCGCATCCAGTCGTGTTGTAAAATCTGCACATAGCGTGGATTCAAAGCCATGGCTTCCCACAAAAAGACCTGCGCACGCATTCGACTGGCCTGAGTCAAAACAGTAACTTGCTCCCAAATGCTTGCCTTATCGTAAACTCGAAAAAGCGGGATTTCAGCCATCGCCAAGCCGGGTAAGCCGGAAATAAATGCGGGCAATGTTCCCGTTGTTTTTGAGAAGACTTGATATCCCAGACCATAAAAAAGCCCTACCTTGAGTCTTTCGGTTCCGGATTTTCCACGTGAGCCCCATCCACCAATTGAGAGGGGTATGGATGCTCGTGTACGGCGAATGGAGCGGAAGCGAAGAGCTGCTCGAAATCCTATCCACGTTAAAAGTAAGGTCACTACAATCATCGTTTGATGGATCGAGTTTGAATGTGGACTAATCCAAAGTCGAAGGTCAGACATTCGGTCGAGAACAAGCTCACCCAAACTAATCAACGACGTGCCCCAGACTTCCAGTCGATCAAGCATCAACTTCTACCTCTATGGATTTTGTTGAGTCAAAAACCTTCGACGAGTCTTGAGCAAACCAGTCTGCAAAGCCTATGTGCGAACGCGTGGCACCTATTTGAACGCCGTAGTCATCACGTAGGCGCTTTACGTACGCTCGTATTTGTTCGAGATTTCCACTCTTTAAAGCTTCGATTCGTTCTTCACACAAGGTGAAAAAGTTCCGTGCCAAACGCCAACGTGCGCGTTGTCGTTCCCACCAAGCAGGTGTTTGAATCGACAAACTCAAATTGGAAAATTCAAGTGTCGTTGTTCTAAACTTGAGTAGATTGTCCACAGCAGTTGGG
>JAHDBA010000005.1:0-102708 GCA_020630615.1 Myxococcota bacterium | reverse complement strand
CAAATGAGGACACGCGTGCTCATATTGCGGGAAAAAGAGCGGCTCCCCGGGTACCCGTGTTTGGGTCACTTCCGACATCAAATAGCTTGGGTACCATTTTTCTCCGAAAAACTCTCGGCCAACCACGTGTGGGTGTGCCTGACGCTTATCGTAGGCGGGGTTTCTGATCTCATGAATCCATCTCCACATTTTGAAGCGTAGACGATGTCCACGTTGGATCGTGATACCCTTTCGAGAATCTCGCCGAAGGTAAAGCCCAAAATCAATGGCACCAAGCACACGCATCATTGAATCCAGTTCATTGTCTTTTAGTCCAACAATTGACTCTTCGAGTACTTTTATTCGATTGCCGCACTCAATCCCTTGGATGAGTTGCATCAAGTAGATGAAGGTATTTCGCTTTGAGGGATCCTGCCATAGTTCTACGAGGTCAATGAAGACGAAAGCCCAACTTTCAAAATCCGGTTGAGCTTCGTTAAGAACACGTGCATTGCAACTTTCACCCAAGCTCTGAAGCAAATCGACGCCAACTTTTTCAAACCAAAGCGTGGGTCTCGATTCTGTACTTCCATCACCCTGTGTTTTCAGGAGAGTGATGAGAGTCTCGACCCATGCGCGACAAAGATTGGCCATGACTGAGAGATCGTGTTCCTCTTCGAAATACCTACGATGTAAATTCGTAAAGCGACGTGCACTGCGAGGACCAAGCTTAGGAAAATCCTTGGAAAGAATCAGACCAAATGCACTTCGAACCACAAGTTCGGGATCCTTCAGAATCATCGCAACCCATTCCGCCTCGTGTTCACCCGAGCCTCTTATCTCAGACTCATGCGAATCTCCGGAACGGATCCATTGCAGTACACTGGCTTGACGTATTGTGGCAGAAGCTTCGCTCTGAAAACTTTCTTTCAAAAACTGACTTCGCATTAAGGGTATCAACCAGACCCGTGACGGCATGTCTACTTTATCATAAAGTGCTTCAATCTCTTTCGACAAAGCAATCCCATAACGATCATAAAGCAAGTCAAGACATGCTTGTCGAACCCATGGATGTTCATGGGGCTCGTAAATATAACGTTCAAGCCAATGATGTTGCGAAAGGTCAATGGCTTCAACAAAGGGACGCATCGCACGAAATCCTGCTTCACGGACCAAAGGAGCTGAAAAGTTTTCAATGATCTCCTGCATAAGAGGGAAGACTTCCTGAGCATATCCTTCACTCTCTGCCTTTGAGGATACCGTCTCCTGACTCAAAAGCTCAAGGACGATGCGTAAAGCTTGCTCGTAACGTAACTCTAAGTATTTCCGTTCATCGTAGAGCGCTTCAAAGGAAGGTGTTTTCGGTGCTCGCAGACGACGCTCTTTTCCACCTTTCGAATGCAGCCGCCACCAGTGGATACACTCGCGTTCAAAAACACTTTGTTCGAGTGTTCCTCGAAGTTGTGCAAGCTCGTCAAACTCTTCGATCATTGTCGTCCAGTCTCGCATCTGTCTTTTGCTTTCTTCCAGCCACCGATATATCGGATCGTCTTGACGGTCGAGATCTTCAAATCGATCGAGAACCCGCTCAATCTCATCACGGAGTGCGAAACGCATGTGCGCGGGGAACTTCTGGTTTTGTAGAACCTTCCATTGTTGATGGTCTGTCAACTCAGGGGACGAAGCAAACAATCGCATGGTTTCAAGATAGCCCTTTCTTCCGCACTTAGTAAGTTTTTGGCAAGCCCATATGGAAGCGTGTCAGACGACTGTCCAAGGGTTCGATCGTGGCCCAACAGGAATCTGCATTCCCCCACACGCCTTGAACTCCTAGACTTGGCGCCAGGTTTAAACTGTCGGAGTACCACGTCAGACCCGCATAGGGTTGTAGTGTCCAGCCACTGCATCCATACCCAGTCAATAGAAGCGTGGCGTTTGCCCAGCCTCGCAAACGAAAAGAGTCACGCCAGGGATTTGGGAAAAAATTACGAATTCCACCGGAAAGATTGACATTCAACCCTTGCCTCCCCATCCACACTCGAGAACGAAGATCCGCAAAATCAACGAAGTCTAATGAGGTGAAGGGTCCCATGGTCACTCGACCCAAAATGCCCCATTCCAACCATGAAAGTGGACGCATCTGGAAATCCAACTCCCCAACAACTCCCCATTGGTCTGGATTGGTAAAAAGTGGCTGCACTTTGGTGTCCACGGCATCCGACTCGATTCTCAAGTTGTCGTTTTGCCAGAGGCGCCGACCATAGATCGTCATGCTTGGTTTCAAACGGATCCAAGGACGGGCATTCCAAGTGCGAAAGACTTTCAATCGAGTGCTCATCGCGCGACGGCCAGAGCCATCTCGCATTTGTTCCGCGTAGCGGAGTTTCAATTCACTGCGAATTCTCAAGGGCCAGTTTTGACGCCAGGAAAGCTGATGATCGTGCGCAGGTGCGCCGAGAAGATGAAAGCGTAAATCGCTAAGCCAGTTGAAAGTCGTGCCATGTTTGACGTGTGTCGTGTTGACCATCAAGGGTAGAGAGAGAAGACCGATCCGTTTCAGTCGACCATTGGACCCGCGCGACCATTGCGTACGAAGATTTGGACCCAAACCGACGCGAAAGCGATGTTTTTTCTTAATTGTTACCGGGTCCCAAAAACGACTTTCGTCCAATAAAGGGTCGTTGGACATCAACACGTTAGAATCGCTATCCCCATCGGACTGGAGTGCACTTCTAGAACTCCGGTTCTCCCTTTTTTCGAGTTCAGTCTCGATGCCATCTTGAGCTTTCTGTATCGATGATGATGCTTCAAAATCGTCTTGAAGCTCCCAGAAACGAGCAAGCTTAGGAGAGGGTGTCTTTGTTTGACGCGCATTGACTTTCACAAGACTATGTTGACCTTGCACACTTAAGCGCAAGGCTTGCTTGTGGGTACTCCAAATCCATATCCGATGCATCTCTGGGTGGCCTTCTTCAAGTTGACTTGGTGCAATGTAAAACTTTTTTGCTCCCAAAAAATCGCCACTCTGAGAATGGAGCTGCATTTCAAGCGCACTTTCTTCACCACGTTCAGACGTGCTCGTCCAAAGAACCTCAAGCAAGCGTGCACCTGAGGAGTCAAATTCCAGTCCAGTTGTATCAACTCGCCATCCTTTCAAAGTTCTGTACGACAGGTAATTCTTGAGTCTTTCACGTTCATGATGCTCCCTTGGGACATGGCTGTGATTCGCAGGGTACGTGGGGGCACGCCAATGCTTCTGAGGTGCGAGTTGTATATTCAGCTGACTCTTTTGACATGCCTCGTCCAATCCAAAGTAGATTTCGGATTCTCCGGGAGCGAGTGCAAGATCGATGGTCACAGGTAACAGTGGTTCTGAAAATGCGGGAGGCCTAAAGAACCGATCGTTTTCGCCTTCGCTGCGAAGCACCGCTTCACACCCGGGTTCAAAACGTGGAGCCTTCCAATAGAAACTCATTTTTAGGTTTTGCGCGCCATGACGCTTCATGGACCAACTACGAGCCTGTCCACCTCGAAGTCGCATGTAGGAAGACCTCTCAAAAGGCACCTCCCATTTGCTGGGTCGCCTTTCGGGTCTCTTCCACATGGGGAAGTCAACCTTCGCCCCATAATTGCTTTGCACACTTCGCCATTGACCTGGGCCCAAGAGACTTGATGCAGGCTGATTGGCAGAGACATCCCTCCAGAGACTTTCTTCTTCATTGCCTTCTGTCGATCGAAGATTCGAGTTACCAAGAGACAACTTCTCATATAGCATTGCATTCACAATCAAACTTTCACTTAGTTCACTATCAATTTCTTCGCCATTCTGTTGTGCTTTAACAAAGAGTTCGTGACCGAACTCAAAGAAAGGATTGTCACGACCGATATTTTCCGATGTGGCCATCGCAAGCCACTTTAAATAGGTCTTGGCAGCCAATGCGTCGCGATGTTTTCGTTGAAACTCGAGGGAGCGATTCAGCAGGTGTAGCAGGTTATCCTCCTGCACGGGCGCATTTGTCAAATGAAGAGCTTCCTGCGTCAATCGTCGTCCACTTTCTTCATCCACAAGAAGGCTTGGGCTGAACCATAAACGTTTCTTATTCAAGCGTTCACGCGCCAGAGCACTGCGAAAGCTGTCTTCCACCTCAAACAATTCTTTTGGTGTTAAGGGGAACGAGCGCAAACGCGAGAGATCTTCTCGCGCAGCTCCGAACGAACTCGCTCCAAGGTACAACGCAAAGCGCTCCAAAAAAAACATCTTAAGCCTTTCATTGTTTCGAATACAGGCTTTCGACAATAGGTCCTTTAATCGACGCGCACCACTTTCTTTCGCGCATATTGAAAGCTCCTCTGCTATTTTAAAGGAAATCGGTTGAAGCTTATTTTCAAAACTCTGTGACCCAAATTTTTTCTCTTCTTCTGTATTTGGGTCCTTCGTTTGACCAAGCTCGCTCTCAAGTTTGAGATCCGAATGCGTCATCGAATTCTGAACAACATCATCGCTCGCATTTGGTGGTTGCGCTTCGTTTTCAAGGTACCCAATCCATGACATTGCAATCGCAAGCGAGCCAGCGCCAGTATTCATGACCTTCACTTCTTGAATATCTTCCTCTGCTCGGCCTTTAAGGCTAGCGATGGTGATACCTTCACCGTCAACAGCATCATTGACATCCAACAGAGACTCGGACACGTCGAGTTTGTAATCTTGTGTTTCCTTATCGATGTGAATCGAAAGCCCATTCGACGACTCTGCAGTCGTTGTTGATACAGAAAGTGCAAACGTTCGGATCCCCCTTTGAGTCGTGTGAAAACGTAACGACTCGCCCGGTTCGAGAAGGTCTGGCGTGAAGCGTGAAAAGAGTTTGGTGGTATTCAGATATTCTTCGTAGGAGACGTCCTGATATGCCCGAAAATGACATTCCGGAAAAACCTCCACCTCGGCACTACGCTCGTTGTTCTGCAGTGGGATTCGCATAACTTGATCGGGCTTGACTTCAATTACATAAAGGTTTTCGTTCACCCGAACTCGACAGCGAGCGTATGCTTTAGCGCCCAAACGCGTATCTGGTGATCCAATGTAGGCAAGACTTATCTTTGAGGAGCCCTCCGTCGCTCTTAAGACATTCGGATTTAAGGTCTCCTCATCTTTTGAGATGAGAGCGAGTTGATGTTTTCCGCTTTGCAGGTCCATCCAATAGGGGCGTGGGAATTTGGAAACCTTTGCAAACCTTCCCTCAAGAAGGCGCCAATAGGTCGGGCGAAAGGGTACCAAGAATTCTTGTGCATACGAAGAAGCTTCGTCAACGGGTTGGGCTCGTTGCTGATATTCATGGGATTCCCAAATTTGCCGGGATGCTTTTTGCCCCATCGGTGAAGCTTCCATCATTGGAATTAGCGCATCGAAGGCACTCCACTTGTTTTGCGCTATTAACACGTCATGCATCGATCCAATCGGATGATGTTTTTTGATGTGTTCTTCGCTATGCGTTGAGTGCGGTACCAATAATGTAAGCTCATCATCCTTGAAGCGCTCGCGATTTAAAACACGTGTTTCAAAAGTACGGTTGCGAAGTGCAATCGTTTGATCGGATTTGAGTTGAAATGTTTTCTTTACGCTGGAAAAAATCCAGAATGATAGTTTAAGACGGGTGGGATTGTTTTCTTCGCTCCGCCTTTTGTCTTCTCGATATTTGAGAGCGCTCGACAGATCGATCTTTTGATCGTCGTGGTCGGTTGATGATGGCACATCACGACTTTGCCCTCTCGCATCGTCATGCGGAATTGCATACGCTTCAGCCCATATGTCATTGCCGTCTTCTGAAAGGGAAAGCTTTAAGCGCTGCCCTTCTTCGAACTTTGCGATATCTTTCACATCGTTGTCTTGATCGGAATTTTGATCCCATGGAAGCTCAATCGTAATGCGGCTAAGGCCGGGCAAGATATCGAAAGTATGCTCCTCCTCAGGTTCACGATAGCTCCCGGCATCAATTTCCCCGAAGAGGTGGGGCATGTATGGAATGTCGTCTCGCGCATGGGGTATGCGTCTCGGCAACAATCCCTTTGCCATTCGGCGTATCGTATTTTCACTTGAATCCAACTTTTCGATGTCACTTTGTTTCGAGTTTTCCTCGCCTTCTTCAAGAGCCTGCACCTCGGAACGATTGACCCACTGCCAACCCAAAACATTGAAGAGCTTTCGAAGTGCGGAAATTGGAAGTGCATCCAAGGTTTCCAATAGAGCCTTTCGGTGATTCTCACTCGAAAGCTCACGTGTACTTCGAAGCATACGACATTGGCTTCTAACAAAGGGACTTAAGTCGGAACCCTTCTCTTGGTCAAAAAATATTTTGAGATGAAACCACTGACTCTCAAACTGACCTTTGCTTTGGTTTTTGAGTCGCCACCGCGACTGAGATGCATTGGAAAGACCTGGCTTCAATCTCCCGAAAAATCTTCCTTCTTTCCCGTAGGTGGTTTCAGCGATCTCGACCTCAAGTCGAGTCGATGCCTTGCCCTTGCAATCGAGAGCGATGGATTCAAACGCTGGCTTGAGTGCAATGATTTCTACTTGTGTGCTGGGTCTTACTTCGAGATGAGATCCAAGTTCAACCCAACCCATTGCCCCTTTCGTCATCGCATTATCGTGAATACGCCAGATCAAACCTTCTCTTTTGAAATTGAAATTGAGCTCTGCTCCTGCAACCTTGGAGAACACAATGATGCATAACATGGCAAGCCATCGTGCATGTTTAGAACGATGAATAGAGAACGATACAAACATTTCTAGTGGCGCCCTGCACTGGATTCAGTACTCTGTGTGTTTAGGCGTTCGCCCTCTTTGAGACCTTCCGTAGGAGCATCCACCAAGGCTTCAAGTATCTTTCGTCGACAACCAGGCGATGCAGTGCTTTGCTCACGTAAGGCTGAGGACATTTCAACATGTAGAAAACGATACCCGCGTGGATTCAACCAGCGCGCTTGGGTGTTTTGTGTCCCACCCAAGCGTCGACTTTGGCTCGGGTACAAAAGTGTTTTGAAAGTGCATGGGCTCAACTTAGCATTCGCAAAGGATTCGAGCTTCGCTTTTAATCTTCTAAGCAATGCGCGTAAGGAGGGTTCAGGATGGCGTAGCCCCGCACTCAAAATCAGTTCTGCACTCTTGGTGTTTTTATACCCGTGCATCTGAACAAAGCGACTTTGGGGGGCGAGCCTTGCTATCGTTTGTGTCAAAGCTTGGTAAAGGCTTGCGTCTTGATGCGCAAAATCTGCGAGATGGACATCACGGTCCTGGTCGCTAACCCCTTTCGCACGGTAGCGATGAACTGTATTTACCATGATCACATTGATCCCAGGTATACGCATCGCTTCGCGTACAAATGCTAGGGTTCCTTTGTCATAATAGGAGTGTGGAATTTGAACTACCGTATTTCCGTGCTTCAGGTTTGCACCTGCACGAATCAGTGTTGCACCATAACCAAATGACATCGGTTCTATCTCGTGAAGAAGCCACCATTGATCGCTTGCTCTTGGAGATTGTTTTGAAGTCGTGATCTCCGATGTGCACTTGGAAAAAGTGAGACCGTACTCTGCAAGCTTCTGGTTGACTCCATCAACAACTCTTGGGTTCTCGGTGCGCCATATAGCTTGTAATGCAAGTTGTGTTTGACGCAAACGTATTCGTCCAGGGCTTTGAACACGATTCGACGCTCGACGTAGATTGCGTAGCATTGGATAACACTCTGCATCTTCGTGGGGTTCTACGAGAAACTTTTTGTTTTGTGCAAACTTCGTGCGCGAGCTAAAACCGTTGTTCTGTTCTTCAGCAAGACTGCTCTGCGAAATCACAACCATTGTGACAATCGCAATCGTCTTTCTCAAGCCACAACGCGTCCCTATGGATTCAATACGCTTATTCACGGAAGCGATCCTCCTTCCAAAGTATGGAACGCAGAGCCTCACGCCGGTCTTGCCCTTCTTGAAAGGCCAGAACCCAAAGCGTCTCGTGTCCCCTATTTTTAAGTGTGAGCGTGTATCGTCCTTGTTTGAGGTCGTCTTTCAGCGCATGCACCACACGGCCCTTGTTTCTTTGGCGCATGGGTGCGTCCACACTTCTCCATATATTGATCGTTTCTTCACTTTCGAGTCGATGTTGTTGGCTTTGCATCGTGTGGCCACGCGCAAAGGTGCGCATCGCATTTTGCGGTATCTCGACATGTGTTTGCAAATGGTAGTTTGGCATACTCCCCAAAACCTTAAAATTGACGTTGGTCTTCACTCCCCTGTGAAAAGCATTAACCTTCAATGACGTATTTGGGGCTAAGGCGACAACATTCATTTGTTGGCGACATCGACCTAGACCTGACGGTTTCGAGACACGAACCCAATGTTCACCGCGGCCGCTGTCTCGAAGTTCAAGCGTGAGTCGTTCTTCTCCTAAACGACTGACTCGAAGTTGATGCTCACGTCGCTCCCATTTCCATTGTGATAGTTCTTGACCTTGACTCAAGACCTTGACCCGCTTTGATAATCCAGAAAATGGAACTCGGCTTTGAATGTCCAACACAAAACGATTGGGACTTGCGGGTTCGCGAGGAAGGTTCAGGGTCCCTTCCTTGTCGATTGGCATTTGACACCTGACGACAGCCTCGCGTTTCCATGTCTCAACCTCACGGTAAATCGAAAAGGTCGGCCGATTCATGGGTTTAAGGCTTTGATACGATTGAATCAGCCTCTCCCTTTCTGCTTCAACTTCATGATGCCCTCGAAAGAGTCGGTGTCGTGGCTGCTGATGCACCTGTACGAGGGTATGTTTTCTTTGACTTGGTTTTAGATCCCACTCTATCGAGCGCCACGATCGATCATGTCGAGGGTTTCCTCGAGCCTGCCACCGTCCCTCTTCTTTCAAATCTTGAATATTCAAGTTCCTTCGTTGGGTCGAGAGTTGAACAAGCGTCGGCATATCACATACCAAATTCATTCCCTTCGCACCTCGGGGTACTTGAATATAGTGTTTGTCGCGCTCGGAAAGCCATAGACGTTGTCCAGTTAAGGAATTGATTGCATAATCAATTTTTTCAACGATGGCACTTAGATCGACTTTTTGTGATGCGAGCAGATTGTTGTCGTCGTCATGAAATCGGACTTCACACGTGCGTTGCGTCAATCCATCATCTTCACTCGCCACACGCAACGCAAGGAGAAGCGTTCTATGGGCCGAGTCCAATACTCCATTGTTAAAACTTTTGGAGATATGCTCACGACCTTCTTGAAGTCCCAATAGAATCCCGGGAGAGACTCTATTTTGCTTTTGTAAGATGAAATTTCCGTTCCTTTTGACGCTTGGATGCAGCGTCGTTCCAAAGAAAGCGAGGGCTTCTCTGCTCATTGTACTCAAAGTCAGGTAGGCAAGGGGATCAAAGCTTTGCTTGGCTTCATCGGGCAGTGTCACATCCTGTCGATTTGCATTTTGCTTTTGCTCATCAGTCAGGTCCCAGCGAATGAGCAAGGACCAGTCCCCTTCAGGAATCTCGACCTCAGAACCATGCTGGACTTTTTGTCCCACGCTTTGCAAAGGTGTTCTGGAGTTGTAGATAAATGCATCCCCGAAAAAAGGATCCCCTAACGTTTCAACCTTAAGCTTCGCAGGACCCACGACATTCCAGACATGAACTTGTTCTAGCGCATCAAAACGAACGCCCAGTTCACGTACGAGTTCCGAGCGATCAAGAGCAAAGCGATGTTTTGTGAAGAGCTCCGGTTCTCTTTGTCTCTCGCGTGTTTCCGGCTGCAAAGAAACCCATCGCTCGGATGCCCATTCTTCGAGCTCCGCAGCAGGCATTTCCCATAAACTGGAACCAACTCTCAAAAATCGATTCAACTTCTCGTGCATCCAAAGCCCGCCTCGATACCCGCTCCACGATTGAAAAGACTCTGGGCGCTCAAGCATGAAAAGACGACCAAAGATTTGAAAGTTTTTTGCCTCACGTGCTGACACTTCAATCGTTGAAACCGCGCTTGCATCCACAGCGCTTTCAAAATAGATCGACTGTGGGTGACACGTTGATAACAGGTTATGTTCGTGAGCGCTGGTGCGAGAAAGTCGAACGGGCACGTGGCGTGTTTCAATGCGATCCGGGCACGAAAAACGAAGATCATAATCACGTTCAAACACGATTTCTTGTCGTTCATTGCGTGCCCGAAGATGTATTGTGGAACGTGGACGCGTACGACCGAGCTCAGTGGCATGCGCTAAAGGTATCGACGCACTGACCTGAAGTTGAAACTCATGCGCCAGGGTTGGAAGGCGCATGTGAACACCATCAGCCAAGGGATACAAATAGACCGTACTTGTATTCTCTACAATACTGTCCGCCGCTTGACTTGAACAACGATCAAAAACCCCGGCGATGGCGAGCAAGAGCAAGAGAAACATTAAGAGTTGATCGCTACGCCTCACTGCGTTTTGCCCCTGTGTATTGCTGGGGAAGGCCCTGCAGAAAAGTTTAGGAAAGCGTGATCGTTGGAGTTATGGCTTGGGTCTTCCTCAACCTTCAATCCACTTTTCTGGGTTTGATCTTGGGCATGTACAGATAATCGCAATAAGGACTGAAGGAAGGGTGTTTTGGGCACAGGAATATTCGTGAGTATTTGATGTGAGATGGATAGGTCCCATACGCGTGGATAATTGGCGATTCGTAAAAGTCGATAACTTTGATGGTAGCGCCAATCCTTATCGCGACAGGGCTCCTTGACCCATGTGCGGCTCAGCATGTTCTCAGGCGATGTGCCTAAGATTTCCGCGAGGTAGGTGGCCGATTCTTCCAATAGGTTTCCACCTCGCATGTTGTTCACGTAAATGTTCTTTGAATCGCAGTAGCCCCACGTTGGTGCAATAAAGATGTAGTCTGCGTGTGCGCCATATAGTTTTCGATATGCACTTGTAAAAGCGAGAGTAAGCCTACTGGCGCGGTTCGTAGCACCATCCCCTTCTGTCCAAAGTATCGCCTCGACTTCATCCTCCTCAAAACGCTTCATCGCACTTGAAAGGACATCACCACTTTGCCAGTGGTGCGCAATAAGGATCCTTCCTTTTGCTTTTGCATGGTAATTGAAAAGAAAATGAACACTCTCATCATCACGTTGATCTCGAACCCGTCGAGTCATGTGTACCGCCCATACCATGTCCTGCCCTGAAGGTTCCTGCCGAAGGAGTTGGGCAGAGCGTAGACCCATACGTCGGCCGATATGTTGAGCCCTATCAAAATTGATGCGACACCGTTCGGACGCCCAGGTATCGATACAGCTGATCATCGGTTCAATCACAAGTGAGGCTGTATTACGATTTTCATAAGCGTCAAACTCTTTGATATTCGACAAATGTGGCCGATTGCTTTTTCGGGTCGTGACCTCCCGCATCTCTCGAGCAGAAAGCTTCACATCCAAGCGACCATCAAATCGATAACGTTCAGGCATAAAGTCCCAAAGAATTTGAAACTTTGACGATGGAGAACCACTAAAGTGTGTCCCAAGCTTCTCGACAAGTTGCTTGTTTTGGCCCGAACTTAGATCTCCAAAAAGGGTGAGTTGAAAGTCACTTTGAATTCTTTCATTCAGATGGACTTCAAGTATTGGCGATTTTGAGGAGTTTTTATACGCTACAATTGGTGTTTTCGACGTTAACACTTGCTTGCGGAAAGACCACTCATTCTCTGGACCGCGTGGCGTAAAGACAATCATTGCACAATTGACGCGTAGACATGCTTTGAGCGCGGCAAAGCGAGAGGCATCATCTCCATAAGGCTCAGCGAGGAGTCGGGGCCCCTCTCCGCCTACGGCCACTAAGAGTTCAGGGCTTCCCGAACGCGCCTTTTCAACTTTTTTTTCACGGAGGTGAATATGCAGCCAAGATTGTTTTTTAAAGGAACTGGACCAATGTTGATTCAACGGGTGGTCGTTGTCGATGAAGTAGCGCTCACATTGATAGGCATAACGCTGCTTCAGTCGCGAAACGCTTCGATCGTGACACGAAGTAGGTAAAGGGCTTTCGCCCAAAACCCATCCGGTTAAGCGTCGAGCGATAGTTTGGTATGCCAGTGGCTCTTTTATGAATGTGGCAATCTCGGCCTGGCTGGGTCGGGTTGCTTTCGACATGCTCAATGCATTGACGAGTGATCCTTCTGCAAGAGTACGTTCATTGGGGTCTGGCATATTGAAGTCTACGTTTTCAAAGAAGGGAGTCACCGATATCGATGTGAGAGTTCCCAAAGCAAATGAAAGGACAATGCAAACCATTGTCGGTCCAATAACAATTCCAAATTGGCGTTTCTGAAGAATCTTAACTGCAAGCAACGCTGGAAGCACATACCCAAACCCAAAGAGGTCTGTCACTTTCATTCCTGGCCAAAGTGGCTGATAGAAGATTGAAGCGATCCATTTAATACCCACTTCAAGAGCGTATAGTACTAAAATTTGCCGGCCGCCCCCAAAGGCAATTGTATTGAATGGACGGACTTTCGTAATCAATCCAAACGCAAAGGCAATGATTATCGCTTCAATCAGACTCGCTAAAATTTTAATTGGGAAGAACATTGCAACAGCCAACAATGAAGGCATTAGAATTCCATTGTAATCCCAACCCCATCTCAAATTCGTCCATGCTGCAACGTATCCCGCAACGATGAGAATCACATAGACTTTCGCACCCGATTCAAAGCGCATCGAAATATCTTCGTAAATTAGGCGAAAGTACTCAATCGTGAAGTTTGTATGGTCCTGGAGTGCCAGTCGAATCACACTATAGGTGATGCCCAACAAAAAGAGAGTCCGAAGCATGCCTTTGGCCGGTCCCGATTTCCAAAAGCTGTTTGCGATCAGTGGCACAAGAACAAGACCAATCGAGTGAAAGGCATCAAGCGATGATGTGCCTTCACTCAACCAGGTCGACAACCAAGAGGTTGAAGGGTGTAAAAGCCATAGCTCAAAAAGATAGCGAACGAGGATCGAAACGATCACAAAGAGAAAGAAACGTTCTCGACCAAAAAAACGGTTCCAAAAACCAAGTCGTGCACCCATTTCCGAAAAAAGCACAACGGCATAATAAACATAGAGTGCCTCGATCATCATCAAAGCTGCTGATTCTGGGTTCGTAAAAAGAACCATACCGACATAACCGGGAACAACCCATCCATCACGCGGCCATCCAAAGGCTTCGTTGCACAACCATAAAAAGAATATCCCGATCAACACCGGCAAATAGATGGTGTAACTTAATCCCTGGTCTGGAAAAATATCGAGAATCATTCCTGGAACTCTCGCAAAACTGGAAAGCGCGCATCAAAAAGACGTCGATGACCCTCATTTATAATTTCGACATCAATCTCAAATTCAGAGAAAGCTTCTACCAGCTCTTTTAAGTCTTCCCGTTGAGTCCCTATCTCTCTTTGGAGATCACTCACAACACCATCGGCGACTCGCGTTTCTATTTGAAGGTGGACAGTCCCCAACTCTTCACCGATGCCGACACAAATTTCATTGTCGCCATGATGAAAGACTAGACTTCGAAAAACTTCGACAAGAAGATCGCGAAGAATGCGAGGGGCACAAAGAACTGGAGACACAAGTTGGCTCTCCTCAAGGTTAAGTTTGAGGTTCAAGTCTCTTTCTTTGCGAGACTGAAAATCAAGGAAGGAGTCTTTGACAAGATCCTGAATATCCACAAAAACCCGTTCTCGAATTTCATCATGACCCTCGATCAAGGATGAAGAGATTGCCTCAAGTTGATCAAGGCGACTCGCCATAACACTACTCTTTCGCGTAAGAACATCTTGAATCGAGCGAAGGGCTTTGGTTTCCTCTCCTTTTGCACTTGCACGAATGTTCATCCCTAGCATGTCGCCCGACATCTTCATGATTGAGAGCAAATTGCGAAGTTTAGGAACAATATATGTTGCATTGCGAGCGCGGTCTCTTCGACTTTGATCAATACGTGAGACCTGGCGAAGAGTCATCAGAAAAGATGTGGCACTTCCTTTGCGAATCCTATTCCGTGCGACATTCAGACAAATGGGTTGTATACGAATATCGAGACTTGTGCCTTTTGGAGTTAGAATCTCAAACTGAACCCGTCTCCCCGCCCAAGCCCTTCGTAAGATTCGTTCGACCCATGTCCCTCCCATCGCAATGAGCACTTTGTCAATCGTTCCATCTCGATTGATGTTCTCGTCTTTCAAAAGAGCATCGAATGCTGGGTTGGTAAAGCCGACAACACCGCGTAAAGAAACCAAAGCGCATGCAAGATCAAACTCACCCAAAATTGTGTGCTCGCGTTCGATCTGATCCAGCAAGTGCGTCATTAAATTCATTTCCAGTGGATTCGCAAAAATGTCTTTGAATTGGTTCGTCCCTCGAAAGCTCTTTGGGGGAGACGCGCTGGCGTGGGTCTCCGTATCGCTTAGCCACATCATCATATTTAAAACATTACCCAAAAGTTTATCTTCATCTTCTTCGGAGCGCTGGTGGTTTGGGGTGCCACTGCACTCGATATGCCAATAGGTTTTTATCGTTGATGAAGGGAGACTGAGCTCATAAAGATAGGAACGCAAATGCCTTTCACGATTGAATTTCAGTTTTCGCCGTCCCTCGCGAGTCATTTTCAAAAGTTGGTTTTGAAGCTCATAATTCTCCGAGGCAAACTCAGAATCTGGATGATGCCATTGATCTAGCGTAAGAATACTCTCTTCATTCGTCTGAAAAACATGGGAGTGAATCGGTTCACTTAGTGTGCTCAAAAACTCGAGAATCTCGCGATGTTTATCTTCAAAGCTACGCTCTTTCCATTGCGCTCGGCCACGTTGCCATTCCTCCAAATAGGGGCGAGTCCTCTTCACGAAGGCAATAAAGAGTCGTCTTTGCCACGTCATTACAAAAAGTTGCCTGAGCCCTCGAAATGTGACCCAAGTCAATGCACCCGAAAGAATCGGTAAATAGTTTGATTGCAAACGGTAAAGAATCTCAGACACGATAAAGAAGGAAGCGAGCAGTGTGATGAAGTAGAAGGACTCCTTCCACAGTGTATGAAGGGGGAATACAAAGAGCGCCATTCCAGCAATACTCATCAACAAGAAATAGAGTAAAGTCCCATGAATCAGATCCGGTAAAGTTAACTTATGAAGGTGCTTGAGTTTAAGCCATTGTGTGAGATGGTCTTCCATCGGGCTTCCATGTCCCGTAAAACATGCCATGGATTCCGAAGTCACAATGAAGAGCGGTGGTTCGTTAAAGTTTTTAAAAGACTGCTGAGTGGTAATACCGGAGTTCAACATCGACAGGGCCAAACCCGGAATTTCTAAACTTTCGTAAAGATCAGCGAGGCCACGCTCCCGCATGTCAAGAATCGATTCGGCTAAACTCAAATCCTGCTCTATCGACTTTGTAGCATGAGTCTTTTGTCCTAACTCCAAATTACTCAATCGCTGAATGTAATCTTGAATAGTCTCCCCTGCTTGAAGAAAATACACCTCGAGCGAAGCTGGATTGTTAAGTGATTGATGCCACGCTCTTTCGCGACCAAAGAACGCAACTTTTTCAATGCCTGCAGCCATGATTTGATTGTTCAGTGTCTTCCACGATTTTTCATCATAGGGTGGACAACCAAAGTCGTGTACAGTGCTCTCGTCAATTCGAAGGACTACGCTGCGATTGAGCGGATGATCCCCAAGGTAGCGCTCAGACCAATGGTCGCTTTCAATACGTCGGAGCGAGTCCCTAAGTGTTGATGCGCATCCCAATTGGTGAAAGACGATCATACCCAAGAGTGTGAGTATCACCCAGAGAAACCAGGGCTTCTTTTGGCTTTGCATTGAATTGCCTCAAAACTCAGCTCTGGGTAGCGAGCCGCGAGCAGACGCTAGCCTTTGCGCCCAAAGATCAGTTGCCAAACAAATAGAAAAACGAGTGCACCGCCGGTAGCAACACCAATGCTACGCAAATCAAAGGCATCAACTGCACCAAAGCCCAAAGAGGTCCCCAGGTAACCGCCGATCGAGGCCCCAACGATACCGAGCAAGGTTGTTCGCACAAGACCACCCGATTGAGAACCTGGCATCAGAATTCGCGCGAGGATCCCTGAGACAAGACCTAAACCAACCCATGTTAAAATTTGCATAGTTGCTCCTATTGTTGACATTTCAGATAGCGCTTAGGACTAAGAATTTCCATTTTCTGAACCATTATCGCAGACTGCGATTGTAAGCGTTTTATGAAAGGTAGATTTGTAATGATCGACTGCTCCAGAGTGATCCAAGCCTCCAGCTCACTAGGTGCATATCAACTTACGCCTTTGCATATCAAAAGCATTGCTCGACAACCCGATTCAAGTGTCAATTGCGATCGAATCTCATTTTGTCCTCATAACGCGTGTACGCATACCGAGAATCTCAGACACATCTATAATTTTAGTCGGTGCGGTACAGCGCCACGCTTTCTCTGTGAACTTGCACCTTATTTTGATGCACGTTGTGATGTTATTTGGCCCAAACCTTGTGCCCTTAAAAGTACCGGGGAAGGATATCAAGGAAAAAACGAGGTCGATGATCGCGTGATTTCCTTAGCAGAAATCGCCCGAGCGCTGAAAGCTTTCGATTCAAAACCAAAAGTTCGCGAAGAGGGGTCGGTGTGTCGAGCGATTATGATACTGCTCGAAGAAGATGCGCTTGCAAAAGACTATTCGGGTACCAATCCTGTGTATTTTACAGATGTTGCAATGAATTGGATTGCGCAACACTATCAACATGTTCTGTATTCTGGCCCTTCAATCGATCGTGAAGACGATGGCGGGATGACTCCCAATCATCGCACCTTTCTCCACAACGATATGCAAACGATCAGTGAACTTGTGTTTCCAAATCCGAAAGCAAGTGCAGGTTTGTATCGATTGCATCTTCAACTCATGAACTTAAGAAGTGATGCAGTGCCTTCGCGCCCCTTTTTGACATCACTCGCTTAGAAAAATAACGCATGAGCAGTTACAAAGGCATTGAAAGTACCCGCACACACCGAAGAATGAATAAGGTTTCACAATGAAATTAGAACCCAAAGTCGAAGATCTAGAATCCCTTGCCCGAAAGTATGACAAGGATGATGTCCTGTCGAAATACCGCTCTGACTTCGAGTTCCCGCAGATTCAAAACCAAGATGCGATCTATTTTGTCGGAAACTCATTGGGCTTAATGCCCAAGTCAGCTCGTGCATGCCTGGAACATGAAATCGAAACATGGTCGAAGCATGGTGTCGATGGTCATTTCCGAAAAGACCAGCCATGGACACGTTATCACGAGCGTTTTTTGCCCTCCCTGACACATCTATTGGGGGCCAAAGACAATGAAGTTACGATTGCCAACTCCCTTACGGTCAACCTTCATCTACTGCTCATTGATTTTTATCAACCGACTTCGTCTCGATCGAAAATCGGACTCGAGGCCGGCGCGTTCCCCTCCGACCACTATGCACTTCAGTCTCAATGTGAACTCAAAGGATTCCCAAATCAACTTGTAGAGCTTAGTCCACAGGAGGGTTCACCAACAATTACACATGAAGATATCGATGCATACTTTGAAACGCATGGTGAAAGTTTAGCACTACTTCTCTTGGGTGCACTTAACTTTAAGACCGGTCAATTTTTTGATATCCCCTATATTGTTGATAAGGCGCATCAATACGGTGTCATGGTCGGGATCGATTGTGCACACGCAACAGGCAACGTGCCTTTAAAATTACATGAATGGAATGTCGATTTCGCTGTCTTCTGTACTTACAAATATTTGAACGGTGGTCCTGGCTCAGCAGGTGGAATGTTTGTTCACGAGCGACACCTCGAAAAGAGCTCAAGATGTTATCTCAAAGGGTGGTGGGGTGTTGATCCCGATCGCAGATTTGAGATGAGTCCGACGTTTTACCCAGCAGCCGGTGTCGATCGTTATCAGCTTTCAAATGGGTCTGTGTTTTCGATGGCGCCACTGAACGCATCGCTTGAGATGTTCAGAGAGGCCACTATGGAAGCACTTCGTGCCAAATCAATTCAACTTACAGGCTTTCTTGAACAATGTATTCAAAGCATTGAATCGGAATTCGCTCACGAAACATTGTTCACAATTGTGACCCCGCAAGACCCAAGGCAACGCGGTGCTCAGATCTCGTTGAGAATTCATCGCAATGCGGAAACGGTACGGGCGGCTTTACAACAAGGCGGGGTCATGACGGATTTTCGTCCACCCGATTTTATCCGGGTTGCTCCTACTCCATTGTACAATACTTTTGATGAGTGTTTCCGCTTTGCTAAAATTTTACGGGATGCACTTCGACCTTAGACATTCAATCGATCTTGAACTTATAACTTTCGAGGAAAGTCAAAATTTGAAAGGTCGACACTTCCTTCTGGCTTTTCTTCGCTTAGCGAGGGCGCATTCAGTCCACCACCATCTGTAAAACGATCAAATCGACGAGCTTGATCAACGTGTCGATCGCCTTCAACTCTATTGAATGCATCAAAGATCGGCCGCAACATTGAAACCAAAAAAACCGCACTTGGTTTTGAGCCGGTCGACTCTAGGCCTTCTAAAGTGGCAAAAAGTGCATCGAGTGCCATTTTCATTTGCCCCGCTTGACATGCATAGGCAAACGATTTCATCAGAAGCTCAGTCCAACTTGGTGAGATAAGAGTCAACTTTGCGTTCTCAGGATGAGCACTGAGCGATTGCGACAAGAAGATGATAAAATCAGGTGGTGCCTTCATACCTTTGAAACCCTCGACCAATGCAAGCGCTTCCTCTTCAGGATAACCGAGATCTTCATAGCTATCGACAAGTTCTTCGACCCAATCTTCGGGATCAAGGAGATCGAGGATTTCATCCTCTTCAAATCCATCAAGCGTCCATGCTTTCACAATCCTGCGCTGTTCTTCCGGCGAGTGTGCCGCAAAGGTTGGGAAGCGTTCACACAATGTTCCGATCAAATTGAGTTCTCGGTGTTCACTATTATCCTCATTCATAACACTCGCCTACTTCGAACTCGCTTGTCGTTCTGTGCCAATCTCTTTGGCCAAGACTTGCATCTGAGCCAACATCGCGTCAAGTGCAGGTTGAGGAAAGCCTGTCGAAAACGCAAAATAGTTTGAGGGGTTAAAATTCGGTGTAGTTTCATACCATGATGGTGTTTGATACGCCTGACTAACCCCTGGCCATGCGAAATTTTGTAATCCTTCTCTCCAAGATGCTGGTGCCCAGTTGTGCATTTGACCCATCATCGATCCATAGGTTGGCCAATCGTTCCTAGAAAAATCATCCCATATTGGATTGGACGGAGTCGGGTCTTGCGTTGGGTTTTCCGCACCGAGGTATTCAACTTGTTCTTGAGTCAGGCGCTCTTCATCTTTTTTGATAATATGCGACGCACCCTTTGCTGCTGCACCGACAACTAACCCCGATATTGCCCCAGCCACCATTGGGGCCGCCGCGCCAGCCGTAAAAAATGTGGCTGCAGCGCCAACAACTGCAACTCCGGCAATCGCACAGGCTTTACCAATCTTTCGACGATGCTCCTTTGCCAATGTTTTAAATTCGCTCGAAAGTTCGCTTACGCTTTTACCTTGAAGGTGTGGGAATTCCGTCTCAGTCTTTTCAATACGGCCCTGAAGGCGCTGAGCGCGTTTGGAATTTCCTTTACCTCGACGCTCTAAACGAGCAAGGCGTTTTTTCTGACGCCTGAGCCGACGCCGGCGTCGTTTTGATTTTCCAAGTTTGGGTTTCTTTCCATTGTATTCGCCACCGGGAGTGATGTCCTGAAGCATCATTCGAGCCGCTTCTGGGTTATGATTGGCGCGCCGCAATGCTTTCTCTACAATTTCTTTCGGCACACCTGTCTTCTCAAACTCTGCAAAAAGTTTTTCGATGGTCGGGTTTTGTAAGACGGTCCCATCTCGCATGTCTTTCACGAGACCTGCGACTGCAGTTGCACTTTGAAGCGCAACTGCCCCGGCGGCAGCGATATTCGCACTCTTGGATATGTTGCTCGTCTTAAAAACCGAGCCATCGGTACCTTTGAACATGGTACCAAAGTTTTGAAAGACATTCCCATCCCCTTTGATCACTTGATTCAAAATATCAGACATGGAACTCGGTGTGGCTGATGCTCCTTGTGAACTCCCACTAAAGTTTTTGAAAGTCTCTCTTAACGCAGAGAAGTCACCCAAATCACCATTTTTAAAATACGACATGAAATCAGAGGCAATACTCGCATAGCGATCGGAGTTACGAGCAATATTCATGAGTGTATTGGCTACGTTTTGATCTCCGCTCGCAACGATATTCGATTGCTCACCTGAAAATACATTTGCGAACATTCCAAGGGTTTGCATCAATGCCACGTCATTGCCCTCAGCATCTCCAAAAAGCGAGGCAAAAGTAGAAGATGTTGCGCCTGAAGATGATGAGGCAGAATATGCGTCGATGGCCTGTGTTGCACTCTTTGCGATTTGATTCCAGTTCACCGACATGTCCACTCCTTTATGGGCTTGTTGACAAAATATCGGCTCTCCCAGATATAAGTTTCGCGCTCTAATCTTATGATCCGATAAGATATAGGCCTACATGTAGGTATTAACTTTCGCCACGAATCAAAACACCCGAACTATGATGCTGACTGAAAAGGATCATCGATCCCCGTCATCGCCAGACTTTCCTGCCATAAACGCTCCGCTGCACAATCGTCTTTCGCATAACGTGCAGTTTTTGCGACTTTAGAGCCAGACCAGTATTCACCACTAATATTCCCAGCTGCATCATTGCTTGCAACGTGAATACTTGTGCGTGCACCCTGCTGCGGTGTTAAAAAGAAGGGTATATAAGGCATCAAACCAAAGAACATTCCCCAGAATCCTGTGGTATCACCATCTTGAGCAAAACCTGTTTTCACGACACCGGGATGAACTGCGTTGATGACAACCTTTTTAGGGTCACATCGTTGCGCAAGTGATCGCGTAAAATAGATATTGCAAAGCTTCGAGCGATTGTAGACCGCGACACCGTCATACTTTTTTGTGGCTTGGAGGTCATTGAAACGTAGTGGCCCGCCCATTTTGTGACCCATTGAGCTCAAGTTGACGACACGGGCATGATTTGCTGCTTTTATAGAGTCCCATAACGATAGAGTGAGTAAGAACGGTGAAAGATGATTGATTTGAAAGGTCAACTCATAACCATCTTCACTTTCTTGTCGCTCACTCAATATCAAGCCGGCATTGTTAATGAGAACATCGATAGCATCATATTTTGAACCAATTTCATCCGCCATCACTCGAGTCGATTTGAATGACGCAAAGTCACCGACAAAAGTATCTATCGTGCTTGAGGCAAATTCACTTTGAAGCTGGGACTTTGCCTCCATCAATTTTTCTGAGTTCCGTCCAGTGATCGCAACAGAGTAGCCCAGTTTCAAAAGTCCACGTGCACTTTCGAAACCAATGCCAGAGTTTGCGCCAGTGATTAGTGCTTGTTTGTTCAACATGATTTCCACCTAGGGCCTTCGTCCTTTACTCGCTGGCTACACAGATGCGGAGTGCTCTGCAATAACGATGAACGCATTTTTAAATGACGTTACCCTCTCGTTCTTTTGTTGTTATAACCTTCAAGCATGAAATATCGAGACCTTGTACCCTATGCTGACTCTCCCGAGTGTAAAGATCTTCAAATCACCACAATGTTTAATCGTATTGCCCCAAAATACGATCGTTTAAATCGAGTGCTTTCCTTGGGGCTTGATCAGATTTGGCGCAAACGACTCGTAGAAATGACAATGGTATCACAACCGAATTGTGTTCTTGATCTTGCAACAGGAACAGGCGATGTGGCTTTTCAATTGGTCAAAAATGCGAAAACCAAAGTTATCGCTATCGATCCCTCAGCCGAGATGTTACGCCGCGCCAATGAAAAGCTCGAAAAGAATCCCTATAAAAAAGGTCTTTCTTTTCAGCTCGGCAATGCTCACGCCTTAGCTTTTGATGATAACTCTTTTGACGCAATCACAGTGTCTTTCGGTGTCCGTAACTTTGAGTATCTCGAACTGGGGCTTAAGGAATGTCTACGCGTCCTAAAGCCCTCTGGCAGACTCGTTGTTCTCGAGTTCACCCGACCAAACATCCCATTCTTAAAATGGGGATATCGTTTCTATAGCTCCGTATTGCTAACACGAATTGGTGGCTGGCTTTCTGGCGATCGCGATGCGTACAAATACCTCAACGAATCTGCTTTACAATTCCCTGAAAGGGATGCCTTTCTGAAAATCAGCGAGGAATGCGGCTTTAAGCCTATTCACTTCAAAACATTAAACTTTGGTATCTGCGCTATTTATGTTCTCGAAAAGGGTAAATAGCAAAGCCAAAGTCTCCTTTATGGGTTGCCTTAAGCATGTTGCAGTATCAAAAGTGTCACACATTGAGACCAACTGGCCCTCGATTTGAGCTCAAAAATCATACTCGTTACACTAAAAGTGTTGAGGTGATTTCATGACTAAAGCGCTACCGATTCTATTGTTCTCTCAAGTATTGATATTTGCGATTTCGTGCTCTGACGATAGCGATGTCGATGGTCAACGTTCTCGTCAACTAGTCTCTGATGACTCACGTTTGCAAAGTGACCAACCCGTGCGCTTTGTATCATTAAGTTGTGGTGATGGAGTTGTTCGTAGACCTGAACAGTGTGATGACGGTAATACTATTAGCGGTGATGGGTGCTCTGCGAGATGCCTGATAGAACTAGCACAGGCACCACCCACGTCTTCCTCAACAAGTATTTGTGGTAATGGAATCCTCGAAGCCGATGAAGAATGCGATGATGGTAACCGGCTAGATAGGGA
This sequence comes from Myxococcota bacterium, assembly GCA_020630615.1. Taxonomy (GTDB): domain Bacteria; phylum Myxococcota; class UBA727; order UBA727; family JAHDBA01; genus JAHDBA01. The sequence goes on along the minus strand of JAHDBA010000005.1, from coordinate 79,827 downwards.
TTGGTGTGATTCAAACTGTCAGATTGAGGTTGGATGCGGGAACGGCTTTCTTGATATTGACGAAGAGTGTGATGGAAGTTCCGCAAATATCGTTTGTAATCCTAATTGTACACTTGCTGAATGTGGAGATGGATTTTTAACCTCTGAATCTGGTGAAATGTGTGATGACGGTAATACTATTAGCGGAGATTGGTGTTCAAGCTCTTGCACAATAGAACCTGGATGTGGAAATAAAGTAGTTGAAGGTCTTGAAGAGTGTGATGGCTATGCACAAGGCCGTTTTTGTAATCAAGATTGTACGTGGTCTGAATGTGGTGACGGTGTTTTGAATGAAGACGCGGGTGAGGAGTGTGAATATCAATGGGGCCTACCGGAAGCAGGCTGCCTTCCCGATTGTACATGGAGAACCTGTGCTGAGCATGAAGCGACAACAAACTATTTAGATATAGCACCGGAGTGTGCTCTACCAACAAATCTTTCGTCTCATTTACCGACACGTATGAATCAGATTCGTGACGCATATGAGCAATGCCAACAACCGATAACCATACGCGTTTCAGTCTTTTCTCTATGCAATAAAGCTCGGTCAACATTTGATCCAGCGATAACTTTACCCAATATTGGTGACTCTGCAGCAACCACATCGAACTCAACTGCGGTCATGCCAGCGTGGCCTACCGAGTACCACAGTTTATCTGATTTCGCACAGGCTGCAGTTGATGTTATGAATATGGGTTTCTCCAATCTTGCAGAAGAGCCCTATTATTGCCCGGATGGAGCGAGTTGTCGATGCCCAGATGGTGTGTGCACCTATGGTATGGAGCCCAATATCGAGAACCCTTCTGGTGACAGCCCTATCAACTATAGTCCGACTGCCGAGTCCAATTATTGCTATTGGCCTACGCAGGCAGGATATGCAGGGCGTGAATGTTACGCGCGCATCACGAGCAATGGCGATTTAGCGACAGAAGACACTAACTTTTTTACGAATGGGAAGGTCGATCGCGGTGATGGAATAATGATCGATCTTGAAGACATCACCTTACCATATGATGGACCTGACGTTCGAACATTTGATTATCCTCATATCGAAACTATTCGTTCCGGAAAACGACTGGTTCAATTTAAACTTGTGCACTCTGAAAATGTTTGTGAAGACGGCTTTGAAGACGCTTCCGGTGTTTTTGTAAGTGCCGGGGCAGCGAGCGTTCGTAAGATGCATGATATTGCCGAGGCCCACAACAGCCTCACTATTTCCATTGATGAACTCTTGAGCAATGATGGTGTTAACGGTGCAGGGTCTGTGAATGGTGGCTCTACAACAATATATTTTAGGATAACCAATACAATCAATTCATATCGAAATGCTGTTTTGGTCTATGGTGATGGGGACCCTCGTGCGCTGGAAAAATGGAAACTTGATGCATTTGGTCTTTTAATGCACGAAGTAACACATAGCCTTGGTCTCGGTCGTATCGGAACAACATGGTATACGAAAGAAACTCCTCACTCCTACAGCGATGGGCAAGATTTTGACACCGCAAATAGTGTGGAAGGTTCAACAGAGTACCGACGAAGATCCTTTTGGTCTGGACTCGGTTCAACCAGCGGTACAGAGTCCTGGTCACGATTTAAAGGAAACAACATAGCAGGTCGAGGTGGATGGCCATCGCGACTTTTTACTGACTTGTCTTGGTATGAGCGTGGATTTTTAACACAATCGCAACTTATGAGAATGGTTTGGGGCGCTCAGCTCTCTGAAAGGAACTATGTGCAACGCTTGTGCTCGGACGGTAGTGTGCCTAACTTTTAACTCTAACCTAAATACCATGTTTTACCGCAACGCCCCTAAATTTACTCTGGGGCGTTTTCCAAATATTTTATCGCTTTTTACCAATCTCATTTGAATATCCCGCAGGCTCAAGCGTCTGAGTGGAAAGAGCGTACTGAAAGGTACGCCTAAACCATACAACCAAGGAGATCCAAAATGATGACGTCGATATCTCGTATACATACCTATGCTCTCTCCAGGATGATTCTATGCTTAGTCTTGATACAGGGACTTCTTGGCTGTGCCGTGATTCGTGAAGGTCAAGTTGGAGTCAAACGAACCCTCGGTAAATACTCAGAAAGGCATCACACGCATGGTCTTAAAGTTTACAACCCCTTTATCAGCAAATTTTTTCGGGTTTCAACACAGACCGAGAACTTGGAAGTAGCCCTCGTGCTCCCTTCAAAAGAAGGGCTTAATATCGTTTCTGAAGTTTCGATTTTATACCATATCGAAGCAGAAAAAGCTGCGTCGATACTGCGTTCTATCGGCCAGGGTTATGAGAAGACAATGATCTTACCTGTCTTTCGGTCGACCGTCGCCGATGTCAGTGCACGCTATTTTGCAAAGGATATGCACACTCAAAAACGAAGCCAAATTGAAGCGGCCATCAAAAAAGATATGGCAACGCATTTGCAAGAACGCGGAATTGTGATCGAGTCTGTGCTTTTGAAGAGTATCAAGTTGCCGGCTTCGCTCGCGAAAGCGATCGAAGAAAAACTTGAGGCTGAACAACAAGCACAGCGTATGCAATTCGTATTGCAACAAACACAACAAGAAGCAGAAAATGCAAGAATACGAGCCAATGGTGTCCGAGATGCACAACAGACAATTGCTGAAGGCTTGTCTCCAATGGTCATTCAGTTCAACTCAATTGAAGCCTTAAAAGAAATGGCACGTTCCCCGAATGCAAAAATAATCGTGACCGATGGTGACCTACCTATCGTCAACGTGCTTGAAAACACAAACTCAAAATAGTGTTTCAGTTGCCACGCCGAATTACAGATGCACCAAAACGCTCTTGAATTTGATCAAGGGTGTTTTCTAATTCTTCACGGGATTGCGCGTTGGCTTTTGGCACATCTGCTACGCTTGAATGGTTTTGCGTTGTGCGCTCGATGTCAAAGAGATCGCGCTGAGACGCCTTTGCGACTTCATGAGGTTGAGCTTCACCACTCAACTCACTAATCCCGATACCTGCAAGCCGAAAGGGCCCCTGGACATCAAGCGTGTTGAAAAGCTCACGCATCGCATCGAGACATTCGCTACGATCTCGAGTCGATCGTACGAATGTCTTTTGCCGCGTAGAAACTTTAAAGTTCACACTCTTCACTTTAATACGTAACACTCGGGCAAAAACATCGCGTTTGCGCGCTTGCTTCAAAACGTCATCCAAAAGTGGAGTGCAACGCTCTAAACATTCTTGAGCATTTAAATCTGTGTTAAAAGTGCGCTCTTCTGAGATTTGTTTCCGGACTCGAGCGCCGCCGACTTCTCGCGTATCTTGAGCATGTGAGAGCTTGTAAATGTGCTCCCCGAAAGAAGCGAGATGCCCACGTAAACTCTCGAATGGTGTGTCTGCAACATCACCAATGGTATGAAGCCCCATCGCATGAAGTCGTTTTGCATTCACAGGGCCTACACCCCAGATTTTCTCAACCTTTAGAGGTCTCAAAAACTCCTGCTCAAACCCTGGGGGGCATAACGTCAAACCATCTGGCTTTTCTAGGTCAGAGCAGATCTTCGCAATAAACTTTTGAGTTGCCACACCAACCGAAACTCGAAGTCGGGTTTTCTCAAACACCGCGTCTTTAAGACGACGTGCAACCTCTTTAGGCTCACCCATTAGACTTTGGGTACCCGACATGTCCAAGAATGCTTCGTCCAAGGATAGGCCTTCCACACGATGGGAAAATCTGTGAAATATTGAAAATATTTGCTCCGAAACTCGCTTGTAATGCGAAAGACGAGGCTTAACGAATACCGCTTGCGGGCATCGTCGCAAAGCTTCTGAGCCCGGCTGAGCCGACTGAATCCCAAAACGACGTGCAACGTAATTGGCTGTGGAGACAATACCGCCGCGTCCGCTTGAACCTATGACTATTGGTTTTCCTACAAGCTCTGGATTGTCCCGTTCTTCGATGGCAGCATAAAAGGCGTCCATGTCTGCATGGAATATGATCCGAGGCCAAGCGCGTAACGACATGCCCAGACTTTATGCGGCCTCGATCTACGATCAATGACCTATAGGCAAAAACGTATTCGAATGGGATATTGAATCTATCTCCTGGTTAACAACTCGGGCGTCCTTCATGGTGAAGGGCGTCTTTTTTTTTGCCTCGATTCAAGAGTACATCCAAGCACGACTCCGTAATACTACCGATAGTCAAAGCGCAATTGAGATATTGGATTCATCTCCTGGTTAACAACTCGGGCGTCCTTCATGGTGAAGGGCGTCTTTTTTTTGCCTTCATTCATGAGCGGGCGATGAGTTAGAGTCCTTTGGCAGAAAACTGTAGAGCCTGTATATTGACTCCAAGTACGGGCCACTCTCGATGATTCTGTACGCGCCTCAGATAGTTTTCAAGGCTTTCATCAAAGACCTTATGAACAAAGCGTTGTTGGGCATGCCTGACTATCAATCGCCCTTCTTTCCTTAAAATAAGAGCTTGATGACTAATCTGGACTGGAATGTTCTCTCGATCGATTCGCACGAGGTTTAATATTGATGCCTCTGGGAACTCTTCTCGATGTTCATATGCCCATCGAATCGGGAGATAGGGAATCGATATTTTTCCGAAGGGAACAAATTTCTCTGGAAGGTTTTTTAAGATCTTTTTCTTCCGTTTCTTCCATAAGCCTGGGGTCAAATCTTTCACCGCAAGGCGCACATTCTCACTCCCGATCTGAAAAGAGTACTCCTTTAATATTCCTTCGGATTGAAAATCTAAGATCCATTGCGCATAGGGAAAATGCCTTCGATGGACATACCCAATCTCACCTTTCCGATACCGAAGTCGATTCAGTTCTTCTTTCCAATCCTTCCCCTTGTATTCAGCACGTACTTTAGCCAAGACGGTTTCGACAAATGTTGTGCAATCAAATGCGTCCTCCCGAAACAAAGGGTCTTGATCGAACTTCCCGCTCGCCCCTTCACCCAAAGGGGAACTCTTATAAGGGCTTCCAAGGTAAGGCATTGAATGTTGTAACAAGAGCGTGTTAAGACGGTCTCGTTCCTCACGTTCTCGAGCTTTTGGGTCACCTGCACTTTGATTGCCTGAAAACTTCTCCAACACGGGGCTTGCCTCTCGGGATTTCGTAGCTTCACCTCGCTTTCGTTTCGGACTGGAATTGTGTGCTTCGTTACTATCGTTGTGTACCGACAATCCTCCATCTTCGGCACTCGCATTGGTACAAGCAGTCCATGCCACCAACCCACAAAGGGTTGCTCCAATTTGCAGCGTATGTAGAAATGAATGGGATCGATTCATTGAAGCGAACCCACCCAAAGTCGTGACAGTGCTGAGAACACTACGATCAGAGCAATCACCACCGATGTCATTGCACCCAGCAGTACAGCTGCGGCAGAAAGATCTTTCACGCGCCCAATGGTATCATCCCGCTCCGGCGAGACATAATTACAAAAGGTTTCAAGCGCAGTGTTCATGACCTCCAAGGCGAGTACGACACCAATCGATAGAAACACAGCCAGCCATTCCCACGCTACAAATTTTAAAACCAGGCCCACAAAAACAATTGCGAGACCGGCGAACAATTGCACTCGAAAGTTGTGTTCATTGGCCCACATGTCTTTGAGCCCACGTCCAGCAAAACGAAAACTCCTCAAACGATCTCTAAGGCTAAACTTATTCATGGGCCCAACTTAACATATGCGATTCTTCAGCCCTAGCTTCATCGCGGGCGTTAGTAGATGGAGTTTCGCCTTGTTTTCGCTCGGTCTTCGAGGTACGCATTTTAATCGACAAGACATAACCATAAATCACAAAAAGCAGGAAGGTATAGAACGCAGGTTCAAGACTGCTCTTTGAAGTCGATAACATTTCGACATGTTCACTGGGTAGTCCTTGAAACATCTTCATCTGATGTTGAATCACACCATCGAAACCTAGATACGCTAGAAAAATTGAAACGACAAAAACATCGGTCATCGCCCATTTCACGGAATCAAACACGAAAAAATGAACCACACGATTGCTGCGCCACTTCACACGAAACCAGAAGCAAGCTGTCATCACGAGTTTCAAAATTGGAAAGCAAATGGTAAAGAGAACAATAGCAGAAGAGACAACACGTGACCCTACAGTTGCGCTTCGCCACAAGAGGACAATCACATCTCGAACGCTTTTACTTTGAAAGATCAAAGTCTGTTCTGGAAACACAAGGATCTCCCCCCAAAAGGAGAAGGTACTTTTCTGAATCAAAGCATGGATGTCCAACATTGGCATCAGTACACCACAGCTCAGAAGTACCGTGGCAAAACCCAAACACAAAAGGAGAGAGGCAAGCGAAAGCTCACTTAAGCTCAAAACCAGTAAAGATATCACGCTAATGAAGACGACAAGGAGTAGTTTTTCCTGAATCTTCGGTGCCAAGGTTCTGCGTTTCTCTTGAATCTTTGCAATCGACTCATCGAGAGTCTCTGCATAGTGCGTGATTAAGGCTTGGCGCAACTTTAACTCTTTCTTCTCGGGGTCTTTCGAAAGCACCTCCGCAATTTTCTTTTTGAGCACACGACGCAAATCACGTTGCGTTTCTTTCTTTTTAAGCTCGCGAATAATGCGGTTGCGAAAGGTCGGAACCTCCTTTCGCAATGTTTTAAAGTCGAGGGCAATGCTCTCAATGAACCCGAGTGCCATTTTTTTAAAGAAGGACTCGATCGACGTTCCTTGACTTGTTTTGCGTTCGACTATTTTCTCGACTTCATCTAAGAGCGTGTACAATGCACGATCGACAAAGCTCTTGATCTGGGCCTCGTTGCCCTTCGTAATATCAAAACTTTGGAGTTTTCTCGCAAAGATATCTGCTGCTTTTTCTTTCCACACATTGGGGTTCAGAAGTCCATGCTCAACATGGGTGATTTGCGCATGATCGTTCTTGAGGCCTTGATCCTGCTCAACACGATTGAGAAGCTGGTACGCGACCCATGTCACCCCAGCTAAGCATAAAGCCTGAAGTATCCAAGAAAAGTTTTTCACGCTTCAATCTAACGATTTGAATGCGCATTACAAATTCTCAACACAAATCCTTAGATGGATTCTTTAATGCTTTAAGCAGAAAATGATCGGCATTCAATATTCATAACCTTTGACTCAAGCTCTCGCGTGATGACTTTCGGATCAAGCTCAGGTTTTAAGAGCGCCAATAAACATAATTTGTCACCTGCGGCACCGCTGACCTTTGCACCCAATGCCCCCTTTTCAATCAACATCGGATGCAGCGCTGCTGCTTCCTTGGACACAAGTCCAAGATCTTCCAAAATGCGGTGATTCTCATTCATCAGAGAACCAAGTTCTTTGGGTTGGGCATGACGATAATTGTCTCGCATTTTAAGTACAAGGAGCGCGATCGCATCAAATGCTTTCGACACGCGGATAGGCTCTTTACGGTATCGGCGTTTGATCTGATCGACACTAAACTGAGTTCGACTTTGCCTCGCCCGTGTCACGAGAAGCCAAGGTTGCTCTTTTGCACAATGCAGCGCCTCGCATTCTATTTTTTTTCCACTGCGGCGAAACATACATGGTTTTCCGAGAATACTCGTAGAGTGGTCAATCCCCGATGGAGTGCCGTGAAAAACAGCTTCAGCCTCGAATACAGCAGACTCACATTGTATTTCAGGATGAAAGGGCCGTATCGCTTCAAGACTTCGATAAAGGGCAACAAGAGTTGCCGCAGAGGACCCAAGACCTGATGCAGGGATCAAATCGCCATCAATACGAAAGTTTAAGTGAAGAGAATGATCGGCTTCATATCCGCGATTCCAAAACCCAATAATCTTTCGAAAAGCAGACACCGCATCCGGGAAAGTTCCCCGGAGCTGCTCAAGCGAAGTTGGGGACAGAATATCCATCGCGTCGCTTTGAACCTTGCATCGTTCTTCCAAGGGACGCGGGTTCGAACGCGGAAGTGTTTGCGCCGTGGTCAAGACACGAATCCCAAAAGGTAAAGGCAAAGCAAAGGCAGGGTGACCATAGACCACCGCATGCTCACCACCGACAATCACCTTACCCGGTGCATACCCGACAGCAAGCTTAGGCACTAAAGGCGCTTCAAATACGGGCTCCATCTCATCCTTCCCGCTTCAACTTCGACATCACAAGCTTATCTTTCGGTTCTTTGCAGTCTTTATTTCTGAGTGCCTTCAAGGCGGCTCGGGCTGCTTGACGGTTGAGTTCTCCCGTCGCTATCAACTGCTCTTTGAGTGTTGATATTTCGTGAGACGCTGCACCAATTTCAAGGAGAACCTGACGAATATGAAGGCTCATGTGGCCGCGCTGGATCCCCTCACCGGCAAGCGCATGAAGCGCACCGATATTTTGTGCAAGGCCGACGGCCACCATAACCCGCGCAAGTTCACCCGCTTTTTCCGCCCTAGCCCCCAAGAGTGCGCGCGCAGCACGAACACCCTCATGAACCAAAATGGATCCGCCTACCGTACCAACCGCCATTGGCATTCGTAACTCGCACTCCAAGTTTTGCTCGTCCCTTGAAACTCGAAAGCGTGATAAGGTCGTATATTGACCTGATAATGCTGCATAAGCATGTGCCGCAGCCTCAATCGATCTCCAGTCATTCCCTGTTGCAACCGCAACCCCATCAATGCCGTTCATGATCCCTTTGTTATGGGTGCAAGCACGATAGGGATCGCGCAACGCCATTTCATACGCAGAGACAATTCGATGTCCTTGTTGCAAACCTTCAACATAGCGTTGGCTCTCATCAGGCGTTGAGTCCTTGGATTCTTTTCCGGCTAAAGCGTGAAGAGGTATTTCGACGCGTGCTTCAGCACAACGTAGATCGGCCAGATTGGAAAGAATCGCGATATGAGTTTGTATGTTAAAGCGTTGTTGGAGCTCGAAGCGCATGCCCTCACAAACACTGTTAATGATATTGGCGCCCATTGCATCGATGCAATCGACGTGAAGCTCCACAACTCCCATGATTGTGTCTGGCGAGCTCCAACCCTGATGGTACTTGGATCTGGCATTGGGTGGAAGAGTACGAAAACGCAGAGCGAGAACACCACCACCCCGTGATACTAAACCAGGACACAAGCGATTGGCACTCTCAAGAAGAGATGGTTTTGCATTTTCAAAGGCCTGCTTAAAGGTATTCAACCCAAAAGCGTCATTAAAAAGTATTTGGATCTGTCCTTTCATAACAGATGCTTCAGACGAAGTGATAAAACCATCGCCCGCTCGGCTAAGCTTTGCAATATTTGAACACGCAGCAACAATACTCGGTTCTTCAACCACCAACGGAATAAAAAGATCTTCGTGATCAATGCGAAAGTTCAGTGCGACACCAAAAGGCAAACTGTAAAGCCCAAGAACATTTTCGATCATGTTCTCAGCCCGTTTTAACGTCAGCCCACCCTCGTCAAGAGCTAATTTCTCTTCTTTGGTAAAATGGATGCCTTCAGCACCAAGCGCGCGAAAACGTTGCTCCCGGCCTTGAGTGTAAAAGCCTGGAACCCTAGATGAACGTTTCGATCTTTCTTCACTCACACCCTTAGCATCCCACGCACAATTCAACTTGCCAAGCGTTTAAGACAGCTCATTAAGCGTATTCACCACTGACGAACGACAAGGCGCTGAGCAGCTTTTACACGATCGAATTGAAGCTCGAGCAACATCGACAAACTTGCACCGTGCTTTTAGAGAAAATCGGCTAGAGGTGCTACCATGTATTCAGCCAAACCCAATAAGAGCTCAAAGCTTGATTCTCGGGACGCTTTTTCACCAAAATCGTCAACTCGCCTTTGCAGCCATGCCTGAGTATCTTTCAACGAACCCGAATCTTCCAAGAGTTCAAGCGCTTTGCTTCGATCTTCACTTCGAGTTTGTTCTCGGCTTAATGAAAGTATCGCAATCAACTCAGACATCGAAGCATCCCCAAGATTGGATTGACTCAACGCTCGCGCAACAGGGTAGGACAACTTGCCTTCCGCGATATCATTTGCTTTCGAAGTGCGTCCTTTGTCTCCAACCAGATCAAGGTAATCGTCCTGAACCTGAAAGAGTTCTCCAAGCTCGAGCGTCAAATCACGAAGCGTGTCCCTGAGTGCTTGGGGCATCCCTGCAATTTTGGCACCGCCAAGCGAAGCGGCGCAAAAAAGAGCTCCTGTTTTCGCACGTACAATTTCAAAATAGGTTGGCACCAATTGCTCCTGCTTCGTTTTTAAACTTTCAAGTGAGGATTTCCATTCTTGAAAATCAAGTTCAAGTGTTTGACCTTGAATTGTAGAAAGCAAAGCGGAGGATACAAGTTTAGAGAGTTCCAGGCTTAGAGCAGGGTCATCAATCTCGTGCAGACGTTTCTGAGCATAGAAAAAGAGTCCGTCGCCAACATTGATCGCTTGTGCAATACCGTAGCGCTTCCACAGTGTGGGCTGACCACGACGATGCGTGTCCCCATCTTGAATGTCATCGTGAACAAGTGTTGCGTTGTGCATCAACTCACATGCAACACCAAGGTGCATTGCATGCTGAATCGCTCCTCCAAGGTTTTCACCAATCCACAAGGGTAAATGGGCGCGTAAGAGTTTTCCTTTGTTCTCAAGATGTCTTCGAGCCATGGCCCTTAATATTGTGTTGCCAAAGGCACACTCGGAGTTCGCTTCCATCCTTCGACTCTGCTCTGCGGGGAAATCCCGTAGAAGCTCGACCCCAATTGGATGCTCCCATTTTTGAAGCGAGCGCTGATAAGTATTCATGAATTCCCCTTCCCTTGAGCAATCACCTTTTCAATCTGCGGCCAAAACGATGTTCTCAACTCTTGAAACTCCATTCGAAACCATGGGGTGTAGTCCATGGGTTTTGCAATAAGCTCGCCTTCGAGTTCTTGAGCACTCGTCCATTTCATTCTCGAAACCTCATTTCGATTGTAGTTGGGAGTGTGATTCAAGTGTCCAATAAGAACGGTGCACATTTCATTCTCACTACCACGATCTTGATACGACGCATGGTAGCGAAAGGTATACACCTTTTGCAGCCTCGCTTCACAATTCAGTTCGTCGCGCAGTCGAATACCTGCTGCCTCTTCGATACTCTGACCCTTACGCGGATGCGAACAGCACGTATTCGACCATGTACTCGGCCATAAGAGTTTGGATATGTCGCGCTCTTGTAAAAGAAGTTCACCGGCGTCATTAAAAAGAAAGATTGAGAATGCGCGGTGCAGTAGGCCCTCACCCTTATGACAACGGTCTTTACGCTCGTACCCAATGACTTCATCGTCAGGGTTAACGCATATTAGAAGATCATCGTCCGAAGAAACGACGCGATCCCGTTCAAGTTCATGTGCAGCATCATCGTTCATTGGTTTCATTTTAAGAGCTCCATGGGTTTGAGTGGGCAGGTGGATAGCGCTGAACTTAAATGCTCTTGGGGAATCCAAGCCAAGGCGATGTCGCCCCCACCAGCACCACTGGGTTTCGCAGCGCCCCCATGCGCCTTTGCCCATCGAATTATCTCTTGATGTTCATGGGACACAATATCAACATCAATATGCATTCCCAATTCGGACATAGCAGCTGCATGTCGAGAAACATGCTCTAAAAAGTGCGAGAAGTCATCGCCCTGAAAGGCCAGGTCGATCATTCCTTGAGAGCTTTCTCGAATTTCTCGAATCGCAGTATCGACTTTGTTCTTCTGATGACGATAGGCATGTTCAAAGGCCCTCACAAAGGGACGTGTGTTTTGCGCGTGTCCAACAAAGAAGGTTAATGGGCGCCAAGGGAATGCCAATGGTGGAGCGTCCTTGATTCGCCGAAGAACTTTCCCATCGGAATCGTGTGTCATTGAGAAAAGAATGGGCTTTTCGGATAAGGCCTGTGCGATGTCGATTCCTGAGCCTCCGCCAAAAGAATCGTGCAGTTGATACGCATGCTTGGCTTCACTTTCGAATCTTTTTTGGTGTTGAGAGTCTTTTAAAGATTCATGATAAGCCCTCAAAGCTCTTACCCATGCAAGAGTCAATGCAGAGGATGAACCCAGACCAAGCTTTGTGTCACCATGTGTGAACTCGGAACTTTGAAAGTCGAATGTTAACTCGTAATCCAATGACAATTTTTTTTCATTCAACCAACCCCATTCAATTGACTTTGAAATCAGATGCTTACTCAGAGGGCTCTTTCGTGGATGGGTCTTGTAGTTTTTCAGTGTCATCAGTCCTGAAGAAGCGCTCGCCTGCATCGTCTCGATTCGAACATGGGCCCTTGCCAAGGTCGGCATAACCCAAGCTTCGCACCCTAAAAGTACCGCATATTCGCCGGCAATAACGAGCTTGCCGCCTGCACTGGCATCCAAAGACAGGTTATGATCTTTCGGCATCGTTGAAACCCTTTAACCTTTCTCTTCGTGTGGCTTCGGTCCCTTTGAAGCAATCTGTATTTTGGCATTGGGAACAATTTCTTGAAGTGCATCACCGGTCTCTTTGAGGTCACGGGCAAGACAAAATATTTTAACGTTTGCTCCTGCATCCATCGTGAAATAGGTCGACAACCCTTTTTGTTTGAGCCGTGCTTCGGTGACCCAGTTCATAATTTTAATTGAATCGGGCTGAAAATACCAAAACGGGGGGGTTGCAGCCATACAGGTTGCATGCATCTTTAATGTTGATGATTCCATCAATGCGCCCACACGATGCCAATCCCCTTTTTCAAGCGCCTCTTGGCAGTTTTCAACGTCGGTCGGATGCTCCGAAAGCCATGCCTCGTAGAAAGCACTCGATTCTGCAACACGCTTCATCCCTTCTCTTGAACCGATTTTCTTTGCCTTTGTATCGAGAAGAAGTGCGATGACACGAATCTCATCTTCCAATGGTGTGTCGATCTTTTCGATGGCAACATTTTCGCTCCCATGGCGACGTAAGCGTACAAAGGAAGCTTGTAGCGAACGCAGTGCGGAACCACTACCCAACCTTGCGATCTCTTTTATGGCATCCTCTTTGGAGTTGAAGCGCGGGTCATAACCCAGACTCACCCGTGCAAGAGCTGTCGCCATCGCCGCAAAAGCGGAAGCGGAGGATGCAAGACCTGCAGCTTTCGGGACATTGTTCCATGTTTCAAGCACAATCGCATTGGGCAACGTCAGTACGCTACGTGCAGCCTGAAGCCAGTCCAAGACGCGTTTTTCCTCAACCGGATTAAGCTCTTCTCCGTGAACGACAACCTTATCAATACCCGTCGATGCTTCTGCACGCGCACGCGTCCAAAAGGAATCAAGTGTCAGTGAGATAGAATCCGTCGCTGGAATATTTTGTTTTGAAAGGGCTTTACCCCAATATTTTATCAATGCGATATTGGTATGTGCTTGCGACCAAACCATGGCCCCCCCTTCACTCCATAAACTTTATTCATAGAATCGCTTCAAGTCCATAAATGCGGAATACTCCTATCAAAGCGCGCTCCTGGCTACATGGAAACCGCTCGTTTAAATATTAAGGCAAAATTATTCGCTGGCATATCAATGGCGTCTTCAAGCAACCATCCAATGTTTTGAGCGTGTTCGCGAACCCAGTCGATATCCCGAAGTCCCCACTCGTCATTCTGAGCTTTTAAGAACTCTTGATCAAAACGGGCATTCGATTCACTGGTATATTGACCCTTCCGATTAAAGGGCCCGTAGATAAAACATTTGCCTTGAGGAGAGGCTACCTGAGATGCCAAGGTAAAGAAGTTTGGTGTCGTACTGGCTTCAGAGATATGGAGCAGGTTTGATGTAAATATGAGGTCATAGTTCGACTTAAGCCGAGTCATAAGGCCTTTGATATCCGCGTGGATGGGCTCCAAAAGATTGAGTTTCGCTCCATAGTGGTTGTTCTTTGTTGACTTTGTTTGAAGCTCCTTCAAATATGCTTGAATACTCAAAACACCCTCAAGTTTAGGTTCGCTGGTTTGCCAGAGCAACTCGGGATACCGGCTTAAAAACGCATAGGCATGCTGGCCTGTTCCGGAGGCAATCTCGAGGATACGCACACCGGGACACAAAAGGTTTCGTTCAATTAAAAGATCGTGAATCGGAGAAAAATTTCGTGACGTGGCCGGTGCATCAAGCTTCATGAGCTCTAAACTAAGCGAATAGGATCTCGCATCAAGAGCGAATCGAAGCCAAACCCGAATCGAGGGGCAAGATATGCCCAGAAATGGAAACAGACGCCCCAGAAGCTAGAAAAGAAACCATCGATGCCGCTTCAGCGGGACTCACAATGCGCTTTAAAGGGTGACGCTCAGACATCGCGTCTCGTTTGGTATCGCTTGATAGAAATCGCTCTGCCAATGGAGTATCAACAAGGGTAGGCGCTATGGCGTTAACTCGTATTTTGCTTGCGTACTCTGCGGCAAGTGAACGGGTTAGACCTTCGAGAGCGGCTTTGGCCATCGCGGTCGAAACATGAAAAGGCATGCCAACTTGAGCCGCCACACTCGAAAAGAAGATCACCGAAGCACTGGGTGACTCAAGTAGATTGGGTGTGTATTTTTGAAATGTCTGAAAGGCACCAAGAGCATTGAGCTCGAAGTCGGAACGAATCGTCTCAGAGCTTAATCGCTTTGCGGGCTTTAAGGTAATATTTCCAGGGCAATATACGAGAGTGTCGACTTGACCCAATATTTCGGGAAACGCGGGCGTTTGTGAAGCAATATCAAAAGGAATATGTGAAAAAGCCACACCCTTCTGGGCTTGAGTCGAGTCTGTAGGGGTTGAGCCCTGGTCGATTTGTGGGAGTCGGCGACACAAGAGAAGCGCCTCGTCTTCTCTTGGTAGTGATTCCACCAATGCTTTTGAGATCCCAGAACTTCCACCGATAATTAACCAACGTTTGGACATGCTATATCGATGAGCCCATTGATGGAGGGTTACTTACGTGAAACACAACAAAAGTCCCGGTTCGTGCGAAAAGGTAAGGAAAATATTTGCCTTGGGGTTGACGAAATCATCCATCTCTTTAAAAATAAGATTCTGCGGTGGGTATAGCTCAGTTGGTAGAGCATAGGGTTGTGATCCCTTGTGTCGCGGGTTCGAGCCCCGTTACTCACCCCAGTTTTCACCTTATATTTTGAACGAGACGCCCTGCTTCAAAGGTTCTGAATCACTTGGATCAACTCACCGGTTGCGACAAGCCCACCACGGTAGTCTTCTCGAATACGTCCCTCTTGGTCGAGGACCAAAAGTCGCGGTACTGCTTTCAAGTCTCCCAAATCGCTCTGACCCAGTGCCGACCGCGGTCCCGGTGTGAAGACTTCTTGTGACACTTGTAAGATAGACGCATAGGCATGTCGCGCCATATCCGACTCTTGATCTAAAAGAATTGACATCATGTGAACCTTCGGCCCGCACGAATGTTTGCAAGCCGCGTCAATCGCACGTGCATTGGATAAGCACATGTCCGACCACGTGGCACAAATATCAATCACATAAATATGCCCGGGCTTGATCGAAACCCACTCGAGTTTTTTCTGCCTTACAACATCAAAACTTTTGATCGTATCAGCATGTGAGCATGCACTTAGGAGTGCTGCGAGGCTTAACAAAAGCGCACAGCTCAAATATCCATACCCCTTCATTCTTAGTGCACCTTCCCACTTTGAGTGCGATAAGGAGAAAGATCGAAGACGTCGTGAACATCATTCTTTGATAGACTTTTAAAGTGACCAAGAATGTCGGGGTGTGCCAATGCGAGTTCCAACACTTCATCGAGGTGTTCAACTGGGGTGTACTTGAGGTTGGAAGTAATCTTCTCCGGAATATCCTCAAGGTCGATAACATTATCTGCCGGAATAATGATCTCCTTGATCCCTTCACGGTACGCGGCCAAAGATTTTTCCTTTAAGCCACCAATCGGCAGAACCTTGCCCAGAAGAGTAATCTCACCAGTCATCGCAACATCTTTACGTACCGGAATTTTGGTCAGCGCAGAAACCAACGAAGTCGCGATGGTGATTCCTGCCGAGGGTCCATCTTTAGGTGTTGCACCTTTCGGAACATGAAGATGCACGTCGATACGGTCGTAAAAATCGGGCGGCAATCCAAAGTTCAATGCTCGGCTCCGGACATAGGCCATCGCGGCTTTTACTGACTCCTGCATTACATCGCCAAGCTTACCTGTGATCTGTAGTTTACCTTTCCCAGGTGTCAAAAGAACTTCCGTTAGAAGGACTTCACCGCCGACCGAAGTATAAGCAAGACCGTTCGTTACACCAATTTGATTCTTTTTATCTTTGCGATTTCGGCGATACCGTTCAACACCTAAACATGCGCGAACACGTTCAGGAGTCATGCTCACTTCAAGCCCATTGAGCTTCTCGCGTCGTGCGCGTTTCAGGACTTGGTCATCGCTGAACTCACTCTCGACCTCAGCGCCTTCAGTACTGGCTTGAAGCAATTTTCTAGCTTTGGCACAATCCTTCGCTGTGGGCTCTCCTTGCTTCGAAAGCAATTCAATGGCGGTCTTACGCGCACAAGTTCCTATGACCCGCTCCAAATCACGTACACCTGCCTCTCGAGTGTAGCGATCTAATATTAATGAAAGCGCAGAGTCCTGAAACTTGACTTTGGCTCCGCGCTCCTGACTTGGCCGGCCTGATTTTAATCGTTTGTTCTTGAAGACCGCAAGCCCATTGGCTTCAAGTTGTTTCGGAATCAAATAGTTCTTCGCAATCGTTTTCTTTTCTGTGTCCGTATAGCCTGAAAGGCGTAAAATCTCCATACGATCTCTAAGAGGGCCGGATATCGAACCCAAGTTGTTTGCAGTGCATATAAAAAGCACTCGACTCAAATCATAATCAAGATCCAAATAATGATCGACAAAAGCACTGTTTTGTTCGGGATCCAAGACTTCAAGCAGCGCAGCACTCGGGTCCCCTCTAAAATCTGTCGACATCTTATCAATCTCATCCAACAACATGACAGGATTGCTCGTCCCTGCGCGTTTGAACGCTGCAATAATCTTCCCTGGCATTGCCCCGATATAGGTGCGCCGGTGACCTCGAATTTCGGATTCATCGCGCACACCGCCCAGACTTAAACGTACATACTCACGTCCGGTTGCGCGTGCGATCGACTTCACTAGAGAAGTCTTTCCCACACCGGGAGGTCCAGCCAAACATAGAATTGGCGCGCGTGGTCTTTCGACCAGCTTTTGCACTGCAAGGTGCTCTAAAATCCGATCTTTGATTTTATCCAATCCGTAATGGTCTTCATCGAGGATCTTTTGAGCGGCTTGAATATCTATTCGGTCTTCGGAATAGTTAAGCCAGGGCAAGGCAGCAACCCAATCCAGATACGAACGCACCACCGAGGCCTCGGCGGACATCATCGAAGTAAGACGTAGTTTTTTGAGTTCACGCTGAACGCGCTCACGTGCCTCATCGGAAAGTGGTTTTGAATATAAACTTTGCTCTAGTGCAGCAAACTCGGCAGCCATCTCTTCTTGTAGGGCTTCCATTGCTTCTTGTTGTGGATTCTTGCTCTTCTTGCTCTTTGAGGGTGAACTGACTTCACTTTGTTCAGCACTGGCTTGGAATAAAAGCAACTCATTGAGCTCTTTGACCCGAGCTTGAAGATTCTCTTCCGCTAAGATTTTCTGACGTGCCTGTACGTCCAAGGGGAGCTGCGCAACAACAACATCAGTGAGTTGATTTAAGTCTTCAATGCGCGCTAAATTTTTAAGTACTTTCGTATTGAAACGGGCACGAGTTTTGGCCCAACTTTGAAAAGACTTCAGCAGTATTTCACGATCAAGAGTTTGTGTTGCGCTGGTATAGGACGTAGGCAATCGGTACTGAGCATCGTTACCAAGTTTGAAACCATCAATCTTTTCTGTGAAAGGTACAACCCTTGCTACGAAAGGAGCTTTTGCGTCATCATTGTGTTGGAAGGAATCAATGCGAACACGGTAGTGCCCCTGAATCACAATCTTCATCATCTTGTTTTGCAACATCAAGAGAGAACGTACGCTCGCAAGAGTACAAACATCATGAAGGTCTTCGACACCGGGCGACTTCGTTGCCGAGTTTTTTTGCGCAACGAGTGCTATCCATTTGGGCTCCTTGTCTCCGTGCTCAGCCACAACTTTCTCAATCGCGGCAAGAGATCGTTTCCTACCGATGAAGAGAGGCATTACTGAACCTGGGAAGACCACGATGTCTCGAAGTGCAAGCACGGGCACATCAAGCGGTAACCCGGGAATAGATGGATGAATTGTCTTAATCGTAGATTTTTTCTTGTTCGACTCGGCCATGGCGTCTTCCTCATGCTCACAAAGCAATCGCTGCGAGTTTCTAGCCTAGCAAAGTCTGTATGCGAGCAGGAACAAAAGCACATAAAATCAGTGCATGACTCGGTTTTGGGCTTAATAGTCTCTCGTTTTTGGTTTTACTTCAGTGACCCATCAACTCGGCGATCAACCTTCGATTTAAAGAAGAGGCCTAACGCCCTCACGAACTTTTGATTCGTCAATAACAAGTGTCCGAGTTTCCAATTCTCTAGGCGTGTTCTGAGTTGGAATGTCATACATCAAGTCACGCATCGTGCGCTCAATAATACTGCGTAACCCACGAGCCCCAGTACCTCGTTCAAGCGCCTCTACAGCAATAGCTTTCAAAGCTTCGTCCGTAAATTCAAGTTGAACCTCATCCATCTTCATAAGCTCCTGATACTGCTTGATTAGTGCATTTTGTGGCTCACTTAATATTCGCAACATGGTCTCTTCAGTGATCGAATTGAGCGTCGCAAGAACAGGCAAACGACCAATAAACTCGGGTATGAGACCAAATTTTAGAAGATCTTCGGGTTCTAGAAAGTCAAAGATGCGTTCGCTATCGAGTGCCTGTTGTCCGCTATTGACGAAACCAATCGCGCCCTTCCCGACTCGACGTTCAACAATTGACTCAAGGCCTGAGAAGGCGCCGCCGCAGATGAAAAGAATATTGGAAGTATCGACCGCAACAAATTCTTGCTGTGGATGTTTACGCCCACCTTTTGGGGGAACATTGCATACCGTACCTTCGATCATTTTGAGAAGAGCCTGTTGTACGCCTTCGCCAGAGACATCACGAGTAATACTCGGGTTATCGCCTCGACGCGCAATTTTATCGATCTCGTCGATATAGACGATACCTTTCTGTGCTCGCTCAACATCGTAATCGGCGTCAGCCAAAAGATTGACAATAACATTCTCGACATCTTCTCCGACATACCCTGCTTCGGTGAGTCCTGTTGCATCTGCAATGGAGAATGGCACATCAAGATATTTCGCCAAAGCACGGGCCAATGCCGTTTTTCCGCAACCTGTTGGGCCTATCAACAAAACGTTGCTTTTTTGTAGCTCAACCTCATCTTCAGTGGTTTGATCGAATATTCGTTTGTAATGATTATGAACCGCGACAGCCAGCACCTTTTTAGCACGCTCATGGCCGATAATGTAACGATCCAAGTATCCTTTAATTTTCGGCGGTGGTTCCAATCGAAAGCTGGAGTCTTCTGATTCTAAGCGATTGTCATCGCCCAATATATTCGCACATAAATCAATACATTCATCACAAATGTAGACATCCGGGCCTGCAACCAACTTTTGAACTTCATTTTGTGATTTTCCACAAAAAGAGCATTCAAGGTCTGCTTGCTTCATTACGGGCATGTGAATCTCCAACGATGTCTTGAGCCCTTCTTCTCAGAAAGACACACCTCCATACTTTATCGAAATCGCCCTGAGATCAAGCATTGACCAAGTGTAAAAGTTGTCTTCGACTCAAAAGGCTAAGCAGTGCGAAGCAGAGAACGAGTAACGATTGTCCCGAGCTGGTCTGACAGTGATGTACCCCACCGGTGATTTGGTAATCTGGGTCCCCTGGCCAATCCGGGCCATCTAATATTTCGGGACATGCCTCAAGCGAACATAAGCCTTCGCTACAACATCCTTCCGAACAATCGCTGTCCATCAGGCAAGTCTCCTCCGTTGAGGACAGTTCACATGTCGATGAACACCCATCGTCGTCAAGAATGTTACCATCGTCACATTCTTCTCCCGCATTCAAGGTTCCATCACCGCAGACTTCAGGTTGACATGTTGACGAACATCCATCTCCATCGAGGGTATTTCCATCATCGCATCCCTCACCGTTGTTTCGAGTACCGTCGCCACAGTTTTCTAAAACACAAACACTCGAGCAACCATCATCATTGTCGTTGTTGCCATCATCACACTCCTCACCTGCATCAACGTTGGCATTTCCACATAGGTTTTCAATCCGACAGGACGAAGAGCATCCGTCGTTATCCACAATATTACCATCATCACAAGCTTCATTAATATCAAGAATCCCATCACCACAAAGCTCGGTCTTACAACTCTCATCACAACCATCGCCAGGCGACGTGTTCCCGTCATCACAAAGTTCATCAATATCCTGAACTCCATTGCCGCATTCCTCAAGCAGACAATCCGGTGCGCATCCGTCTCCTGCATCGACATTGCCATCATCGCAATTTTCATTATCATCCAAGATACCATTACCACAAACTTCAATCGCACACGTTGAATCACATCCGTCACCCGAAGTGACATTGCCGTCGTCACATTGCTCACCTACGTCGACAAAAGTGTTTCCGCATTCTTCGAGCTGGCAGCCTGCACTACATCCATCGCCACCCTCGTTGTTGCTATCATCACAGGTTTCCAGTGGGTCGATGATTCCATTCCCGCATGACTCGAGCACACACAATGAAGAACAGCCATCACCATCAAGGTCGTTGCCATCGTCGCAGCCTTCACCAAGATCTTGCACGCCGTTCCCGCACTCTTCGATTCCGCAAAGGGGAGAACATCCATCGCCCGGAATGAGATTGCCATCGTCGCAACTTTCACCACTATCGAGATTGTTATTTCCACAAGCTTCGATTCCGCACAGGTCGGAGCAGCCATCCCCCACGCTCGTGTTCCCATCATCACATTGTTCGCCCAAGTCTAAGGTTCCATTCCCGCAGACTTCAGTCGTACATGATGCAGAGCAACCATCACCTCCGCTTGTCCCACTATCGTCGCATTCTTCACCCGGATCTAAAACTCCGTTCCCGCAAATTTCAAGAGCACACATTGCTGAACAACCATCTCCGCCGAGAATGTTTCCATCATCACATTCTTCACCGAAGTCCACGCGAGCGTTTCCGCATTCTTCAACCTGGCATAATGGATTGCATCCATCACCCGCAGCATTGTTACCATCGTCACACGCTTCACCGACATGAACGGTACCGTCACCGCAGATTTCACGCTCACACGTTGCGGAGCATCCGTCACCATTCTCAGTGTTACCATCATCACAGGCTTCGCCTTGATCGACTGTCGCATCGCCGCAGATTTCTTGTTTGCAGGCTGCTGAACAACCATCACCTGAAAGCGCATTTCCATCATCACACGCCTCACCGAAATCAACGCGCCCATTTCCACAGGCTTCAAGGCGACATAAGCCGTCACAGCCATCCCCAGGTTCTGTGTTGCCATCTTCACATTGCTCATTGGCATCGATGACACCATTACCGCAGACTTCAATCGTACATGTGCTCGAACAACCATCACCAGACGTATTGTTATTGTCGTCGCAGGCTTCGCCGACATCGACTTTTCCATCGCCACAGTCCTCAAGCTGACAAATGGCGTTGCAACCATCACCCGAAGCGACACCGCCATCATCACATTCCTCATCGGGGTCGAGAACACCATTACCGCAAATTTCACGTACACAGGTGGATGAACATCCATCACCGTTAATAGTTGCACCGTCGTCGCATTCTTCACCAACATCGACGATAGAGTTGCCGCAGATTTCATCGTTGCAGATCGAAGAACAACCATCACCCGCAATATTGTTTCCGTCGTCACACTCTTCACCGACGTCTAGAAAGTCATTGCCACAAAGCTCTTGAAGACACACTTGATTGCATCCATCACCAGGCGTGAGGTTGCCATCGTCACATCCCTCACCTTGATCGACAATACCATTTCCACATTCCTCAACTTGGCATGTATCATTACAACCGTCTCCACGGGACCGATTGCCATCGTCACATGTTTCGGCCACAGGGAAACCTGAGATTGGCGGATCAACGAGGGCACCGGTCACACCATCCCCACAGCACTCATGATGGGTTGCGAGACCGATGTCGCTCCATTGACCATCACGAGAACTCAACGATGTATAAATACTCTGAACTCGAAACTCAAAGGAGCGAACATTTAGGATATAACCTGGAAAGTTTAAGATTTGTTGCCCGTCCGTGTTGACCAAGGTTAAACCACTCAGGGTCATCAAGATATTTCCAGCACTGTCGCGAAATACCAAGTCAAAATTCTGAATCCCTGCTGCACTAAAAAATGACGAACCACTGACCTGGTTATCGACGTTAATACCATTGGTATGAACATCTTCAGACATCGTGTAGGTGATGACTTCACCTCCACTCAAGTCAACACTGGGAACATAGCCGGTCACCGAGGAGATATCTAAGGTTCGACCGAGAACATTCGAGCCAAAAGGAGCTGGAGCATTGTCCGAACTGACACCATTGGGACGACGTATAAAACGATTGTCGCATTCCCATTCAAGTTGACACGTCGAAGAACAACCATCATTGGAGAGAGCATTTCCATCTTCACATTCTTCGCCTGCATCAAAGATAGCATCGCCACAAATGGCATAGAGGTTTGGCGCAACACCCATAACAAGCATTAAAGCGATATAGGATGAGGTTGCTATTCGTGATTGGTTTCTTCGATCCTTTTGTTGCTCTAACATCGCATACACCTACTCTGGACAGCATGATTTTGTATCATATGTTTAGAGTAGCGAAGTCTGATTACGAACGCATGTTTTTAGCCCTTCTCATCGAGAATAAAGATGAATGCAGCTGATTTCTATAGACTTTTAATTAAGCCGACACTTCATTGATAGCAGCACTGGGGTCTTCGACATGACCTTCAAGCATGTAGTCAGTGTCCATACCTTCGAGCATTACCTGCCGCCATCGATCTTCACATTGATTCTCGGCTGCGATAAGCGCGTGGCGTACCAGGGGTAAAACTGCTTCTGGATCCATGTCATCAACACTGCACCGTAGAAAGTCCATATTTCCGTTCACCCAAACCTGAACACTCCCGCGTGCGGCTTGCCCACGAAATTCTTCAGAGGGCAGATTCATTTCAGCCTGTTCTACCCATTTTTGTCGCCGTTTAAATAACACATCCGTAAAAGACGCCGATTCTCGGGCTCCTTGTTTGATGCTTTCTAAACGCTCCAAACGATAAGGCCGAGATCGCTCACTAAGCTGGAAAAATGTTTGATATGCAGCATTTTGAAGTTCTTCGGTGGACCATGAACCTGTGATTTTATATTCGATCAACTTATATTTTTTAGGGTCCACCACCACCTTCAGATGGCCTTTCTGGAGTGCACCCAATACTTGAGCTCTGAAAAGTCGCTTGAACCATGTGAACGCCATATTTACCTCTATCCAGCTGTCAAGAATACTAAACGAATCTAGCGTCTCTCGATGATCTCATCAACAATTCCATAATCAACAGCTTCTTGAGCGCTCATGTAGAAGTCGCGATCGCTGTCTTCTTCAACTCTCGATAGGGATTGGCCGGTATGTTGGTGAATAATGCTGTTCAGAAAACCTTTCAACTTAAGAATCTCATTGGCTTGAATCTCGATGTCGATCGCGGTTCCGCCGGCTCCACCATGAGGTTGATGAATCATCACTCGACTATGAGGTAGAATGTAACGTTTTCCCTTTTCGCCACTTGCCAAAAGGACTGCACCCATCGATGCACATTGGCCAACACAAACAGTCGCAACCTTCGGTCTCACGTATTGAATCGCATCATAAATGGCAAGCCCAGCAGTTACAGAGCCGCCTGGGCTATTGATATAGAGAGTAATATCCTTGTCAGGATCATCCGCCTCTAAATACAAGAGCTGCGCAACAACCATGTTGGCAACAGAATCATCGATAGCAGTGCCCAAAAACATAATTCGATCTTTAAGCAATCTTGACCAGATATCGTACTGCTGTTCTCCTCGTGGAGTTTGTTCAAAGACCCATGGTGCATAACTCATACATTACCTCATGTGAATTTGTAGCATCACGGAAAATCACAAGAAGCTCAAGTAGATTTCCAAAAAGTAATTGTGATTTGAGCTCCTCTCACAAGTGCTTCACTTCGAAACACTTTGGAACGGAGTCGTTCTATGGGTGAGCGATAGAATACACTAGAGTATGGCACGCATCGACACCCAAACCACCCAACGTTGGCAGGTCCTTTTTGATCGTCTTGTGAACGGCAGTGAGCAAGAACAGAGGGAGGCACTCCAGGAAGCGCAACAGATTGGTGTTATTCAAAGCTACTCGAATCATGACATGCAGGCTTATGTTGTTCGGTGGGATAAGTTGAGCGGGTTGAAGGTGAAGGGGTTGAATGAGGCCTGTAACATTGAGAACACCATCGAAGTCGCTAGCTCAAGCACTGAAAAGATTGCAGCGAGCGCACTTGGCAAGTTGATTCAAGAATATGATGCACTCCTGCCTGATATTTCTTATCTTATTGATTGTGAAGAAACACATCCACTGATGGGTGGTCGGAATTGTGTTGCGGTCTACACGGGAGACGAAGTTACATTTCAAATTGAAGCCCCGAACATTTGTGAACAGGATCGTCATAAACCCAGAGCTTTTGTGACGGAACTACGTACCAACCCACTTACAGGAAAGATTCATATGAACATTGAAGCAAGTATCGATGTTTATGTTGTGGGGCCAAGACAGACGGATTTCTTTCCAAGCTCTGAAATTCGTGATGAGTTTTCAGTGAACGATATTTCAATCTGGCCACTTAGTGAAGAAGGCGGCCGTTTTTTCAACGTGAATGCCTTTGGGGAAATCGTTGCATTGGCCGAAGGGCGATACGGCGAAGACGCGAATGTGAGCGCCGATGTCAAAACTCGAGTGAAAACTCGTCATGTTTCATCAATCGATCAAGTCCCAGAGGGAGCGATAATAGGATTGATGGTTGAAAATATCCCTGAACGCGCGAGTGAGGAAATCCCCGGCAGAACAACACTCGACCCCGCTGGAATGGGCTCGTATGATCTTGGAGCTTATCTTATCGAAGCCAAACATTGGGAGAACTCTCAAACCCATGCACATGAACTTGGGCACGTTCTCGGCCTAGGACATATTGAAAACTTTTGGATTGGTAACCAAGACAACGCGATGGGCTATTATACGGAAAGCATGAGTTTTGATGACGCACAGGTGAGAGAATTTATTTATGATATGTTTGGCACTTGGCACCAACTCTTGAGAGAGCCTTATCGCACTCGGAGTTATGAAAAGAGTTCTCGGGAGCGCGCAGAAAAAATGTGTGAACGAAGTCAGTGTGAATGAATCATCTTCATATCGAATATGCAAAGTCTATTTGGCCTAAAATGCAAGGGAGCTTGATGCTCCCTTTGCTTTATTTAAAATGCTTTATCGATTCGTTTTGATTCTGCCATGCATTACGCCGCCACAGGATAAGCGCAAATCCAAACAAGGTTAGAAATGGCGAGGATGACGATGTGGCACAACCTCGATCCACGCCTTGACTCATCGTTGATGTGTGTAGTTTCTCATCAAAGTTACCAAACGTATTGGTGTTCGTCACAACACTATGTTCACTCAACAATGAGTCAACTCTCACTCCTGCACTTGGGATTTCTCTTGCTTCATAGGCATTCAAAGTATTGCCCGCATGACGCCGAGGCAGAAGCATCGCAGGATCACCCAAAAGATTATACGCAAGATGGTTATGTCGAAGCTCTTCATCCCGCTCAATCGTGCTCGCTAATGCTGAACGCATTAAATCTCCAATCCGAGCGTTTCCAAGATTTGAACCTGCTTCCCTCATAATTGCCTGACCCAAAATACGATTATCAACATCAATCGTTGCAGCACCTGCAGAAATCCACGCAAGTGCAAATGGATTCTCACCCAACATGTGCGCCTCGGCAAAGCCGCGCACACGTGGATGCGCAAAAGAACCCGCATGACACGTCATCAAACTCGCAAAGGGTAGAGGAGAAGACATTTGAGAGCGGAGTTCAGTCATCAGCTCTGGTGATAGCCACCCAGATTTTGTGATACGATCGATACCACCGTGTCCGGCGTAGACAAAGGCTCTTGGATTCTCTTGAAGCATTTCCTGAAGCATGTCCGAAAGCTCTTCGGGACTTGACACGCTGTCAACTGACATTTGCTCCACATCAATATCAACGTTGACTTGGCTGGAGAAGGCATCAATATCACGGTCAAAATCTGAAATCGAATCACGGTGTGCATCTGCAAGAAGTTCGATCGGTCCATAACTGCGGCTTGCTAGGTTCTCTTCATATTCAATCAAACTCGTAATGTAGGTTTGGGCCTCGTCCTTCGTTTCAACTGGGATTCGACCAATCGCAACGTCCATTTCAAGATCACCATCCGTATCACCAAGAAGCTGATCACTCACAACGATTCCTCCATCACTCGAAGAAATCATCATTGGGGGTAAATGACCTGCACCCAAACCATAGTGGTTCTTGTAGTCAAAATTACCACTACCAAAGAGGACGACGTATTTTAAAGACTCTGACAGTTCACGAATCAAGCGATGGATTACACGGGGATCGTTCTGAGAAGCACCAAAGGTGTCCGCAATGTCATCAAAATAGACAACTTGACTACGAAACCCTGAACGCGATCGATGCGCTGCGAGCTGATTGGCCTCTATCGCCAAAGCACGTTTCGTTACAACTAGATGCTCAACACTATTACTAATATTAACAACGCGACGAGGACGCACTCGAAACTGAGCAATAGATTTTTTCAGTGGCAACCAGACAAAAGATTCCGAAAGTTGAATACTTCGTTGAGTGGAGTCTGCTCCAATTTCAAAATAGTTTCCACTTGCGGAAACAATACGACCTGCAACCCCTTCAGTCACACTTAAGGTGTGATGACCGTCCGTGCCATGCACGACATCTGCAGCTAGGTTCTCAGCACTTGAAAAGTTAGCTTTTATTCGATCAATATAGACGACGCTTTGTGCACTCGCGGAAGTGCTCATGCGCAGACTCAAATGAACTTTCTTATCGTGAATGAGTTCTCTTGGAACATCGAACTCTAAAATGCCACTTTCTTTTTCTGAGAAAGTCAAAGTTTTTAACAAAACACCATCAACATAAGCATCAACCTGATGACGGGTGTGCAAGGCAACCGATGCACCACGTAATAGAATATTGAGAGCAACCGATGATGTTGGATCCTGCGTTAGGGTAAGTTCGGTTTCAAAGTCTGGAACAGACGCTGATCGTGCGATTGCTGCCCAATACCAATAATCCTGATTCGCGGAGTTTGCGATCGCTGTCCCTGCAAAATTATTGACTTCAAATTTTTCATTCACCGACATGGTCGCTATCGTATTCGTAGCACTAAGCTCAAACCATTCACCATCAACAAGCTTTCGCCCTTCCTGCAACTCCACTCGATAGGCATCATAGTTTTGATAAAGAGAAGACGGTTTCCTTGCATAAAATTCGATCCCCGTTGATGGAATCGCACGGTAAGCAACCGACTCACCATTAAGAGTTATTCGTAGATTTCCTTCCACCGCAGCTCTTTGAATTTCTTCAATGCTATACCCCATAATCGGTGCTAAAGTTGAAGGCGATATCGATATCCACCCTTCATTGCTGACCTCGACAATGGCCTCATGAATCGGGGAAAGATTATCGAGCGCATCAATGACTCTTTCATGTTTGACAGGTTGGAGACGAGCAGAACTTATTGAAGAGGATTGGTAAACCTTTGTCGCACGATTGTTTTGCTGAAGCTCTTGAACCTTGAGAGAAAACCTGTTCCCAAAGTTGTTTTGACCTATTTCCTGAATATCAATTCGCTCATATCTGTCCGTTAGATGGATTTGATAATCCGAGCCCCCACCACCATTTGGGATTGCAGGGACAAATTCCGTAATTAAATGTGCACGATTCAAAGCATCATACCCAATAACTTTGAAACCAAGAGTTGAAGCTTCTGAGGCTGTTGACCATTCTAGCAGCATTGATCCATTTTGGTCTTTCAATCTAACCTTATCAATCGACGCATAAGTGAACTGTTCACAGCCCCCAAATCCTTCTGAACTGTAGTCGGGATCACCATCACCCATATCGACACACTCATCGGTGCCACCACTACCATTCACTGTGTCGACCCCCTCATTGCCGTTCACATGATCGTTACCTGTCCCGCCACCAACAAGATCATTGCCCGGACCACCGTTTACAATGTCATTGCCAGACTGACCATCAACCGTATCGTTGCCACTACCGCCATAAATAACGTCGTTACCAGCACCGCCGTAGCCGCCACCTTGGTTCCCTTGAACATTATTGTAAAAGTTCTCATTACCATCACCAAGGAAGATACAATCATCACCATCACCACCTTGAACACTGTCAGTACCTGGCCCACCAAAGAGACCTGCTGGAGGAACGGTTTGGTTGTGATCACAATTCGAAACATCTCCATCGTTACCCGGTCCACCCAAAACAACATCATCTCCAGCTTGACCGTCTATTGTGTCCGACCCATCGTTGCCTTCGAGGAAGTCATTGCCGTCTCCACCATAAATCTCGTCGTTATCATCGCCGCCGGTGATCTGATCGTCTCCGTTTCCACCATTGATGACATCATCGCCTGCTGCACCATCAATGAAGTCGTTATTGTTCGATCCACTTAATGCATCGTCGCCAGCTCCACCATTGATATGCCATGTGATATCGCTCGGGCTTGTACCATTAATTAGCGAGTTAACATCGATTCCTGCGTTGAAACATACATAGATATCAACCGCATTTGGCGGATTATCAATCTGTAAACTATCGCTACCCGAAGTTCCGAGAACACAATGACACTGGCCAATCCCACCACCGCCTGTGATCGTCAAAGGGTTGCCATCAACACTCATGTCGTGATCTGTACAATTCGCACTGTTCGGACACCAAGAATCGATATCTGTGCACGAATCAGGAATTGTAATTCCAGTGGGCCCCTCTGCAAACTGAGCAAACGAAATGGGCGCAAAAAATACGATTGAAAGGAAGAGTGGTAAGACGAACTCTATTCGACTCGATTTTCCTACAAAAGTATGTTTTATATTGATCATAAAATTCCCCGGGCTTGACAGACAGATCCAGATCAGACCCTATAGAAAGGGTGACAGCTGAGCAAACTAATTTATGCTCTTTTGTTTCTCACCCTCAATTCCCGGAATTTGAAGAATTCTTCCAACTTTTTTTTGGTATTTTACTCAGAACTTGGATTATTGCTGTGAATATACCGTTCATGGGAACGTCTCAACGATGTGACAGCAATCAAATGGAGAGAATATGGTGACACGACACGGATTGTATAAAGACTTTGGGCTTATTTTAACCTCTTGCTTAGGTGCAGTTTTACTTTTAATTGGCTGCAGGCACACGACTGAGCAGCAACCCAGCACACGGATTTTAGATCCGGATGCTGACGATAATCTTGGCGGAACTGGAACGGAGTCACAAGATATTCGAAGTATTGCACAACGGATGAGCCGAGAAATAGTTGGTATCCAGTGGCCGGATTCTGGTGCAGTACCTCGGATCGCGGTTTTACCACTCAACAATCAAACCCGTTTTAGAATTGATCCGAAAATCATTCAGAATAAACTGACGAAAAATTTGGTGAATAGTGCAATGGGGCGGGTTCAGTTTATCGCACGTGATACTGAAGCTGAAGTTTTCGCGGAACGAGAGAAAAAGCGAAGTGGCATTTATGATAGTGGAAACACAACCCAGGCCCTCGCCGGTGCGGATTACTTCTTAAAGGGGGAGATGCGAGCCCTCTCAAAAGCTGCTCAAGGTGGCGTAAGCGACTATATTCTTT
Organism: Myxococcota bacterium; assembly: GCA_020630615.1. Classification (GTDB taxonomy): domain Bacteria; phylum Myxococcota; class UBA727; order UBA727; family JAHDBA01; genus JAHDBA01. Next base: position 49,758 of record JAHDBA010000005.1, on the reverse strand, counting down.
ACTCTTTTCAGTTGGTTAACGCCGAAAACGGTATATTGATGTGGGCTGGCGATTATGAAACTAAAAAGGCAGCGGATACCGATGTTGTTTACCAGTAAGACTAGTCAATTTGAGGGTGATCTACGTAAAGGAATTATGATGAAAGGCAATAAACTATATTTACTTCTAAGTCTCGGCCTCTTGATGAGCAGTGGTTGTGCTCAAATGCGCCGCGGAGAAACGGGGCTTCAAAAAGCCATTGATAACGCGACCACAATATCTGCTGATTGGGGCGAAGTCTACTGTGGTGAAGGTACAGTGTGCTCTGAGGTCGACGTTCGTCGTGTTGATATTGAGCAACGTGACGGCGGTGTTATTCAGGTCCTGCTCTACAACCGTACGGGCTACCAATCGGGATTCCAAATTGCCCTTGAAGTCTTAGACGCGAATGGAGCACTACTGGACCGAACGAATTATGAGGACTTTGGCCTACAACCGCGCGTTGAAGGACGCTATGAAATGCCAGGGATTGCTCGGGCGAACTCAAAAGTACGTGTGCTTTTGCGCTCACGAAATGCAAATGCGACCATTCGTTAGATCCTAACACTGTAGAAATGATTGTTTTGATACCCATGGAGAGAAGTCATGAATAGAATAGTAGTAAGTCTTATCGCCTTGGTCGTCCTGACAAAGTGTCGTGCGTCAACACCTGTCTCGGCACCCATTCAAAGTAGAGTCGCAGCCGCAACACGTACAACGCAGGTTGCGCCGGTTAAAGAGCGTAAGGTTATTAACTCGATGGAAGACCTACAATCTCGGATCGAAGGTATTCAACTTGACAATGAAAAGTTGGGTCGTCCGACCATCGGTCTTGTACGCGCGTTTTATTCTCTCCCTGTCGCAAACCCAATTGGTGCAGCGCGCTTTGAACAAGGCTCTATTCTTGGGTTTCCCTATCAGCGTAATATCGTGCAGCAGTCGGTACGCCGGCCCTATGCAATCAAAGGTGCGGATGTCTTCGCTACGAGCATTATGCAGGACACTATCAACGCGCTTTTGGAAAGCGGAATCCGACTCAATGAAATCTCTATGGCGGATGCAAATCAAATCATGGCGGCAGAGCGTGCAGCGATCGAAGGTGGTGAACCCATCCAGTGGAATGCAATGGTGCCTTCGGGTGTTGATTACATTATCTCGGTTCAACAAGGACGAGGGATTCAAGGTCCAGTGTATCTTGCTAGAATGGTTCGCACATTGGACGGAGCACTTATGGCTGTCAAAACTTCGATTGATGTTGGGGCTCCTTTTACCCTACGTACACTTCTTGTTGATGTGATTGAACAAGGATTTAAAGTTTCAGCGAATCATCTTCAGATTGAGGAAAGGAACACACCTTCAGAAAAGAATGAAATATTCGTACTACCTACTTCAAGTGAATAGAACTTAGAATGAAGCCTATCAAAAAGGATTCTCGCTTTCGTTATGGAAACAAGAAGAGCCATCTCAAACTTCTTTTGGGATGGTTTTCATTTTTGTGTTCCGGCTGTGCGAGTTTGAGTGAGCAGTCCTGGAGGCATCTAAACTTTAATCTACCCTTGCAAGAGCACACCGAGCTTCAAAGGTTTGAAAAAGAGGTCACTTTAAATAAGAAGAAACATCCACAAGATTCAACTCTTCTTGACCTTGAGGCTTCGTTGCACTTGTTGCGAAACGGGGGTAGTGAAGGGTCTCGGCAGCTCGCCAAAAATCATCTTGCTAGTGCGATTGTCTCTTTTGAAGATTTAACCACGACAAAGAACATGAACTCTGCTTTCACAGCAGACCGAAGCAAAGCCTACCGGGGTCGTCCACACGAACGTGTTGTGGCCTCGCTGCTTTTGGCTGTTTTGGATATTCAGGATGGGCGTTGTGATATGGCTTTGCCTGCACTTCGCAATGCGGAGTTCTTGGATGCTCGATGGACGGAGCATCGACTCGGTAGTGATGCTCCTTTAACCTATGCGTTGCGACTTTTTTGTCTTCAAGAGGAAGGGCATAGTACTCAAGATCGCTCACAAGCACGTGGTTCACTCCATGCTGCTTTACGTTTTCAAAGTTTAAGACCCTTCATTAAAGAGCTACTGATTGATAAAGCTTTGAAAAATATCGATCATGAGAAGTCAGTAGGATTTCGGGCTAGCGAAGAACTCTTGGCTGCGGCGTTGCCCCTTGCTATTTTGGATAGTGCTCCGAACCCCAAGACGAAAGACCTTCTTATGAAGGGTATCGCATTTGCATTTCAAAATATGGTTCGATTGGAAGAGGTTGTCAACCTCCATGCTTTTGCCATCGATCGCAAACGCGCTACGATTCCCAAATCGGTAAAAACAAACGAAGAGCTTGTGGTGCATTTAAGACAAGAAGCGACGAAAACACTGAGTGAGCTCAAGACTTGGCTCGAGGGAGACGAAGTTGACATCGCATTCAGGGATGTTGATCAACACATTGCCGAACTTGATGCGTCGATAGCCACACTTGTGAATTCGATTGAACACAAAGCGATCGATGTTTCGTTTTCCGGGCAAGGACCCGGTGTTGTTCGTGAGGGGCAATATGGAGAACTTGCCCGTATCGATGTCGCAGAGCGTCTTCAAAACTTCAGTGCGCTCAGCACGCAACGTAAATCCTTTGATCATCGAAGGTGCAATACGATGCGTGCAGCAGCGAGTGGGATTGATTTTACGCTTTGCCGAAAAGGGGTTGAAATTAGCAACTCGTTGTCGTCCGAGCAGATAGAGCATCAAGGCTTTGATATGTGGTCTTCTTCATATCAAGCAACATCTGTGATCGGTCGACGTTTCGAACGCGTCCTAAAAGACCGCGCAGTGTATAAAGGTGTGCTTTTCGATGCAGGCTCTGTCTCAGGCTCTATCGCAAAAAGCTTTTTGAATGCTGCAGCCAATAGCAATTCAGAAGAAGGCGCCGCAGTCGCTGCAACGGTAGGTATTGCCGCGGGTATCATCTCTGGAATTACACATTTGGTTGGTGCCAGTGTTCAATCCAAAGCCGATGATCGCTATGTTCGAAATCTTTTTGAATCGGCAACCCTTTGGGTCCCCTTTGATTTGGAAAAGCCAAATAGAGCTTCGCCAGAGTCTATCGAACGCTACAACACTCTGGTGACCCAAGCGAGCCACCTCAGCGCAAGCGCGGAGACTCGAGTTCAGATCGAGACGCAAACTCAAACCAATATGAATGCAACAAAAGTGAAGGGTCGAAAGCGTCGCTCAGATTTTCGTCTTCGTGGTCGTGCAGCCCCCACAACAGAGCGGACGCGAGCCGGGGCCCGTAGGCGTATTAAAGTGAGGCGCGGCAAAGCAACCCAAAGGGAATAAACATATTTGTAAAGCCACTATTCACTTAGGATAGTAATGCTTCAGGTTTGAGGCTAACGATTGTATGGCTTCTGGTGAAAAGATCAAAGCGTGTCCATCGTTGGGAAAGCGGTCGACTGCATGGGTTGTTTTCAGTTTCTGAAGTGCCCGTTGCTCCAACAATGTGGAAGAAAAGACTGTGTCTTGCCCGCCTAGATAAAAGTCGACAGGTACATTTATACGATCAAGTTCTTTCTGAGCAAAAATATAGGGATAGGCTGACTGAGTTTTTTTATTGATGAGCGACCATATAATAAAAGCCTCAAGGCGCTTATAGCTTCGCGGACCAATTTGATTGGGATGAAAACCAAGAATGGTTTCGGTGTAACGACGGATTGTCTCTTGCGAAGGTCGAGCCAAAAGTTTCAAGTTCGCCATGATTTGCTGTGGATGCAAGCGTAAGGTGACGAAGCCTGCTGGGTTGAATAGACATAAACGATCAATTTTCGGGTTTTGTGTTTGCGCAGATTGAAGTGCGAGGAACCCACCAAAAGAGGTTCCATTCAATACGTAATGCTGATGCGAAAAATGCTCGATGATTTGATTCATCCATCGACCGACGGCACCCTTCTTCAGATTGAGGCCTCGCGGCGCGCTCCCACCAGGTTGACCCGGGACATCAATCAAGAGTATCGGGTAGACCTTTGCAAGCCTTTCGATTTGATTGTTCAAGACCCAAAAAAGTGAGCTCGTACGAAAGCCTGGTAAAAATATTAAGGTTGGTAATTGGTCGATAGTATTCGTGCTGTTGAAGTTGTGATAGCAAACGCTATATCCCTCCGATGTCATGATTTTCTCTGTTTGAAGCTCTAGCGTTGTGGATTGAATTAACTCATGACTCCAGTTTGAAAAAAAATCAGTGTTCATGCGTATTTCATCCTTCGCAAAACTTGAATCTTTAGAACTTTATTTTAGGTTGAACATGTGGCCTACAACAAGGTCTGAGTCGTTTTAAGAGGAGTCAAGTTATGGGTCTTAATGCAATCGGGATGACATCAGAGGGTAAGCCCCTTCACTTAAAGCCTTCACGCTTGAAGACCCATGGAATTGTGGTTGGCATGACAGGAAGCGGCAAGACCGGCTTCTCGATAACCTTACTTGAATCTCTCATCGCGCAAGGAAAACCGATCATTGCGATCGACCCCAAAGGTGACCTTACCAATCTTGCCTTATGTTTTGAAAAACTTGATGCAGGTGCGTTCGAGCCGTGGGCCCCAAAAAAAGATAACCCGAGTGAAATTGCTGAACGTTGGAGTAAAGGAGTCGAAAAGAGTGGAATCCATGCGGAGGATATTAAGGCATTGCGCGATACGATGAGTGTTCGTCTTTTCTCGCCTGGTGGAAAGTCCGCACAATCGTTCAATCTGCTCGCGACGCCCAAGACGGGTGGGCAAAAGCTCGATGATACGCGCAAGCAAGAGCTGATACGGAGTTATATCTCCGGCATTTTTACCCTCTTGGATCGCGATATTGACCCTTTGAACGACCCAGCACATATCTTATTGTCCTCGATCATCGCTGCGCAAAGTGAAGATGAGCTCAACATTGATCTTGAGGCAATTTTGCCTGCTATCGTCGATCCTCCTTTTGAAAAACTCGGCTTCTTTCCCCTTGACGATGTCATCGATCGTAAAGAACGAACCAAACTTGCAATGGCATTAAACAATGTCCTTGCAAGCCCAAGCTTTGCACAATGGCGCGAAGGTATTGCGCTTTCGATTGAAGACATGCTCCATGCACCGGCGGGAAAAACACCTGTGAACATTATTACGCTCTCGCATTTGAGTGAGCGTGAACGTCACTTCTTCTTGTCGATCTTCTTAGGAAATATTCTAAGTTATACACGTTCACTCCCAGGTTCGGATGATTTAAGTGCATTACTCTTCTTTGACGAGGTTGCAGGTTACATCCCACCCGCACCAAAAAACCCAGCGACCAAAGAGCCCATTTTAACGATTATGAAACAGGCACGCGCAGTGGGTTTTGGTGTCGTCTTAGCGACACAGAATCCTATTGATCTTGATTATAAGGCGATTTCAAACGCAGGCTTTTGGTGTATTGGAAAACTCCAGACGGCTCAAGATCGAGAGCGCTTGCTAAAAGGGTTGGGACGTACAGACCTAAACGATCAAGTGGCAGAACTTGCACCTCGCTCATTTCTAATGCATCACGCCAAGTGGGATACCCCCCAAGTGATTAAGAGCCGTCATGCTTTGGCCTATCTTCGTGGGCCCATCACCGAGGAAGAGTTCTCTCAACTTTACAAGCAAGGATTGGTCGAACCCAAGATCGATGTCAGTCTTGCGGGACAAAGTTCTCTCGACACAACAGGCAATGCGACTGCGCCCAATGTCGACAGCGTGTTAAGTGGAAGTAGAAACCTAAACACATCGGGTTTTAAAAAGAATGTGGTTCGAAATGGCCAACACTATATCTTGGATCATCGCTATGCCTTTGGCGCAGGCTCACCTCGAATTTTTAATGACAACGCGAAAATCAAGTCTGAAGAATTTCATTATGCACCGGCGCTTTTTGTCCGGGCCGAGCTCCGTTTTGATGATAGCAAAAATGAGTTTGTTAAAAACGAGTGTATCTCAGCGTTGCAATACCCGCTTGGGGATGACGCCTCGCCATGGACGACAATGGATATACCAGACAACGCCTTCGAAGGATTCGGCGAGCAAAAAGGCTTGTATGCAGATGTCCCGGAATGGATTGATGAAAGCAAAGAGCTTAAAGAAGCCGAGCGTGATTGGGTTGATTCCGTCTACAATGGGGAATTACGACCACAATTGATTCAACCCGAATTACGGCTGCGTCAACGTTCAGGAGAAAGCCGTGATGACTTCGAAGAGCGCGTCATTTCGAAGGTTGATGATGAAAACTTAGAAGAAGCGAAAAAGCTAAAGAAGAAGTTTGAAACACAAGAAAAGCGACTCAAAGACAAGTTGGAGCGTGAAAAAGATAAGGCAGAGCGCTATGAAAGTGAAGTCAGTCAGCGTACGACAGAGACCATGCTAAGTGTCGGCGAGACAATATTTTCTGTATTCATGGGGCGGCGGCGATCGTTAGGAACAAGCGCCCGTGCCGCAGGTCGTCGTGGTGCGGCGAAGCAAAAGTTGGAACAAAGCGAAGATCGAATGGGCGAGATCGAAGTTGAAATTGAGGCTTTAAGAGACGAACTTGATAGGGCGATTTCTGAGCTTGATTCGAAACGCGAGGAAGCCTTGGATGCAATCGAAGAAAAGCAAATTAACCTTGAGAAGAACGATATCAAAATTTGTGATTTCGGGATCCTTTGGGTGCCGGTAAACCGCCCTTTTGTCGACTGAAGTTAGCATTCCGTTGCTGCTTTTGTCACGATCGAGTGTTACGCGATCCAATCGATAAAAATCCGCTAAAGTTTTAGATTTGGGCTTTATCCAAGTGCATTCTCCCTTTATATTGAGCGTGAAAATAGCGATTGCGATCGAAGATTGAAAGGTTTTCGATTATGGAGGCATCATGACAACAACTCAAAATGAAACCCTGTATCAAGACTATCTCAACGAAATTGAAGAGCGTAAAACACAAGGATTAAACCCGAAGCCGATCGATGGAGCGGAACTCATGAGTGCTGTTATTGCGCAAGTGAAGGACCCTGAGCATCCGGCCCATCAACAGTCCTTAAATTTCTTCACCTACAACGTTTTGCCTGGAACCACGAGTGCAGCTGGAGTCAAAGCGGAATTTCTAAAGGAAATCGTATTGGGTACGAGTCGGGTTGCTGAAATCTCGGTTGAATCTGCTTTTGAACAACTCTCACATATGAAAGGCGGGCCTTCTATCAAGGTACTTCTTGATCTTGTTCTCGATCAAAAAGATGTTGAGATCGCAAAATCGGCAGCAGAAGTGCTCAAGACACAGGTCTTCTTATACGAAGCCGACATGGAAAGACTTGAAGCAGGTTTCAAACACGGTTGCCCCATTTCGAAAGACATTCTTGAAAGTTATGCTCGCGCAGACTTTTTTACCAAACTGCCGGAGTTACCTGAGACGATTGATTTGGTAACCTTCGTTGCAGGTATTGGCGATATTTCAACGGACCTTCTCTCGCCTGGAAGCGATGCACATTCACGTTCCGATCGCGAACTTCACGGCCAGTGCATGTTTGAGCACGATACAAAACGTCAGCAAGAACTTCTTGAGCTTCAAAATGCGCACCCCGATAAACGCGTAATGCTCGTGGCAGAGAAAGGGACGATGGGTGTGGGCTCATCGCGTATGTCTGGTGTGAACAATGTTGCACTTTGGATTGGCAAAAAAGCGAGCCCTTATGTTCCCTTTATCAATATTGCGCCAGTGGTCGCAGGTACAAATGGGATCTCACCTATCTTTCTTACAACTGTTGGTGTGACGGGTGGAATTGGTCTTGATCTCAAAAACTGGGTGAAGACTTTTGACGATTCTGGTGAGCTTATTGTTGATGAAGATGGTGAAGCTGTTCTCAAGCAGAATTACTCAATCGATACGGGTACTGTCTTAACGATTAATACACGTGAAAAGCAGTTATACAAAGATGGGCAAGCTGTAATGGATATCTCATCTGCCTTTACGCCACAAAAGATTGAGTTCATGCGCGCCGGTGGGTCGTATGCGATCGTATTTGGTAAAAAGCTTCAAGCTTTTGCTGCGAAAACCCTTGAGATTGACATGCCGATAGTCTTTGCGCCATCAAGTGAAGTGACGCATGAGGGTCAAGGCCTAACGGCAGTTGAAAAAATCTTTAATAGGAATGCCGTCGGTACCTCTGGGGCGACACTCCATGCAGGTTCTTATGTTCGTGTTGAAGTGAATATTGTCGGCTCTCAAGACACGACTGGACTCATGACGTCACAGGAACTTGAGATGATGGCCGCGACTACAATTTCGCCGATTGTCGATGCTGGTTATCAGTCCGGTTGTCATACTGCCTCGGTTTGGGATGCAAAAGCCCAAGAGAACACGCCGCGCTTGATGAAGTTTATGCACGACTTTGGCTTAATCACCGGTCGTCACCCAGAGCATAAGTACCCAGCACTGACCGATGTAATTCACAAAGTTTTGAACGATATCACCATTGATGATTGGGCGATTGTGATTGGTGGTGACTCACATACACGCATGTCAAAAGGTGTCGCGTTCGGTGCAGACTCTGGCACAGTGGCTTTGGCTTTGGCTACTGGTGAGGCTTCAATGCCTATCCCGGAGTCCGTTAAGGTGACATTCAAAGGCAATATGAAAGACCACATGGACTTTCGGGATGTTGTACATGCAACCCAAGCTCAAATGCTTAAAGAGTTTGACGGAGAGAATGTCTTTCAAGGTCGCATTATCGAAGTTCATATTGGTACGCTTGAATCTGACCAGGCATTTACCTTCACCGATTGGACTGCAGAAATGAAAGCGAAAGCTTCGATTTGTATTTCAAACGATGCAACGCTTATCAAATCGCTTGAGATTGCTAGAGAGCGTATCCAAATCATGTTGAACACAGGTATGGATAACGAGAAGAAGGTTCTTCAAGGGTTGGTTGATCTTGCGAATAAACGAATCGCCGAAATCAAGAGTGGAGACAAACCTGCACTGGCACCTGATGAAGACGCAAAATACTATGCAGAGTTTACGGTCGATTTGGATATTATTGATGAGCCGATGATTGCCGACCCGGATGTTCATAACGATGATATCTCTAAGCGTTATACACATGATACAATTCGAGAACTCTCTCACTATGCGGGTGAGAAGCAAGTGGATCTCGGATTCGTCGGTTCGTGCATGGTGCATAAAGGTGATCTACAAGTTGTTGCACAAATGCTTAGAAATCTTGAAAAGCAAAATGGCGGAATCGAGTTTAAAGCTCCACTCGTTGTTACACCACCAACCTACAATATTATCAATGAGCTTAAAGCTGAAGGTGACTGGGATGTTCTGAGCAAATATGCGGGTTTTGAGTTTGACGATAACGCGCCGAAAACTGTCGCGCGCACGAAATATGAGAACATCATGTACCTTGAAAGGCCCGGATGCAATCTATGCATGGGGAATCAAGAAAAAGCCGAGAAGGGAGATACAGTAATGGCAACCTCGACACGTCTATTTCAAGGTCGTGTTGTGAAAGATGCGGAAGATAAAAAAGGTGAGTCACTTCTCGCTTCGACCCCTGTGGTGGTTCTCTCATCAATTCTTGGGCGCACACCAACAATTGAAGAGTATAAATCGGCTGTAGATGGCATCAAGCTGACACAGTTTGCACCACCTGTAGATGAGATGACAGTGCCCGCAAAGCCCAAGAGTGATTTGAATGTGATTTCATAATCGGAAAGGTTCTAAAATTTGATGACTCGCAACACGCCCGACATTGTTGGGCGTTTTGTGTGGTATTTCGTTTGGGATTTTCATCACGCCTTGATTGCAGAAACGAGATACTGAACATCACCACCGGCACAATGATATTCGTTACGCCTGAGCGCATCAACACTGCACTCAAGGTCTTTTCTAAAGAGTAGTTTATAATCCTGAAGCTCTGCGGGCGTGCCCCCACCAGCAAGGAAGTAGCGCTCCACCTCATCTTCATGCCAACCCAGGAAACCTTCTTCATGCTGTCTAATAATTGCGTCCGTCAATGCTGCTGCTCCAGCGTCTCGATAGGGAGGAACCAACGTACTGGTTTTATCTGAGGTGTAGACACTTATATTTTGAGCACCAAGCGCATTGAGTTCGCCGGGTAAACGGTCTCCAAAGGAGAGATCTCCTTCACCAAGGTTTCGCTTTCCGCGTTGAATACGACAAAAATATGCAATGCGTTTGATTTGCGTATCAATATCGTCATGCATACGAATAGAGCTTTGTACGCCTTGGTTTGCAAGATTTGAGGGCTCGACACACAGAATCAAACCTCCTGGTTTGAGTACACGCAACATTTCGCGCAAGACCTTCTTCGGCTCGGCGCAGTGAATCAATAGCGTCTGGCATGTGACGAGTTCAAATGTTTCGTCCTTAAAAGGTAGATGATTCGCATCGCCAAGCTTGAAAGAGAAGTTCTTATTAAGATCATGTTCCTGCGCCCAAAGCCGGTTTTGTCGGATCCATTCAGGTTCTTGGTCGACCCCAGTAAACTGAACCTTAGACGGCATCAGGCTTGCTAAAGTACGTGTCCAATGCCCGACACCGCAGCCGACATCGAGTACAGATGAGTAGGTTGAAAGGTTTAGGCGCTTTGCCATAAGTTCAAGGAAATCCTGGTTCCACCAAAAATTTCGCTCGTGACCAAAATATAGATCTGAATGTCGTTTTGACATATTGCTCACCTCTTTTCTCCCTACGGAGAATAAGTTGTATTCAATTTTTAGGTATAGTGAAGAGCACGTCTGCATGCCGAGACGGCAAGACTACGATTATTTCTGTGACTAATAGAAAAAATATGAAGTCATGAGCAAAGGGTAACTCCTATCATCACGACGTCAATGGTTTTGGTTCGGTATTCAAGGTGTGAGTCTCGCTTAAAGCAAACTAAATCTCTTGAGTATCTTTTTCGATATGGAATCCATCCATAATCGTCTGCATCCAAACGCTACAGTTTCCATTCGAGGGTTTTCCCCTTACGAATCGTGATTGGTTTTCGTCGTGTTGTGCGCTCCTGCCCATCAGGAAGGGTCTCAATAACATGAACGGAATAGTTCAATGCGGGGAGCTTATGGTTACCTTCGCGCAACTCAAGCTGACCTGGAATCTTAGGATTCGTTAACTGTAGCCTGCATCGTTTAGGTAGAGTCTGAATGTTTAAGACGCCGACTTCTGAGGGTGCTTGCTCGACTATTGGCTTATCCCGAGTTCACAAACAAAACACCCTCCTTTTAAGGAGGGATCGAATACGTACTTGTAATTTTAAGTTTCTTCATCCGGCATGCAAGTCAAGAAATCATCATTTAAAGTAATGAGCTCTTGGCTTAACCTTAGCTCCTCAAGTTCATCACAATTCAGACCATTTGTTTCATCAACATAGCGCTTCATCATTGACTGGTATTCGTCAACGCATCCTGCGTTTTCTATTTTCATGTCGACGACACTACAAATAATATTGGTGGCAGAATTGTTCAACTGAGCGGGAAAATCAGGATCTACAAACCCGCAATCAAACTTCATGTTTTGACGGTATTCACAAAACTCTTCGGTGGAAAAATCAGTTGCATCTACTCTATCCCTTTCAATCGGCCCACATCCTGTGATCGCGCATGTGCCCAGGGCCATAACCAAGGATAATACTGTTGGGGAATTCAATAGATTTTTTCTCATTTCTAACTCCTTATTGGCCCCATATTTTTGGGCTTCATGAGTTAGACACCTGAGATATTGAAAGTGGGAACTCACTCCCAAAGTATTTTTCGCGTTTCAATGACGGCCTTTAAACGTGCATTCTATTGGCCTTAAGCTATGAGTGCTCGTAAGCAACTTCATTTCTAATCTTTGGTTGTCTTAGATTGTGGCATCATCACGGGAATTGTTAACGCTAGAATTGCACATAAAATTAATGCCGCACCGATAAGTTGATAGTTACTTGGGAGCTTTTGACCCATCAACGCAGCTAAAAGAAAACTGGCCAACACACCTGCCAAGATACTCGAACAACGATTAACTGGAATAGAATAAGTATTTTCACTCTTGTCCAACAAAACCAAGCCACCAAAAACGCCGGTAAGTTGCGAGCAAAAACCAATAAATATGACGTAGGGCCAAACATTGGTCGAGAAAATATCACTAAAACCAAAACTCACCGCATCAAGAATTGGATTGGAAGTCGATAATGAAGACATGCAATATAGTGAGAATAGAAAGATAAACACGGCCGGTGTTGCAACAATCTGTTCTTCAACGAAATATTTTTTCGCAATATTGTCGTCTTCAGACTTTGCAAGCTTACTCATGAAACGAAGGCGAACAAAATATGACGTGAGGTAAACTATAATATCAATCGTGCATAAAATCGTGATGTCAAAACCTCGTTTTTCCCAGAAGGCAACAAAGAGTGCAGCCAACGATAAAAGTAAACCAACCCAAGAAAACCAACGTGAGCGGCGCCCAGATAAAAGATCAACCAGAGGTGCGAGCACCAAAAGACCACCGCGCATCAAAAGCATCACCAATACAATCGATACGCCTTCAAAAGTGTAAGCAAGAGTGGTGGTGATAACAATGAGCGCGGTACAAAGGCCTGAGACAAATGTCCAACGGGTTGGTGCTGGTAGAGAGATTTCACCAAGTTTAATTCTCGAAGCATGTTTCCACCACCCTAAATAGGTAATGACAAGAAGCATACTGACGATCGACGCCCCGACCGAGAGCGGCAACATTGAAAAGCCTGATATTGCTTTTGCCTGGTTTGGTAACAAACCTTTTGAAAGACTTTTCAACAGAAATGTAAAGGGGACATACGCAGCGAAATACCCAAATGCATAAAGCCAAATACGATGTTCCTTCCATAGATTACGAAAAAAATTAGACATCATAACGGGTTAGCATAAAGACGTGTTCATGTCACGCATTAGTCTTGACGTGAAGCGAAAGACAACGTTCAATTCGCATTTGCTTCGCAACCACTCATAAACTCATCATCTTTTGTGAACATAAAGGACGTGCACTTCTGTTTCATTCTTGTCGTTGCGATACCTGTGATGACGTTTAGTGAAACCTCAATTCGTATGGCGTTCTGGCCTGTGTGCTCCCGCCATTCAGAAGACTTTGTACGTCTTGCCACTTTTTGAGAAAGGGACTTAGGAATACATTGTCTTCAAATAGTATTTCGTCTCGATGCACCAAGTCTTCTAGAAAATCCCAAGGCGTTGGCGCTTTGGGGTAGTAATGCACGTTTGCGTCCTCGTCGTCTAAGAGCTGTCTCACATAAGGAAGCACAGCATTGACCTGCATTAGTTTATCAACAAGACCTTTACTTTGGGCTTCGCGTCCAGTCCACACACGCCCTTTCGCAACAGCTTCGACCTCATCAAGAGTCATCTCACGCCCCACTGCAACATGCCCCTTAAATATATTATAAACATTCATAATCTGTTTTTCGAAAATCGAGCGTTCTTCGCTTTTTAGCGCTCTGTTCAAAAGTGGACTTTGAGGGAAATCACCACCTTGATCAAGCACAACGTGATCAAAGGATAATTTCGCTTTGTCTTTCAAGAGTTCTTCGCCATTGAACATCATGCTAAAGACACCTATCGACCCTGTGATTGTTAATGGATCTGCGATAATTTCATCCGCCAATGCTGCAATATAATACCCACCGGAAGCTGCCATATCACCCATGCTGACAATTATCGTTACACCGCGTTGTTTCAGTTCTTTAATTTCTGACAGAATCACTTCTGAGGCGAGTGCACTTCCACCAGGGCTATTTACACGAAGAACCAATGCCTTGAGATTGTCTTGCTTTGAAATTTTTCTCAACTCGCGAATCATTGCCTTCGATGCGATGGCACGCGCATTGGAGTTTGGATTGCCATCAACGATTCCACCTTCAGCATAAAGCCATGCAATCTTAGCGCTTCCTGAAAAGTTAAATTCGCTTTCCCTTTGGCCAGTTGTTTTCTTTTCTGCCAAATGTTGAATATAGGTTTGTAAACGAATCAAAGTTAGCTTGGTGTCTTGTTTATCGTCATCATCGCTCCTCTCGCTTTGATCGTCGTGAGCGTCTTTGAGCAGTTTTTGCTTTAGTGCTTTTAGAAAGCCGATCTCCGAATTTTGCTCATCGATGATTCGGTTTTGTAGAATCTCTTCAAGATGATGGAATCCACCTTCTTTGATTTTTGAATCGAGTTCATCAAGATCAAGACCTCGACCTTCTGCGATACCTTGCAGTATTTCGTCACGAAATGCTTTGAGCAGAGCGCCAAGCTGTGCTCGATTCTCAGGTGACATATCCTTTCGTCGAAAGGGCTCTGTGGCACTCTTGAAATCACCGGCATAGATAATCTCTGGTTTGACGCCAAGTTCACTTAAGAGCTTTTGGTAATAGGTAATCTCGATTGACGGGCCAACGACGTGCGTATGCGCTAAGGGGTTAACACTTATCTTATCTGCAACCGACGTAAGATAAAGATTGCGCATGCTAACCCTTTCAAGATATGCTTGCAGGGGTTTTCCGCTGGCTTTAAAGTCACTCAGAGCTTTTCGAATTGCATTCATTTGCGCCCAACCACAATTAACTCCATCAATATCTAGGACGAGTGCATGAATTTTCTCATCCTCGCTAGCCTGTTGAATCGCATCCAAAACTTGATCGAGGCCGAGCTCCCCACCTAGACCGAACTCATCTGCCCATGGCGAGCCCGAAAAAGGGCTTACAACACCTTGTTCTACAAGCTTTTGGTCCAATGAAACCATTAGAATGCCATCATCAATCACCATTGTGTTATCGAGTGCCCCCAGACACGTCGCACAACTCACACCAAAGAAGAGGAAGAGGAAACAAAAAATGAAGAGGGCCAGTAAACGAGAGAAGGTATCACGAATAAAGCGAGTCATACCTGAAGTGATGAAGCACTCACAACATCGTGTCTACCGAAATCAACACGAACTCGGATTTTATCTTTTACGAAAGATTCCTGGTTATTGTTAAACTGAGACACTTGACGCCCATGATTGAAGCTGGGGGGTATGCTTTTGTAGAGTAGAGCATGCTCTTTCGCATTCCTATTATCATGATTTGCTTGACTGTCAGCATTGGTAGTTTTGCCTTTGATCGTAAAGGCAATGGCAGGCCTACACAGAGTAAAGATGCGGGTGTTCAACTTGCATTTCATTCCCATCTTTCGAAGAGTAACGATGATGCCTCTTTTAAAAATGTGCGTAGACATGTGCAAAGTGATCGAGCGAAGAACAAAACACTGAGAGTGGGTTATAGCAACCAAGCACCCTATGTTTATAGGAACATTGGTAACGAAGTCGAGAAGCCACAGGGTCTCAATTTTTGGATTTGGGAGGGTGCTACCAGGAAATTAGATATTGAAAGTGAATATGTTTTGCTTCGCTCAGCGGACTTACGTGAGGCGCTACTGAAAGGCCAGGTTGATGTCGTACTCAATCCTGCGACAACCTCGCTTCTTCACGTTGAGAATCAAGAGCTCGAGGAAGAATTTTTTTTAAGTACGCCAATCCTTAGTACCTATTCGTCTTTTGTAAGCTACCGCGGAAATGCACAGTCAAAAATATCAGGATTACTTTCGTCGTTAGTGTCCCTACGTTTTTTAGAGGCAATGTTTGCCTTAATTGCCACGATTATGTTTTTTGGAGCGGGTGTTTGGTTCTTCGAGCGTCGCGGCAACAACGAAGAATTTGAAAACAGTATCCAAGGTTTATGGCAGGGCTTCTGGTGGTCCGCCGTAACAATGACGACAGTTGGCTATGGTGATAAATCTCCCCGGACACTTGGAGGACGCCTTATTGCTTTGGTTTGGATGTTTAGCGCCATTGTCTTAATCTCTGGATTTACCGCGAGCATCGCTTCAAGCCTGACTGTCAATGGTGTCTCTGCCCGTCAAAGCCTAGAAGATTTCCGTGATGCACGCGTTGGTGTTGTTAAGAACGAGGGAAGCCAAGATTGGCTCGAACGACAGCTCTTTCGAAAAGTTGTGGAGTATGACGATCTTGAAAGTGCTTCGAATGCACTTCAAAAAGACGACATTGATGTGCTCGCGTACGATGAACCTTCATTGCAATTCCTCATTGAAGAAAAGAAGCTTGTCGAAGGTATTGAACTCGTCCCGGGAATTCGTTTTGGTGAAGATTTCTTAACGCTCATTTATAGCAAACATGTCAACGCAAAAGATCGACGTGCCCTCGATTCAGCTATTGCTCAGTTGCGCCAAAGCTTAGAATGGTCGGTGCTCATGAACGATTATGGGATTTGAAATCACCGCAACCGGAAGATTTTGTAGCACTCGAAGCTCTTGTGCTCACTACGAATACCGATCTTTTATGTGCTTATAAGCCGTTATAATATAATGAGACAACTCAATCGCTAAGTTGCACGTAGCCCCGCGACGATCAAAAATCATGCAAGCTTTGCATGTTTGGCGAGGAAGGTTGTTATGGATATTAAATTTTCAAGTTCTTTGATTCAACAAACCTACGATCGTGTACGGGATGGTCATGAGCATATCTCCCATCAAGACGTCTCAAATATTTTGCTAGAGCTTGGTAACGATAGCGAGCTCAGTCTCGATGAACGTGCGGACCTAAGGCAGCTCATCGATAACCTACCACGAGATGCCTTTGTGGAGGATTCTCGATCCGTGCTCGAAGGTTTTATGCTGCAGGTGAAAGGTCGCTCTCAAAAAGTGAGTGCTGCATCGTTGGAAAGCCTTAACACAATCGAGCTTCAGGCTGCTTTTCGGCAAGAAGTTAACGATCGTGCTTTTGAGATTAAGAAGAATCCTGCTCTGGGTTTTGAGATCGCATATGAATATGGTGTTCGTGCGAAAACACTCTCTGCTCGAATGGAGCCAGAAGAGTCTGCGAAAATGTTTCGTTCGCTCGAAAAAACAGCGATGGCAACTGTTTTGATTCGTTATGCAGATATGGATCGCGATCGCGATACGATGAGCGATCTGCATGAAGCGCTTCGGGGAGAGATCCCTGTACGACCCGATGAACGATCGAGCTCGGTGCACAAAACATGGAACACAACCTACTGGCCAATGGCTGGTTCTGTGGGCGACCCAGACGGGAACGCAAAAAGGAATCTTTGGGCCGCCCATGGGCCACTCGATAAGTTTGATGCCTATCTTAGAGCCAATGGTAAAAAGACGGGTGCTCTTGAGCATGAACGCTTGCCGGCCTTGAATTGGTTGATTGGCAAAGGTGAGGACGGACACTATATTCCTGCAAGTCGTGTTAAAGAAAGCGATGCCGAACGAACAACGGGCCTCGATTTTAATGGCGACGGCAAAATTACGGCCGGTGTCCAAGTTGATTTTCTCGATGAGTTTGGTGCCTGGAGCCCCGTTGCTATCGAAGACTTGAATCCCGTGTTTCGAGTGGATGGCGATGAAGTCCCGCTACGAAAAGAAATAGAGAAGACCGATGATGGGATTCGACTTCGTTTTTATGCAGAAGGCACGGATAAAGAAATTACAGGGGACGCCTTAGAATATGTCGTTTATACGAACCCAAATAGTGATGGAAAAGTCAGTGGGAGTTACGATGCGAGTTGGTGGGGTAGCTGTGATAAAGTTGCCCTTGCGGGTATTCTTTTCAAGGAACCACTTCGTGACGAGGTCACGATTGATGGTGTAACCTTTACGAAACAAGATATGCTCGGCCTGCTTACCGTGATTGCCGACAGTCAAATGGACAACTCGGATTTCTTTGGTTCACGTTTCAACGAACAGCCATCAACATTGATCACGAAGCGTGGACGCCGCTTTACTGGCGAGGGTTGTCCAGCGAATGGATGTAATTTGGAAGACGCTATTCGACAACAAGGTGGGTACACCCTCGAGGGGGATACCATGATTCTCGCAGACCCTGATCCGGACATCTTTGGTGACACGATTGCCTTTGAAGATCCTTTAACTGGTGAAACGCGGAACTTAAAAACCAAGGACCTTGGTTATATTCGATTTGAAACAAAAAGTGAGATGGACCCACGTGAGGTTATCAATACGCTCTTTTCATGGCTCGAAGAAGGAAAGCCCTTTGCGAAAGATGAAGATGCGGGTGATCAAGTTTGGAATGCCAGCGAATCGAGACTCTCCATTTCGTCCAATCGAGTGGTTCCGAATGAGAGTATGGACAGTTTAAAACCTGGGTTCGCAGGTCCGCCTGACCCGAAACACGAAACACGTTTATACTCCTCAGATATCGGTGACTTTTGGATTTCTTTTGATGAGAAAGACCGCGCAGTGAATGCAGGTTGGGGTTATGGTGGGCAAGACGATGATTTCTACTGGCGACCGACAGAGGTTAAAAACTTTAAAGGCTTCAACCCAAGAAACCCCTTCGTGAAACCAAAGCTCGTCAAAAAGATTTACGATAAGTTTATGGAGCCAATACCAGAGCAAGACTCAATTTCGAATTGATTGGAGATTTTGATGGTAAAATTATCAAGAGAGTTTAAGACACGCGTCATTCGTCAAGAAGTTCGCACGTATGAAAAGGGGAACAAGGCGATAGGAAGTGAAGACGCAAACAATCTTGTGAACGCGCTTCAAGCAGACGCTACGATCTCGCAACGCGAACTCAACGACCTCAAACGAATGCTTGCAATCTTACCCGAAGATGCTTTTCAGAAGGATGCAAAAACCATCTTAGAAGATTTTCTACGAGAGAATTGGTTTTCGGAACCCACGATAAGCTCCGCTGCGGATGTCGATGATCTTGATGATGTGGACATTAACCTTCGATTGGATTTAGAGAAGTTAAAGTCTGAAATGGAAAGCACCCCCGAGATTGGACTTCAAGTTGTATACGAATACGGCAAACGTGCTCGAGAATTGTCAGCGCGTCTTCCGCCGAAAGATGCAGAGATGATTTTTCGTTCACTTGAACGAAGCGCGATGGCGACAACACTAATTCGCTATGCAAATTTCGATCGTGACTACGATACACATAATGATCTTGCCGAAGCCGCACGCGGAAAAGAGTATTTTATTACAGACAAGCGCGAGGTTCGAGGCGGTGATGTCTGGAAAACAACATACTGGCCAATGGCGGGGGATGGCATCGATGATGAAGGAGACCCCAGATCGCATTTATGGGCTAAAGAGGGTGTTCTTGCTAAATTTGACCGACTCTTAGAGAAACTGGGGCACGAATCCGGTGCGCTGGACTATGAAAAAACACCTGCGTTAAAGAGCCGACTCTCGGGTGGTAACCAGAGTGGGTATTTTATTCCGAATGACCAGCTCAACGAAAGAGATGCGGAACGAAGTACAGGCGTAGATCTCGATGGGGATGGGACGATTCGCGCAGATGTGAATATCAACTTCATCGAAGCGGATGGGGGTCTGCGAAGCGTAGAGCCCTATCTCTTGGAATCTTTTATCTATGTCTTGGACGAAGAGACACTGGTGAAACCTTCGGAGTTTGATTCGGATACGTGGATTGACGTTGAGTCGAATCAGGCGCTTCATATCAATGACGCCTCCCGTATTTCTACCATTGATGTGGAGCGCCAAAGTGAGTGGGATGGTCAAAAGTGGGTTCAAAGTGAATCGTATTCTTTCAGTGAAGGAAGCGGTGCACTTTTAGTTTTTCACAATCTTCTTGATAGCAAGGGTCATCTCAAAGAGGACTATCTCCATCTCGTCTTTTCATCGACACCACGCGTGGGTGATGGCGGTGAACGACTGCACCCGACAGAACTCTCTTTCAACAATACAAGCGATGTAAGCTGGTGGGGAAGTTGCGACAAGGTAGCACTCGCTGGAATGTTGTTTTCGGAACCGAAGAAAGAGTTTGTCGAGTATATGGGGGAGACCTTTACAAAACAGGATATGATGGGTTTGCTTACATTAATCTCACAAAGTCAGTCACAAGGAACAGATTTTTTTGGAGATC
The DNA here is from genome assembly GCA_020630615.1 of Myxococcota bacterium. Classification (GTDB taxonomy): domain Bacteria; phylum Myxococcota; class UBA727; order UBA727; family JAHDBA01; genus JAHDBA01. Next base: position 29,782 of record JAHDBA010000005.1, on the reverse strand, counting down.
GATACAATAATCAGCCTCAAACACTAGCGCTGAAGGATGGCACGAGACTTGATGGGTATCTCACGACCCAAGAAGGCGAGCCTATCGTTGATTCAATTGAAGCACAAGGTGCGGGAGCTCGAGACGGCGATATTCTAACAATCACCGACCCAAAGAAAAAGTTTTTTGGGAAGACGCTCAACTTTAAAAATGCAGCCACTGGTGAGGAGCGCAAGATTCAAACCAAAGATATTGCTTATATTAGTGCGGAGACACCGCGAGATATGGACCCTCGTGAAGTCGTGGACAACGTCTACCGTTGGTTAAGTGAAGGTCGGGCGATGGCACGCGATGAAGAGCCGACAGAAGAAGTTTGGAATGCACCCATGGGACGTTTTGCAATCTTTGATCAAGAACGCTTGTCCCGACGGGAAATAAGGGGCTTGGGCACGGGTGTTGCGGGTAAAATATCCCCCAAGAACAATGTTATTCGATACCGCACAGAAATAGGAACAATGTGGCTTGAGTTTGATAAGAACAATGAAGCGATCAATGCTGGGTGGTGGGGTAGTAACGGTCAAACAGATGACTTTTTTTGGCGCGCGGGTGACTTTAATAACTTCACAGGTTTTAACGATCGAAATCCTTTTGTAAAACCAGAAGTCGTTGAAGAACTCTACAAGCTTTTCATGGAAGAAGATTAACGGCGAAGCTTACATCAACACACAAATGGCTTTCTAAGCCTCCAGTAAACAACTGGATTCGATTGTTAATGCACGTTGCAATGCCTCTCGTTTTTCAAGTTGGTTCACATAGTTCTCGATCGCTTCGATTCCTTTGAATGCGCCAAAGAGTACACCAAAACGTAGAGAAGAACCCACCAAAAGATCTGCGCATGTGAATTCCTCACCAAGCAACCAGGTACTTGATTGAAGTGTGTGGGTTATTGCTTTGGCCATACGCTCGGTAGATCCCCATGCGATAGTGGTATCTGGAATATCCCAAGAGAAAAGCTTCTCAGCAATGCAGGGTTCGACGACTGAACCCGCAAAGAAACACCAACGCAAAAAGTCCCCACGTTGGCTATCATTCAAATCGGGTGAAAGCTGAATAGATTCACGATAACGGTCAGCAAGGTATAGACATATCGCACCTGTTTCCGATACTTGGACATCGCCATCCCGAAGTGCCGGAACCTTTCCCATCGGGTTTAGCGTGTAGTGTTTTCGAGTGCGATGCTCACCCTTCGCAAGTTGAAGAGCTTTTAACTCATAATCAACCTTCAACTCTTCAAGACACCATAAGGCAGTCAAAGACCGTGTTCGTGGTGCAAAGTATAATTCGATGTCGCTCTGATGTTTCATGCGTGTCCCGGGTTTTGGCTTTCGTCCATTGGTAGAAAGAGGATTCAATGTACAAAGAGTGCACCGTTTTTTTTGCGACCTAACACAAGCCTTTTCTCAATGTTTCAAGGGTGTGATAAACGTAATGTTGTGCTTTCTCGCGATCAAAGTCCGCGGATTCTAAAATTTGCACCAGAACATAGCCCTGCAGCACCCCTAAAAACATGGTGGCAGTCTCAACAGGATGAATCGTGCTAAGGTGTTTGTGTTCGATCGCCCGGGCAAAGAACCCTGCAAAAGCCTCGCGCATCATGAGTGGTGGCGCCTTTGGAAACCCCTCAAAGAGTTCGTTCAGCTCGATACCCGCGTCACGCAGACGCATGACACGTGGCATCGCGGTCGACAAATATTCGATTGTTTGAAGCGCAAGGGCATTGAGTCGTGTAAAAAGATCGTCATCGGCACTCGGGGCCTGCATTAAGTCCCCTAGAAACATCGGCAGACTTGGTTTTAACGCTAGAATTAAGAGGTTTCTTTTCGTAGCACATCGTTTCACCAATGCGGGCTGAGAGATTCCGAGATGATCGGCAATTGTTTGTAACGAGACGTGAATTCCCTCATCGAGAAAATGCTTGCGGGCACATGCAATCAGGTCTTCATCGCTAATCTGCTTGGGTCGCGCCACTTTGGGAATCCTCGTGCAAAAGACTTGCAATATAGTAAGTTAGTAAGTACTAACTTACTATGGTTCCCAATTCAATATTCCTTTCTGCTTTTTGCTTGATAACGTCCGTCGTCTTATCGGCTAGTGCTTCAGCGACCGATGAAGCCTGGTGGGAGCGTTGGGACGACCCGATTTTAGAGAGTTTAATTGAACAATCTTTTCAGGCTAATGCGAATCTTCAAGCGCTGGATGCACGAAAAGACTCGATACACTCAAAGACTCAACAAAGCCGATCGGCGCTCTACCCACAACTCGCACTCAACTTTAAAGCCAATATTGCACCAACAGAATCCCTGGGTTTTCAATTTGGTGGTTTAGGCCCCGGCGGCTCCATGCCGGGTCAACCCGTACCCCCCGATGTTTATGGGAACGGCTCGCTTTCACTGCAAGCGGGTTGGAGAATTGATTATGCAGGGCAACACTGGCTGCAAAGCAAAAGCATTCAGATTCAGGGCGAGGCACTCTCATGGCAAGGAACGGAGAGCAAAACTGCAATCGTCGAAAGACTTTCAGGGCTCTACTACGATATCCTTGCAGGAGATGCACAGCTTAAGCTCCTCTTTGAACAAGTGCGAGAGAACACCAAGATTGTTGAAGTGGTCAAGGCTCGATTTGAAAGTGGGTTGGCCTCAGCGTCTGAGGTTTTGCAGCAAGAACAACAGCTCTTAGCGCTTCAAGTGCAGGTTCCACGCATTGAGTCCGCACAGCGTCAGCGCAAACTTCAAATCGAAAATTTAACACAACGTGATCTCAACCTGAAAGTGTTGAATACAACACTTCCTCTCCCGTTTCGCGAACTTGCACCCGAACCTGAACTCGAACTCCGTGCGAGCTTGAAGCGACTCGAACTTCAGAAAGAAGAGTCGTCGTCCCAAAAGGGTGTTGCGTGGCGTGGATTTCTGCCAAGTCTGAACTTGAACGCACAGTACGGTTATCAAGGCTTCTATATGACGGAACTCTCAACTCAGAATTTTTGGGGTGCCGGGTTACAAGCATCGTTGCCCCTCTTTCGTGGTGGTCAGCAATGGTTCGCTTTCAAAGACTCGCAACATGCTTTGCGCGCGGCAGAGCTTGAGCTCCTCAATGAAAAGCGCAACCAACATATTGAGCTCAAGGCTTCCGTTGAAAACCTGAACAATTGCTGGGAGCTTCGTAAGCTCTTGGAACAAAAATCGAAGCAAGCAGAGAAAAGCTATCAAGTTGCACTTGCAGCCTATCAGGAAGGGCTTACAAGTATTGAGGCTTTAATCATGAGCAATATTCAGCGATTTCAAAGTCAAAACGATCTTATCATCAACCAACGTCAGCTTATCGACGCACGTATTCAATTCGATTTGGCCCAAGGCGGTGAATGGGTACAGCGTCTACATGAAGCCAACTAAGCTCTAGGAAGTTATTATGTCTAAACTCACCGAAAATATCGTTCGCGTCATCATTATTATCGCTATTGTTGGCGGCGGACTCTTCATTAAAAAGGCGCTCTCCAAGAAGCAAGAGGTCCGTAAGGAAAAAGGTGAAGGGGTAGTCTACAGTGTCGCGACAACGAAGCCCGAACGTGTTAAAGAAGCATTTAAAATCTCGACCAGTGGAAGCGTCGTTCAGTCGGAGTCTGTGAGTCTCATCCCTGAAGTCCCTGGAAAAATTATCTGGGTACGTGAGGGGTTCACAACCGGGTCGCGCTTGAAAAAGGGTGACCTTATCGCACGAATTGATGATCGAGACCTCAAAGCAAAACGTGACTCTCAAGTCGCACAAGTTGAAGCAGCCAAACTTGAAATTGAAGTCGAAGAAAATCGACAGAAACTCGCAGCAAAGGAAAAGACCCTCTTGGGAGACAGTGTCGGGCCTCTCAACACACTTCAAAGTCGTGAGCCTCAACTTAAAGCTGCAAAACTCAAATTAAAGGCAGCACAGGCAGCGCTTGTGATGACGGATGTTCAGCTTTCACGGACCCGCTTAAGTGCTCCCTTCGACGCACTCGTAGTCTCTGAAAATATCGATCTCGGGCAAGTGGTCGGTGGTGCACCGGTTGCACAACTCATGGGGACACGCTCCGTGCAAGTGCGCGCATCAATACCGAGCAACCTGGTTCAGTCGGTAAAAACGCAAAGCACAACAATACAAAGCCAAGTAATTCAAAAGGTTGAAGGTGTCGAGCATGCCTGGGATGCAACCTTTCTACTTCTCGAAGGGTCGCTTGACGCACAATTAAAAAACTCAACTGCACGTCTTCGTGTGGAAGCCCCTTTTGATAGCCCAGACAAACCTTCACTCTCACCGGGGAGCTCGGTAGAAGTGCGACTCAATGTCGGTACCCCGGTCGAGTGGACGCGTCTGCCCCTTCTCGCAAAGAAGGAGAACTCAATAATTTGGTACATTGATAGTCAATCAAGAGCGCAAGCAAAATCGATCAACATTTCTTTTGAAAACAGTTCAGGACTCTATTCCGCCGACCAACTTGATCCTGACCTTTCTATCATTACCGATGCGCCCAAAGCATTGCAGGTTGGTGCAAAGGTGAAGTCGACTGAAGGTGCTTCTCAATCGAAGCGCTCAACGCAAAAAGACCAAGCTGTACAAAATCGGGTGAAGTCATGAGCAAAGACATTCGAGAAGAACACACAAGTGGAAGTCCGCTAGGTACATTTTCGAACCCTGCTGATGGTGATGTAAACGAAGAGCAACGGCTTGAGAAGACCTACCGAGGCCCAATTGCATGGATGACACGGAACTCGGTTGCGGCCAATCTTTTGATGCTTTTTATCTTAGCGATTGGTCTCAAGTCGGTTCTCTCACTCAAGCAAGAGGTCTTCCCTGACTTTGATCTGGATTTAATCTCGGTGACGATTCCCTATCCGGGAGCAAGCCCTCTTGATGTAGAGCAAGGTATCGTGCTGGCGGTCGAAGAGCAGATTCGAAACGTTGACGGTATCAAAAATGTTTATGCTACAGCTGCAGAAGGCATCGCGGCAATTCAAGTTGAACTTTTGCTTGGTGTAAACTCAGAGCGAGCGCTTGCGGATATCAAGAACAATATCGATCGCATTACGACATTCCCAGACAACGTTGAAGAAGCACAGGTTTCTCTCATTAAGCCGAAGAGCCGCGTGATTTCTTTAGTGATTTATGGTGACCGAAGTCGAAAGGAGCTCCATGCAATCGGCGAAGACCTTCGTCTTCGACTTCTCGATCATCGAGATATTACACAGGTTGAGCTCACGGGTGTGTCACCACAAGAGATTTCAATCGATGTCGATCAAGCCAAGCTTCAAGATCTCAATCTGAGTCTCAATGATATTGCGCAACGAATTCGTGGAAACTCGATAGAAATTCCATCCGGGAATATTGAAACGAAACAAGGTGATCTCCTTCTTCGCGTTTCTGACCGTCGACGTAGCGGAGATCGTTTAGCGCAAATGCCTATTCTTGGTTCTCCCAATGGTGTGTTTATTCGCCTCGACGATCTTGGCGAAATCAAAGACGGGTACGAAGATGACCTTATTGGTAATTTCTATCAAGGCTCACCCGCAATTGTTCTCGACATCTATCGAATCGGAGACGAGACACCGCTTGAAATTGCGCCTGCGGTTAAATCTTTTGTTGAAAACAATAGAAAAAACTTGCCCATGGGCGTCGAGATGCGTGCCTGGTCCGATCGCTCTGAGCTCTTGGAAGGACGTATCGATCTTCTGGTACGGAATGCAAAAACAGGGCTAATACTTGTCTTGATTATTCTAGCGCTCTTTCTCGATGCATCCTTAGCCTTTTGGGTTGCGATGGGGATCCCCATCTCGTTTATGGGTTCTTTTTTCTTTATGGATGCAATGGGCGCATCCATCAATATGATTTCACTCTTTGGTCTCATCGTTACACTCGGAATGGTTGTTGATGATGCCTTGATTGTTGGTGAGAATATATACCTTCGCAGACAAGAAGGGTACTCTTTCGCAGAAGCCGCTTTGAAGGGTTCAAGTGAAATGGCGACCCCTGTCACATTTGCGATTTTAACCACGATCGCGTCGTTCTCCCCCTTGCTGCTTGTGCCTGGCGTATCGGGGAAGTTTTTCAGGATCTTACCTATCGTCGTGATCTCGGTGCTCTTCTGCTCATTGGTTGAGTCTTTCTTTGTGCTTCCTGCTCATCTTGCACACGAGAACGGGCTGCATAGGTTTATTACATGGCTTTTAGCGCCGATTGACTTTATCCGTGAAGGCGTTGCCCGTGGCTTGGAGTTCTTTACACATCGAATCTTCAAGCCCCTCCTAATCGTAATATTAAATCAACGCTATATCTCTGTAGCCTTCGCACTTTCACTCTTCTTTATTTCTCAAGGAATCGCGAGCGGTAAACTACCATTTAATTTTCTACCAAAGCTTGAGTCAAACTCAGTTTCTGTTAGCGTACGCTTACCCTTTGGCTCACCTGAAAAGAACATCCAGGCTGTCCATCAAGCATACGAGAAAGCCGCAGAGCAAACAAAGAACGATTTTGGCCCAGAGCGGGTACTGGGGATGCTAACAGAAATGGGACAAGGCGGTCTTGCCGAAGGTCCCGGTTCGGTGACCAACGGTGCTGGTGCACGCAATGTTTTTCGAATTCGTATCGAACTTGTAGGTAGTGAAGAGCGTGACTTTTCAGCTAAAGATTTTGTCGATCACTGGGCTGAGAATGTTCCGCCACAACCGAATGTTGAAGCCGTGACCTTTAAATCTGCAACGGGCCCGAGTGGAGACAAAGATATCGAAGTTCAAGTTCGACACCCAGATTCCGAAGTCGTGGGCCAAGTCGCAAAGGATTTTGAGTCGGCCTTGAAAGACTACAATGAGTTGCGAAATGTAAGCTCAACATTTACAGCAGGTAAAAGGCAAATCTCTGTTCATCTCAAGCCTGAAGGTGTGAGTGAAGGATTAAGCGCGAGCATGATCGGTCAGACTTTACGAAACGCTTATTTCGGTGCCGAAGCCATTCGAGAACAACGCGGGCGTAATCAAATCAAAGTGATGGTTCGGCTTTTAGAAGAACAAAGGGAGGACCTTGCACTATTAGGAGGTCTACAAATTAAGACCCCGCTCGGTAAACGACTACGCCTTGATCAAGTTGCTGAATTTGAGAGCTCGTTTTCACCAACAAGCATCGCGCGTCAGAATGGAATCCGTAAGGTTGACTTATCTGCAAACCTCGCAGTAGACGTCAAGGAGCCAGGGCCGGTTATTCAAAGTATTAAAGAAGTGGTTATCCCAAAGATCGTTGAGCGTTACCCGGGTGCCTCAGTAGAATTCGTCGGCCAGCAAGAACGCAGAAGAGAGACGCTTGGCTCACTCTTCTCGAACGGCCTTTTGGCATTGCTCATGATTTATGCATTGCTTGCGATTCCTTTTAAAAGCTACAGCCAACCCTTGATTATTCTTGCGGCCATTCCTTTCGGAATGATCGGCGCAATCTGGGGACATGTCTTAATGGGTTATGGCTTAAGCATTATTTCTTATTTTGGAATGGTTGCGTTGATGGGTGTCGTGATCAATGACTCACTTGTTTTGATCGAATGTACCAACCAAGCGCGCAAAGAGGGCCAAAGTGCCTTTGATGCAATCATTTATGGCGCAACCCGACGACTTCGGCCCATTTTATTGACCTCACTCACGACTTTTTTTGGGCTCGCACCTATGATTTTTGAAACTTCATTGCAAGCGCGCTTTCTGATTCCAATGGCGATTTCACTTGGCTTTGGGATTTTGGTGGCAACAGGGATGATCCTTACCATTGTACCTGCGTTTTATATGATCGTGGAGGATATTAAGAATCTCCCAAAAGTTCTTGGGCATTTTATGGACACTAGATTCGGCCCAAGTAACGGCTAGGAGCTCGTCGAGCATGGTGTTGATGACGATAATGAAGTTCGATCATCATTACCCCATGAGAGCAGGCTGCAATGTTCGAAACACTTTAGATTTAAGAACCTATTGTAAACGAGGCCACTACTTCAGCTGCGAAGGCACGGGCACAGGCGCACCTTCCAGAGAAAGCGCGCCGCGTGTCACGTTGTTAGAGTTAAGCTCAAAGGATTGTCATAAGAGAGGCCCCAATGCGTCAAGCTGCGTTTGAAAATCTTCTGGGTACAACGAAGGGTCTGGTAAATTAGGCAATCCCAAGTTCAACCCACCAGTGCAATTTAGAATCTGACTTATAAAGTTGATACCTTCTCAAGTACTTCCCCGAACAAAGGAGTACATGATGAGAAGGTATCGTAGAGTAAACTATCAAGATCGAATCGAGATTCATAGGCTTTTGAAGATGAGTTGGAGCTTGAAAGCAATTGCAGAGCGTCTTGGTTTCCACCCGAGTACAATTGGTCGGGAAGTTCGCCGTAATTCAGGGTTGAGAGGTTATCGTTTTAAGCAAGCTCACGAGATGAGTGAAGAACGTTTCTAACAGCGGAACTGGTTCAAGAAACTGACTTCTCATATGAAAGATGTTGTTGTCTCGTATTTGCAAGAGCACTGGACACCTCAGCAAATCAGTGAGCGATTCAAACTTGAAGGCTTTGAATCTGTGAGTCATGAGACGATTTGCAAGTTCATTTACAAGGACGCTCAAAGAGGCGGCAGGCTCTTTAAGCTGCTTCCCAAACACCACAGAGCTCGAAGAAGGCGTGGACGTAAGATTCATGATAAACGCGGCTCTATTGCGCATATGCGGACTCTGAAAGAGCGTCCGAACTCAGCCGTATCCAGAAAATACCAAGGTCACTGGGGGCAAGACTCAATGCTTGGCAAAAACAGAAGTCGTAATATTCAGGCTCTAAAGTGCGAGAACCATAAGGCCGACACAGTTCATCATGCCACAGTGAAGATGTTGAAGAATCAAAAGGTCAAAAGCATTACAAATGACCAAGGCCGTGAATATGCGAGGCATCAAAGTACTGAAGAGGCATTCGATACAAAAATATACTTTTGTGATGCTGGTAAGCCCTATCAACGTGGATTGAATGAAGGAAAGATTGTAATCTTGAGACGTTACATCCCAACAAAAACTTACTTGAAAAGTTTGACTCAGAAGCAGTTGAGTCAAATCACGGATAAGAACAACAAAACACCAATGAAGTGTTTGGGATGGTTAACCCCTTATGAAGTCATGTTCAAAACCCGAATTGCACTGGTGAATTGAATTTGGGAGTTATCCCTAGGGTGTATTTTAGCAGTATCGATGAGCGCCCATCAAACATCGAAACCCGTAAAATTCTTGCATGAAAGAGAAGAGCTCCCTAATCTCAAAGTGATTTGATTTTATACATACGACTCAGATGAGGTTTTTATTTGGTTTGAGTCCGTCAAATCGCGGAGGTCATCGGATGGAAGCGATACGATTCAAAAAACGCTGGTTTGGAACTCTCTTTGTGCTGAGCTTTGTTCTCGCCGGAGTATGGCAGCAAGTCCATATTCAGCCAACGTTGCAGGCGCAGAGTGAAGAGCTTTTAAGAGTTGTTGCGATCGTACCAAGTGCCCAGGCCAAAGACTCCATACGTTTCGCGGGTCGCGAACCCATTTTAAATGCTGAAGGTTTGACTCCGACACAACTCAAAGAAGCCACAAAAGCCATTGAGGCAGGCAAGGAGTTTAATACATTTCTTTCATTGTATTCTGGCGATGGGGCACGCCCCTTAGTGGTTGAAGGTCAAGCGAAAGAAGATCTTAAGACGAATCTTCGGCAAGCGACTCATGCGGACGACCGAGAAGAGGGAATCCCTGTCAAAGACAAGACTCAAGAGAGTGTGAATACCAAGCAAGGTAGTAATTCCCATCTTGAAAATGCGAATGCAGTGAAGCCCACGGACGTTGACATTCTAGCAAAAGCAACAAACTCAAAAGAGCTTCAACTTGCCATTGAAGAGAAACTGCGAGGCGACACGATAGAGTTTCGTGCGGGTAGTGCGAAGCTCACTGCACACGGGCGCGAGCTTCTTGTACTCTTTGCCAAAGACTTTAAGCGTCTTGGTCCAGGTCTTGTTATTCGCGTTGAAGGCCACACAGACAATACCGGTAAAGCGAAAGCAAACAAATGGCTTTCTATTAAACGTGCCCGTGCAGTGAAAGCAGAGTTGGTTGCGCTTGGTTTAAGGGCGGCGCAGATCGAAACAAAAGGTTATGGGGACACCCAACCGATTGCTGATAATGGCGACGCAGCTGGCCGACAAAAGAACAGACGAATTCATTTTACTCTTTCAGAGGAGCGATAATATGTTTGCAGGAATAATCTGGAATCTCATTGAGACGGCACTTCCAATCTTTTTGATGAGTGCTTGCACGTTGGCACTGGGTTGGAATATTTGGGGCTCACGCGCAAAGCTCCTACAATTGAAAAATCAAGAGCTTGATGAAGAAATAAGTGGTGAGAAAAGAAAGTATGCAACCTTGAGTACAGAACATGCGCTTCAGAAAGAAGAGTTTATTGGGCAAAAAAACGAGTTGGGTAAAGTTCAATCCCAATTGACAAACAGCCGAGAAAAGTTGGATCATTTTTCGCTCAAGAACACAGAACTTGAAAGTAAAGTAAACACGGTGATTGGGGCCAACCGTGATCTAACACTCAAAGTTGAAGGGTTGAATAGGGATAATCTCGATCTTCAAACGCGACTCGATGATGCAAGCTCCAAATTAATTGTAGCTGAAAGTGATTTGACACAGGCTCGGGGAGACCTAGAAAGCGCTCAGGCAAACTTCAACCAACTTGAAACAAGGCTACGCGCAGAGAGTACTCAAAGCCGTGACCAAGGAGTCACCTTGCGTCAAAAGCTCAATGCGCTTCGCAGTGAGTATGACGGTTTAAGTACGCATGCCAGTGGCCTCGAGGAACAAAGCAAATCTCAACAGAACGCTTATGCAGAGCTACTGAAGAAGGCGAACGCTTTTGAGCAAGAGAATGCAACACTCACCGATGTCATCGAAGGGCTAAAGAATACTTTGAAGTCGAAAGAGAATACCTTTGAGCAGAACCTGATGCAGGAGCGAGAACGTTTTGATCGCGAACGTTCACAGTACAGCCTCGATCTTGCTTCATGGACACGCCGGCTTGAAAGTGCTCAAAACGAGGTGCATGAACTTCGAGATATCGAAGCCAGTTCGAAGTATAATGTGCAAAAGGCACGCGGAGAACTCGCAACCGCACTTGGAAACTTAAATGGGCTCGAAGGACAAGTGGCTCAACTTGAAGATGAGTTAGAGCGAACAAAAGAGCAACATCGAATTGGGGAGCAACGTGAAGGCTCATCCCAAAAAAGTTTTGAAGCTGAGATTGAAGCTCTCCATCAAACACTTAAGAACAGTCGGGACGAACGCCAAGAAGTGCATCAAGAAAACGCAGCGTTAATGGCGGAAATCAAGCTTCTAAAGAGTCAACTCGCGGTACAAAGCGACAACACGAATACCAAGTCTCAACGTAATATGACTGATGCACTTGCCAAACTCAAGAGTGAGCGTGATGGACTTTCCAAAGACAAGAGAGAGCTTCACGCGTCACTTGCGAGCCAAAACCAAGAGCTGAATAGTTTGAGAGGTACACTTTCAAACCTACGGAAGGACTATGAAAGCTTCGCTTCAAAGAACATGGACTTGAGTAAAGAGAACCTTGCCCTGCAGCATGACAAGCAACGTCTTTTGGACTCGCTCTCTGAGTTGCGTGCCAAAGGACTCAAAGAGCAACAAGGCTTAAAGTCGCTCGATGACGAACTCGATCGTCTTGGTGATGAGAACAACACGCTTACAAAAGAGCTTCTCAAGCAAGCCGACCTTCGAGAAGACTTGGAGCGTGAAGTACGTGCGTTGAAGAAACATATCGAAGTCCTTGAAGAGAGGAACACGCCGCAAACGACAAAAGTGGTTGCGGACTTTGGACAGAGAGCCAATCAATCGACAAGGGTGCTCCCAAAGCGCTCCTATGTGAAAAAGGTTACAAGCACGGATAAAGATGATCTCAAGCTCATCTTTGGTATTGGCCCAGTGCTTGAGAAACAACTCAATGAACTTGGTGTGTTTAACTTCGAACAAATTGCGAGTTGGACACAAGAAGATATTGAACTTGTAGCAGAGGACTTAAAGGGTTTCCCCGACCGTATCGTCCGAGACGATTGGAAGGGAGGAGCTGCAAAGTTACTTGCGGACAAACTCGCGGGTCGCCCGCTTGTTTCTCAGGCAAAATATACACGCGAAAGCGGGACAATCCCATCCGCATAAATGGTTTCTTCAACCACCGATATTTAGAGTGCCTCGGCACTCTTTTTTGTTGAATGAGTAACCCGGGGGAGTTGAGATCATCGAATGAGTAAGGAGAAACTATGAAAAAAACTACTATTCTATTTTCGTTCGTTCTTGCGCTAACAAGCGTTGGATTCATTGCCTGTGGTTCTGATGATAGCGGCGACAACACTGACACAACAGAAACACCAGAAGACACAACAGAAACACCAGAAGTTGGGACAGCACAACTTCGTGTTCTACACTTATCACCCGATACCCCTGCAGTGGATGTATTTGCAGGAGACTCAATGGACGCTGCGGTTGCAGGGCTTGGCTTCCCGGATACAACAGGTTTTCTAGAACTTGATGAAGGCGAGTATACCTTTAACGTCACAGTTGCTGATGCTGGTAATGAAGAAGCAAATCGTGCGCTAACAGTTCAAGCGTCATTGAATGCGGATGATATTGTTACTGTGGTTGCGCTGAATGAGCTGGCCAACGTAGAAGCCCTTGCTTTCGCAGAAGACTTCTCTGAGGTCTCTTCAGGAAATCTACGTTTACGAATCGTACACGCTGCAAGTTCAGTAGGCCAAGTTGATATTTGGAACATTACAGATGCAAACATGCCTACACCGCTTGTGGAGGACCTTGACTTTAAAGCAGACACAGGCTTCGTTGAGATTCCTGCAGCAGCCTATGAGCTTGGTGTTGACGTTGATAACGATGCAATGCCAGACCTAACTTTCTCTATCCCTGCACTCCCAGAGGGCACAATTGCGAATGTATTCGCAGTGGAAGGCAGCGGGTTGAGTGGCGTGCAGTTGGTTGCACAGCCAAGTGAAGGCGATGTTATCGTTATTCCTTCAAACTAGCTTTCTCCAAAAAACTTATGTTGTTGAGTTTCACCCCGAGCAGTCGGGGTGTTTTTTTTAGCCGAAAACATCATAGGGCCTAGGTTATTGAGAGCGCATTAAGACGATAGAAGTGGCTTTAAGAAGTTCATGAGTCGTGGCATGCAGTCTTCGCAAACCTGTATCGCATCATGAGCGCCGCCTTCAATCGTCATTAGTTCATTCATCACGCCTACGTTATCAAGCTCTTGATGAATGATGGCAGACCCATCAGCACTGAGTCCGGTACCATTTGCATCACCGCTTCCGTAAGCGACAACCTCGTCCGCATCTCCATGAATACTAAAGAGTGGAGCTTCACCTTCTTCGATCAACGAGGCATCACCCAGGGCGCCTGCGAAATTGTACACCGCAAGTATTGGAAAAGCACTGCCTTCATTACCACTATTACCTTCACTTCCACCTTGAGCATCGAAGTATCCTTTCAGCAGGGCGCCTGCGGGTCCACCGAGGGTTTCAACTTCTTCAGAACGTTGTACGTAAGCATAGTGAAGCCCAATAAACGAACCTGCCGAGTAACCGCCAATAATTACTTTTTCTGGGTCAATTCCAAAACGTTCATGCTCGTTCTTGAGAAAACGAACCGCTGCTTTCATATCATTCATGCCATCAATCACAGCTGTTGCAGAACTTAAGACAGTGGGTGTCACATCGATGAGTCGGTAACTAATCGATGCTACGACGTAACCAGCTCGTGCTAAGGGTGCAGCAATGAAATCACACAATCCTTTATGACCATAGACGAAGCCACCACCGTGAGCGAAAACAACGACGGGTCGTGATGTTTCACTATCATTGGCCGGCATGTAGATATCCATCATTAGATTTTTTTCTTCGCCGCCCTGTGTAGTGACTGTAGCAAAAGGAATATCAGTTTCGAGATCAACACTTTCAAAGACTTCGTTTTCATAACGAAGATTCGAATCGTTATTTTCCTCGTGGGCGTCACCTGTGTCCGTGTCGCTGCCACTATCGAGTGAGGTCTCAGGATTCTCATCGACGCCGTCGCTATGACAAGCGGCAAGAGAGAGCAATGATACTACTAATAGGGTTTTCAAGAGTGGTGTGTTTACGGTGTAATTTGACAAGTTTGTTAATGAGATCTTCATGGCGGCTCCTAGTCCACGCAGACTTTTTACTCGTACACGAGATGGCAATACCATTTTGTCCCAAAATATGGATGCAAAGCGATTAAGTTTTGCTCAAGTATTGGAACGTTGATTTAAACTATACTAACCATTCCATTTAGTTTTTTATATTAGAAATAACGATTAGACGCATTGCGTTATGGAATTTTCAATCATAACACATAGAAGTCTTTTTAAGGAGCTTACATGAAAAAGTTAGTTTTTAGCGTTGTATTTTTAACTCTCGTTGGGGCAGATCGAAACTGTCCCGATGAGGAAACCTGTGGAAACAACACACTAAATAGCCAAGAAGAGTGTGATGATGGAAACACTTTAGATGGTGATGGTTGTTCGTCAGAATGTACTCTTGAAATTGTTGCATGTACAACGGATGTTACAAGTTGTCCGGATGGTACCCTTGTGGGTCGATCGGGGCCCGATTGTGAGTTTGATTGTTCTGATCATATGGATGAAGACGAAGAAGGAGAGGTTATAATTCCATGCCAAACTGACGCACCGATGTGTCCCGATGGTAGCGTTGGAATGCGCTTTCCTCCGCTTTGTGAAGTAACTTGCCCAGAAGTTGAAGAAGAAGAAGAAGAGGAAGAAGTAATGCCTGTGGTTTGTACTACCGATGCCCATATGTGCCCTGATGGTACATGGATCGGACGTTCAGGCCCTCAATGTGTATTTGATTGTAGTGAGCATCAAAGCGACGATGAAGGTGAAGAACCAATGCCTATTGTTTGTTCTGCTGATTTGGGAATTTGCCCTGACGGCACGGGTGTTCCGCGCAGTGGACCAAACTGCGAGTTTGATTGTACCAACCATCAAATCGAAGTGGACAGCAGTGTCGAAGATTGTGGCCTTGGTGAAAGTATAATTCCTGCTGGTGGCTTTGCTAATGAAGCAACCTTTGGTGAGATTACGACCTTTAGTGTCTGTACCAATGAAGGTGTTCAACCTGACTTTGCATATGTTGATGATATCGATGATAACAGCGTTCCTGATGTTGCTGCATTTTGTGATCATTCTGAAGCTGGACAACTCTTTAATCAAAACTATGATCCAGTTAGCTTTAGCGACTGGGGCTGTCATCGTTACTGCACATGCAGTGTTGAAGGTGATTTGATGTGTACTCCATATATTATGTGTATTAACTAAGCGATATGAAGAGTGCAGAGTGAATTGAAGCACACGCACGATGCGTGTGTTTTTTTTATTCTAAAAACAAACTTGACGCATTGCATTATAAGAAGTCCAGGTCTAGTGATTAGGGACCTTAGCAGGAGTCGACATGAAAAAGATCATTTTTACGTTATCCCTTTTAACACTTGTTGGTGCGGATAAGAACTGTCCCAATGAAGAGCTTTGCGGAAACTCAAGTATTGATATCCAAGAAGAATGCGATGACGGTAACACCCTGAATGGAGATGGTTGTTCTTCTGAGTGCTACATCGAAAATGCTCTATGCAGCATGGATGTCTTCCAGTGTCCTGATGGGACACTGGTGAGTCGAACTGGTAACGATTGTAGTTTTGACTGCAGTGACGATGATGACGAGAATGAAGTTGAGATTCCAAAAGTATGCCCAAGCGATGCCCACATGTGCCCGGATGGAACCTGGATCGGGCGCTCGGGTGAAGACTGTGTATTTGATTGCTCACAACATATGGTAAACGCATGCAATGAAGATATGTTTGAATGTCCCGATGGAATCTTTGTATACGGCGTAGGGCCGAATTGCGAGCATGACTGCGCCGACCATTCTGAAGATGCCTACAATCGATTTACGCCTGAGCATTGTGAAAAAGATCGTTTCATGTGCGGTGACGGAACCGAAGTTGGCCGCTCAGGGGATGAATGCATTTTTGATTGTCGTGGACATGAACTTGAAGACACTATTGTAGAAGACTGCACATTGGGTGAGAGCACAATCGAAGCTGGTGGAATCGCAAGTGAATCCACCTTTGGTGAAATCACAACTTATAAAATTTGCACAAGTGAAGGCGTGCAACCCGATTTTGCATACACATCCGATATTGATGATACGACTGTTCCAGACATGTTGATCATTTGCACCCACTATCAACCGGGCCGCGTTTTTAACCAAAATTATGAGATTGTAACCTATAGCGATTGGGGCTGTAACCGCTACTGTACATGCGATAGCAATGGTGATTTAATGTGCACTCCCTACATTATGTGCATCAACTAGAGGAACTCGTTCTTTCATTTGAAATATAGGCGTCGTGCGTGTGTTTTTTTTCAAAAAAAAAGAGCGGTATCTCACGCCGCTCTTAAACCTCTTCCTCGTGGAAGCTTCGGTTTGTGTAAAGACACACACAACACAACTCGGGCAAACAACACTTTTCCCAGTCTTTACATTTATAGATGGATTCAAAACCAAAGTTTCGTCATGAGAGAGTATCGGATGAATGACCGATGAGCGACAAAGTAAACTTTAAAGATACGCGTAATGTAACATTTTTTGAGAAAGTACCGTTAATATCATTGAGTTCAATTTTCTCCTGAACTTTGACCCACTCCTGAGTGGGTCTTTTAATGGTCTTTGGGCGTTACACTCCCAATTAAACTTTTCTCCAAAAATATTTATCACTACTGTCACATAATCACTACGAGCTGGAACTATTAGACCGAGTACCTACTCAAGGAGTACAAAATGAAGCCCTTTTATCAAATTATAGTTTTACTGGCCTGTATTGGTTTTGGTACAGCATGCACCTATACCGTACCTATTAATGTTAACGGTGAAAACAGCGCAGTCCTCGGTTCGTTATGCACTTCGAATTCAGACTCTGATAATAATCAGAGTTGCGAAGCGGGATTAAGATGCGAAGTTTTGTCCAATAATGGGACTGGCGTCTGTGTAGCTGAAGATCGCGATTTTCAAGTAACAGCTGATGAATATCTCTGCGCATCAACAGGTGGTATTTCTCAAGTTGAATATGAATGTAACGATACTGCAGAATGCGCGGGATGCATTTGCCCTGAAAATCACTCTTTTGAAGATGAAGTTGGCTGTGTGAATATTTCAACACTGAGCCCAAATAACTCAGAGCTCTATAATGCATGTCTAACCTTTAATAATATTGGTCCAGGGTGTGCAATAGAGGATGGCGCCTCACAAGAAGAAGCCGCGTTACTAGTCATGAACTGTGAAGAAGTTGATAATGTTTTAGAACCTTGTGCAGACGAATTCATTAGTGCGATGCAGTGTGCAGATGGCGTAATTGATGAAACAAATACATGTGCAGAAGTTGATGACCGGTGCACAGAATCAGGGCAAGCTATGGAAGAATGTTTCGGAAATAACGATATTGATCCAGAAAGGCTCTTTGAAGGACTTGTGGAGGAGACGCTGCTTACAATCGAGCCAAAGCTTGGAGATGAAGCAAGTTGCCTGCAAACTGGCGGCTCGTGGGAGTCAATGACCGGTACCGAATGCCAAGTCGCATTTTTGTGTGGAGCGCCATACCTCACGTCACCTGGAGACGGAACATGCGCCGGAATTCCGACTGGGTGTAATTGTGGGCCATTTAAGTACTTTAAGGAAGGCGCAGGTTGTGTTGAGCATGAATATTGTTTTGAGCAGTCTATTAGAACTGGTTTTGGTGACCTATGTACTGAGACAGGTGGAGTGATCGCAGAAGTTGGTGGTGGCTGTGATCTTGGGTACCTTTGCGGTGAAGTCTATTCGATTACGCCAGGACCCAATGAAGGGTGCACCACCAACTTACGTTCGGGTTGTGATTGTGGAGAATTCGGTGTTTTCCAGGAAGGAGTTGGTTGTGTTGAACTTGATTATTGCTACGAGCAGAGTCTGTCGGCAGGGCAATGTTATCTTGGAAATGCAGTTGTCTTAGAAGATGGTGATGTCGCTGGCGATTGCAATGAAATAAGTTGTAATGATGGTGTTATTTCGATTGCGGATATCGTCTGTATTTCTTTACAAGATCGATGCGATGCGATTGATGCTGTAACAAATGAATGTGGAAGCTTTAGCGGTAGTGATTTTGGGTGTGATCTTTTTACTGAAGTTCCAGACTCTATTTGCCTTGATGAATATATTGCGATTCACGAATGTATTCAAAGTGTTGTTATAGCAACGAATGGGATATGTGCTGAAATCCAATCCGAGAGTGAAAGTGAATGTGATTCCATAATGGGTCTATATGAAGATTGTATCGAAGACTTTGGCGACTTCTAATTTCGCGTAAAAAAATCAATTTTTATAAGTGGGCGCCGTGCTCACTTTTTTTCATGGCATACGTCTTGTCATTTGATTCTGAAATGCTCAAACCAAAGCTATGAATAATCAAGACTTTAAACTTCGCCAAAACAAAATCTTAAACTTTGCGAATGAGCTCGAAAACGAGAGTGAAGCTTTTGCAATGTTGATTTCTAAAGGAATGGGAAAGCCCATTCGTGAATCAAGGGGAGAAGTCCTCAACTCAATTTCGATGTGTCGATCATTCGCCAGCTTTATCGATGATCACCAAGCGCAAACTGCCATTGCTGTCGGGAAAAATAACGTTGAAATTGAACGTATACCCCTAGGGAATGTTATCGGAATCATGCCATTCAATTATCCATTGTGGCAGGTTATTCGTTTCGCAATCCCGGCGTATCTTGCAGGCAATCACGTCACGATTCGTCCTGATCCATGTTTCTTTGATGCATTGCCCCTTCTTAGGGATTGTTTTCAAAAAACTGACCTCTCGGGCGCATTTACCTGTATTGAAGACGAGCCCAATCAGCTTAAGAATGATATATTAATGCAGAAGTATGATGGTCTTGCATTTACTGGTAGCGTAGAGACTGGTCGAAAGGTTGCGGCTTTATGTGGTGAAGCTTTAATTCCTTACACACTCGAGCTTGGTGGCTCCGATGCTTATATTGTGTGTGAGGATATCGATATTGACCGGAATGCAAAAACAATTGTTCGCAAACGCATGGAGAACGCAGGTCAAAGTTGTATTTCATCAAAGCGGATTCTTGTCCATGAATCAATATTGGATAAGTGGGTTGAAGCCACGAAAGGCTATCTCACCCAGTATATTCCCGCAGACCCAACCGATGATAAAACCTACCTTGGGCCATTGGTCCACGAAAACGCAACTCGTAAATTAAAAGATCAAGTTGAGCGAGGTCTCAAAGAGGGTGCCGAGCTTCTATACGGAAGCGTCGATGCTATCGAAGGCAGAAATTTCCCCCCGATGATGTTAAAAGTTAAGGGTGATTGCCCAACACTGCGACAAGAAGAGCTCTTTGGTCCAGTGATTACCGTCATTCCTTTTTCAAAGGATGGTGAAGCAATTGCAATTGCAAATGAAACAGACTTCGGTCTTGGGGGAGCAGTTTTTACAAATGATTTGAAGCGGGCTGACAATATCGCAGACGCCATGAATACAGGTATGGTTGCAATCAACCAGGCTCTTTACTCGCACCCAGAAGTACCCTTTGGTGGAATCAAAAATAGTGGTGTGAGCTTTGAATGTGGTCGTGAAGCTATTAATTTATTCACGCATCCGAAAGCAATCTGGAAGCGAACTTAGTGCGACTCTTCTTGCTCAAAGATCGATTTAAAAAATACCCGCTCCTTGAGGCGGGTATTTTTTTGACCAACACTCTCTGCACAATGAACTTATGCTACGAAAGTGTTTAAAGCGTCTTTATGGTCTTGAGTCAGTTTCGATTCGATTTTAGAAATCATTGCGAGAGATCCCGTGTAGTTGCTGTGGTCCGCATCAACAACCGAACGAAAATCTCCATAGAGTATATCGCTCGGTAAACCCGCATACTCTAGAAGGTCTTTCCATACATTAAAATCAACCCAAGTCATTGTACTGTCATAGTTCAGACTTGCAGTTGCAAAGATGAGACCCATCATGCGCGCTTGATAAGGTGTAAATCCTTTTTCAAACTGTACACTTTGCATGAAGTCAAAGGCTGCCAGAGCACGCATGGAGTCTTCGCTTAGATGCGCATAATTCTTATTCATCTGCACTTTGTATTTTGCACCTTCACCATCTTGATAAGGTGTAAAGATAAAGGCAGGGTCTTCATCACTACCCGGAGTAAAGTATCCATCCCCTAAAATACCACCGAGACGATAAACGCTTGTCGAAGAATTATAGCCTGTCATTGTGTTCAAACCCATGATCGCTTGAAAGAAGCGTCCCCCATGAAGGTTCTCAAGAGGGATATCGTGCTCCACAGCTTTCATGCCGAGTTGGTCATCTTCTTCACGAATAACCATTGCAGTATTAAAGTACTTATCAAGTTCATCAACCTGACCATCAAAGTCTTGATCGAGATTTTTCGCACGTATTTGGGTATGAATCGGGGATATGTAGTTATTTTCGCCATCTTCCATAATATGCCAAAAGGATGTTGCTGCCTTTCTGCGCATACTTTGGTTTATTTGCTTCCACGACCATTGTTTTGCAGCAGCATCAAGCATTACGCGCATTGCATTAAAGTCTTCAGACCACGTTGTTGTTTTCTGATCATCGATATTGCGTGTACGATAGAAGCTTGAAGTGAATGTCGTCATGAGCTGTGTACCTGGGTAGTGGCGCTTAAAGTTTTGGATATTATCTTTACCCGCACATAAGCCAAGCAACACAACTTTATCACCTATATTTTTGGGCGCGTTCTTCAATGATTTTTTAACATTACGGCCAAACCCAGAATGGCCAGAATAGACCACGAGATGTGTATCCTCATCATTCATGGCAGAAAAGATTCGATCTCGATGGTTCACTTGTACCGTGATACGACAATCCATCGGCTCGGTATCACCCAAGCGTTTAATCTTTTTCGTAAACACAATTTGATCGGGTGGGTTTCGTTTGTCGTCTGGGTTTTCGAGCTTAAAGCCAAACTCGTTCATCTGATAAAAGATTCCCGGTAACGCCTCAGGGTCAGGGCCTATCGTCATCGCAACATTGAGTTGGTTATTACCATCTTTAAACCACTCTTCATACGGAGGCTTTGTCGGTGCAATTTTTGTGAGCTCTTTTTTAACGAAGCTCTTCGCTTTTCTAGAGAGTGAATTTAGGTTTCGAGAAAGTTCGATCACCATACATTCTTTTTGCAATGGGTCGTTTTCATTCTCAAGAAGCTGAACCAAAGTGTCACAAATTTCTTTTTTAAGATCTTTACTACTATCCAAGGTTGTTGCCATAGCGATCATTGTGGAGGATTGCGCAGCTCGATAGAGTTTTTTCATCTCCGTAGATACAGTTGCTGAAGCAATACGTTCATCGAGTTCGCTCAATGCGGTAAATAGGTTCTGAATGGTTTGCTCCCCCACACCTCTACGGTCGAGTGGGTTAAATCGATCTTTGTCTATGATGGTTGAAAACTGAGTCAATGCTTGTATGGCAGAATGAATATCGAGTTCACTGAGCTTTTGACCATTAAATATTACTTCATTGTCGAGGCTGATAGCAATCTCGGTATTGAGCGTTGAAAGGATGCGAGTTGTATAGTTCAACTCTTGTTCGAAGATGTTTGCATCGACCAAACCGAGTTTGGCGACATTCGTGATATCGTCACCGTGAACTGCTGCCTCGTAGATGTGTCGAAGATCGATAAAAGTTGTTTCGTCGATGATTCGACTTGTGCTCAGAATTTCAGCAGCATGTGTGCGCAATACCTCGTCTTGTATATTTAGAAAGGCATCTAGACGGTCTTCAACAACATCACTTATGTCTCGGCGGTTTCTGAGAATGAACATTTTAGCAGCCTCTCGGTCGATATCGTTAACGCCCCCTAGTGATACTGCCTTCTCCATAAGTTTTGAGAGGTTGTTCTCATCGATTTGAAAGTCATTTTTGATAGTGGTTTGTATAAATGTTGTGAATGGCTTTTGAATTTGGGTCATAGAATCCTCCACCAATCAATATTATGCATAGTGATGCTTTGGCGTGGAAGATCCTAAAAGTTCTAAAGTTTAAGGTGTGGGTATCAACAGACTCTAAATGTTTCTAAAAAAACCTTTCATGTGTATTGATGTAAAAAAAACACGCCGTTAGCGTGCTTCTGATGAAATCAACTGTAGATCTTTTTTTAGGCGGGTGAAGTTTAGGTGCTTTTTCTTATTGCTCGCCCAACCACCAACAACCTGCGAAACCGGATATGTCTTCGTTGCATACTGAGTTGGAGTCGCAGGTATCTGTAGTAATAATACCTCGATTCGTTTGTGCTTCATAGTCATAGTTTGGGCCCGTCAAGGTTCGACACACGCGAGCTTGACCCGATGATAAACATTCTTCTTCAAAGACACCGTTAAGACAGTCGCCTTGGTCTTGTTCGACACACGCAGCGGTGCTTCCGCGCTCAAAATTTCGTTGAACGCATGTTGTACCCTCATCGCATATGTTGACTGAACGCCAGTTGGGCCGACTTGTTCGACAATTACCGATAAGAAACTGACCATTGTCACGACAAGAACAATACTCCATATCACCGTTTGCGTTGCAACGCGCTTCACCCGGTTCGCAGGGCCCGGGTAAATTAAAGCACCCAAACAAAAATGTTATCAAAGATAGTCCAATAAGGGCGCGTAAATGACTCATGTGTCTTTTTTACCTTCTGCAAGCTGTAACGCAACTGGACCTTTGTAGATTCCCAAGCTCTGTCCGAGTGTTTGTACACTTGTACTCAAAGTTTTTAAATCTTCTTCCGATAGCGATGACATGCCATCAAAAGCAGATTGAAGGGAGTCGGTTGTTTCATAGATTGATATTAGTTTATTAACAAGTGCCTGCTTTTGAACGTCAAGGCCAGCGGCCTCCATAATAAAAGGCACAACATCTTTAACATCATCAAAACTTAACTTCTCTTGGATTATCTCTTTGATTGCTTTTGGAACAAGCGTAAAGGCCTTTTGACCCGCATCAAAAAGATCGGACCACGTGAAACCATCTTCGTCTCGTGCATCAGCCAGCGTATCCTTCGCAAGCTCACCCACTGACTCTCGTAAACACTGGTCGAAGGATACCGCAATATTTGCAATAATATGACTCGGACCCGGAGGAACACCAAGATAGTTTAGCGCCAATGAAGTACCTTGAATCTTAAATCCTTCAAAGTCTTTATTGAGTTGCGTTACACTATCATAACCCTTTATCAACGTATCAACGATAGCCATTGTACCCTCCAATAATTCCACTGCTTTGGAATATCGGTATTCTATAGGCTTGAAAGTCAATATTTGGCGCGATGGGATCTAGTGCTTAAATAAAAAAAACCGAGATGTTCTCGGCTTTTATACTCATTATGATTTTAGATTTTATAATACAATCTACCAGTCTCGGTTGCGTCCACGACCACCGTCTCTACCGCCACGTCGACCTCTACCGCCGTCACGACCACCACCGCCACCGCCACCGCCACCGCCGAAGCCGCCACCGCCGAAGCCTCGAGATCGGGGAGCGCGCTCTTCAGCGATTTTTACGTTAATCGTACGGCCAAGAAGATCTTGTCCATCCATCGCTTCAAGAGCTTTGGCAGCATCGTCTGCACTTTCGAATGTTACAAAACCAAAACCACGTGATCGACCCGTGTCGCGATCTGTAATCACTTTAGCTTCAGTAACACTTCCATGCTCTGCGAAAGCTTGCTGCAAGCTATCGTTATCAACATCCCAACTTAAACTACCTACAAACAACTTATTTGACATTTCTGTCTCCTTTTCATGGGATATTCGACACAAGTGTACGTGGATTAAAATGATTTGGGAGTATCTAAACGCCTAAACTAAATATCAATCTCAATAAACTATACGTACGAGCACTCCCTAACTGAAGATATCATAAACATACCTTGGAAAATAACAAGACTGCTTGGGTGACATAATGTGAATTAGTTGATTCAGACAACACTTATTGTTTTCATATGATCTCAGGTCACCAAAATACGGCTTTTGGACTATAAAAACGCGTGATTCTATCGTCTCAATGTGATCTTCGTAGTTATTGTTGCGTCAACTATTGGGCATCGGTCGTGGTGTGTGCATCGATGTTAATGAGTATTGCGCTAAAAGCGGAGAATATTAGTCAACTGGAAGTGAGAAATAAATATACCCATTGTGCAAACTCCAAAGATATCAAAAGCAATATTCAGCAGGTTTTACTTGATGATTTTATCGAAGCTCGAACCCATGTTTCGTTGGAGGCAGTAGCTGAACAACGTTATGCCGCTCAAATGGAAATTCGATTTTTCCGGGTCGATACCAATAAGGTGAGGGTTTTTAGGACTGAGATTCGCGTGAATCAGCCAGAATGTAACGAACTTCCTTTTGCACTCAAATTGTGGTTTGAGCGTTCATACAACGACCTGAAGTTAGAATGGAATTTTACGGATGTCTCTCAACCAGATTTAGAAGAGTTGAAATCTGATCGTAGCACTGAGACGCCCTTGAAGTTAAGCAATTTATCGCGGAAGCTAAAGCTTAAACCCTTCTTGGGACTTCAAGTTTCACTTGGTCAAACACAGATTGACTTCGAAAATATTACGGGTGCCGGAGCGCTAGTATTAGGTGTTGAACTCAAATTTACGAGATTATGGTTCTTGGATATTTCACTTCGCGGAAACCTAGATCTGCCGCGAAATTTTACGGGAGAGACTGGTCTTGTCCGTCACTTTGCACAACGACTATCTCTTGACCTTAGCCCAGGTTTACAATCCGGGAACTTTCAAATCGCAGTGCCAATCGAAGCAGGTTTATATTTTTGGCAAATATCAAATAGCACTTTAACATTGAGCGATTTTTCTTGGACAATACTTTCCGGGATATGTGTAAAATGGTTCTTTAAACCAGATCTAGCATTGACTCTGGACTCGAGAATATCTCTGAGGCGACCGGTTTATCAGTTTGAACAAAGTAATATTGCAACCACACTTTTATACCATTCTCTTGGTCTAGAAATTTTGTTCTAAGTTTGTGTAATTTTTGTGAGATGAACTTTGTCACATTTGACGTTCGTATTGGAACTAGAGTTGAGGGGACTGGTTAGATGTTAAACTTTAGTCAGAGCAAATCATTAAACCTAAGACCAAATTGCTGGTCTGAACGTGATTGGTCGCGTTTTTATGAGGAGTATGAGAATTATGTTGCACGACTTGCACTCCGATGGACCGGGCATGGTCCTCACACCGCAGAAATTGTCCAAGATGTATTTTGTTTAGCTTATCGTAAACGTGAAGTTTTGCCCTATCCAGAACAGACAAAGACATGGCTTTATCGAACAACCCGCTACATTGCCCTTCATTGCCTTCGCGATCGTAAGCGTGACCTGGATCGATGCATTGACTATGGCGACACGCCAGTTTCGCAAGTTGGAGAACATATAGATAAAGCTGAATCCTACTCACAGCAGGATTTTGATAGGAAACTTATACAGAAATGCTTGGCACGTTTGAGCGAAGACTATCGTGATGCACTCATCTTGGTTAACTTAGAGGGACATAATATAAAAGAAGCATCGCGAATTTCAGGAACATCTTATGTTGCGATGCGTGCACGGCACTCTCGTGCAAAGAAAGAATTTCTAAAGATTTTCCAAGAGGAACGTACACAAGCAAATTTCATCGAGGTGAATCCATGTCGATAGAACAGAAAAGTTCATTTTCAAGAACGAAACTCTCATCGTGGTCAACGCAAAGTGGCTGGCAAAGTTCTGAAAATTTGAATGCCTTCGAGCGGGCGGTCAACAATGAACGAATAAGCAATATTGAAAACGTATTTGTATCTAACTTTAATAATAGTTTATCAAGTGTTAAAGAAAGAGCGTCAAACTTCGTAAAACAAGCTCCGTCAAGCATTGAGATTCCCAACGAAGAAGAGATTGTAAGGTCGCTATTTAGTAGTACCGCAAAAGTCACATTTTTCAGTGGGTTGCTTTCAAAAACCTTAGCGTCTATCCCCTCGCTGAAAACTCTATTGCTTATAGGTTTAGGGCTATTTGGTGGATTGTCATTAAGCGTATTGATGCCAGGTATTGGAAACGACATTTCGCAAGAGTTTAGCAGGTCACACCAAATAACTAATGTCGACAAGACGTCAACTTTACAGTCAATAATGGATCATGAAGAGAGTGCAGATATCGACGTAATACATACCTTGGCAAGTATTAGTGAGAAAGATTCTGACAATAATGAACGCGAAGCCGAACAACATAACCATAAAGAATCTTTCGAGGCAGGTCTTCCGAATATGGAAATACAAGGCGAATTGAGTAGAAGTAAGACCACCAAAGCTGCTCATAAGTTGAACTCGAGGCAAGTTGAAAAAAATACTCGTACGTCCCATAAGAGAAACTTGAAGTCAGCAGCGATCAAAGGGACCACGATACCCAAGATTAAGTTGGTGTCAGACCCAGCTCTAAGTAACCTTCGGGATATTGAGAGCGTTCAGGTAGAAAGCACACAAGATTCGGTTATTGGTTCTCATGAACGTATTAAGTCTGGTAACACTCCCGGGGTTTTGTCTGCAACACTTGCGCATGAATTAAGTCTATATGAAGAAGCTTATCAAGCAGAAAAAGATGGAAGACTGTTAAGTGCTAAAGAGTTATATCACGAATATATTCGTGAGTTTCCAACTGGTAGAATGATTGCTGCTGCGCATTTTGGACTCATTAATATTGCAAGCAGACGCCAAGAGTTCGACGAAGTGATAAAACAATCAAATCGTTATTTGAAGCGCTTTAAATTTAATACAGCAGGGGTCAAACGGCTACGTGCTATCGCAGAAGAACAATCGCCAATATAATTTACTTTTCTGTCATCACGCTGTCACATTCTTTGGTCGACTTGGAACTAGTCAGTCAGATAAAAACCTTATGGAGATGATTTGATGAAAACTTCGACACTTTTACTTTGTGCTTTGTTATTCTATGGATGTACTTATGAAGTGCCTGTTGACCTGGAACAAGAGAATACCACAGATTCACAGCCAGCCATAGATAACCTCAAGATCTTATGTGAGCAGCAAAATTTACACGATCTGTATTGTGGTGAAGAGCAAGGCTTCATGCATAAAGACTTCTTTAACTGCTATGAACTTGGTGATTATATCGAACCCTGTATTGTGGAGATGGAAAACCTCGCCACATGTACGGTTTCTTTGTCGGCATCGCGCGATGATTGTATTTCTCAACGTTGTGATTCTGTAAAGGGTGATTTTCTATCGTGTGTAGACGAATATGAACTTCAAGACTCACTAGTCGTATCATTACCAGACGAATACTTTGAGTGGTGTATTGAAATTGAAGAGATTCGCAATGTGTGCCCAGGTAGTGCGATAGACAAATACAATTGTAATATCTTTACAAATCCACGAGCAGGCGAATGTTTTGCTGAGTATCTGAATATATTCGATTGTATTGAGACTTTTGATAATGAAGATGATTGGTGTACAGATTTACGATCGGCAAATAATCGCTGTGTTCGAGAGACAATGGATTTTGAAAGATGTCTTGAAACATAGCACCTGAATACTATCAAAGACTCTCATGAATCATGAGAGTCTTATTTTGAGAGGTCTGATTACACCTTCCAATATTTACATCGAACTACTTTTTAAAACTTACTTCTCGAAGTTCTTCGCTTTCCTTAAGAACTTTACCTTCAACAGAGATAGCCCGATATTTGGCTTTAAGTTTAACAGGGCGATCTGCTTTGATAAGTTCTTTATGAAGCTTTCCACAAATACGCTTTGAGTTGGGGACAAAACTTGATACCGCATCAACAGCGTCTTCAAGGTCTTCAGCGCCAACAAATGCACGATGTTGACCTTTTGTTAGTTGTGCGATTTTCTCGAGTGTTGAGTGTACTTGGCCATCACCGGTCTCTAAAGAAATCGTGTTTACAGGAACCTTTCGTCCTTTGATTTTATTTTCGGTTACATCTTCAATTATTGTGTGAAGTTGACCTCCATTATCTAATTTTTGAGCCTCATCGTTATTGGTTTCATGACCATCACTAATAAGTGTTACACTCATACGTGACGAACGACAAAAGTCACGGTAGTTGTCCTTTGCTTCGAGCGCGATTCGATCTTCGATCGTCCCTAACGCTAGAGCGATACCATCGTAATAGGTTGACCAGCCATTCGATGGAGCATCTGCTAATAAAATGTCGCTCATCTCACCATACGCTAAACCCATTTCTGCTTTAACACGAGAAGCGGTTGAGCTTGCGACCAAACTCATTTCAGCACCTACTTCCTCTGCGCGATCAATAGCACTTAAGGATGCATTTTGAATGTGCTTCCATTCTTCAAGAGCATTTGTGGTTGAACCACTACGATCGTATACGAGCGCATTGAGATAAAGGATGTCATCCTTCTCTGGGATCTCAGTTCCACACCTCACCCATTCTTGTTTATCCTCGTCAAGTTGAAAGAGTTCCACCTCGGTTTTAACGATACTTTCAGCGATTGCCTTTTGTGTTGACTGTTGTTTTAAAGCGAGATCGAAAGCAATTGCGTATTCCTTCTCTAAAGTTCCAGATTCACTTTTTGAAACTTCTGCAACTTCTGCTTCGGTAGATGCAAACTCATACTCCGCAAGTTCTGACTCTTCTCCACATGCAGAAGTCATGACCATAAATCCAGTCAAGCCTAAAGCATATCCCCATAACTTTCTTTTATTCCTGGTTTTTAACATACTCTCCTCCTCATCACTAAGGTAAAGGATCGCATTGAGCACAATAATCTTGAGTGATTTTGTTCACAAATGAGATCTGAATCAGAATATATTCTCTGATAATGTTTTTTAATGTATTACACGTTATTTACTATTTAACTTTTTAAAACAGCTGTTTATCGTATCTCGTAATATATCATTTTGATGCATTACTTTCATATTGGTTCGTTAAACCATTCGAAAATTTTAATAGTTTATAATCATCGTTTTGTTTTCCAGCAATTTGAATACCAATCGGTAAGTTGGATTCTGATTTTGAAATAGGTAGAGATATAGCCGGTGTACCCATTACGTTGTGCGGAAAGGTAAAATCACAAAGTGAACCTATATGTTCATAAACAAGTTTTTCGTGGTTTTGATTTGGTTGAACCAGTCCTATTTCTGGCACTAAACAAGAGATTGTCGGCGAAACTATAAAATCATAGGCTTCTGTTATCTTAGAATACTTTTTAGACATTCGTCGAAGTCGACGAACGGAATTGATTAACTTAAGCTTATTTTGTTCAAAATATGCTGCCGATGCTTTGGTATAGGACTCTAGGTCGTGTCGGTTGAAATCAAAGCCAAAAAGAACTTTACCAAATTTTTGAACTGAATATGCCAACCATGAAAAATAAAGGTAACATGCTTCGCCATCTTCCTTACTGAAAGGATTATTGATCAGTTCTACCTGATACCCCAGATATCTTAATGCTTCGGCAAATTTGAGAAGAGAAGCCAAAACT
>JAHDBA010000033.1 GCA_020630615.1 Myxococcota bacterium | reverse complement strand
GACGGGACTCCCGAATCAAAAAGAATCGGCGCGACCTTCGGCGTGACACGGTTCTGCTTCGTTGCAACCTATAAAAAAAAAGCTTCATGCGAACATGAAGCTTGGCGGGGCGGACGGGACTCGAACCCGCGACCTTCGGCGTGACAGGCCGATGTTGTAACCAACTCAACTACCGCCCCTTGGATTTCCTTTTATACACCCGCATCCTTTGTGACGTCAACACAAAAGTGTCTTGCAGACTAATTATTTCTTTGTCGCTTCCGACGTAGGCTTAAGGGTCCATATGCGAGGGTCCTGAAACAGTTCGTCAAACTTATTTTGTATTCGGTCGCGAAGAAGCTTTTCACCTTCTTTTGAGAGCTGTGACGATAGCATAGGGTGTCCCTCTGCTTCGGAATTTAAGAAGTTACCATCGGGTGCAACCAGAGATTCCGAGCTTGCACGAGTCATGGCCACTAAACTCAAGGCAATGAATAGAAAGACCGCGCCCATGCTATAAGTTGACATTGCCGTCTTAGGCTTGTCTTCGAACATCACATGCCACCTTGGTACTTGGCCACTATGCTTTTATAACCACCCTCGATGGGTTGCTCAAATTTTTGCTGTGTTTTCCTACCGGAATGAAGAGGTCATGGGGCTGACGCCGCCTATGCATCGGACAACATTTTTAAGAGGCTCATCAACTCCGCTTTCAAACCTTGAAAATCAAAGCGATATGCTGACCTGTTTGAGAAAGGTCTTTTAAAGAGTGTGCCCACAGCAATCAAGTACCTGCTGTTCAAGGTCTGAACTTGGGGCACCGGAAAGTTCCCCATTGGAATCAACACAAAGGAACGAATCAGCGTCTTCGACAACGTATGAGGCATCATTTCGGCAATACACACTTTCACTGGCCTGGCCCCTCAGGTCACCGTCTTCACTACCGCACGCAATACCGATGAGTGACACACTCAAGCCCAAGAAGAACAATATTCCAAAACGCATTATCAGCCTCTTTTTTTCTAGTACTTGTGTAGTTTAGCGAGAAGACTATCCTAATGACAATTCGCGCTTGATACTATGTTTCATATTAAGACACTGTTGTGCGTACTCATATTTCCATTGGAGGCTTTTCATGAACAGAAAAGAGCGCTTACAATATATACTTGATAAAGAGCTTATTCTACACCATCTCCGTATTCGTGATGAGAGTTCCAATCATCGAGGGCGAGAGGGCCAAGAATCTCATTTTAATATTGTGATTGTAAGTGACACCTTCGTTAATATGTCACGGGTCGCACGTCAGCGAAAGGTGAATACTATTGTTGCCGACGAATTTGGCAAAGGCCTCCACGCGTTGACCTTAAAACTCCTCACATGTGAGGAATGGAATAAAGCAGAAAATCGAGATGATTTCATCTCGCCGATATGTGTTCATGGCCACTAAATAAAAGAAGCCCTTTTAAGTTACACTTCGCGTCACAAGCGGGCGCCCGGTGGTACTTTCAACGCCACTGACACTCACCGTTCCATCAACCGTACACTCAAAGAGAAGCTGGATTTTTGCAGCACCTGCCGGGCCTGAAGTAATGCCGGAAAGAACGTGAGTTCCTAAAAAGACACAATTCCCACTTTGGTCCGACTCCCCTTGATAAAGCTTGATCGAGACTTCGCTTTGCCCATCAACACTCGTTGTCGTGTTGACCACTTTTTGATTGGGAATAGACTCGTTCGCTCCAAAAATTTTAACAACATGCCCTTGGGCGCTTTCAATCCCTATCGACATCGGCAAGACGTCCAAAAGCTGTACTTTATCCTCTTCCGAAGGACTGTAAAGTGTATTCGCATAGACTGCAGCGCCAACGGCGACGGCTTCGTCTGGGTGTACCGCTTGAGAAGGTGCACGCCCAAAGTATTGAGTGACAGCATTACGCACTGCAGGCCATCGTGTCTGTCCGCCCACCAAAATGAGTTCATCAAGTTGTTCAACTTGAAGCCCGGACGCATCCACCACCTTTGAGCAAATAAAGATTGCGCGATCAACGAGCACCTGTGTTGCCTCTTCGATCTTCGAGCGAGACACACTCATGTTAACTTCGAGTGGATCCCCATTTTCACTCACTGCGATAAAGGGAATGGAGATGGTTGTCGAATCACGCCCTGACAAATCTACTTTTGCTTGTTCCGCGGCCTCTTTAATGCGTTGAAGGGCTACAGATTCAAGGCGTAAATCCACCTTGGTTTTTTGATAAAAGTCCCCGATGATGAGTTCCATGATTGCATTGTCCCAATCAATTCCTCCCAAAAACATGTCCCCGCCCGTCGCAAGAACCTCTAGCGTATTATCGCGCAATGCGATCACACTGACATCAAAGGTGCCACCACCGAGATCAAAAACGGCAATATGCTGGGTTTTGGATGCTCGAAATCCGTACGCAATCGCAGCTGCGGTAGGCTCATTAATAACTCGAAGTACGTCCAGGTCACATTCTGCACCAGCCTCTTTGACTAGGCGACGCTGTTTATCATCAAAATAAGCTGGGACAGTGACAACACATTCGGTTACGGGCACTCCAATTGTTTTTGAAGCCTGAGCACAAATCTCCTTGAGAATCTTGGCTGCGATGTTTCGCAGCGTAAATACAGAACCGGCGATGGGAAGCACCAGTTGTCCTTCTGAGCTCTGCGCAAGCGGATAGGTGTAATAGGATGTCACTTTGCGCACTACAGGATCTTCTGCGTTTCTTCCCAAAAGGCGCTTCCACCCATACACAGTTTGCCCTGGGTTTAAAAGCCATTGTCGTTTTGCGTTATGCCCGACCAGCTCGTTGCCTTTGTCGTCGATTGCAAAAATAGAGGGTGTTGTTCGTAGCCCATCATTGTAACTAACAATTGCGGCACGCCCCTCACCATCGATGTACGCGCAACAAGAGTTTGTTGTCCCTAAATCAATGCCAACAACCGCCATAACTCACCCCTGCGATCTACCGTACCTGAGGTCCTCCTCGAAATTCCATTCAAAATCCTAAAAATACGTCGAGAAATTATTTCATTCTCATGTCAAATTCGTCATTTTTCGCTAAAGTCGCCCCATGAATCGTTACATCGAAAAGAAGTCGGACGCGAGAGCAAAGGCTAAAGAACGCGGTCAAGTCTACCGGGCGTACATTCGCTCAGAAGATGCAGGCTTTGAAATAGCGCTGGCCCCTGTTGCTGGCATAGCCTTTGGTGCCCTCATCGACCGATCTTTTGGGAGTGCCCCACTGGGTCTTTTGGTCGGAACTTTCCTTGGGTTCGGACTTATGATCAAAAGGATTATCGAAATTAGTGCGCCCTACAGGAAGGCTTCGAAGGAGGCGGAAATGACTGATGAGGTAAAACAAGATTCCGATGATTAATGCGACGAAACAAAACCTGTTCTGGATCCATCTTGCCCTGTGGTATTCGCTATGGTGTTTTTTGGGATGGGTATTTTTAAGTCTTTTCACAAGTACGAAGAGAATCCCGGTCGAGTGGCTCGAGCTTGGCTTGGGGGTTGGGGCTGGGTATTGCACAATGGTCATGAGTATCATCGCGATGATGATAGCCTTTCTAAGGGTAAGCCCGACGGATACCTTACATCCGAATGTGAACACCCAACGTGTGAGAAGACACTTTTTTGTTATTCTCTCAATCCTACTCTGTGCGATTCTTGGGATCGTCGACATGATTACGCATGTCGGTCTGAACCTCTACGCCTTTGCATATTCGATTGCTGCTTTTGGACCCTCGACTCTGTGCACACTCTGGAGCCAAACACGTCAAAATCCACCACCCGGTTAAAATATTCAAATAAACACACTTAAACCCCTTGTCATGATCGCTTTCGCGCGGCAAAAAATTGGCGAGGTATACCCGTGGATCATCACACCAACTGGTTTAAATTTTTGCCCTTTTACAACGATGTTTCGCATTCGTTAGAAACACCGCTTGGTCCGATCGGCGGTGCTGGAAGTGCCGAGCACGGTGCTGCACATATTTTCGGGGCTCTTCTGGTTGCGTTTGTTCTGATGTTTGCTTCTCTTCTCGTGTCGAGTCACTTTCGAAACACTGAAAATGCTGTGGTCCCAGGGTCAAAACTTGGCTTAAGGAATCTCTTTGAGCTTTTCGTGGAAACGCTTGCGGGTATGATGGAAGGAATCATCGGGCACGACTATCAGCGCTATCTCCCAATGATAGGGACATTGGCCCTCTTTATCATCTCTTCAAATCTTCTTGGCCTAATCCCTGGCTTTGTTCCACCAACGGACAACTTCAATACCACCTTCGCTCTTGGTATTGCGGTCTTCGTTTGGTTTAACTTTCATGGTTTACGAGTTCATGGCTTTGGGCATATCGAACATTTAGCAATGCCTGCGGGTAGAAGTTGGTTGAGTGTTGCCTTGCTACCGATTCTCTTTCCTATCGAAGTGTTCTCGCTCTTCTTGCGACCCTTGACCCTTGCTTTACGTCTCGCTGCGAATATGATTGCTGACCATGCGGTTCTCTTTGCAATCTCTGGTCTTTTTGCGCTCTTTATTCCACTTCCATTCTTTGGTCTTGGTCTTTTGGTTTGTACGGTACAGACGGCTGTGTTTTGCATTCTTTCAACCGTCTATATTGCACTTCACACCGCTGAAGCGCATCACTAATTTTTACTTTTGGATTTCAAACGCATCAACAAACTTTTTGGGAGAATACGTTATGATGAAAAGAAGCTGGATATTCCTATCAACTTTCCTTCTTGCTACGATGGCATTTGCAGAAGACGGTGGCTCAAGCGATAATGGCCTTCGCATTATTGGCTTTGCTATCGCTATTGGCCTTGCTGCACTTGGTGGTACAACCGGGCAAGCAAAAGCTGCTGCTGCTGCATTTGAAGGTATTTGTAAAAACCCTTCAGCGAGTGCCAAGGTCTTTACGCCTTTCATTCTCGGCCTTGCCTTTATCGAATCACTCGTGATTCTTGCTTGGTTGATTATGTTCTTGGCTGAGTAATGGACTTCGGCCTTCAAAGGCCTTCTCGAAACTAATCATGAGGCGTCCATTTGGGGGCCTCTTTTTTATTGGGTTTACTCAAGACCAAACTTTGAAGATTCCATTCAAGCTGTTGCTCTAGTGTCGATAACAAAGCCGACAATGAGGGCTTAAAATTCGCCCGAATCATTAAACCATCAAGGTCCGCCTCAATTTTTTGAGCCTGGTTCGGG
This sequence comes from Myxococcota bacterium, assembly GCA_020630615.1. GTDB lineage: Bacteria > Myxococcota > UBA727 > UBA727 > JAHDBA01 > JAHDBA01. The sequence continues at coordinate 23,643 of JAHDBA010000033.1, read as the reverse complement.
CTTAATTGATCGCACTTATTCAGACATAAAAGCCTGGGCGTTGAGTCTGAAACAAGCTCTGACAAGATTGTTTCCACGGCCTGAATTCGTTCTTGGTAACCGTCATCAGCAATATCAACAATGTGTAACAGTAAATCCGCCGAGCGGATTTCATCAAGCGTTGCCCGAAAGGCATTGCGAAGCGCCGTAGGCAACTCACGAATAAAACCCACGGTATCGACCAAGACAAGTTCGCGTTCCTCAGGGAAGCGTATTCGACGCGCAGTCGGATCAAGCGTTGCGAAAAGCTTGTCTTCTGCCATCACATCGCTATTCGTGAGTGAGTTGAGTAAAGTTGACTTCCCAGCATTGGTGTACCCGACCAATGCAACCACTGGGACACGCCGTCGTTCCCGACGCTCACGCCTCGCTTCACGTTGTGCAGCCAAAGTATCAATCTCTTTCTCCAATCTACGAATTCGAGTTCGGAGTCGTCTCCGATCGATTTCCAGCTTGGTCTCTCCAGGGCCCACGCCACCAATCCCACCCGTCAATCGCGATAGCCCACTTTGCTTCTTCGCAAGACGCGGCATCGAGTATCGAGCTTGAGCCAGTTCAACCTGAAGTTTCCCACCGCGTGATTTTGCATGTCTCGCAAAAATGTCCAAGATGAGCATCGTACGATCCAACACGCGTAAGTCGCTGATCTCTGTAATTGCGTTCAGCTGACTCGGTGAAAGGTCCTCTGCAAAAATGAGTAAATCGACCCCTAGGCTTAAAGCGTGTAAGGACACATCTTCTAACTTACCCGGGCCAATACGTGTTTTTGCATCAATCTTTGTGCGACGCTGAATAATTGTATCGAGAACTTGCACCCCTGCAGTTTTTGCAAGTTCCAATATTTCACCCATTCTCTGCGAATGAGCGTGACGAGAGTCCGTAAATGCGCTCACGATAATGGCGTGGTCTCGATGATCCGGTTCCAAGTTTGAAGACCAAATTTTAGACAAGGCGTCTTCTTGCGCACCAACCCAACTTTGAAAATCATGCCCTAATTCTTGAGGCCCTTTGAGTTCTTGGCGCGTTATTTGACTTTGATGGCCGGCATTCTCCAGATAGAGCCAGGCTCCACGTCCAGCATACCCCTCCCCATAGGCTTCAAAAATAACGACAGAATCCAGACGAAGCTTTTCACAATCCGTGTAAAAGTCGGAGTTGACATCGATTGGCCTACGACTTGGATGGTCTTGACGTACGGGAACCATAACAATGAGTCGTAAACCACGTAAGCGGTCCGTTCCGCCCCGGGTACGACCAATATCCGGTAAATAGAGTCTGGTGGCTTCACCCAAAATCGTTTTCTTGATGCTACCTTTACGATCAACCAATACGCCAACCATCGAACGTAAGCGACTCGCACTACGCCCCATTGCTCGAAGCAACTCAAGTGAAACCCATTCTTGTGGAGAAAGATTTTTTGAGCCGATTCGTCTGAGATCGCGAAGTGCACTTGCATTGAGTCCTTGAATTTTCCCAGATATTTCTTGAGCCATATGAATCCCTTAACGTCTTAGCCCTACGAAATATGAAAAGTCTCAAACGATGCGGAGCCTCTTGAACCGCACGCTATCAATAGCGACTAGGATGTCCCCTTCTTTTTCTCAAGCACCATAGCCTTCTTGAGGTCACGGAAGAGTCCTTCATTGACATGACCAAACCCGCTAATCCCTTCCATCGAGTCCAAGACCATCGATTCCCCTTCGATCTCTTTCGGATCAAAGTGAAGTAAGCTCTCTCGCACCCGCTGCTTATCTTCAACACTCACCATCGGCCCAGCAACGATTAGGTCTTGTGGGCTTCGTCCTGTTACCGCAAGGCGCCGAACTTTATTTAGCGCTAACCCGAGTTTTCGCCCATCGGTCAACATGGTGTCATAGGTACCCGCTGCATCGCATAGGCCTTGAATTAAATCTCTAATCGCACCTTCATGGCCTTGACTCAGTCGTATAGAAATTTCCTTGTTCGGATTTAAGCCCGCTTCCCAAAGCGTTAACCTTGGCAAAAGATATCCTGTGGTGGAGCTCAAATCCGGGACACAAAGACGCTTGCCTTTAAGCCCGGCAGGGCCCTCAATCTTGCTCTCCGCAGACACCAGTAATATTCCATCTGTACCGTTGCCATTCAGGTACTCTTTCGAAACAAGTGCATCCAATTTTCGAGGATATGCTTCCGATGCGAGCAAGTACCGATAAGGAGGCATCATCGCAAACTCGACTTCACCGGCCACCAACTTGGTATCAAGATCCTCGTACTTCTCACTTTGAACAAAGACAATATCGCGCTCAAGTTGTTGAGAGAGCCAAACTCGTAACCCCTCATACTCCCTCTCCAAACGATCAAAGTTGTACCAGTTCGGGAGCACCATGCGAAAAGGGACTCGATCGGGGTACTGTCTGGACTTATCGAGCTGAAACCAACCTTGCCCATAGGCCGCGACAAGGCCGAGTGCACTGATTAGCAAGAAAGTTAAAATACCAACGAGGCCCCAACTTGCTCCCTTGGGTTTCCGTGCACCGACCGGGCCGGTATTGCGTGGGTTCACTTCCCCGGGTGGTGTTGAATTAATTGTTTTGTTGCTATGCCCTGCAACACCATTAAAAATACTCGCAGTATCGCTTGGATAGGCGTTGCGTGTTCGTGATTCCCCACGGGTGAGCTCGTTGGACTCCAAAGCATCTTTGGCCCCCTGCAACATGACATCTTGGGCGTGAAAAAGATCCCCAAGCACGTCAAAAAGAAATGGCCGAATTGCTGAGGGTGATACTTTTAAAGCGGAGGTTAAAGCTGCTTGTTGTAGCTCTTCAAAAAAATGCTCGGCGCTTGGTGTTCGCACTTCTTTTTCCTGAACCAATGCTCGCATCACCGCCGCCGCAACAGCATCCGGTATTTCAGGCCTCACACTCTGGGGGTTCGGGATCGTTTCCGAAACAATCGCCTGCATCGTCATCAAATCACTGTCGCGCTTAAATAGCCGTCGCGATGTCAACATTTCCCAAGCAACAATGCCAAGAGCAAATACGTCAGAGCGACGGTCGAGGTCTTTGGACTGACGACACTGCTCCGGTGACATGTAATGAATCTTTCCCTTCAATGCTCCCGTTTGTGTTTCGTCAGAATCAAAAAGCTCTGTCGCCTTTGCGATTCCAAAATCAAGAAGCTTCACCACACCATCATGGTTCAACATCAGATTGTGCGGTGAAATATCACGGTGCACAAGCCCAAGTGTTAAACCATCGCCACCTTTTGCTTCATGCGCAGCATGCGCTCCTGCAATTCCCTGGAGAATTAAACCGATACCAACATTCAGCGGTAAGTGGGACTTTCGTTTTGCCATCCGTCGCATCAACTCACGAAAGGAAGCCCCGGCAACATACTCCATCGCAATAAAGTAAGTCTCCCGTTCAGCCCCGAGTTCCAAGATTTGAACAATATTTGGATGCTGAACACGCGCGATGTACCTCGCCTCTCGGAGGAACATGTCAACAAAGTCTTCTCGTGAAGCGAGATGCGGTAATATGGTCTTGAGCGCAATCCATTTTTTCAGGTGGTCATCGATATTTCGGGCAAGGTGAACCTCGGCCATTCCACCTTTGGCAATCGTCTTTGCAATACGGTAGCGGCCAAGAATGGCGCCTTCCCACTTGGATTTGTCTTTTGCCTCCGGATCCGAGGCCGAACGATTTTCCTGGCCACGAACACTCATCCGTTCATCACCCTAAAGTGCTCACCCAGAGCATACTCCCAACATCGCTGCCACCTTACATCCATGCTAGTCCTACTATGACCAAGGCACCCCAAGTTTGGCAAGATCTCGAGTCATATTTTTCTCATGCGCTTCTACCGTGCCACCACCGATTTCCAAGAGCTTTGCATCGCGCCAAAGTCGCTCCACAGCATATTCCCCAACATAACCGTATCCACCAAGAACTTGAATCGCGTCTCCAGCAACCCGGGTCGCCATCTTTGATGCAAAGAGTTTGACACCATCGGAGTCAATTCGGTTGCCATAATCACCAAGCCCCATCGAAGACGCGGTGCCATAAACGTAGGTTCGTGCCGCCATCATATCGGCATATCCGTTTGCAATGTAACGCTGGATTTGCCCAAAAGCGCTAATCGGCTTGCCAAATGCTTTTCGGTCGGCCGCATAGGTTGACATGACATCGACACAACGTCGCGCAATCCCTACGCTCATTGCCGCAAGAGTTAGTCTCTCGAGGGCTAAGTTTCGCATCATATGCCGAATTGAATCTCCCTCTTCCCCAATCCGATTGCGAAGGGGCACAACGCAGTTGTCAAATACCAGTTCGGCAGTGTTGGACGCACGCATTCCTGCTTTGTGGGTGATCTTCTGCCCAACTCCGTAACCGGACATTCCCTTTTCAACGACAAAAGAAGACAATTGGGGTCGCCCTGCCTTCTCGCCGGTCACAGCATATACCAAAACCAAGTCTGCTGGAGTCCCGTTATCATCGACACATCCATTCGTGATCCACATTTTCCGACCGTTGAGGATATAGTTGTCGCCATCGCGCTGTGCACTCATCTTCATACCGAGAACATCGGTTCCTGCACCGGGCTCGCTCATTCCCATTGCACCGATGTACTCCCCAGTGAGCAGCTTCGGCAACCAGCGCAAGCTCTGTTCCGAAGACGCATTTTGAGCGATGTTGTTCACACATAACATTGCGTGAGCGAGGTAAGCGAGGCAAAATCCAGGATCGGAATAGGAGAGCTCCTCATGGACAATTGTGGCCGCAACAGCGTCCATTCCAGCGCCACCGAGTTCTTCGGCGACAGTAATCCCCAGGATCCCCAATTCTGCAGCTTCGCGAAAAAGTTCAATATTAAAGCGCTCTTGCGCGTCAAATGTGATTGCTTGGCTCTCGACCTTTGACTTTGTAAAAGAGCGAATCGTATCGCGTAGAAGTTTGTGCTCATCCGAAGGGTCAAAAAACTGTCTCATAAATACTCCGCGCTCTGGTAGCAAAAGCTTTCCCTGCTATTCCATAAAATCCTAAAGAATGTTAAAAGAAAGTGAAATATTTTTTGAAAAGAAGCGAAACAATGATCGACAGCCCAATGTCACTCCATACACCCAGAAGTTATGACCACTCACTCAAGATTTGGGTGCTTTCCAAAAATCAAACGATGCTTGACGCTCTGCAAATCTCTTTGTCAAAAAGTGGCGTCTTTTCCTTTGATGTCGGGCTCGCACCCGAGCTTGGTTCACAATCGTGGACTGAAGAGCGGCCTCCATCAATTGTGATGGTCGATGTTCAGCATGCTGAGGGTGACTCCAGTGGTGTTGATAAGCTTGCTCAAGAGTCACGTTCGCTGAGCAAAATCCGCCGTCTATTTCCAAGAACGACCTGTATTAGTGTTACACTCGAGAGCGCGAATATGAGCTCTGTTGAGCATGGGCTGAGCCTTGGCTGCACGGGTCATCTGAACCTCAGTGAAAGCTTGTTGCCAAGCGATATCGATACTCAGTTGCACCTGGCCATGTCGGCGCAGGCCAAAATATCAGGCCTGATGCAGCGATGCCAAGAGTTACAACACCAATCACAAACAGATGCGCTAACCGGTTTATACAACCGACGTTTTTTTGATGTTAAGATACGTTCGCACCTGGGCGGTTCAAAGCGCCATGGGCAGCCTCTGAGTCTCATCATTCTTGACATCAACGGCTTTAAACAGATTAACGATCGCTTCGGGCATTTGTTGGGCGATCAAGTTCTGTGCGAGCTTTCCCGGACTCTAATCAAATCATCTCGGGTTGATGACACCATTTGTAGAATTGGTGGGGATGAATTTGCGCTCTTGCTTCCGATGACGGATTCAAAAGGTGCCGCTGTGGTTGCAGAACGTATCCATAAACGTCTAGAAGAATTGAAGCTCGCCGTGACCAATGGTGGCCGACTTCGCATTGAAGCGTCCATGGGGATCGCAACGATGCGTGCGAAAGATGATGCGGAGTCCTTGTTCAGCCGTGCAGACGATTCACTCTATCACTCCAAAATCAAGAGTACGAATGTAGCGGCAGCGCAGTAACGGCTTCAATAATTCCACCAAATTAAATGAAGGGATCCAGAACCAAGCTGAGTTTCCAACTTCAATCTGCTCAAACATCGAGCGTTCTCAACAGAACCCTATCCATGTACCACTTTGTTGGTGAAACAGGGAAATCAACAGACGTATTTCTGCATATAAAGAAAATTGTATGAAAACGATAGTACCGCATTGATTTTTACCTGTCATCGGGCCAGAAAGTGTCGATCAAAAGCAACCTTCTAGGACTTAGAACCGAGGTCATTTACATCATGAGCCAAACTGAATCAACCGGACATATCACTCAAGTCATCGGCCCCGTCGTGGACGTTGAATTCCCAGCGGGAGCTCTCCCGAATGTTCTGACAGCATTGAAGACCACCAATACTTCAATCAACGAAGAGTCTGACAACCTGGTGATTGAAGTTGCTCAACATTTGGGCGAAAACACCGTTCGCTGTATTGCGATGGATGCCACCGAAGGTCTAGTTCGAGGCGCGGCGGTTAAAAACACGGGTGCTCCGATTCAAGTTCCCGTTGGTACTGCGACGCTGGGTCGTATTATGAATGTCGTCGGCGAGCCCATTGATGAGCAGGGCCCGGTTGCGTCCACTGCAACATCGTCCATCCATCGTGCGCCGCCATCTTTTGTAGAACAGTCAACTGAAGCCGCTGTTTTGGAGACAGGCATTAAGGTTATCGATCTCTTGGCTCCCTATGCAAAAGGTGGAAAGATCGGCCTCTTCGGTGGTGCAGGTGTTGGTAAAACGGTTCTGATTATGGAACTCATCAACAATATTGCGAAAGGTCATGGTGGTTTATCTGTATTTGCTGGCGTGGGGGAGCGTACCCGTGAAGGGCGAGACCTTTACAACGAAATGTCTGAATCTGGCGTTATCAAAATGAATGATGACGGAAGCATCGATACCGACAACTCGAAAGTTGCACTGGTGTACGGTCAGATGAACGAACCACCTGGAGCACGTGCTCGTGTTGCACTCTCGGGCTTGACCGTCGCGGAGAATTTCCGTGACGAGATGGGGCAAGATGTTCTTCTCTTTGTTGACAATATTTTCCGATTTACCCAAGCGGGTGCAGAGGTTTCTGCGCTCTTGGGACGTATTCCCTCTGCGGTTGGATATCAGCCAACCTTAGCGAATGAGATGGGAGCGCTACAGGAGCGCATCACCTCAACAACAAAAGGCTCGATCACATCGGTGCAGGCGGTTTACGTTCCTGCGGATGATTTGACAGACCCGGCCCCGGCGACAACGTTTGCTCACCTTGATGCGACGACTGTCTTGAACCGTGCTATCGCTGACTTGGGTATTTATCCTGCTGTTGACCCGCTGGACTCCTCGAGTCGTGTGCTAAACGCAGACACTGTCGGTGCTGAGCACTACGATGTTGCTCGACGTGTGCAGGAGATTCTCCAGAAATATAAAGATCTACAAGATATCATTGCGATCCTTGGCATGGATGAACTTTCAGACGATGACCGTGCAACGGTGAATCGTGCGCGAAAAATCCAACGTTTCTTATCCCAACCCTTCCATGTTGCTGAGGTTTTCACAGGCATCTCTGGTGCTTATGTCAAACTTGCAGACACTGTCAAAAGCTTCAAAGGTCTTCTCGAAGGTGAGTTTGACCACATTCCAGAGCAATGCTTCTATATGAAAGGTGGCATCGACGAAGTTTTGGAAAACTACAAAGACCTTGAGAACTAAGTTTCAAGTTGAGATTTGGTTAACGCAAAATAAAGAGGCATTTCATGTTAGAACTTGACATTGTCACCGCCGAAAGGCGAGTTCATGATACCGGAGCAGGGAGTGGTGTCACGCTTCCTGCTCAAGTCAAAAGTGTTCTTGTTCCAACTGCGGAAGGCTATCGGCAAATCTTTGCTGGACATACCCCGCTGTTGGCACTGGTCAGTACGGGGCGCTTAACTTTTGAAGATGCGTCTGGACATGAAGTTAAGATGATGGTCTCGGGTGGGTATCTTGAGGTCTCTGAAGACTCGGTAACGGTCATGTGCGAGAATGCTGCGCACGTTTCAGAAATTGATGTTGATGCGGAAAAGGCCAGCCTTGCAGAAATTGAGGCCAAGCTTAGAGAAATGGGCTCTGCAAGCACAGATGATCCAGACTTCATGAATCTTCGGGTTCGAGCGGAGCAAAGCGCGACCAAATTGGGCCTGCTCTAAAACTTCAGGTATCATTTTTAGTTGAACGTCTCTGCACTATACGGGGACGTTTTTAATTGGTAATAAAGTTTGTTCCTTGTTGGCCGATGAGCTTGTCAGCCAAGGATGTCCTGCTTTAAGCTTCGAAGATGACGTCTACAAACGCGTACCCTCGACTCGCAAGCCGCCTCTCTGGCCTTCAACCTTCCCTTTATGCGCGTATTTTAGACCGCTTGCAAGACTATGAAGGCGAGACTTACCCATTTCACATTGGAGAAAGTTATCTCTTACCGGGAGAAGCAGTCGATGCCGCCTTTAAAACTATTCTAAGGCCCGAACTTCATCGCTATGGGCACCCACAAGGTATGCTTAATCTGAGAGACGATCTCGCCGAGCATATTGCGTCGCAAGGCATGGCATGGGTTGGGCCTGAAAACATTATGGTGACACACGGTGCGACGCACGGCCTAAACTTGGCTTGTCAGGCTTTGCTCAACCCTGGTGATGTGATGCTGGTAACATCACCACATTGGCCATTGATCACTTCGATGGTGCATGCTGCAAGTGCTGTTCCAATCGAGGTGCCCTTTACGACACGACTACGCAGTGACGAGCTCAGTGCGTATCAGATTTTAAGTCGGGCCATGCATCCCAAAGCGAAGGCTTTGTATTTGACGTCCCCGAACAATCCTGACGGTGTTGTCCTCACGGCGAGCGAGCTTGAGGATGTTGCGCGCTTTTGCATTGAGAATGATCTCTATATTCTGGCCGACCAAGCCTATGCACGTTTTATTTTTAAAGAGAGCGGAAGTGAGCAGATTGCAAATCTCGAAGGGATGCGCGAACGCTGTATTACTCTTTTTACATTCTCAAAGAGCCATCGCATGTCCGGAATCCGTGTAGGATTTGTCGTCGCCCCACCCGATCTTCTTGCAGGTATGAGTAAGTTGGCAAACATCTCGATCTACAATGTCTCTCTACTGACTCAGCATGCAGCACGTGCAGCACTCTCACTTGGTGAAACCTATGTTCGTGAGACCATCGACTCCGCGAGAACAAACCGCAATATTCTTATTAAAGAACTGGCCGAGCTTGATGGGATTGAAGTGATGAAGCCGGCAGGCGGCGCATACGTGTTTCTTGACTTAAGTGAGAGGCTGCAAGGACGTGACGCATTTACACTCTTGGAGCGATGCTTGGACGAAGGGATCATCTTTGCCCCTGGACAGGGTTTTGGACGTTCGTATGAAAGCTATGCTCGCTTTTGTTATACGGCCATGGCACCGGAGCATCTAAAACGTGGATGTCGAACTTTGGTCAAGACTGTCAATTCCTTTTGAGAACCCAATACCGACTCGTCAATAGAATGCAGATCGGTTAAGCTTGAGGAATGGTTCTATTTAGCCCGCACACAAAAGAGATACGCGCAAAGATTGTTTATTACGGGCCAGGTATGTGCGGTAAAACCACAAATCTCGAGCAAGTCCATCAGAAGATGAAAGGCAATGTACGTTCAGACTTGATGAGTGTCGCCACCGAGAGCGATCGAACAATCTATTTTGATTATCTGCCGGTAAAGCTCGGCCGTATTGGTGGCTATGACTTTAAAGTTCGAACCTTTACGGTTCCGGGTCAACCCTTTTATAAAGACACCCGAAAAATGGTTCTACAAGGCGCAGACGGAATTGTATTCGTGGCGGATAGCCAGAGCTATATGCTTGATCAAAATAAAGACTCGCTCTACGATCTCAAGCAAAACCTGCGGGCGAACGGAATTGACTACGATACGATTCCACTCGTTCTTCAGTACAACAAACGCGACTTGGTTGACGTTTTGTCCAAGGCCGAACTTGATGCGGCACTCAATGACCGTAATGTTGAGTCCTTTTACGCTTCAGCCCTTCATGGACGTGGCGTCTTAGAGACCCTACGTAGTATTACGACACAAGTCTTTAGACAGGTACGCCAAGGCGGCAAGGCGTCTTCACGCAAGACTTGGAACAACGAGACGACCAAGACATCCAAGGATGCGGAGGCGACGAGTCCACATCGTGGTGTTGCGGACGTTATACGTGGAGCCGAAGAGGATACTCCGAGTGCGAAAGATACCCCCGAATCACTTCTCAATATGAAAGAGTTCTTGGTACTGCACCACAACCTTGTGAAGCGTGTGAACCAACTTGAACAAGAGCACACGCGGCTCTCCAAAGAACATACGCATCTCAAAACTCTGGTAGGACGAACACTCTCAACCAAAGAGCAAGAGTAGAAGGTCTATGGCAATATTTACACGCCCAATTGATGGTCGAAAACACGCATCATCTATTCGCCGTTACCTTGCAGACCGCGTCGCACAACGCAAAAGCAGTATGCTACCGTCTCTTGTGACGATCGTGGTTGGAGACAACCCCGCAAGCCATACGTACGTACGCTTTAAGACCAAAGCTGCAAAATCGATCGGAATGCAAACTCGCGCTATTGTTTTGCACGACGACACTTCAGAACACGAACTCATCCGGCGGATTCTAGAACTCAATGAGGATTCCAGTGTGAATGGTATTCTGGTACAACTTCCCCTTCCCTCGCATCACCAAGTCCGAAAAGTTGTGTCTGCGATCGACCCTCTCAAAGATGTTGACGGCTTTCACCCCAACAATGTCGCCGCACTGGTTATGGGCGATCAGGGTTTTATCCCATGTACACCACTGGGTTGCCTCTACTTGCTTTACGCGGAGGGCATTAAAGTCTCAGGCGCCCATTGCGTCGTGATTGGGCGCTCTGCCGTTGTGGGCCGCCCGATGGCACATCTACTTTTAAGAGAGCATGCGACTGTTACAAGTTGTCACCGCTTTACAAAAAATCTTGCGGACGTGACACGCTCTGCGGATATTCTTATTAGTGCAACGGGTGTCGCGGGGCTCCTCACGAAAGACCATGTGAGCCCAGGCGCTACGGTGATCGATGTCGGCCAGGGGCGTAATGGCAAGGGCGTTCTGGTTGGTGATGCCTGTCATGATGCGCTCATGGGTCATGCGGGTGCCTTGACACCTGTGCCAGGTGGAGTTGGCCCGATGACGATTGCAATGCTGTTAACAAATACAATGGCCGCCTATGCACGACAAAACCCCGATGAAGAGTTCTCGATTCGAGATATGTTTCAGAACGCTTTGGCTCTTTCTTCAGAGCATAACTGGAATCAAATCTTACCTGTTGATTAGATTGATCAATGGAGTGATTATTTCATTTCTCTCACATAACGAAGTGTGTACTTCACGAACCTCTGAAAACTTTGAGGAGATACGATGACCGATGAGAAGTTTAGCCCTTTGCATCATGAGCACTTGAACCTTGGCGCACGCATGACGCCTTTTGCCGGTTACTCAATGCCACTACGCTATACGAGTGAACGCGAAGAGCACTTGCACACACGAAGTGAAGTATCGATCTTTGACGTTTCTCACATGGGCGAAATTTTCATTGAAGGCGAAGGCGCTACTGAATTTCTTCAGGCATTGCTTCCCGCAAACCCGAGCCTGCTAGCTTTAGGGCAGGCGAAATACACGATGATCCTCAATGAAAAGGGTGGCGTTATCGACGATATTCTCATCTATCGTAAGGGTGAAGACGAGTATCTTTTGTGTACGAACGCGGGCAACCAAGAGGTCGACTTCAAACATGTTCAAGAGCGTGCGAAGCATCACAACGCAGAGTGTTCAATTGAGAATAGAGGGCCAGAACTTGCGCAAATAGCGATTCAAGGGCCGAAAGCCAAACAGGTTGTCGATGGGGTCTTGGGTTTTCCCGCGAGTGAACTTGCCTACTACTCCTTTCGTGAAGTGCAAGCGACGGACACCTTGGGGCAGTACAAGATGCTCCTCTCTCGGACTGGCTATACCGGTGAGGATGGCTTTGAGTGTATACTCCCCAATACACACGCGCCCTTATTTTGGCAGGCATTGATCGCATCAAGCCGGGCTGATGTTAAACCCGCGGGATTGGCTGCGCGCGATACACTTCGACTTGAAGCTGGGATGTGTCTTCACGGTAATGAACTCTCGCAAGAACGCACCCCTCTTGAAGCGGGGCTCAATTGGACGATCGACTGGGATGAGGGCCGCGACTTCTTCGGTCGGAAACCACTCGAAAAGCTACGAAGAGCAAAAAACTTTTCAAGACTTCGAGGCCTTCGTCTTGTTGGGCGCGGCGTATTAAGACCTGGCTATGAAGTCTTCAACGCGGAGCAAAAGCGGGTTGGGATTTTGACTTCAGGTACAAAACCCCCCTCCTTAAAAAGCAGTGTTGGAATGGCATATCTTGAGCGCCCCTATACGAAGGTTGGAACGCGACTTTATGTTCAAATACGAAAGCGATTTGAAGAGGTGGAAATTGTACGTCTCCCCTTTTACAAACGGGATTCCTGACCCATGCTTTAAGAAATGAAGGGAGGGGCGAATGAGCAAGGTTATCGAGGGTCTTCAATACAGTCGAGATCATGAGTGGGTTCGTCAAGAAGGCGACATTGTATGCATTGGCATTACGGACCATGCGCAAGATCAACTTGGTGATGTCGTCTATCTGGAACTCCCAGAAGTTGGAGATTCAATTCGCGAAGGTGAGCCTTTTGGTGTTGTCGAAAGTGTAAAAGCGGTATCGGATTTAGTTGGCCCACTGAGCGGCGAAGTGGTTGAGAGCAACGTTGCCCTTGTGGACACTCCAGAGCTTGTGAATAGCGAACCTTATGAAGGTGCCTGGATGATTCGAGTTCGAGTCAGTCAAGCAAGCGAGACATTGATGGACTCGAAAGCCTATACAGCATTTTTGGGCGAGTAGGTTCAAGCAACGAACTCAAACCATAAAACTTTAGCACCCCTATGGGTGTTAGCAAAAGTTCTTTCATTTTCGAGACTCGTACTTTTGGGAGCGCGCGATGTCCAAGTTTTCATCTCGTCACATAGGAATCAACACAAAGGCTGAAAAGATGATGTGCGATGTCATCGGAGTGGATTCTTGCGAGAGTCTACTGAATGAGGCTATCCCCTCAGCAATTCGACTCGAGCGGAAACTCAATCTCCCCTCAGCTTTAGAGGAGCACGAGGCACGAGCGCGCATCGACGAGCTGGGCATCTTGAACGCGGTACCTGAACTCTGCGTCATTGGGCAAGGTTTTTATCGTTCGCATACCCCTGCCCCCATTCAACGCGGAATCCTCGAAAACCCAGCTTGGTATACCCCCTACACTCCCTATCAAGCAGAGATTGCCCAAGGTCGCCTCGAAAGCTTACTCAACTTTCAGACGATGGTTTCTGACCTTGTCGGGCTACCCATTGCAAACGCTTCGATGCTTGATGAAGCAAGCTCTGCGGCTGAAGCAATGACCCTTCTTCGACGGGTCAATCGAAAAATCAAAGGCAGCCGTTTTCTTGTTGATATTCATACTTTCGATATTGTGAAGGAAGTTTTGCAAACACGAGCATCAACTCTAAACATCGAGCTCGTCATCGCTAAGCCTGCCGAGTTTGATTTTAGCAGCGGCGACGTATTTGGGGTTTATTTACAAAGCCCGAACGCCCAAGGTCAGATTCAAGATTTAAGGTCTCTCATTGAAGACGCACATCGTGCCGGGGCGCTCGTTGCATGTGGCAGCGATCTTTTGGCTTGCGTCTTGATGACACCCCCCGGGGAGGACGGTGCCGATGTTGTTGTTGGCAATGCAGGTCGCTTTGGCGTCCCCCTTGGGTACGGTGGTCCCCATGCGGCGTTCTTTGCATGTCGAGACGATTTCAAACGCCAAATGCCAGGGCGAATCGTTGGCGTTTCTCAAGATAAAAGCGGCCGCTCAGCACTTCGTCTTGCACTACAAACCCGAGAACAACACATCCGGCGAGAAAAAGCGACGAGCAATATTTGTACGGCCCAGGCCTTACTCGCAAATGTCGCCGCGATGTACGCACTTTACCACGGGCCCAATGGGCTTCGCGACATTGCAACTCAGGTTGCGAATACCTGCGCACGACTCGCCGACGAACTTAAAGCGGGTGGGCTCGAAGTTCTTCCAAATGACTTCTTTGACACCCTCTCTATCCGCGTTGACAAAGAAAATGGAAAAGAAATTAAAGTTCGAGCGGCCGACATGGGTGTGCAGCTCTTTTTTGCGAGCGATACAGAAATTCGAGTCAGTGTGGATGAAACCATCGGCGATCTTGAACTGAACTATCTGATTGAATGTCTTCGGGGCGACGAAGTCGAAGAATGCACAAGTGCTCAACATCAAATTTCACGAATGCGTACGTCGCCTATTTTGGAACACCCAAACTTCAACACTTACCCTACGGAAACCGAGCTCATGCGTTACATGACTCGCCTTCAGTCGAAAGACCTTTCATTGGTGCACTCGATGACGCCTTTGGGTTCATGTACGATGAAGCTGAATGCTGCTAGCGAAATGCAGCCTTTGAGTGACGCTTTCTTCAATGACGTCCACCCCTTTGCACCGGAATCCAATGTTAAAGGTTACATCAAGTTAATAGGATTGCTGGAACAATGGTTGTGTGAGATTACCGGCTTCAACGCTTTCTCATTTGAGCCGAACTCAGGGGCGCAAGGTGAATACGCCGGCCTGCTAGCAATACGAGCGTACCTCGATGCAAAAGGCGAAGAAACAAGACGTATTTGTCTTATCCCTGAATCTGCGCATGGTACGAACCCTGCTAGCGCAGTGCTTGCGGGTTTTGATGTCAAGCTTGTACGCTGCAATGACAACGGAGCCATTGATGAGGCACACCTGCAAGACCGATTGAATGAATTTGACGGCTTCATTGCCGCAATCATGATTACCTACCCTTCGACCTACGGAGTGTTTGACGACAACATCCAGGCAATTTGCGATCGCGTGCATCAAGCCGGCGGTCAAGTGTACATGGATGGCGCAAATATGAATGCTCAAATGGGTCTATGTCGGCCTGGCGACTTTGGCGCGGATGTCGCGCATTTGAATCTTCATAAAACGTTTTGTATCCCCCATGGCGGTGGCGGACCGGGCATGGGCCCGATTGGCGTGAAGACACATTTGAAAGCCTTTCTGCCACGTGCTGCGGACAATTCAGCCGGCCCAATTGGTTCAGCTCGTTATGGTAGTGCATCGATACTGACCATCCCATGGATGTATATTGCGATGAGTGGTGCACAGGGACTTCAACAATCGTCGGCCATTGCGATTCTCAATGCAAACTACATGCTTGCGCGCCTTGAGGACACCTTCCCTATTCTATTTCGAAATAAAGAGGGTCGTGTTGCCCATGAGTTTATTCTTTCCTTTAAGGCGATTAAGGAAAGCACAGGCATTACTGTCGAAGATGTGGCGAAACGACTTATGGATTATGGCTTTCATGCGCCGACGATGTCATGGCCGGTATTGGATTCTCTGATGATTGAGCCCACTGAAAGTGAATCAAAAGCGGAGTTAGACCGCTACTGTGACGCACTCATCTCGATTCGTTCTGAGATTGGAAAAGTGGAAAGCGGTGAGTGGCCTCGAGACAACAACCCCTTGAAAAACGCACCGCACACTGCGCACGACCTTGCAGCAGAAACATGGGACCACCCCTATTCTCGTAACGTCGCATGCTTCCCGGGTGGGTGGGCTACGGAACACAAGTTTTGGCCACCTGTGAATCGTGTGGACAATGCGCATGGCGACCGAAATCTTGTGTGTACTTGCCCGCCTCTTGATGCCTATCAACACTAGAGACCTATCCGCGGGTCAACATTAAGAGTTTTCTGAATATTAACAAATACATAAAGAAGGCAAACGCGACCAAGATCGAAGGCAGCCAGACGAAGGGAAAGTACGTAACCCACGTGTACACTTGAGGCGGCGGCCGCAAGTCAAATCGTTGCAAAAGTCCTGTAAGAGCTAGCAGCTCGGGAAAGCTAAGACGTGCCATCGACCCGATAAGGACTCTACGAACTTGTTTATGTTTCTTTTGCTCTATCAAGGCCTGCCGAGCGAGAATCGTAACGAGAACAACGATACCTATGGGATAAAGCGTAAAAAAGGTTGTGAGAAACACGGTCGAATCAATCATCGTTACCTCATCCGAATCGTAGACCATTGGTTCAACCTATGTCATCGCAATATAGCGAAGGATCCCCCAATAGTGACACCCAGCAGCTACCAGCACACACCAGTGAAAAAATGCGTGGTTCATCTTCATGACCTTGAAAGCATAAACGAAAGCACCAAGGGTATAGACGACGCCTCCGATGAAAAAGAACATAAGCGCACGGTGATCCATGAAGAGCCAGATGGGTTTTGCAACGAAAAGAGCTGTCCACCCCATCACGATGTAAATCAGCGTTGATACGAGATTAAACCTTCCCGTCAGAAACACTTTCAAGCAGATACCAATTGCTGCCATTCCCCAAAGCAGACCAAAGAGTAGGACTCCAATATCGTCTCGTAGGGTAATCAGTGCCACCGGTGAGTATGTTCCTGCAATGAGGCCAAATATTGCAGCATGGTCAAAAATACGCCTTCGTTCTCGCTGGGTACCATGCTCTGTCGAATGATAAAGTGTCGATGCTCCGAAAAGCACGATCAAAGAGAAGGAATAAAGCGTTAACGACAGCCACTCCAAGCTACCAATCTTGTACGTTGTTTTCGCCCACATCACCATCATACCCAAAAAACCGAAGATCGTCCCGAGCGCATGGGTGATGACATTGATTCGCTCTTCCTGAACGCTGTACACTTTGGCTTTGGACTTCATGCTTCTTGTTACTACACCTTTCAACTCTTGGCAGCACGAAATCCCAATCGAATATCACGGTATTCAGAATGTTATCGGGCTACCCGTGCGTGTCACCCTGCGAAGCTCCCTGCGTTGCTTTCTAAAAAAGTTGTGAGCGATTTCATCAACGTCGCTATCATAAACACAGAGGACATAGTGTTCGAGACAGATTTTCATAAGCCCATCAATTAATCGTGGCCCAACAATTAAAGAGCCTGTGAGCGCAAGTGTCGCCCAAACAAGAGCTACCATTGGACTGTGGGTCCGGATCCATAGCAAAAGCATAACCACCAGAGTGAGAGCGCCTAAGTTCATATAAATAAGAATTTGAAGACCGGTTTTTGGGTTCACAACCCCTCTTCGTGAATAAATCGCAAGAAGCTCCTCTCGTGTCGCTTGCCCCCATTTATCACGAGCATCAAAAAAGTCATGTCGCAAAGGAGAGATTCCCTCACGCTGCCTTGCCGCCAACCAAGCCACATTCTCGCACCCACTCGGGATAGGATCCCTGCGATGATTCGGCTGCTTCCGAGATTGAGGTCCTAACAAGGTCCGATTCAGAAGGTCACGAACAAAACCCATTCAACCGCCCGCCCAATTAAAGTCGAACCCAATATCATTCATTTCAACAACAAAGCCAAACTCGAAATCAATTTCGTCACGGCCTTTAAAGAGACCTGAAGGTGGGTTCACAAAGGGTGCCGCTCTGCGAAATGCTCGCTTCGCCTCACGGTCAAGCCCAGAATGACCAGAGGAATCTTTCACCCGCAAGCCGGTCACGGCTCCATCATTACGCATCGTGACAACCAGGCGAGTTAAGAAGCGATCTTTCAGATTGAAATCTTCCGGGCGAATCACCATGCGAGGGTTCCAGACACGGCTCACAGCATCACGAATACGATTGAAGAAGCTCGCATATCGCCAGCGTCGAGTATTGAGAAGGGTTGCGTCACCACTATCGACTTCCGGAAGATAGTCATTTGACGGCATCCCCGCATAATTCTGTATCGAACCGACACTGGGTACAAGCTCATTGAGACTGGGCAATCCCGGGTCGAAACCCGCTCTCGCTAAACCACCAATACCTTTCGCTGCGTCATTTTCGAACTTAAGATCTTGCTCTCGTTTATTCGACGTGCTTTTCGCCTTCTTCGCGAAGGGTTCCTCTTGACCGTTGATGCCTTTGCTTTGCTCTTTCGATTTTTGGGGTAGACCTTCCGCTGCGTTTTTACTTTTGGGGCGCTTTGCTCCTTGAATACGATCGCCTTGTTGGCCACCTCCCCCGCTTTGACTTTGCTTCTGTCGCTGCTCTTGTCGCGCCAACTGACCCGACTTGGGGGCATCACTGACTTGCGGGAAGTCCTTCGAGGTACGCCGCGCACGTGTCTCACGCTCGACTTTGCGATCCCACTCCGATACAAAATCTGCTTTTTCTGGCGCTTCAACCCTATCGGGCTTTGCCACCTTAACGATTTGCCCCCGGGGTGAGTCGCTCTCCTTTTCGGCTTCTTTTTTCTGCTGAGCTTTATTCGAAGACACAACCGTCTTTCTGAGATTCGTTGGCGCTCGACGTTTCAATCGTAAGTTCACGCGCCGCTCGGGTGCTTTGCTCTCAACATAATTCTCACTCAAACTCACCAGGCTAAGCCCTAAAGCAAACGCGATGAGAGCTGCGCCAAGCGCAACGATTAAGCTGAGCGGTGCTGCAGGAAGATCCCAGCGCCGACTCGAGAAGGAAGCATGAAGGCTCGACACAGGACGATCAAAGATGATCTCCTTCGTTGCCTGTGCCAAAATCCTTCGTCGTAGCCGCACCCGGGCCTCCAATCTCAGTCCTTAAAAGGCCTATAATACCTGGCTCTATCAACTTAGCTTTACAAGACTCGGCAAGACAAGTACAATCGCAAAAACCCGCTTCCCAATGGGTTTTGGGAGACTCACATGACACCAAAAGACGGATTGGACGAACGCCTCCCAAAGAGCGGCCTGGTCGAACTTCACCTTCATGCTGGCGGTGCTGTTGAACCGCACATTCTTTTCTCGATTGCGCGTCAACAAGGCTTCAAGCTACCGACCCAAGACTACTGGGAGTTTGTGGATCTCATTACGGTTGGGTCAGGTTCGAAGGTTAAAAATCTTGACGACTATTTAAAGATTATGCACCAATGGAACGAGCGCATTCAATCGTCACCCTATGCGATCGAACGCTCTGTGTATGAAATAATTGGCCATGAATATCGTCGCAGTCGTGTCACACAGATTGAGCTTCGATTTAATCCCATGAAGCGTAACTTGAAAGGGGAACGCGATCTTGATCATATTGTTCACGCCGCATTACGCGGTATGGAGATGGCCTGCCTTGAGTACGGTGTCAAAGCCTGTTTGCTTTTTTGTATGGCACGGGAGTTCAGTTTTGAACAAAATGAAGTGATCCTTGACAAAGCGATTCGCTACCAAAACCGAGGTGTGCTGGGCATCGACCTTGCAGGGCCCGAACGGATCAATATTGAGTTGCGTAAAAATGATTTGGAAAAATACGAGAAACTCTTTGCAAGAGCACGCGCTGCAGGACTTCGCACGACCATTCATACTGGTGAGACCTCGCACACTTCCGGTGAAGGCGTGCTTTCGGTCGTACGTCACTTGAAACCCCATCGCATTGGGCATGGTATACGTGCTGCGTATAACGATGAAGCCCTACAAGCATTAAACGAATCTGGAACTGTACTGGAGCTGTGTCCGACCTCGAATCTTGCAACCAATGCTGTACGAGATTTGGACGAATTCGGTTACGTCGTTTCGCGCTTAAAAGAAAAGAATGTGCCTTTTACAATTAACACCGATGGAACCTCATTCTTAAAGACAAATCTCGCGAAAGAAAACATCCTCTTGATGGATCACGGGATCTTGACTCCGGAAGACGTTGCCCGCTGTACTGAAGTCGCCAAGCAAGCAAGCTTTATTCATTAAATACGAGCCAGCACGAGAGTCGATTTCAGATTCGGTCGTCGAAGCGAATGGCCATTGTTCGCTCCCTTTCACCGACTCAAGAGAAGTCTCTGCGCTGAACTATTCGTAGATCAAGACACCTGAAGGGAGCTCTACAAGCTCCATCTTGAGCTCTGCGACAACCTTATCGAGTTCGGGTGGGGTATCTGTCGCCCCAGAGGGTCGACCCAAATCAAAACCACGCGATCGCCCGATGTCTGGTACTCCCGAGGGCAACTGTGGTGACTTGATACTGCGCCCGATATCAACTTCTACACTTCGGCCGATGTCATAGGTGTCAAAGTTTGGCATTTCAATGCTGCCGTCCTCGGGTTGAATGTAGATATCGGTATCGACTTCGTAGGGTAAGATGGGTGAGCGGGTTTCCCGGCCTGGTACGTCAACTTTAGGGTCTATAACGTTGGGGTTGCCACTTGGCGCACTCGGGTCAGCAATTGGTTTTCCAGTTTTCGTTTGTATGGGTTGACCAATATTGGGAATGGTTATGATATTCATGCTTAGCCTCCATGATGGGTTTCATGGCCGTACTAGGAACAAATACCGCCTTTTGGCCCCCGTCTCGGACAAACGACTGATAATGGGTTTCAGTCACAGAATCGACAGTATTACTTTAAGGCGATAGGCGATCTGAAAAGCCCGACATGGGCTTCAACCTCACGTGCAAGAGCAAAAAGCATCTTCTCCTGCCAATGTGCACCCATCAGCTGCATTCCAATCGGCATGTCGTCTTCGTTTAACCCAATCGGCACCGAGATCGCGGGTAAGCCTAAGAAGTTGCCCGGCACGACATAGCGCATTAGCTCTGTCACATAACTTAAGTCTGCCCAGCCAATCTTTGTGTCACGTTCCCGAGTGTCTTTTGCACACAGTGCCGTTGACGGAGTCACAATTACATCGACGTTTTTATAGAGCTCCTGAAAGTGTTCGTGGGTCATCGCGCGTATGCGAGCGGCTTTCACATAATCGCGTGCACTTGTTTCGTGTGAAAGCGAAAGGGCAAGTCGTGCTCCGTGCGACAAGTGTGAAATCTGATCGGGGTTGTCTTCCATCGCGGTTGCCATCTCACTCAAAATAGTAATGGCATGCGCGACTCGCATTTCGTTTAGGTAGGGTATCTCAATCTCAACTATAGATGCTCCCGCATCATGAAAGAATGAAAGCAGTCTCTCATTGGCCTTGCGGACTTTTGTGTCACAATCATTAAACCATTCTTTATAAATTCCGACGCGCAGATGGCTCATATTAATGGTGTAGCGATGCCCTTTTTCAACCTCAGGCTTGTTGATTGAAAGCTGATCATTCGAGTCTTCACCCGCAATCATGTCATAGGCAAGCTCAGTGCTTTCAACGTCTGCGCCAAGAGGCCCGACATGTCCGACGCTCCAACATAATGGAGGCACGCCATGTTCACTAATACGACCAAAGGTCGCTTTCATCCCGACAACACCGCACAGTGCTGCAGGGATTCGAATCGAACCACCGCCATCGGCACCGATGGATATCGGTGTAAACCCTGCTGCGACAGAGGCTGCCGATCCACTTGAGCTGCCCCCTGTGTCGCGTGACAGGTTATGCGGGTTACGCACGGCGCCGTGATGCTTGTTGTAGCCTGTGGGGTTGATACCAATCTCATGCATGTTGGCCTTACCAACAATAAGCGCACCTGCATCCCGCAATCGAGCAACCAAGGTCGCATCTTCTGTCGCCGAGCTTTCTGAACGCGTCGATGTACCAAGCGTGGTTGGGTAAGCGATGACATCCATCTCATCTTTAATCGCGACCGGCACACCATCAAGGGGTGACAAGGGTCTCCCCTTCTTCCAGCGTAGCTCCGAGGCTTCAGCCTGTGTCATGAGATCCATTTCAGAGATCGCTATGAATGCATTCACGGGGGAGTGTCGAAGCTTGTCGGCACTTTGCGAGTCCAAAAAGCGTGTCGCCACTTCAGTCGGAGACACCTCACCTTTCGCGTAGGCATGGGTGAGTGAAGCAATCTTACAAGTGCGAGAAGCCTTCGAAATCTCAACATCCATCTCTTCTAAAAGATATTTGTTCACCCGCGCACGAACTTCCCTCGGAAAAAAATGCGGCGGGTGCGTGACCTTCCATTTTCGCAGTTCGAGAACTCCCGCATCGCTCAAAAGTTTTTTCGCAAGCAAGGCGCGCGTCGCTTTGTTTTCGAGCAAGGCGACAAGAGAAGATAATTTTCGGCCTTCAAGCAAAGGTATCGAGACGGGTTTCAGTTCGTATGCCATGGGGGTTTTCTGGCACTTGTAATGTGTGGGGTCAATGGTTAGTGCAAAGGTTCCCGATTTGCGAGTCATTGAGATATTTCGAAGAACATAGTTCAAAATACGTCGTTCACTTGTTTGTATGTGATAAGAGAAGAGGCTTGCGCTATCGAAACCTATGTTAAACTCTCCCATGAACTTGGATTCCAAGCCTTTAACCCTTTCTCAATCCATGGATGAGTTGTCAGACTTTATCACAGACATGAAATCGCGACGTTCGTGCCGTCGCTTTGCACAAAGAAGTGTGCCCGACGAACTCCTACATGCGTGCTTAGAAATCGCATGCTCTGCACCGAGTGGTGCAAACAAACAGCCCTGGACCTATGTGATTGTTCGCGACTCAAAAACAAAGGCAGAGATTCGCCGTGCCGCCGAAGTGGAAGAGTACGAATTTTATAACGGCCGTGCGCCACAACGATGGCTGGATGACTTGGCATTTCTCAATCTCAACCATCAAAAGGCCTTTCTTGAAGAAGCTCCGATTTTACTCGTTCTCTTTGCCCAAAAGAGAGGGGCAAAAGGGGGACAACACTACTACGTACAAGAGTCGGTTGGATTGTCTGCAGGTTTTCTAATTAGCGCGCTACACCAAGTCGGTCTTGCAACAGTGACCCATACCCCCTCACCGATGAAGTTCTTGTCTAAAATATTGAAGCGGCCAGACAATGAAAAGCCCTTTCTACTCTTGCCTATTGGTTACCCACATGCGGACTATCGCGCACCAACAAAGAGTTCAAAAACGCTTGATGAAATGTGTATTGAACATGAGGCTTTAGAGTTTGCGGCCGCTTCGGAGACAGTGGCTGCCAAAACGTCTAACGTTAGCAGAGTGCTCAACCGACACGACTGAGATGGAAGGGGGCTCATTCCGAAGGTGGGATGATAAAGACTGCGCTATACGCAGGCAAGGTTAAGCTTCCATCAAACTCATGTGCCTTGCAGGCATCGAAGTCTTCCAGGGTTCTGACACGTTGTCCGTTCATCGTGAGAGTTTTCATCTTTTCATCGCCTTGCAATAAAATATATCGAGTCCCTGGCACGCAATCGATTGAGAGAGAAGTGCTTGCTTCACCCACATTGATTCCTACGACGCTGGTCTTGCCTGCATCAGGGTGTTTGTGCCCATAAAGACGTAAGCTTTGGTTTTTGTTGTCGTACGGGAGCGTCATAACCTGCTCACCCATATTCTCTTTCCATAGCAAGGAGACAAAGTAGTCTGGCCTGGCCATACCCTCGTCATCCAAAAGACCATAGTGTCCGCCGATTAAACTTTGTCGCATCA
>JAHDBA010000048.1:2927-4913 GCA_020630615.1 Myxococcota bacterium | reverse complement strand
GTTTTCGACCCTGCCTGGTGCAAAACGATTGCGCCGGCGTTCCCGATTCGACCTGTGGACAAGCAGATTTGGAATTTCTCGACGTGGCGCCGCTCGGCTACCACTGTTTGCCGACGCCATGGGTGACCGACCCTGCTCCAGGCAACTGACTTGACTTAAGAGCATGGTCAAAAAAGACCGCCAAAGCGATGTGGGTGCAGCGTCCAAGGACTGCCATATGAACATTTGTTCACATATACAGCTTCTGTGAAAATCGCTAGCACAGGAGTGATTTTAGATTTGGGAGTTTACATGTCGAATATTGTAAAGGTCGTCGTTGGACTTATAGCCTTCGCGTTCTACTGCATACTTGCGCTTAGCGTCTGCGATGTTGATGGCGAAATCGTAGGGAAGCGGAAGGCTTCACTCAGCGCTAAACTTAGAGATTTGGGCTACACGGACCTGCGGGTTGAGGGAGATTCTTGTGGCGAATTTAAAATCGTCGGGAGTGCTCGTGCCGAGAGTCTTGATCAGCTAAAAGAATCCTGTCGCGTATGTGGTTCACAAGCAGATCTCAGTGGTGTGCGAAGTAGCGCTTTAGCAACACCATCTCCTGCACCCTTACCCAACACCAAGAAAGTCCGCGCAATGGACTCGCTAACGATAAGGGGTTCTGTAGACAAACGAAGTCAAGGCGTCTTGACGCTGACAGGCGAGGTTCCTTCCAACTCGATGCGCACACGCATCGTTGATGCTGCAAGAAAAATCTATGATGGGCAGGTCGTAGATTCGATGAAGGTGGTCCAGGCACAGGGCACAGGAGAGAGTATTTTAGAATCGATGTCTACAGAGGCTATTCGAAGCATGATTGTATTGCACCCGCCGGCGACTTTTACGACAACAACGCGTGTGACGACGTTAAAAGGCTCTTTTGATAACACCCGTGATTACGACCTTGTCCAAAAGCGTTTCTCCGCGAGTCAACCATCGCAATATGAGGTGAATATACCGGATGTTGACCATTCGACGTTAAATTTAGCGACCTGCCAGAGCGAAGTTAATCGACTTTTGGCCGGTTAGAAAATACGATTTAAGACCGGATCGAGTGTGGTGTCTGAAGAGAGTGACTCTTTGCTTGGTGCGTTGGTGGAAACGCTCACGCGCTGCTCAAAACTAAAGCTGCTAATAGAAGGCCATACCGATACGCGCGGTAGTGCGGCGTCGAATCTCAATCTCTCAACGCGTCGAGCTGGAGCAGTTCTTGGGGAGCTTCGCAAAAGAGGGCTCACGGGCTCACGCATGCGATCGATAGGCAAAGGTGAGGCGGAACCTTTAAACCCAGCGCAAACACCTGAAGCGCACGCGCAAAACCGCAGAATCGAATTTAAACTTGAAGGAGTTCAACAATGACGTGTTTACCGTGGACAATATTTCTATGGCTTCTGGGAGCTTTCCTCTTGGGCCTCTTATTGGGTTGGTGGTTATGGAGTGCGTACCGAAAACGCCTCTTGCTTACCGAAGGGGAGCATCAGTCGCTTCAAAAAAACTTCAATGGCACGAAATCGGACTTGGTTCGGGTTGAGAGCGAGAAGAACGATTGGGTTTCAAAGTTCAACGCATTGAGTAGTGAACATGGGACCTTAAAAGGAGGGCTCGCGAGCTTAGAGGTCAATTACAGTGGTCTGAAGAGCGATTACGCTGGCCTCCAAACACGATTCGGAGACACGAAAAAAGAGCGAGATTCATGGAAGTCGAAACATGATGGTCTCGAGCCAGAAGTCTCGAAGCTGAATCAGCGCTGTGCAGGGCTTAAAGAGGATCTTGTGAGTACAGAAGGAATGCTGACAGCGCTTCGAGGCGAGCACGATTCTCTCAAAAACGCTCATGCTTCGACGACGAAGGATCGTGACGCATGGAAAAGCAAGTACATGGAGCTTCAAGAGCGTCATGACCCAGTTGTCGAAGAGCGCAATCGTTTTGCGAACGACTTGAAAGGCGTACAGGCGA
>JAHDBA010000048.1:0-2827 GCA_020630615.1 Myxococcota bacterium | reverse complement strand
GGAAAGGCAAATACGTTGACTTGGACAAACGTCACACGCCAGTTGTCGAAGAGCGCAATCGTTTTGCGAACGACTTGAAAGGCGTACAGGCGAAGCTTGCAACGCTTGAGACGACACATGCGAAATGTGCTTCAGACTTGAGTGCAACATCCAAAGACCGAGACGAATGGAAAGGCAAATACGTTGACTTGGACAAACGTCACACGCCAGTTGTCGAAGAGCGGAATCGTTTTGCGAACGACTTGAAGGGCTTGCAAAGAGACTTCAATGGCCTTGAAAAAACGCATTCGCGTTGTGCAGCTGACTTGAAGAGTACGGCGAATGATCGAGATCGGTGGAAGTCGCGTCATGACAAAGTCGAGAATGAACATCGCTCGTGCGCAACAAAGTTGGACAGTGTCAAGAAAGAGCATGCCGCGATGAAGATGGAGCTTGACTCACATCGTAAAGATGCAGCGAAGGCGAAGGCAGAGGCAGAGGCTGCTCGCAAGCGTGCCCTGGCGAATCTTAAACCCGATGACTTGAAGAAGGTGGAAGGTATCGGGCCGAAGATCGAAGGTATTTTGAATAGTAGAGGAATCAAAACCTGGAAGCAGCTTTCAGAAACGAGTCCCAAGCGGATTAAAGAATATCTCGATGAGGCAGGGCCACGCTATCGAATGCATGACCCTGGTTCTTGGCCTAAGCAGGCAGGGATGGCTGCGCGTGGAGAATGGAAGCGTCTGGAAAAATGGCAAGATGAGCATAGCCATGGTCGTGAGTAGCGATTAAAGCTTTGGACGCGAAACAAAGAGGGCCGGCAAACGTTGGCCTTTTTTATTGCCTTCTTTGCGTGCTTCAGAGACATCAAAAATTTTGGCGGCCTCAGAAGCTAATCGCAAGCGTCTGCATGAACTTGAATTCTGTCTGCATTGCTCCCAACAACCGTATTCCGAATCGAAAGCATATCTCCCTCAGGAGAAACCGAGAAAATGCGGAACCATTGGTCGCCTGAGGCGATGACATGAAAGGTATGACCGTCCACCATAGTCTCGAGTTCGTTTTTGATCTCTAGCCCTGCAACACCGCTGGCATAGTTGTTTTCTTCTGCCATGTGCAGTTCTTGGAGCTTCGCACCGTGCCCAAGAGCACTGTAGGCATGAGCACGTTTGGCTCGACACATAAAACCATTAAACTGCGGTATCGCAACACTGGCCAAGATTCCGATAATCGCGACCACGATCATGAGTTCAATCAACGTGAACCCGCGCAGAGAGGATTTTACACTCGAATCAAAAGAAAAACACATTTCAAGTTCAGTATGACACAAAAACGCCTCCGAATACAAAGGGAGGCAAATGAGATTCAAGAGTGTATCATTATGCTACAGGCCGAGTTCTTTCTTCCGTTCTTCTGCGCCCGGCAAAGGATCAATCTTTTCGGCGATAACAGGCAAGCCCGCAGCCTTTTCTTCATTGATCGCGATCCATTTTTCTTCTTCTTCCGGAACTTCACTGTCTTCGAAGATCGCATGCACTGGACATTCCGGCTCACATGCTCCGCAATCAATACATTCATCCGGATCGATATAAAGCATTGTATCATCGCCATGGAAGCATTCCACCGGGCATACCGTTACACAATCTGTGAAACGACATCGTTCGCAATTGCCAGTTACTACATAGGTCATATGTCCTCCTCGAGACGCGACTGTCGAAAGCTTACCCCGACATGAGGCAAAGGACAAACCTTTCGGCATCAAACACAGCAAATCAATCGCATGGCTTGCGGCGACAAGATTCATCGCATAGCTTTCAACACAACACCTTGATGCATTTTAGGGTGTTTTGATACAGCGAGATAGATTTATAGCGTTGTTTCGATATCAAAAGTTTCGGTTTTAAAGAGTGTCAAAAAAGGAGAACTCATGGCCCACGATATTGTTTTGATTCAAGGTGATGGCATTGGCCCGGAAGTGTGTGCTTCGATGGTAAGGATCGTGGATGCTTTGGGTGTTCAAGTAAATTGGGTTGATGCCAAGGCCGGTATGGATGCTTTGAACAATGGTTTTGACCAAGCGATGCCTGAGGAGACTATTGCTAAAGTCAAGGAAATCGGCTGTGCCATCAAAGGCCCGACTGAAACACCAATCGGGAAAGGGCACGTCTCCGCGAATGTAACACTGCGCAAGAAACTGCAGCTTTTTGCGTGTGTTCGCCCTGTGAAGTCAGTTCCTGGCGTCAAATCGCGATATGACGATGTTGACTTGGTTATCTTTCGAGAAAATACAGAAGGCCTCTATGCAGGTGCGGAAACAATGGTGACTGCGGATATGGCGATTTCCATGAAAACTGTGACGCGTGCTGGAAGCGAGCGCATTGCTAAAGCTGCGTTTGAATATGCGCAAAAGCATGGCCGCAAGAAAGTGACCGCAATTCATAAAGCAAATATTATGAAGCAAGGCGACGGACTCTTCCTCAATACAATCAAAGAGGTTGCGAAAAGTTACCCTTCAATCGAATTTGACGACTCGATTGTCGATGCAACATGTATGCGCTTGGTGCAAAATCCACACCAGTTTGATGTCATGGTGCTACCGAATCTTTATGGCGATATCGCGTCCGATTTGTGTGCAGGTCTCGTGGGTGGCCTGGGGATTGTCCCCGGCGCGAACTTGAGTCATGACTGCGCGGTGTTTGAAGCGGTGCACGGATCGGCTCCCGATATTGCGGGCAAAGGCCTTGCCAACCCCAGTGCATTGCTACAAAGCGCAGTGATGATGCTCAATCATTTGGGTGAACATGAGGCCGGTGCCAAGCTTCAAGGCGCACTCTTTTCGGTATTGGGT
>JAHDBA010000004.1:62739-119098 GCA_020630615.1 Myxococcota bacterium | reverse complement strand
CCCCTTATGAAGTCATGTTCAAAACCCGAATTGCACTGGTGAATTGAATTTGGGATTGCTCACTTCTCATTTGCAGTGCTATTTCAAACCCTTCTTTGAGTATGTGCAATTCTTTAAATCCTCGGTATAAAGTCTGCCAGCCACGCGACGTGTTGCTTTGAATGGATTCGCCCATGCATGCAATCTCAATGTAGTAGTCACGTAATGATGGGCTACCTCATGTCCTCTGTGGCTTCAACAATGTAAAGCGGCAAAGCACTCTCTAAACGGTGCGGTTTCGTATGATTTAGTGCAATGGCACGATGCTGTATCGGCATTTTAGCGGTGCAAGGGTGAAAGAAGGGTGCTGCAAAGTAAGCGTATTTTTTTTAAGAAGGGATAAGCGCAGCCCCTTGAAGCCATTCCATTAGAATCCGATTCGTCTTCACCGGGTACTCAAGTGTTGCGGTATGGGTGCCCTCGGGAAGAATGTGAAGTGTACTCCGCGGAAGCGCGTCATGCATCTCCTTTGAACACCACGAAGGCGTAAACAGGTCATCCTCACCAGCAACAATTAGAACCGGGCGCTCAAGAGTCGGTAAAAGATCAGACGCATCATGGTCGGCCGCAGCTTTGAGTGTGGCACCAAAAACATCCAAAGGCATCCTTGAGGCATGGTCTAAATAAGGGGCGAAATCGCGTCTTAAGAGACGCTTGCCGTCAACTTCAGTGTTTGTCGCATAAAGGTATGCAGCGGCGCTTCGGGATACTGTTCTCCATATTCTCTGCATCCATGGGCGTCTGCGAGATTTTAGAGTGCGGGTAATTGTTTCAAAGTTTCCACGCATCGCAGAATTAAGGAGGTGGTGCATTGATGGCTTTTCCGTAAGGTGAAAAGTTTCAAGCGGTGAACCATAGCTCCCACAGAAGAGTGCAAGGGCAAGTGTATTCTCGGGGGCTGCTCGGTAGCCCTCAAGGGCCACTTGGACACCCATCGAGTGGCCACATAAAACACGATTGTTGAGCCCTAGTGCGTCAGAGATTTCATGCTGGGTGCGACCTAAGCCCGCGATTGAAACAGACTCAAGGGCCCTCGGGCGGGCGGAACGACCATGTCCTGGGTAGTGCCAGCGCATAACATTCGCAAACTCTCTCAGACGCTCGATCAAATAAGGCCAGATAAAACCATTGCAACTAAAGCCATCATTAAGAATAAAGGTTGTTTCTTTCCGAGGGCCGCAGTGCTCGAGCGAGGCCCAAACACGTCCGATGGATGTATCAACGCGGTATTCCTTATAAAATGAACTTGGAGTGCGTTGAGATTCCATATCTCTATTGTCCTCAATTTAACATTGTCGTGCAAGCACTGTGCAGAAGCGTTTGTTTTGAGACGCTTCAGCCTTCGAGCAAATTCAATACCAATCGCAACACCGTTGAGGTCCTACGCATCCATGGCTAAACTGAGTCAATGCCAGATTCTCATGTGTCAATTCGCCTCGTCTTTGGCGCCATGCTCGTTCTTGTTGGATGTGCGCTTGGCTGTAGCTGTGACTCCGCCAAAACACGTTACAATGATGGAGCAAAGGGCGATGCTGTAAAAAGTGGTCATTCTGGCATGGGGCCATCTCATGGGCAAGGTGTCAAAGATAGCCAGGAGTATCCTGCCACTGAAGTGAGGATGGACAAAACTGCACCTGTCGATACCCTCATCGCGCCAAGAGTTCGTGACGAATCGACAGATCTTGTTTTTGCCTACATTCAGAACGGCTCGGTTGTTCGCTTTGTGAATCGTGTTTCCGATGTCCCTAAAGAAGTTCGGGGTCATGTCTGGGTGCGTGCATCAAAAGAGCACGGGCCGACAAAGGCGCGAAATAAAAATGCGCTCTTTTATGCAGACTTAACCCGTAAGAATGACGAGGGCTCATACTCCGTGAATATTGTTTCGCCGATGACAGCTAAATCTCGATGGGCAAAAGACACAGTGGAGAGTGGCACTCCTCAAAATAAGAGCGTTGTCCTCTACAGTGCCTCTTGGTGTGGCTACTGCAAGAAGGCAAAGGCCTGGCTAAATGAGAACCAGGTTAAGTATGCGATTCGAGATGTCGATCGTGATAAAGGGGCAGCGGACGAACTCGCACAGAAAGTTCGCCAAAAGGGCCTTCGGGCGCCAGGGATCCCTATAGTGGACTGGCAGGGCGAGCTCGTTGTCGGTTTCAGGCCAGAGCGCTATGTAGAATTGCATCATAGTCGAAAACCCACACCTTGAATCTGACTATCGTTTAGGTCAGACTTGAAGACATGCCTGCTCAAAAAATCCTTGCAATTGAATCGAGTTGTGACGAATGCGCCGCGGCGGTTGTCGATACCGAGCGCAACATCTTTTCGGATGTAATTCATACTCAGATCGACATCCACAAACGCTTTGGCGGGGTTGTTCCAGAGGTGGCTTCTCGCGAGCATATTAAAGTTGTCCACGAATGCGTTCAGACAGCGCTTGAACGTGCGAAGGTGAAAGCAAGTGAGGTTGACGCTGTTGCTGTGACCCAAGGACCAGGCCTAGCAGGACCACTCATGGTCGGCGTACACTTTGCAAAGGGTTTTGCTCTTGCCCGAGAAATACCACTCATTGGGGTCCATCACCTTGAAGGACATATTCAAGCATCATCGTCGATGCCGAACGCTCTGGAGGCTCCATTTGTCGCCTTAATCGTGTCCGGTGGTCACACCAGTCTCTTGCGTTTTGATGGCCCGGGCCGCATTCAAATACTGGGACAAACCCTCGATGATGCAGCCGGTGAGGCCTTCGATAAAAGTGCGAAACTTATGGGCTTGGGCTACCCCGGTGGTCGCGAAGTGGATGAACGCGCCGAACGTGGAGACCCTCAGCGCTTCGTGTTTCCGATTGCTCTTCGCCAGAAAGACTCTTTAGACTTTTCGTTCTCGGGAGTGAAGACCTCGCTTCGTGTTCAGTATCAAAAAGAAGTGTCCAAGGGGCAGCTTGCGACTGATGAAAGTGCGCACGACACCTTGGTTAATGATATGTGTGCATGTTTGAGACGTGTCATCGTCGACGCACTTATCTTAAAGACTGAACGTGCGGTAAAAAAGACTGGCCTGCAAAAGCTGGTCATTGGCGGTGGCGTTTCAGCCAACTCTCTGCTTCGTAGCGAGTTCATGAACTGGGGCGCGAGGAAAAACATCGAAGTGCAAATACCTGAACATCGCTACTGTACCGATAACGCAGTGATGATTGGCCTCGCTGCGATAGACTATTTTAAAGTGGGCTCTTTTGCTGCACCTTCCATGAGCGCGACGCCTTCGCTTCCTCTGCCTTCAAGCTTGTTGCAAGAGGTGTAAGCACGACAAGGCTAGTCGCATTTCTCTTCCAGAAGTTTGAATCACACCGAAGTGCTAAGCGCCCGCAAATGTTCGAGTCCCCGAAGCATCTCGGGTGACACCGCTTTTTTTTGCTTGCGTGAATGGAGAAGGGTATCGACCAAGTGTTTTGAGAGAGGAGACATCCCAAGACGATATGCCGCAAAGGCTGAAAGCGCAACCAAGTTTGCGTCTTGTGCACGTTGACTCAAGGCAATCGTGATCTTTTTGGCGACTTCATAGTGTGAAGGCCTTTCAAGTAGCGCAAGCAGGGCAATGGCAAGTTCATTCTCTTCAAGGTCGTCAATATAGGCCAGCGCGCTCACTTCGTGGATGATGATCGAGTTTTCTCCGCGCACCAATAACTGCACCAGATCTTCGGCACTAAGAGATAAAGTAGTCGCGCGTGCTGTCTTTTGTTGGATGTGTTGTTCCGATACACTACCAAATGTCTTCGCAGGAAGCCTCTCTACTAAACCACGCTGGTTGCTATCGATTCTTGGACGCGTGTTTTGGTGTAAATGCTTGTCTGTGTTTCGGATGGGCTTCGTGGCTGTCAACACTGTTGTAGCGAACCACGCCCCACAAACCCCCATTACGACAATGAAGAGCGTTTGGGTAATGGACCAGGTAGGGGACGACGTATCAGCCATGTTTTAAGATTAGCCTGCACTCACATTTAAACCAAATTAACGTCACACCTCTTCCAATGTCCGGCGATAGGTGAAACGCTGGTGACGATAGGGTATGAGTGCTATTTTTGTTGGGGGGCTCATGAGCAATATTGAAATAGGACTGGAGTCCTTGGAGTCATGCGCCAAACTTCTACGTGACGTGATTCGAGAAACTCCCATTAAAAAGAGCGAACGGATTAGCGCAAGCCTGTCAGCAGAAATATTCCTAAAGTTGGAGAATCTCCAAACAACCGGTTCGTTTAAGATTCGCGGTGCCTATAATGCACTCCACAACCTTGTGACTAAAAAATCGGTGACCCGAGTTGTGGCCGCGTCGGCTGGCAACCATGCTCAGGGTGTCGCATGGGCCGCTCAGGCGTTTAATATTGATGCCAAAATTGTAATGCCCGAAGGGACGCCAATCGTGAAAGTCGAAGAAACACGCCGTATGGGGGCTTCAATTCTTCTTCACGGTGCAAACTTTGAAGAGTCCTTAAAAGAGGCAGAGCGATTGGCAGAGGTTGAAGAGCGCGCATTTGTGTCGGCATTTAATGATGTCGATGTGATGTGCGGCCAGGGGACACTCGGGCTCGAAATTGTGAGAGAGTTGATAGACCTCGACACGGTCATTGTTCCCGTGGGTGGCGGCGGCTTGATCTCGGGTGTTGCGAGTGCCGTGAAAGCTTTGCACCCGAGCATTCGTGTTATTGGCGTGGAGACTGAGGCTCTTCCCTCGATGACCCACGCGATTCGTCATGGGGGGCCTGTTTCATGTCTTCCGAATCCCACAATCGCTGAAGGCATTGCAGTGTCTCGCGTGGGTGACCTTTGCTATGATATCGCCCGCACTCGTATTGATGAGATGGTTTGTGTGAGTGAGGATGAGGTCGCCCGAGGAATCTTGTATCTTTTGGAGAGAGAAAAAACGGTCGCAGAAGGTGCAGGAGCGTCAGCAGTCGCGGCACTTTTGGGTGGACATATCAATGTTCGCAAGGGCGAAAAAATCTGCGCCTTGGTGTGCGGCGGCAATATCGATGTCACCCTTCTTTCTCGGATTATTCATCGTGGGCTAGGAGAGTCCGGTCGCCTTTTGACCTTGCGTGTGACAACAGACGATAAGCCGGGTTCGCTCGCTGGTGTGCTTGGAGTGATTGGCAATGTGGGAGCTAATGTTCGGGAGGTTTTTCATGAGCGTGTTTTTACGGGGGCGACGATGGGCGCTGTCGAAATCGAACTCGTGCTCGAAACCCGAGGGCGTGAACATGGCGAAGCATGTGTACAACGACTTGAAGAGAAGGGTTTTCATGTGACGCCCGGTCGTACGCTTAGTGACTTTCACCGAGGGCATCATGAACACAATTAAGATCTTGAAAGCAGTCCTGCTTTTTCTTGTTTTCGCAACCCAACTCAGCTGTGCGAGCCCGAAGAATATCCGGCCCGGAGTGTCCGGTGAATCGACAGTGGGGGGCTCCGAGATTCTTGGCGAGATCGATGGTGCTCCGCTTCGTGTGCAGGATTTATCCGAGAGTGCTCGCAAGCGTTACGATGCGCAAAAAGAAGACGCGGCCTTTGAGAGCTCACTTCGGCGTTTTGTTTTAAAGCGCAACGCCCTAAAGACGCATCTTCTTGAGAAGCATCCTGCATTTCGTGTCTCGAGTGTGAATGAATGGGTACTCACGGAAAGTCAAAAGTTTTCGGGTGTGAGTGATGATACACTTTGGGAATTTGCCCGTGCACAAGGTGCGACACGTGAGAACTTTGAGGAACAAAAAGAGCGCGTTCGGAATGTTTACAGCCAGAGTATGCTCGCGGCGCAAGTTGAGGAGCTCTCACAGACGATTCCAGCATCGCATCGACTGGTGGTTACGCCGGATGACTATCAAGGCGTACGTGTTCTTCCAGGGGCGCAATTGCTCGGCTCAGACGCGACGGGTGGAGCGATTGATCGGGATGATAGCGAAGGGATGCAAAGCGGAGATGATGCGGTGGATGTCTATGTTTTCGAAGATCTTCAGTGCCCCTACTGTGCACGCCTCCATGATTTCTGGGGTGAATTGCGCGAGCGTTATTTGGGTGCGATTCGACTCCGGATTGTTCACTTCCCGTTGTCGTTTCATAAGCACGCGAGAGCGGCTGCCCGAGCTGCCTTGTGCGCAAAAGAACAAGGGCACGAGCATGAGATGATTGGCGCCATCTTTAAAAATATTGGAGAAGGCAGCCCAGAGCACTTTCTTTCGCTGGCGACTCAGCTCGGCATGGACAGCGAGACGATGTCAAAGTGCATCTTGGATGAAAATTCCGCGAATGACGACCTCGCGAGACATTTGGCCTTTGCCGAGGCATTAAAGATTGAAGGCACCCCGAGCGTCTACATCGGTGGTCGCCAGGTTCAGGCAGACCCAAGCGAAATACAAATGAGTGTCGAGTACCACATTGCAGGGCGAGAACGGGCGGGGCTTAACAATGTACGGCGCGAAAATGAGGTCGAACCCTAATCGGTGTTTCGATGTGCGACACCGACGATTTCGTTGGTTTTTGAATCCAGAAAACAGTTAAACTTGGGTTATGGGTGCAATATTTTTAATCGCAGCAGTAGTCTTGGGCGGGACAGCAGTCGTGTATGGACCAATCGTGTTAGGGTCGTGGTGGATCAAAAGAAAACGTTTGCAATCGGCATGGCGCGCAGATCCAAAACAACTCACGGGCCGAACAAAGGACGAGTATGTGGATATACTGACGCGCGAGGCTATTAAGGCGCATCAAGAGGGGCTTCATGACCAAGCGATCGACGCGTGCAGGCAAATATTGCGTCTCGACTCGATGGACACTCAAGCGAGTCGCCTCTTGATTGCCAACCTTTTTGCTGCGGGCCGTTTTAAGGAGGCCGAAGAAGTTTTGCACCAACATCGCATTGCTCACCCCGACGACCACCCAGCGATGCTCGTGCCAGCCGCGATTTATTGTGAGCGTGGCGAATTGGACAAAGCACGGATGGCTCTGGATCACGTGGATCCAATGGATTTACCTTCAGAAGACCGAGCGCTTTGGTACAATAATTATGCCTATGCGCTTTCTGGGCTGGGTGTCGACCTTGACCTCGCGGAGGACTACGGACAACAGGCTTTAAAATTGGCAGCGCCGGCCGACAGACAGTTTGCGCTGCGAACACTTGGGGTCGTGTACTTGGCAAAACACGATTACGATTCTGCGGCGCATCGCCTTTTGGAGGCTCTGCACAGCAAACGGTATCTCAGGGAAGGGGATATCGAGTTCACGCGATACCATCTTGCCCGCGCCTATCGAGGGATGGGTAAGAACGAGATGGCGGATGCCGAGTTTCAACGCATTGTGAACGGCAACACGCCTTATGCTGAGAAAGCGCGAAATGCGCTCGATGAAGTCAAAGACGCTCTTTTGGGTGTCGTGGCCTAACGTGGAGTTTAGGGTTTTTGATTCCTGCATTGTTGTGTTCTGAGACCTTCTTGATACCCTGAGGTATGAGTCACTCGAGTCCTCTATTCTATTGCGGCAGTTCGTCAGTGCACGAGGCCGCGCGCTCAATTGTGGTCTGTAGGGACTTAGGAGAAAAGCTTAAGCCCTTGGTGGACGAAAAAGGGGCGCGTCTTGAAGACAAGCCGGCAGAACGCGAGCTCTACTGGGAGCCAGGGCGAGACCCTGCGCATCGGCTCATCGATAAAGGCGAGCGTTTGCCCTCTGCTAAGAACCTTACCAACCCAGAGGTCAAGGCGCTCTACTTCGAACGTTTTGCGCATCATGAGTTGATGGCTGTTGAGCTCTTTGCGTGGGCCTTGCTGGCGTTCCCAGATGCACCGAAGGCATTGCGTCGAGGCTGGGTCAAAGTCCTTGAAGATGAACAGCGCCATTGCCGACTTTATTTAGAACGCATCGACGAGTTGGGAGGCACCTTCGGCGGAGATGGCTTACCCGATTATTTTTGGCGCAAGGTACCCACATCGCGAACTGGCGTGGGTGGTGTTAAGGCTTTTCTAGCTGCAATGGGATTAACCTTTGAACAGGCCAATCTGGACTTTAGCGCAGGGCTCATACAAAAGTTTAAGTCGATGGGTGACGAACGTAGCGCCAGTGTCGTTCAAGTCGTACACGACGATGAAGTCACGCATGTCGCACTCGCATCGCATTGGCTTCAGCTGCTTTCTGAGGGCGAGGCCTTAAAAAGTGCGTACGAGGAGTGCCTTCCATTTCCGCTTTTCCCGGCGAAGGCTCGGGGGCGCTCTTTTCAGGTCGAGCCACGAAGACGCGCGGGCTTGAGTGATACCTATATTGATTGGATCCGAAATGTACCTGCTTGGCGGGAAGAAGACTTTGACGCAGGCATCAGAAAAAATAAGCGTCTCGCATCAAAGGGTTTTGAGCGTTGAGTCTCACACATCTTGGCAAGGACGCACGCTTCGTCTCACCCATCGATAGCGCCGTGGCTTCAGTTGCAAGCTCGAAAGAAAATTCGACCTTATGTTACGCGAACATCGGTGCAGAGTCTGAGAAGTGGCGCGATTATTACGAGCGTTTTCAGGGTAATCTTCTAGCAAGTGCATGGCGAAAAAGCCTCGAGCAACTCATCGGGTCAGGGCGATTACGTCTTAGGCAAAAGGGGGAAGGGCGTACGATGATTGCCTGGCTCAATTCGAAATGGGCTCTCAAAGTTGCCCGAAGTCACGGCGCTAGGCTGTGGGGTCAGGAGCCTTCTGTAGTGCGTGCCCTTAACGACAAAGCGAGTACGCAGAGATTTGTTAGCAGTGATGGAGCCCCGTCACTCATCTTTGACGGCACGGTGCTGCATGCACAAGAGTGGTGGACCGAAAACACTCAGAAAACTGTCGAGCTGTGGCGTGAACTTGGGGTCAAGGAGCTTGTCGCAAAGCCACGCTTTGGCACAAGTGGGCAGGGGTGGATCCGCCTGAAACGAGATGCGCTCGCCCCCTCATTTGTTTGGCCTGAACGCTTAAGGGAGGCCGGGGTGGTTGTTGAAGCACGTTATCTCGATGTTGCGAGTTACAGTGCGCACTTTTGGCTTCATGAAGACAGAAGCGTTGAGTTCTTAGGGTGTATTGCACAAAATATGCGCGGTGCGCATGTCGCGGCCTTCCCTTTAAGCCACCGCGCCTTAACTCATGAGGAAAAAAAACTTTTGTGCACGCCTAAAACTGCACAGACCTGGGAACATATCGCCCAAGAGTTTGTGAGCCAAGGCTATTTTGGGCCACTCGGTATCGATTGCATGTCTGGCACGATCAATAAGAGGCTAATTTGGCGGCCGTGCAATGAGGTGAATGCGCGATTCACTGTTGGGCTTGTGTGGCTCTTTCTTCAACGACAAGTCGATTCCTAGAGCCCTTCTCAAAATCACTACAAAGACGTTTAGTGTTCAAAATTTCACCACACCCTTTTTCTGCAACTCAAGCAGCGCTTTGGCGCAGGCCAAATCACCATAGGCGCTTTTATCAAGAACGTGTTGGTAGAATCCGTAGTTAAAAATAAGTTGAAAGAGGTCGAGCTCATCTTGATGCAATTCGCTAAGCCGAGCCTCAATGGGCCTGGGGATGCTCACCATATCTTCCGGCTCAGGCAAATCGTCTACCAAGTTCATCAATTCGTCTGCCTGATAGCCGTAGTCCTTTAAAAGAACTCGAGGGTCATGGCCCTCAAAGCGGATATCCCAACGCACAGGCTCATCGTGTTCTGGTGTTGAGTCTCTAAAGGTATAGCTCTCAAACTCTTGCGTCATCAAACGTGCAAGAACTTTTAGAGGGTCTTGAATCTCCTTGGGGGCGATTGCGTCACCCTCATGTTGATGCACCACCAAAGATGTATTCGATACCGATTCAAGTCTGAACTGGGCCTCGTCATTTTGTAGGGTAAGCACTGCTACATCTTCATCAAAAAGCAGACGGTTGATCAGCAACTCAAGGCTTGTATCTGCAACCCGCCCATCATCAGGCAGGGCAACGAAATCTTGAGTCTGATGCTGAACGACAGCGGCGACTTCTTTCGAGTCAAGCGTGGCTGTATTCATTGAGCTTCTTAAGTTCGATCCGGTGACTGGCGAAGCTGCGCCTGGTAAGGCCCCATGCATTGCGGTTTGAGACGGCACCTGTGGCAGCTGTACCGTTCCAGCAGAATCACTCACAGGCGGCACGCCTTCTCCCGAAGTGTGCAAGCCGGTATCTTCTTTTTGTAACGCTTCCTTTTGCGCCGTGTTTTCGTCCTGTGAGCCAAACTTAAAGTGGGTATCCGGAAGTACCCCCTCTTCTAAAAACTGCACTTCAAGCACACTTGAGCCAATGCCAAGATGGTCACCAGCTTTGAGTTTAGAGCGCGATACGTTTTTACCGTTGAGGAAGGTGCCGTTTGTTGAACCAAGATCTTCAACCAGAAGTGAGTCTCCATCACTTGTAAGAATAGCGTGTTTCCTTGAAACCATATCTTCGACGAGAACGATATCAAGTTCGCCCCCTCGGCCGAGTGCAGTTTCACCGCGCTCCGGCAGCTCGAAACGGCCACCTTCATATTTACCAGAAACAAACACAAGTACAAAACGCGCCATGACCCTAGAGTATCGGAGTTTCGTGCCGAGGCCAAAAGTTTGAAGGGACTTTCTAACAATGAGTCATAGGTGCCTTTCATTCAACTCGGCAAAACAACATAGAGAATATTTTCGCGTTCCGGTTCGGGTGCTCAAGTGTCATACACGGGTGAGATGTCGGGTGAATTCTGGGAGCGTCTTTCTTCAGGATTACGAAGGTCAACCCTTGTCGCTTCAGCGAGCAGTCGTAAATGGACGTCATTCCGACAAATTGTCCGTGCTTGCGCAAGATCTGGTGCTGCTGGAGCACCAACATAACGCTTCTTGAGAGTGTTGTTCCTGTTAAGGGCCTCATGAAATCGTTCCTGAGCAATGTCGCCATTTTCGACAGCGCGAACCAATGCATCGAGGATGGACTCCAAGTTATAAGGCGGATTGCACACCAAGAGGTGGTCCACCCCAGCCGCAATGGCAAGACATGCCGATTCTTCTAGCGAGTATGTATTGCTTAGGGCTTTCATCCCGAGATCATCTGAAATGATGCACCCTTCGAACCCTAAGCTTTCGCGCAAATGTGTTTGGAGAATCGTCTTTGACACGGTTGCGATATTGGAATCAAGGTGGGGAGCGATTAGGTGTGCAGTCATCATTGCTGCAACGCCCGCCTCGATAGCACTCTGAAAGGGGGGCCATTCAACTTCTTTTAGGCGACTCAAGGGGTGGTCGACCTTCGGCAGTTCAAAATGACTGTCGCTACTCGTATCGCCATGCCCTGGGAAATGTTTCCCGACAGCAGCAACACCAGAGCTCTGTTGGCCGCGAATAAATGCCGCACCGATACGTGCGACAATTTTAGGGTCATGATGAAAAGAACGCTGACCAATAACGGGGTTGTTTCGGTTCGAATTGACATCAAGAATGGGGGCGAAATTCATGTGAAAACCGAGTGCTGTGAGTTCTCGGCCCATCAGTGCCCCGAGTTTGCGCCAGAACTCTTCGTTCGCTTTAGGTTCGTCTTCTTTTCTTAAATTGAGAATGTTTTGCTGCACATTTCTTTGAAGCAACCCCATGGGCGGTGTGTCGGTCATGATTCCGCGCAAACGCGCAACGCGCCCGCCTTCTTGATCGACTGACATGATGACCGGGTGGTCAAGGGACGCACATGAGAAAATCTCCTTGTTGAGAGCTATCACTTGTTCGAGACTTTCAATGTTGCGGTGAAAGAGAGTGACGCCGCCAACCCAATCCTTTGCCAACCAGGATTTTTCTTCGTGTGTCAGAGACTTCCCTTCTATGCCGATACTAATCAGTTGAGCACATTGCTTTCTTATCGTGGAGATGTTGGGCATACTCACTTTATAAAGTGGTGATCGATACATGGCAAATAGTGTTGCATATTTAGGGGTGAAGAAGAGACGTTATACCCAAAATACGGCGATGCATCTCGTCACTCTATTTGCTTTCGCGATTTTGTTGATACCTTCTTTTCAGTTGAGTTCTGAGCCGAGGCGGAGGCGTCGGCGCCAAGCTCCGAAAGTCCAAGTTGAAATCCCGAAGCGGCATTTTAAAATATTTGAAGACGCAAAAGGCTTTCAAGAGCCACTTGATGCCTTGCTCAATGCCTTACCTATGCAAAAGGCGGAGGTTTCTGTTTATGCCTACAATGAAACTCAGGGCAAAGCGTTGTTTGAGTTTTCGAGCGATGCATCGCTATGCCCGGCATCGAACGCAAAACTCTGGACAACGCTCGCTTCGATGGAACTCCTGGGTTTAGACTTCCGTTGGCGAACTAACTTTTATACGCGTGGCACTCTTCGAGATGGAGTTCTTAGCGGGCCCTTGGTTATAAAAGGAAGCGGCGACCCCACAATTGTGAATGAAGTGTTGGAGCGAATGGCTGAAGAGATCGCATCGAATCTTCGCGCCAATGGGATCTCTTCGATTCCACATGGTTTGACTCTTGACCTGTCCGTCTTCGACAACATTGCCGAGGCGAAAGGATGGGAGCTTGAAAATCAGAAGGATCGAGCCTATGCAGCGGGGGTCAGTGCACTGTCGCTGAATTACAATGCCATAGGAGTTCATATTCAACCCGATCGCGATGCAAAAGTTTCGCGTACAACGCTTGTTCCTTCTGTGGGTTATGGAATTGTTGATGGCGAGGCTGCGTCGGGACGAAGAGCGAGGAGGCTTAAGGTCAATACCGAGTTGACCGGTGCCAATACGACAATTCATGTTTCGGGGCGAGCGGGTTACCTCTATGGAGGCAAGCGTATCTACCGACGTGCCTTCACGCCGGCAAACTACTTCGCAAAAGCATTGCGTCGCTCACTGCGTGCCAATGGCATTCAAGTCGGCGCTCAAGTACGAACCACAAAAGTCCAAGACAAGGACTCCTTGCTGTACACCTACCAGTCGCCGGCTTTGCATCATGCATTAACGACACTCAATCATTACTCAAACAATCTTGTTGCGGAGACCTTAGTGAAAACGATTGCTGCTCATGTTCACCCTGGGAAGCCTGCAGGTTTTAACGATGGCTTAGAGGCGATACGAAACTTTCTTCGAACCAAAGTCGGAATCTTGAATCCAAAATTAAAAGTGATGAATGGGTCTGGCCTTAACAGAGTGAATACGATTTCGAGTCGTGATTTGGTTAAGTTAATTCGCTACGGTATCTCGAGGCCCGAATACCGCTCAATCTTTTTGTCGGCGCTGAGTGTAGGCGGCGAACGCGGTACGATTCGAAGTCGGTACCGAGGGAAGCCAGCAAGTGGGTCAGTTCGTGCGAAGACCGGTACGTTAACCGGTGTCAGCGCGCTCTCCGGCGTTGTTGAAAACAGTGGCGGCGATGAGATTGTATTTGCTGTTCTGACGCAAGGGTATCGAAAACCAATTGGGCCAAAAGACATGTGGGCATTTCAAGATTCAATTGTCAGCTTGATTTATGACGTTGACGCGGTCAATGCTTCGAAAATGCAAAGCAC
Source organism: Myxococcota bacterium (assembly GCA_020630615.1). Taxonomy (GTDB): domain Bacteria; phylum Myxococcota; class UBA727; order UBA727; family JAHDBA01; genus JAHDBA01. Next base: position 105,521 of record JAHDBA010000004.1, on the reverse strand, counting down.
TCCATCGGGCGATGTCGATACAACAACCGCGAGTGTGCGTGACGATGCTGCGCTCAAGTCAACATTGGAAGGAGATGCTGAAAAGACCAACCCAGCTGTTGTCGAAAGCAAGCCTCTTGCCGCGAGCAAAAATGCAGAAAAGAGTCACGCGAATTTGGAAAGCAACAAACCTGTTGACGAGCTGAGTGACTCAAAATGATGTTTACTTATGATGAAGTCTGCAGGCTGGGAAGCATCGCTTTGTTCGTGTGTTCGGAGTTGAGATTGCGTAGGACTTCCAGCGTAAAGCTGTGGCTCCCCATTTTAGAAGGAATGTTTTTTCAATCGCTCCTACTTTTAAGTGCATTGACTTTGAGTGATAATTTGAAGGCTGCAGATGCACACGATGAAGTGACCGCAGTGGATACGAATGTTGAGGCCTCGACCATTGATTCTGAAACTGATGATGATGATGATGATGATGATCAAGCCTTTGAACGAGTCCCAGTGTTGGAAGGCCATGTGCGTTTTTGGCGCTCGGTCTATGGTGAGTGGGGCGCAAATGACATTGCACTCCATCATCCGTCCAAGCTTGAACGCGTTTACAGGGTTGTTCGTGTTGCTGAAAAGGATAAGGCGACAGGCTCCAAGCGTCGTCGTGGCGATATTCAAAAAGCACTTAATGAGACCCGAGCGGCACTTGATTGGCTCGATGAGCATAAACCCTCAAGTTCCGATAGGTTAAGTGGCGTCCGCCTTGAGGTCTTCCGTCGCCTCGAGGGAGTTCACGCAAAAGACAAGTATACGCGGGATGCTGGGCTGCGAGCTCAAAACGGAGTGCGAGAGCGTTTGGGTGAGGGGTACCGCACTTCAGGTGCTTATGCTGCGCGAGTCCGTGAAATGCTAACGCGCGCAGGTCTGCGGGACTCAATCGTTGCGCTCGCTTTCCTTGAAAGCCTCATGGACATTGATGCCTTATCCTCTGTTGGGGCTGCAGGTGTTTGGCAGTTTATGGGGTATACCGCTAAAGAATATATGATTGCAAACGATACGCTCGATGAGCGTCGCGACCCAATTTTGGCGACACAAGCAGCAGCGCACTATTTAAGTCTTGCGCATAAAGAAGTGGGGCCGTGGCCCGTCGCAATTACGTCCTACAATTACGGTCGCTCCGGAATGCGAAACGCTATCAGGTCCGCAGGGACGAATGATTTAGGTGCCCTCTTCCAAAACTTCCGGCATCAACGTTGGGGTTTTTCTGCGCGCAATTACTACGCTGCCTTTTTGGGCGTGCACGACCTCATCGAGTTTCCGGAGTCCTATGGGTTGAGTAGCGTGAGCCGAAAAGAGCCATGGAGTTTTGACGCGATACGGCTTCCATTTGATGTTGGGGCGAAGAAATTGCTTGCTTGCATTCCTCATGATTCGCAGGAGCTTTTTATGACGATGAATCCTGCCATTAAAGCAACAACCTTTCGGGAGGATCGGATGCTCCCCTTGGGTTTGGGGCTTCGCATCCCTCAAGGTTTGGGTGAGTTTGTCCTTGAACATGTATTGGACCTTCGAGAAGCGATTGTCCGTGAAGAGCAAGAACGTTTGGAGCGTGCAAGGCGTTCTCGGAAGGTGACTGTTAAAAATGGAGATAGCTTGAGCGTCATTGCCGTGCGTTTTGACGTCTCGCTCAATGCGCTGATGAAGCTCAATGGGCTCACAGCACAGACGAAGATCTTCCCAGGGCAATCGTTGAGTCTCCCGGACGATGCGATCTTAAAAAGTTCCCCAACGCATACCAGTTCCAAGGAAGCACAACACAGAAAAGACGAAGCTGAAGTTGAGTCAGCGAGTTTGGCGAGTGAGGCGCAGGGCGATTTCACTTTGACTCATGATGTCGCCAACACCACTGACAAACCTTCCACCTTTATGTTTAAACGTCGAAAAGGCGACACATGGATGAGCATTGCGCACTGGCATCGCGTTCCTTTAGCGTTCTTGCTCAAAGTGAACGGCGTCCATTGCGAGAGCGGCATTGTGATAGACGCTTGCGGTGAGCCTGTTCCCGAGCAAGTCCCCATCCCTGAAGAGAGGCCAAGCTACTCTCTTATCCCGTCGGCGTACGGTCTTCGTGTTGCGCCAAGTGTTGCAGCGCTCAAGAAAAATGCCAGTCGCTATGTTCGCCAAGAGAGCTTCAACGATGCTGGGGGCCTTCGCTTTCGAATGAAAGCAAGGGATGCGGCGCCGAATATGAATTGGGTTGAAGTGCGATGAGCATACTCGCTATTGTTTAGGAGAAGGTATTGAATGTCATGGGCCGAGTGCAAGAAGGAAGGAAGCTGATTTTTAACGAAGCGGATGCGCTGCTCGCTACGATCGATGAAAAACAATTTCAGAGGTTTTTTGGCGGAGCAAGGACTGGCTCGCTTCAAGAACTCAACGATTCGGCTCGACCTCCCCATTCACCTCACCATTCCCTGGAGGGACTTGCAAAGCTTATCGATCATACAGCATTGAAGCGAGAAACAAGCCAGAACGATATCGAGAGGTTGTGCATGCAGGCGAAAGAACACGGTTTTGCTGCTGTTTGTGTGTCGAGCCGATGGCAGTCTTTCGCAAAACGTTTGCTTGAGCGCGCCGATGTAAAAGTGTGTGTGGTTCATGATTTTCCAATGGGCGCTTCAGACAGCGCGATGCGTGTTTTGACTCTTAAGCACTTGGTTGACGAAGGGGCTGACGAAATCGACACTGTGGTCAACCTTGCTTTGGTTCACGATGCGATGTGGACAGAAGTCTATCGTGATATGGTGCGGCTTCGTGAATCTGCACAGGGTGTCTGTTTGAAGTTCATTTTAGAATCCGAGATGCTCTCTCGCTTTGAGCTGATCATGTGTTCGCGCCTTGCGGTGATGGCGAGGGTCGATTTCATCAAAACCTCGACTGGATTCTTTGGGTCTCAGGCTCGCACCGTCGATGTCAAAGTAATGCGAGAGGCCGGTGGTGGTCATATTCAGATTAAGGCGTCGGGTGGAATTGCCACGCTTGAAGAGATGCGCTCCATGGTTGCGGCAGGGGCTTCTCGTTTGGGTATGTCGAAGGGAGCAGTCATTTTTAAGGGCAATCCAACTGGCCGCTCATCGTATAACATGCCCTGAAACTAGACTGACCGGCGGGTTTGCGTCCCGCCTTGAAAAGGTAGGGCGCGTGACAAGGGAACAAGACGCCTTCGCGTCGTGCATCTTTGACAAGACTGTCGAAGCCGCTAACCTCTCTCTTCTGCGCAAATGCGCTGAATGAGGTGAGTTATGCGTGCCTACGATATTATTATGGCGAAGCGTGAAGGCCGTGAGCTTAGCGCGAAGACAATTAAGAAGTTTATTGCGGACTATACCCATGGGGAAGTTGCGGACTATCAAATGTCGGCTTTTGCAATGGCTGTTTTCTTTCGGGGAATGAACTCAGCCGAGTTGGCAGCACTTGTTGATGCAATGCTGTATTCGGGTGAGGTTCTCGACCTTAGTGCGATTGAAGGCATCAAGGTTGACAAGCATTCAACGGGCGGTGTTGGCGATAAAATCTCATTGCCTTTGGCACCAGCGGTTGCAGCCTGTGGTGTGCCGGTACCCATGATTGCAGGGCGAGGGCTCGGCCATACGGGGGGTACTATTGACAAACTCGAAAGCATCCCAGGTTTCAACACAAGTATCTCGAGCGCGGATTTCCAGCGGCAAGTTGCAGCCATTGGCGCTTGCATTATGGGGCAAACAACTTCTATAGCGCCTGCGGACAAGAAGTTTTATGCGCTGCGTGATGTAACCGCGACCGTCGATTGTATCCCGCTGATCTCGGCATCGATAATGTCGAAAAAATTAGCCGAAGGTATCGATGCTTTGGTACTTGACGTAAAATTTGGCGATGGCGCTTTTATGAAGACTGCAGCACAGGCACGTGAGCTTGCCGAGACCATGGTGGGTATTGGTCAGCGCATGGGCAAAGAAGTCGTCGCGCGTTTGACCAACATGAATCAGCCCCTTGGCCGTATGGTGGGCAATGCGCTTGAGGTCAAAGAAAGTATTGAGACCTTAAAAGGTGCTGGGCCTTCCGATATACGGGCGCTAACGGTAGAACTGGGTGCAGAGATGCTGGTGCTTGGGCAGCAGGCGACCGATGTCGACTCTGGGCGATCCAAGATCGAAAATGCGCTTGATGATGGTAGCGCCTTTAGCGTTTTTGAAAAAATGGTAGAAGCACAGGGTGGTGATGTAAAGAGCTTAAGTGACCTGGCGCTTTTACCGCATGTGGAAAGTGTTTACACTGTCGAGGCATCGCAAGCGGGTCACATTTCAGGCTTGCATGCGGAGAGCTTTGGAAAGGCTGCACTGTCTTTAGGCGCAGGGCGAGTTCGCAGTGCAGACCTGGTTGACCCCGCCGTAGGGCTCGAGGTGTTGGTTGAAGTGGGTGACCCGATTGAAAAGGGGCAGCCCATCTGCCGAGTGTACCACCGAGGAGAAAAAGGTTTGGAGGCCTGTCTCCAGCAGCTGAATGACGCTGTCAACGTGTCGCATTCCCCGGTCGTGAAAGAGGAGCTTTTTGGGCAGCGAATTGCTTAGGCTTTTACGGGCAAAGTATCCCGGATGTAGAGGATGACCTGCGCTAAAAAGCCTGTCGCATTAAACGTTCTTTCACATTGGTGAATCCTATTTTCGGATCGTAAAATAAAGGTGTCGGGACGAAGGGGGGGATATGGGTGTATTGGGGCTTATCACAACACTGGCCATGGCCTTTGCTTTATCGTCGAGCCGCCGCTCGGTTCGAGTGAAAACTGTTTTGGGCGGCCTTGCGCTCCAGTTTGTCTTTGCGCTAATCGTTCTGCGAACTCAGGCAGGAGAGAATGCCTTTGGGTGGTTGAGCAACCGTGTCACTGCGGTGCTTGGCTATGGTAGTGTTGGGGCCAATATTCTTTTTGGTGCCTTAACCCAGAATGGGAGCGTCGATGTTTCTGCGAAGCTATTGAATGGGGAACCCGTGGAGGCCAGTGTCGCGCTGGGAGCTAGTTTTGCCTTCGGTGTGCTGCCAACAATCATCTTCTTCTCGGCGCTCAGCGCCATTCTTTACCATCTTGGTTTGCTGCAGCTCGTTGTTCGAGCGTTGGCCTGGGCAATGCGCCGAACGATGGGGCTCACCGGTGTTGAAAGCTTATCGGCAGCTGCAAATGTCTTTCTCGGCCAGACCGAGTCGCCACTACTCATACGCCCCTATTTGAGAACGATGAGCGAGAGTGAAATCATGGCACTTATGACCGGTGGCTTTGCCACGATAGCCGGGGGCGTTCTTGCAGCGTTTATCGGAATGCTTTCGCCCAACTTTCCCGACATTGCACGACATTTAATTGCTGCCTCTGTGATGAGTGCACCTGCAGCTCTCGTCTTCGCAAAGATTATGGTGCCCTCGTCTGCGGGTATCGAACGCGGAGCGAAATGGCGTCGAGACATGAACCAAGTTGCCACGGACACAGCCCCGGATCATCCTGAAGTTGCCGATGCGACCACAAGTAATATTATGGACGCGGCAGCTCGCGGAACATCAGAAGGCCTCTCCCTTGCTCTTAATGTCGGAGCGATGTTGATTGCATTTACAGGTTTAATAGCCTTGCTGAACGCGCTTATCGGTGGTGCGGGGGAGCTCTTTGGTTTTGACGGGCTCACCCTGAACTGGATCCTCGGTAAGTGCTTCTCGCCTTTGGCATGGCTCCTCGGTGTGCCATGGCGTGATGCCGAGCTCGTCGGTGGATTGATGGGAACCAAGACGGTGCTAAACGAGTTCTTATCGTACTTGGATCTCGCGCGCCTGATGAATGAAGGTCAGTTGAGAAACCCGAAAAGCATTTTGATTGCAACCTACGCGCTCTGTGGGTTTTCAAACTTTGCATCCATTGGGATTCAACTTGGTGGCTTGACCCTTCTTGCACCGGAGCGCCGTGCAACTTTTGCGCGCCTCGCGCTCCGTGCCATGATTGCAGGCTCACTCGCATGTTTTGAAACGGCAGCGATTGCTGGGTTGCTCATGCGATAACGACAATACGCTTTGCCTTGCACTATTTTTTGTGTAGCGTGATGATGTTTTGGCTTGTTTCTTTGATCGTGTTTTTAACGGATTGTCTGGGGTGTTCACATGAGTCACGATTTGCATAGTTCCATGACCTATAACTCTGAAGCTGTTTCGAAAGCAGCAGCTGCGGTGCGTAAGAAACTAGGGGCTGAACTCACAGGACCTGTTGTTGGCTGCGTTCTCGGGAGTGGCCTGGGATTTGTTGGTGAGAACCTCTTAAGTGAACATGATGCCTTGGCGATTCCATACCATGAAATTCCATCCTTCCCGACTTCATCGGTCACCGGGCACAAAGGCCAACTGGTTATTGGTAAGAAAAACGGTGTAAACTGGGTCATCATGCAGGGGCGAGTTCATTACTATGAAGGTTACCCAGCAGCTGCTGTTGCATTTCCGATTCGTGTTTTGATTGCCCTTGGTGTTGAAAAGCTTGTCCTGACGAATTCATCCGGCGGCTTTGGAGACGGTTTCAAGGCTGGAGACCTTATGATCATCGAGGACCACCTCAATCTCACGGGTAACCACCCATTAGTTGGTCCTAACGATGATCGCTTCGGTTCGCGCTTTCCCGATATGACTGACGCATATTCGTCTGAGCTGCGCACTCTTGCAGAAGGGGCTGCACGTAAACTTGAGATTCCAATTAAGAAAGGTGTGTATGTTGGTGTATCGGGGCCAACCTATGAAACGCCTGCTGAGATCCGAATGTTTAAACTTCTGGGCGGTAGTGCAGTAGGCATGAGTACCGTCTATGAGACGATCGCTGCGGCCCATCACCAAATTCCCTGTTTGGGTTTGTCGTGTATTACCAACCTTGCATCGGGTATTTCCCCTCACAAGTTGACGCACGAAGAGGTGAAAGAAAATGCGGCGTTGAGTGCAGAGCGTTTCGGAAAGCTACTCTACGAAGTCGTCGACTCAATCGCAACCTTGCGACCCTAGCGAAGCGAACGAAGACCTGCTCGACAGCGGGGCGCACTCGCATTGGCCTAGTCCCGAACTGGTGCTACATTTCTTGGCGCCGGGTCGTACACTCTCGTTCGAGCTTCAGCTCAAAGCGCCAAAAGAGCGCAGAAGGCCCTGCACCTGATCCAAATTCTCCGTGCAATCTTCCAATCGTGGTCGCACGGTGTTTTTTGCGCGCCAGTGTTCAACATCATCCGGCAAAAGGTTGAATCGTTTTTCGCACTGCGTGAAGAGCTCGTTGTCGTTACCATGCAACCGTTGCGTATGATGGCATGCCGAGCCGAAGAGCCTTGAAAGATCTTTCTCATGCCTTGAAAAGAACTCGCGAGAACACACAGCAGTAAATGCATGCCACGGGGGTGTAAAGGTTTCGACCTGACGCATCACCCCCGCACGACACAAGGGACGTGTCATCATTTCTTCCCACATGAAGAGATCGATTTCGTTCTTTTGAAATGCAGCTTCTGCACCATCGATGTTATTAACAACCCGCCAATTGTCTTCTCGAAGCCGCCCCAAACCTTCCTGGTGGACCATCATCTTCGCCATCAAGTGCGAGCCCGAACCAAAACGAGAAATGCCTATCCTTAAATCCTTCGTGTCCTGAGGAATTGCCTCCATTTCAGGCGCGATATGCACCCCCCAATTCAGCCCGCTTTCTGTCATTCGCCCGATGCCAATAAAGGAATCGTCGCGCGCACGAAGACGGGCCGCGGCTTCCGTGAGCAACAAGGCGACATCGCATTCGTTTTGTAGAAGTGCTTGAGTCATTGCGCCGCTGCCACGACTTTCAGAGATGAAGCACCATTCAAGATTTGAGTCAGTGCTTTCGTCATCTTGGGCTTCGTCGGCTAGCATCCAGCCAAGGTTGAAATGTTCGGGTACGCCCATGATTCGAATCATTCGGTGTTCTCCCTTTAAATCATCGTCAGCTGACGAGTTAAATTCTGAACCGACGCAATGAAACCGGTGTAGGTCTCACCGTCAAGATCGATACGATCTTCGCTGCGGTTGAGTGGGAAGTGAAGTCTTTGATGCTTTGAAAGATGAATCTTTGAAATGTCCTCCAAGTGGCTTCCATAAACACGTGGGAGCCGCGTCGCCCAATGAAGCGCGCTCGCATCCTCAACCCAGGTCAGATCAAAAAGCCCATCATCGACTTGGGCCCGAGGCGCAATTTGCATACCGCCTCCAAAATATTTCCCGTTGGCAACAATCACTGCTGCATAGGGCCCGTCGTGCCTCAAGCCTTCCTGCTTTGGCATGTTCAAGGGTTGATAGTTGCGCAGTGCTGAAAGCGCTCCCAGGAAATACTTGAGGCGACCAAGCTTGTTGTATCTCTTCGATTGGGTCAGCCGGCTGACTTCGGCAGGGATGCCAAAGCTGCAAGAGTTGATAAAGAACGTGTGTGTGTCGTGGTCTTTTTTTGGGCTTCGCCATGTTACCTCGCCTACGTCGATCGGCGAACCTTTTGAGTATAAACGTTGCGTCAAGGCCTCAAGCTTGAGTGACATATTAAAGTGTCTGCAGAAGTCCGAACCTGTGCCTCCCGGCAAGGGCATCCATCGAAGCGCAAGACGTGCTTTTGTATTTTGTAAAGCACCCTGTCGCATTAAAGTATTGACCATGTGGTGCTGTGAGCCGTCACCCCCGTAGCTCAAAAGATTCATCGTCTCATGTTGACGTAACAATCCTTCAAGCGTGGTGGCTAGGTCCTCCAGCGAGTCTGTGACCAACAACCGTATGTCATGAGTTTGGAGCCAAGAACGGACTTTGGGGCGGCACCACCAAGTCTCCTTCGCTTTGAACACATGCCCATGAGCAGCCCTGGGGTTCACGACCAAATAGGAGGGCAGGGCACTCTTCAATTGAGCGCATCCAAAATGGCAACAAAGGAATCTGCACGAAGTGAGGCCCCTCCCACAAGAGCTCCGTCAATGTCAGGCATTGCCATGAGTTCGGCCGCGTTACTCGCTTTGACACTGCCACCATATTGAATCCGTACTTTTTCGGCTGCTGATCGCCCAAACAAGGAGCTCAGGGTCTCTCGAATAGCAGCATGCATCTCTTGAGCCATCTCGGGGGTAGCACTTTTACCCGTTCCAATTGCCCAGACAGGTTCGTAGGCGATGACGATCGTACTGGCTTCATCGGAGCTAAGGTCCTGAAGGGCACTTGTCACTTGTGACTTTACAAATTTTTCGTGCCCTCCTGCATCGCGAATCGAAAGAGGTTCACCCACACAAACGATGGGGGTCAGCCCTACCGATAATGCACGACGGACCTTCGCATTGACGGACGTGTCGTCTTCCGCAAAGTATGCACGCCGTTCAGAGTGTCCAATAATTACAAACTGGGCTCCTGCATCGACCGCATGTTCAGCCGAAATGGTGCCCGTGAAGGCTCCGCTCGCGAAAGAATGAATATCCTGCGCTGCAATAGAAGCACCAGAACCTTTGAACGATCGAGTAGCCTCAGAAAGCAGGGTCGCGACTGGGGCAAAGCCGAAATCACACTCTGGTTCACGCGATGACATCAGAGATTTGAATTCAGCCGTAAAGGCCGTGAGATCCTTGTGTCGGTGATTCAGTTTCCAGTTTCCAAATAGGATGGGTCTACGCATCGGAGGCTCCTCAGAGGCTTAAGGCCACGTGATGTTTATTCCCACTCAAGACATCACGACCATGATTCTTAGAATAGCATTGAAGTCCTTGGCTCACGATTCCACTATGAGGTCGCATCATTGGTTTTACGCGCGGCCTTTTTCCTTCGTGTCTTTTTCTTGGCAGGAGCTTTTCTCGCAACAATACGCTTCTTGGAAGATCCAGTATCGGGCTTTGCCGCACGCTCCTTATCTGCCTCAAGGGCATCAAAGATAGCTGCAGTTTCAGCTTTCTCAGGGTTCGCAGCCAAGTATGCTGTACGTTTCTCCGCACGCATTCGCTGGTAGGCATCTTCTTCTTCAATCCGCTCTTGTTCAATTCGTGCGAGACGGGCCTGAATGTGTTCCAGCCGTCCGGACACTTGTACTTGATCCATCGGAGTAGGATCATTTGAACCCGATCTTCCTCCTCCTGTCTCAAAGTCCTGAAAGGGGTGAAGGTTTTCCTGGCGGTTTGCTTCAATGCTCTCTGCGCGTAGGGCGTCCCCGCCAATATGTTCTTCCTTACGAGTAAGCGCTGCAATGCCCGGTAAAGTTTTCCCTTGAATATATTCCAGGCTTGCGCCACCACCCGTGGAAACATGCGAAACAGAATTTCTGCGCCCTGAAAGATTCAGCGCTGCGACCGAGTCTCCTCCACCGACAACACTGTATGCATCCGCATCCGCGACAGCTTCCATTACAGCCTTCGTGCCATGTGCACTCGCTGCCCACTCAAAGACCCCCATCGGGCCGTTCCAAAGTATCGTCTTCGAATCTCGGATAACCTCTTGATACAGGGCGCGTGTACGTGGCCCAATGTCGACACCAATCTCGGATGGCGAAAAGGTGTCGGCTTCAAGGGTCTCAAAGTTAGCGTCTTCTGCAAAGGTATCGGCAACGGTATGATCACTTGGCAAATACACGCGGACACCCGACGCTTCACACGCTTTCAAAAACTGACCCGCAACACTGATTTTATCGTCTTCGACAAGACTTGCACCAACACGCTCACCCTTGGCCTTTAGAAATGTGTAGGCCATCGCACCGCCAATAAGCACTGAGTTCGCTCGTTTTGCAAGAGCGGAGAGTGCTCCAATCTTATCTGAAACCTTTGCGCCGCCAACGATGGCACAAAAGCCGCTCCGCGGTGCGGAGAGAAGCTTGTCCAGCGCGTCACATTCCTTGCGAAGCAGGTGGCCACCGCATCGAAGCGATACGTGATGGCATATTCCTTCTGTAGTGGCATGTGCACGATGCGCCGCGCCAAAAGCATCATTGACATAGATGTCGATATGGTGTGCAAGGTCCGCTGCAAAGCGGGGGTTGTTCTTCGTTTCGCCCGAATGAAAACGAGTGTTTTCCAGCAGAAGGACTTGGCCGGGCTCAAGTTTGCGCTTCAAATAGCTTACCGCATCGCCAACACAGTCATCGGCGAGAAGGATCTCACACCCAAGGAGCTCTTGGAGACGTTCTGCAATCGGCGCCATTGAGAGCTTGGCTTTAACGCGACCTTTGGGTCGCCCCAAATGTGAAGCGACGACAACACGAGCGTTTTTAGAAATCAGGTATTCAAGCGTCGGAAGACTTGCCCGAATGCGTTCATCATCGGTGATCGTTGACCCTTTAAGAGGGACATTTAAATCGGCCCGCACGAAAACGCGGCGACCCGGAACCGGAGCGTCAAGCTCATCGATCCAAGTTGGCGTCTCGCGACTTAGCATGCCTGACCAAGATGACGCAGGAGGTCCACTGCACGGTTCGTGTAACCCCACTCGTTGTCATACCAGCTTAGGATTTTCACCATACGGTTACCCATCACTTTGGTTGAAAGCGCATCGATAATTGATGATGCGTTGGTGCCAATGTAGTCGTTGCTGACGAGCGGGTCGTGACTCACATCCATAACGCCTTTGGCCCAAGACGCACATGCCTTTTCAAATGCTACATTCACATCTTCAGCACTGACGTCCTTTTGAACTTCAACGACTAGATCGACGAGAGACACATTGGGGGTGGGCACGCGGATTGCCATACCATCAAACTTGCCATCAAGCTCTGGCAGAACAAGCGAAAGAGCCTTGGCCGCTCCTGTTGAGGTTGGAATCATGGATACCGCAGCTGCGCGTGCACGACGAAGGTCGCTGTGAGGTAGGTCTAAAATCCGTTGGTCATTGGTGTAGGAGTGTACGGTCGTCATAATCGCTTTCTCAATGCCGAAAGCATCATGTAGCGTCTTGGCGACTGGGGCGAGACAATTGGTGGTGCACGATGCGGTTGACACTACGGTGTGCTCCGCTTTGAAATCATCGTTGTTGACTCCAAAGCATATGGTCGAGTCGGGTGCCTGGCCCTTATGCGGCGCTGAAATGAGAACTTTCTTTGCGCCGGATTCAAGATGAAGCGCAGCTTTTTCTCGTGAGCGAAATACCCCAGTCGACTCAAGAACAACATCAACCTCATGTTTGCCCCATGCAAGTTTGGTTGGGTCGCGCTCTGCGGTCGTATGAATCAGTTTGCCGCCAACATCAATGCCACCCTCAACTGCACTTGCCCGAGCATCAAGGCGACCGTGCACAGAATCGAAACTTAAGAGGTGCGCCAAGGTTGCGTCATCGCTAAGGTCATTGATAGCCACGACTTCAAGATCAGTGTTTCCTGCTTGAGCACGCTCGCGAATAATGCGATACGCCGCTCGGCCAATCCTGCCAAATCCATTGATACCAACTCGAACTGTCATAGGAACCTCCCCGCTAAACTACATCGTGACATGTTTGACACCCGTAACTTAGCCTTGATCAGACTCGATAGATAGCAAAATATGCGTCTTTCTCAAGCGTTGACTCTTTCATTTGTTCAGGAAACTCCAATCCAATCACCGGCCTTTGTATTCCATCATATCTTTCATCGCACTATAGGCGCCATCTGAAATCTCGGCTTCTTCTTCGGCAATTTCAACGCAAACTTCACATAGTCTACGCATTTTACCATTCATTTTAAAACGTAAGACCTCATCCACTTCATCTTGACACGCTTGGCATTTCGGCATCCTAAACCTCTCTTGATTACAACCCAAAAAGGATAAACCAAAGCTTCGAGCAAATACAGCGGAACTCGACTCATACGATAACTTTTTGAAACGACACTTGTACAAAATGAGGGTGGACACTAACCTATCTGTGTGACTTAGAAAAGGAGTTCATCATGTTGAAAGAGTTTAAAGAGTTTGCGATTAAGGGAAATGTCGTAGATATGGCGGTCGGCCTTATCATTGCTGGCGCTTTTGGGAAGATCGTATCCTCATTGGTCGCCGACGTTATTATGCCGGTCGTTGCGATGGCGATGGGTGGGGTTAACTTCTCAGATCTGTACATCAATTTGGGAGATAAAGAATACGAGTCAATGGCAGCAGCGGTTGAAGCGGGTGCGCCAATCATCAAGCACGGTGCATTCATTATGACTATTATTGATTTCGTCATCATCGCATTCTGTATTTTCATCATCGTGAAAAAACTGATGGCATCGAAAAAAGAAGAAGAAGAGGCTCCGGCAGAGCCACCTGCGAATGAAGTTCTTCTCGCAGAGATTCGAGACCTTCTGCAAAAAGCCTGAGAGCGCACTTCAATGCTGTGTCGATGCCCCTCATTTTGGAGGGGCATTTTTTATTGACGAAGGTCAAGGGTGGTGGGTATTGGTCATCACGCTTACTTCTTTAACGCTTGTGGCGGTGGCAGCATCGAGTCAAAAAGAGGATGTCGCTCATTGCCCTTTGCCAATGCAATCGCATGGAGAAAATGGGGGTAGCCCGTAACCTGTCTTCCATTGACGAGTACCAGAGGTGTGCCTTTGAAATCATATTTTTGAGCTTGAGCAACATCGGTCTCAATCATGGATTGTACGCTTTGCGATTCGATGCATGCATTGAGGTCGTGGCGGGCGATGTAGGGGGTGCCGAGATCGAGAATGAGTTGGCGAGTCAATTGCTTACCGCGTTCAAAAAGAGTCTCGACATAGGTCTCGTAGGCTTGCGGGATTTTCTCCATACACAGCATTGCTTTTGCAGCGTCGCATCGCGCCTGATTGATGTCGGGCTCCGCCCAGCTTGGATTGCACGCAGAATCCATTGGGAAGTATCGAGGTTCATACGCAATGAGCGATGGGGGAAGGTACTCGCTGAGCTGATGAATAACGTTGTGAAAGTGCTCGCAATGGGGACACTTGGGATCTGTCCATGCTGTAACCAAAACTTTTGCCTGGCCATTCCCGATCACTGAACGCTTCTTGTCAGGCGGCACGTTTAAGGCACTTTGATATCGTAAAAGGTCATCCGCAATGTTTTGGCGCGCATTCATATCAACACCTTCAAGAAAGGTTTTAAGCGCTTTATCAAAGTCTTCCGGTCCCGACCTGTCGTCGAGTCGGGTCGATGATACTTCGCTTTCAAATTCGAGCGTCTGAGAGTGTTTCGATTTTGGTGTTGAGGCACCAAGCACAAAGAAGGTTCCATATAAAAGTACGGATGTCGCCGTCGAAGTAAGGGCGCCACGAGCCCATAAGGGAAAACCCCATTTGCGAAGGTCAAAAAGTGCGAGCCACGCAAATCGAAGTGTGATGAGATATGAAATTAAACAGTTCACACACAGCGCTTTGTTCGCAATCGAAACGACCGCAAATATTCCGACACCGACAACGCCGCCAAGGGCAATAAGGCGCGTCCCGGTGACAGCGGACTTAAAACCCGGACCGTCGTCGCGATCGCCAGCACGACGGTACAGTGCAAAAAGAGAAAGAGAGAAGGCTGCAACCCCCCAAACTACACCCCAAAGGGCAATGGGTAAGTGTGTGTACGAGTGAACCGCAGATGCGAAAGGTCCGTCCCAAAGTGAGGAGCACGCTTTCGGATCCGCACTCAGGCATATTGGTTCTTGACCGGCTCGCAGTTTGACAAGCTCTACCCACAAAAAGAGTGCCCAGAGTGAAGCAGCAGCGCCGAGGGCAGTGAGTGTTGCAAGATGTTTTGCAGACGGAAAATGGGGATCATCGTGGCTTTTCATGTCTACATACTACCCGGTCGCTCGGGACAACAGAAGTTTCAAGCCTTCGCTTTTACACAAGAGCTGCACGCGTTCATGTCGAAACACGCTTTTCACGCCTCAAACTGGCATCAAAGCCCTGTAGTTGTTAACCTAGGCTATCTCCCTTAGGCTTTTGGAGGCTCACATGAATAAGATTGCTTTTGCAACACTCGCTTCGTTATTGGCTTCCTTGTCGTTAACGTTGCACGCGACGCCAAATGAACGAAATATATCAACAGATGGGCTGCGTCGAGTATCCTACCACGCAAGTGGTTGGGCTATACCATCGTCCGATGAGGTGCCAGAAAGCAAGAGTATTGTTGTTGATTTGGATGACTCAATCACGCCCGAAGTTTTTGAAAAACTACGAGCACGAAGCGGACTAAGCTTAAAAACAACCTTCGCATTTGATGGCGGGAATCGCGTCGTGATCTCTGGTGAGCCTGATTATCTCAACGATGTCATGGCAAAGCTTCGTGGTTTGCCAGGTGTTGAGAGTGTTGAGCATAACGTGTTCTATTCACTTTTTTCCGAGAACGATGCGCGGCTCGAGGCGGATGGTCCTTCGGCAACTGTTGAGAAACCCAATGACCCAATGTACAAAAGCCAGTGGCACTTTGACATGGTGAAACTAGAGCAAGCGTGGAAACATAGCCAAGGCGAGGGCGTGGTGGTCGCGGTGATTGACACAGGAGTAACACCACCGAAACTTGAGAATGGGAAGAAAGCTCGTCTCGGTATGGTGCCTGACTTGGATCCTTCGCGTTTTGTGCCTGGGTACAACTTTATAGATCGCAACAATGACCCTTCCGACGGTAACGGCCATGGGACCCACGTTGCAGGGACAATAGCGCAAACAACTTACAACGGGATTGGCGTCGCTGGCATCGCTTACAAAGCAAAAATAATGCCAATCAAAGTATTGTCGGATCGAGGTTTTGGTTCGGTCGCTGCCATTGCTTCTGGGATCCGCTTTGCAGCTGATAATGGCGCTCACATCATTAATATGTCGTTGGGGGGGGGATCGTACTCGCCAACGATGGCCCGTGCTGTTAAGTACGCCTATGATAAAGGCGTCTTTGTTGCTGTGGCGGCAGGAAACGGTGGCCGTGAAAAGGTGGAGTTCCCTGCTGCTTATCCTGGAGCCTATGCTGTAAGTTCAGTTGGCCCGGACGGAAAACTCGCTTTTTACTCTTCGTACGGCAAAGAGCTCTTCATCGCTGCACCGGGTGGTGATACCCGGGTCGACCTCAACAAAGACGGTATTCCAGACGGCGTGCTCCAGAATACAATTGGCCGAAGTAACCCGAAGGTTCACGGTTATTTCCCTTTTCAGGGCACCTCGATGGCGACGCCACATGTTGCAGGGATCGCAGCGTTGTTGGTATCGCAAGGTGTTAGCGATCCGGATCGCATTGCCAAAATTCTTGTTAAAACGGTTGAGTCACGAGAGGCATTTAATAAGTATGGTCATGGGTTAGTTCAAGCGGGGCCAGCAGCAGAAAAGGCGCAAGGGGACGCGTCGGGTCTTGGTTTCCTTGCTGCGCTAAGCTTTGCGAGTATCGCATTCATTAGAAACCGGCGTCGTCGTGTCACGGTTTATTCTCCGCTCGGGCCGGTGGGTCTGGGGGTAATGGTTCTTTCAACAGGGGCACTTGGTTTCTTTTCGAATCTTAGTTGTGCAGTGCTCACATCGCCTATGGTTGAGTGGTTGCCAGGCCTCACTTTTGAGCGAAGCCCGTTGGTACTGTCGGCTGTGATACCGGCCTTGGTACTCCTCACGACTCTTCAGTTCAAGCGTGCCAATGGATGGCTCGCCGCACTTTGTTTCGGTTGGGCTGGAATGCTAATGTCCAAAGCGCTCCTTGGGGAGGTGAACGTGTCATGGATTCCAGGACATGGTGGTTTTGACCAAGCTTGGCTTATCGCAAGTTCAATTGCATGCTTCGAACTTGGTCGAATTGCAATGCGACGTCTTTTTAACGGAAGTCGTAGCTATCAGAATGGCCTTCGCACTTAGTTCTAGGCGGACTTGAAGCGTTATCCGAGTAGCGGAGGCGAGTCTACCCGTGGTGGCGCGGGTGGTCTCTTGGCGGTCGGTTGGTGTTGTGAACTCGAAACTTCTTTCTTAATACTTCTATATGCACACTCAATTCTTGACAAAGAATTTGGCAGGCAACTTCTGTGCATGCAACGCGATGTGTCAAAAAGTGACACCTGGCCCCAAAATATAAACCCAGCGAGATGTGCAAGAGTGAGACGCTTTTGCACCCTTCTTTCGTTCGTGAATGCTTTTCCAATATCCTATTCCTACAGGAGGAGACGATATGAAAAAGTATTTGGTAGGAGGCGTGCTTCTGGCACTTGCTCAGGCATGTGGAACAGAACCCGCGCCACAGCTAACATTTCAACAAGAAGCAGAAGATCCCAATGTTCAGGTTGAGTGTCTTTCGGGCATTGATGGTTTGTGCGGATCAACTCTAGATCTTCCGGAGGTACCAGCTCCTAGTGTGAATTTGCCCGGAGTCGAAATCGAGCCGGTTGAGCGATTTGATGACCTGCTGCAAGGGAGTGAAGGCCCCATTTTGAACGTGAATGTGCGCGATCCGATTCATGATAAACCACTTGGCGAATCGACGGACTTTGGTGTTGAATCCAACTTGAAATGGGATGAGATTGCTGCATCGGTCCTTGCAGGTCAATACAGCGATAGTGTGGAAAGAGTGGATAACCCTTTAGCAAGCGAAGCTCTCGATCTCGGTTCTGAGCTCAAGCACGATTATGAAAACCCGAATATTCCAAATATTGATGATTTGCGTTTAGACGACGAGTAACCACCAAGCTCTTGCGTCCCTACGTTTACACGCTTTGCTACGGCATCGTGCGGCGTCGTGTGACGCAGCTCAAATGAGGAGATTGTATGAGAAGACTATTATTCAGCGCGATGTGGATTGCATTGCTTTCGGCTTGTGGTAGCGAGCCCGCACCACAGTTGACCTTTGAAAACGAAGAACCAAACATTGAGGTGGCATGTTTAGTGGGGTCTTGCGGCGAAGTGCAAGAACTCGAGGAGCCGGAAGGTGTGTATGCTCCAAGTGCGGACAGAGTCTTTGACGAAGTGGCGGACATTGAAGACCGAGGACTCGAAGATGCGTCCGAACGTTTAAGGTTGCAGGAGTTGCAACCGCCACGCTTTGTTCCGAGCTTCGAAATTGAGCCGGATATGCCTGCAGAATGTACGTGGGACCCAAAAGACCCGCGCGTTCTTGACTAGGGTTCATCGGCACCGAATCGTTGCTAGTTCTCGTTATACGAGGGCTTTTTCAATTGCGGTTTTTGCATCACAAATATCGCCATGACAAAGGATGACTCGCTCAATATCCAAAGAGGTAAGTTTGTGTTTGGTCGCCTGAAAAGCGGCTTTGTCTTTTGTCGTCATTCGAACAAGACCTGGAGAGTTCAGGCGGCAATAGACACTGTTCAATCGAGCATAGAGCCGCTCTTTAAAACCATATTGCGGTGTGACGTTCCAAAAAAGGTCTGTTGCAATCAATGTGCTGCTCGAACGATGAAAAAAGAGTGTTTCCTTGAGTGTGGGGTTGCTCCCCACGGGAATCTGGTCGATGTTCGGGTCTTTTAGATCGCTAAGAGGTAAGAGGTCATTGTCCCAGTTGTTAATGGGCTTTGTTATGTCTGCAGCATAGACCTTTACTCCGAAATATTGGGCGCACGCACCGCCGAAAAGGGTATGAAATTTGTTGGGGACAATTACGGCCTCAACTTCACCCAACTCTTGAATTGCCTCATAAAGTCCATCACGATTTCGTATGGCGGATACAATCCAAAGCTTACCAGTACTTGTTCGTATTACGGTCATACGCGTACCCAGGCGCAGGCCAAGAAAGGAAAAGCTTGGGTCGTGGGATGTCCAGATTCCGTCTGCATGTTTTGTTAGCATGAAGTAAACCTCGCTTGGGGATACGTGGCGTATGTGACTTGTGGATACGTTTTGATTTGATTCTCGGGTTCGACGAATTGGGTTTTATGTAAAAAAAATCCCCGACACGTCTGCGGGGATTTCTCAAAACGTCGCCAAAGACTTAGCCTTGCTTGCTGAAGTACTCTTTCGAGTCGGCAAGGTTGGGTTTGATGGTATCAGCGCCTTCTTCCCAGCCAGCTGGGCAAACTTCCCCATTCTCTTCAAAGAATTGAAGAGCTTTCAGCGTGCGAAGATCCTCTTCAACGTTACGGCCGAGCGGAAGGTCATGAATATGCGCCGCTCGCACAACACCCTCGCGATCGATAATGAAAGTTCCGCGAAGTGCAACGCCGCCGTCTGTGAGTACGCCGAACTTCTTCGCAATCTTCTTGTTCAAATCTGCCAAGAGGGGAATCTTAATTCCTTCAATGCCGCCTTCTGATTTTGGTGTATTGGCCCATGCAAAGTGGGTGAAGTGACTGTCGATTGAACAACCCACGACTTCGCAGCCGAGTTTCTTAAACTCATCGGATTTATCGCTGTACGCTAAGATCTCGGTCGGACACACAAAGGTAAAGTCGAGCGGGTAAAAGAAGAGACAAAGGTACTTGCCCTTAAAGTCTTCTGATGAAAGTTCTTTGAACTCACCATTATGGTATGCGGTTGCTTTGAACGAGGGAGCGGCCTTTTGAATTTTTGCTGCCATGTTTCACCTTCCTAAAAAATGCACACCAGTGTGCGCAGGTAGTTTTGAATACGGTTGCGTCTTTCGCAAGCGGGTTACGAAAAACATTTTCGATTTGTATGTTGATTACGAGTGCGGGTGCAGGAAAACACTCTCCTTCTATTCACGAAAGAGGGGAAGGGACTCTCGAAAAGAGCTCATAAAAAAGAGTCTTTTATCTTGACCCTGGGTTCTTCTTTCAATAAACCAAGCTTGCGTGGCGATGTGCCAGAGTGGCTATGGAGCGGTTTGCAAAACCGTCTACACCGGTTCGATTCCGGTCGTCGCCTCCACCTAAAGCTCCCGATGGGAGCTTTTTTATTTTCAGCAGAAACATATGAACACGTAGGGTTCATTTGATATGTTCATGAATAGGGACCCTTTGCCCTAGAACCCAAGGTCGAAAAACCATGTCGCAGACGAACAATACGATGCAAAGAACTATTTCCGCAGAGCATGACAGTTATGTGTTGAGATATAAGTTGCGTATTGCTTGTATCGGAGGCGATGGAATCGGCCCAGAGGTTCTCAGTGCGAGTTTGCCTGTGTTTGAAAAGGCGGGAGATTCGTGCGGTCTTGACTTTGAATGGGAACATAAAGACTGGGGGGCAGAGCGCTGGCTTTCAGAGGGGGTAGGGCTTCCATGTGGGGCGATTGAAGACTTGCGGCAAGGGTATGATGCAATCTTATTTGGTGCTTTGGGGGACCCGCGCATTCCCGATATGGCGCACGGGCGAGAAATTCTGCTGGGGCTACGAAGAGAGCTTGACCTTTATGCAAACGTCAGGCCTGTACAGGTTGTTGAACCTGAAGCATGTCCTCTCAAGAACTCGGATGCGATTGATTTTGTGGTTGTCCGGGAGAATACAGAGGGGCTGTATTCCGGTCTTGGTGAGAGCAAAGAAATTGGGACGCCCAACGAAGTTTCTCAAGACGTCGGGGTGAACACGTATCGCGGGGTGAAACGGATCGTAGACTACGCCGCGCAACTCGCACGAGTGCGTGACTCCAGAGTGACCGTTGTGGATAAGAACAATGCGATGAAGTTTGGGGGTTCAATTTGGCAACGCGTCATGAAAGAAGCGGCCGCAGAATATCCCGATGTTGGCTTCAGCCATCTTTATGCTGACGTTGCGGCCATGCACCTCGTCTCAAAGCCACAGTCTTTTGATGTCCTTGTGGCGGGAAACCTTTTTGGGGATATTCTCAGTGATATTGGGGCGGCAGTAATGGGAAGTCTTGGGCTTGCTGCTAGCGCCAATATCCACCCAGAAAAACTCAGTCTTTTTGAGCCTGTTCACGGATCCGCACCGGATATTAGTGGCAAAGGAATTGCAAACCCTTTGGCGATGATGATGAGCGGGGCGATGATGTTTGATGAGCTTGGTTTCCCAGGTGCGGCAAAAGCAATCCGTGACGCCTGTGTTGACACGCTTGAAAAGGGGCCGAAAACCCCAGACTTAGGTGGCAGTTCGTCTACCAGAGAGGTCGCCGATGCGGTTGTAGGTCTTTTGAGTTAGGTCTGCTATGGCAATGGATATCACGAGTCGCACGTCATAAAGAGAATGCTGCAGACTCGCGACTATTTTCCATCCTCTTGTTACAAGAGCCGGTGTTTTTTATTGAATTTGAATAGCCCCGCATCGTTGCAGATCATTAATGGTATCACGCAATGTTTCATCCCACGGCCGCGGCGTGTAGTGGAGCTCTTCGTCGCTGTGACGTGTTTTGAGCCCCCAGTATGAGGTTGCCATTTCCACGACAACAGGGTCCTGAACCAAGAGGTGGTCTTTATTAAAAACCCTGCTAAAGACGGCATCCACATTCGCCGCAAAGGTTGCGGCCTTCGTGTTTACGAGACGCCATGACGGTGCAACGCCTCCAATGGCGCAAACGTCCTGAAAAAAGCTTTCAACCTCTTGGGCCCGACCTGGGAAGTGATAGATTCTATTTTTCTTCTTTGCGCGCAACGCCACAATTATGGATGAGGCGACGTCTCGGATGTCGCAGTAATGCATACCGCCTGACACCATCAGCGGGAGCTTCCCGGTCAAGGCTTTAATGATATTGCGTGTCGAACGCAAACGATGGTCGCCGGGGCCCAGTAAGACTGGCGGCCTAAAAATGGTGACATCAAGATTGTTCTCACGCTGACAGTTGAGAAGGAGTTTTTCTGCTTCTACCTTACTCCGGTAGTAGGGCCACTTCATCACCCGTTTTGCATAGGGCGAATCTTCATCGGCCCAGGTGTCCGGCGATACGAAGTTTCCGACCACACCAGAGCTTGATAGGAAATAGAAGGGGATCCCGCGTGCTACGGAAAATTTGGCGAGAGCTTGAGTCCCCTGAACGTTTGTTCGCATCATGGACTCGATATTTCGTCTCGAGTGCTTTACTTCTGCAGCAATATGCAACACTGCGTCGAAGTCCACTTCCAACATGGGATGCCCACCCCATCGCGGGTAGTCCGCTATATCTCCAACAATATGCGCCTCGTGTCGCTCGGGTTGAAGCCATGGAGCACTCGTGAGGTCGAGCTGGGTTCGGCCAAAAGTTCGATACGTCCAGGATGTGTCTCTCTGAAGCACTTCAATGCAGTGGCGCCCTAAAAAGCCGGTGGCTCCAGTAAATAATATTCGTTGTACCATAACCGCCTCGCTGTCTAGACTGTTGTTGTACCCTATTTACCCTGTGCGTCACAGGCATTGTCATTAAAAAATTGGGCGTTAAAGTGGCGCAATGTCTATACGCAAATCTCTTCAGTCTAAAATTTCATCGTCCTTTGTTTCACCCTTCACGATAGCACAGTCTGTATCCGAAAAAGTGAATTCCTTCTCATCAAATCGTAACAGGGGTAAGAGGCAGTTCGAGAAGTCGTCCAAAATTTATCCCCCCGCACCCCAAAGACGCGATCAGGATCGAGAAAGTGAAGCGGTTTGGGGCTTTGCGGATACTGCCTTTATGTTCGATTCCGATGGCAATGTTGTACTAAGCGGAGAACGCTATCCCCTATGCGCGACGCCACTGCCCAATCTTATTCCATGGGTAGAGGACACGCTTTCACTTCGCTTTGACCCGAACAACAAGTTAATCGCTTCGTATCCACCTCCCGTTACAAAGTCACTTTTATCGGAAGCATCATTGCACGATGCCCTGCGCTCATGTGGTGAACTTGAAATATGGGTTGATGACGTGATGCGGCTTCGGCATAGCCACGGTCACTCTCAAGAGGAAATGTATGCGTTAAGGTTTCGTCCATCGGTGGAAACCCCTTTTCGAGTGTGTGACGCGGTACTTAAACCGCAAAATGCGGAACAAATCTTTCAGATTGTACAAACGGCGCGCGTTCATGGCTGGAAACTTGTCCCCTATGGTGGCGGAACGAATGTCTCCCAAGCACTTTCATTTGAAGGAGTCACACAGCCTGTTGTTGTGTTGTCGATGGCTTCAATGAACCGTGTCCTATGGATCGATGAAGAGAATCAATTGGCATGCATACAAGCAGGCGCAGTCGGACGGGATATTCAAAAATGTCTTGCGCAATTTGGATACACCATCGGTCACGAGCCGGACAGCATTGAGTTTTCCACGATGGGTGGGTGGGTCGCCACCAACGCAAGTGGCATGAAAAAGAACAAGTATGGGAACATTGAAGACATCGTGCGTGATATTGAAGTGGTCACGCATGAGGGATGTTTCTCGCATCGCATGGTTGCGCCACGTGAAAGCACCGGTGTTGACTTGCGAAAACTTTTCTTTGGCTCCGAAGGTAACTTCGGTGTGATTACCGAGGCGACGGTCCGCATATCGAAGCTTCCCGAGGTTCAAGAGTACGGCTCTATACTCTTTAAAACCTTCTCCGAGGGAGCGCGTTTCATGCGCGAACTCGCATACCGTAACATTGCGCCGGCGAGCGTTCGCCTCGTCGACAACCAGCAGTTTCGTTTCTCGATGGCACTCAAGCCAAAGAAAAGTCTGCTCCCAACGCAAAAGTCCAAGCTTGAAAAGCTCTTTGTGACAAAGCTGAAAGGGTTTGACCCAGAGACAATGTGTGCTGCGACCTTGGTTTTTGAGGGAAGTGCGCAAGAGGTTAAGAGTCTTTCTAATGCTGTATATGCCTGCGCAGCAGAGTTTGGCGGAATGGCGGGTGGCGCAGAGAATGGTGCCAAAGGCTATCAGCTGACCTATGGGATCGCATATATTCGAGATTTTGTGATGCCCTATAAGATTCTGGCAGAAAGCTTTGAAACCTCTGTGCCGTGGAATCGCGTCGAGGAGCTCTGTCGCCGCACGAAAGAGCGTCTCCATCGAGAGCATCGAGAGCGTGGTCTGCCGGGTACCCCATTTGTGACGTGTCGAGTGACGCAGGTGTATCCGACTGGCGCATGCATTTACTTTTATCTCGCTTTTTCGTTTGACGGGGTCGATAACCCCACGCAAATCTTTAGCGAGCTGGAACATGCTGCAAGAGAGGAGATCCTCGCATGCGGCGGCTCACTTTCTCACCACCATGGGGTGGGCCGTCTTCGCGCCCCCTTCATGAAAGAGGCAATCGGAGTTGAAGGTGTGCAAATCAAAGGGCGTATCAAGGATGCCCTCGACCCGGAAGGTGTCTTTGGAGTCGGGACTCAGGGTCTTCTCTAGACTGAAACATTCACTCATAATCAACATCGAAAAAGGCATCTCGTGTTTTCGACCGCTGGAACACATGCACAACAAATAGGAATAGTGAAATGAAACCCAATACGATTGCACAGAATGATGTTGCCAATGGCCTGAAGGTGGACGGACGCAAAGTTTTCCTGACCGGTGTGACCGGTTTTGTCGGAAAGGTTGTTTTGAGCGAATTGCTTCGCAGACGCAAGGAACTTGGGATCGATGAGGTGGGTGTTGTAATTCGCGCGAACCGAAAAGGGAATGCACTTTGGCGTTTTCAAAACCAAGTCCAGAGCTCGGAATGCTTCTCGAATCTTCCGAGTGGGTGGACCAGTTATGTGCGAGTGATGGAAGGTGACCTGGTGCAGCCCGAATGCGGACTCTCCTCTCAAGATTGTCTCTGGGTGGCAAAGGAGTCCACGCATACAATTCATTGTGCAGCATCCGTCGATTTTGACTTGCCGGTGAAGGACGCTTTGCAGTCCAATGTTTGTGCGGCGCTCGAAGTCTTACAGCTATCAAAGCAGAGCGAAACAAACCGGCACATGGTTGACGTTTCAACAGCGTATGTGAATCGTTGGGAGTCGAACACTGCGCCCGTTGCCGAGACATTGGTTCGGGTTCCTTACAACCCCATGGAGACCTATCACGCAATTCGTGAGGGGCGACTCGACGAAGGCGATTTCCTAAAACTGACGGGGCACCCGAATACCTATACCGCGACAAAGTGCCTCGCGGAGCACGTCTTGTGGCAGTCCCGCGGGGACTACTCTTTGAATTTTGTTCGCCCGAGTATCATTGCAGGTAGTTTCCAAAGACCGCATCCGGGATGGATCGACAGTTATGCTGCATTTGCGGGCTTTGTTGCCTTGGTCGGGGCGGGGCGCTTGCGCTGCATCAATGCTGACCCGGATGTTCGCCTGGATATTGTGCCTTGCGACATGGTTGTCGACGCGATCCTTGCCTCGGCCTTTAAACGCAAGGGGGCTCAAACTCACAACCATACCCACTTGAACCAGCCCGAGATTACCCATGCGGTCTCAACGCTCGATAACGCCCCGAGAATCGATGTGTGCGCCTCAGTGACACAACGTGTTTTTTCGGACTTGCCAATCGATCGAGAGCCCTCAGTCTTGATGACCGGAAAGCGCAATTTGAAATTCAACCTGATTGAGAAGTTCGCTCAGGATATCCCGAACCGCATTGGTGCACGCATGCTGGGTGCACTGGGTGCTAAGAGGTCTGCTCGTAAGCTCTCTCAAATCAATGCCAAGATGAATTATCTCAACCGGGGTTTTTCGTTTTTTACCCATCACCAATACAACTTCGAAAGCTCGCATGCGTTACCAAGGGACTTTTCACGGATCGCGTACCTTGAAATTGCAGCGAACGGAGTCCGCCGTTACCTTGCTGGAGTTTCCGCTGACGAGCTCGAGATTGTGAAACGTGGACGCAACGATCTGATCAATGATCTTCGGCGGCTTGTTGAAGCGCCATCGGGAAACCCCTTTATTCGCGGATTGGGTTTTGGCGTTAAGAAAGTTGCAGACCGGTGTATGGATAGTGTTACCTTTGACCGTGAGGCATTTCGCCAGGCTGCTTCGAATATTCAAGACGATGAACTTTTGGTCATTGTGCCTTGCCATCGAAGTTACGCGGATTTTCTTGTGTGTTCCTATATCTGTTATGCATACCCGGAGCTGAATATTGCGATACCTCATATTGCAGCTGCAGAAGAGTTCTCAAAGATCCCAGTACTGGGGAGACTTTTTGAGAAAACCCATGCCTTTTATATCCGACGCGGGAATGGAAAAGCGGACCCTGAACTGAATCGGAAGATTGAAGAGCTCGTGGCGTCAAAGTCAACCTTGCAATTTTTTATTGAAGGCAAGCGAAGTCGGTCGGGCCAGTTTTTAGCACCGCGACGAGGCCTGTTGCGCGCGCTTCAAGCGACCAATGCAAAGTTTAAACTGCTGCCAATTGCGATCACCTACGACCGTGTACCGGAAGAAAAGGCATTTGCAGCGGAGCTCAGCGCTGGAAAAAAATCACGCATGGGTTTGGGGCCGACCCGTCGATGGCTGGTCGAGTGCTTTAAGGGGAATATCGACTTGGGGCGCATGCATGTGACTTGCGCAGATGCTCTGGACTTTGATGCGAGCTCAGACGTCTATGAAGTTGGCGAGAAGATCATGGCAACAATGCAAGAGCGCACTGCTGTCTCCACGACACATCTTCGCGAGTTCTTAAAGTTAAATGCCGTGCCAGGATGGACGTTGACAAAGCTTCGCCAGGAGCTTGAACATCGTGGCGCGCGAGTCATTCAGGGAGGGCAGCTCAGCGAGCCGATATTGAATCAGGATGTCGAGTTGCGAATGCGATACAACTGGCTCCACTGGTTCTACCCAGAAGCCAGGCACATCTGGCCAGACCACCCAGCCGTACAGCATCATGTGTTAGCGCATGATTTTATGCAGAGTTCACGGGAGCCCAGTTCTGCCCCGGACGTCCAAGCTTTAGTGCGCACCTTGTTTCTTCCAATCACAAACGACTATTCGCGTGTTTGCGAGCTCTTGGAGGAACGAAAGTGGGAAGAATCACCCTTAACCACGGCAAATGTGATGGGCCGATATGCTGGGGCACATCGCCCAAGTGTCGAAAATGCTATTGAGTCTATCTATCAAAACGAAAAGAAGACTTACTTGCGCTGAGGCTCTACCGATTGAAGCTGAACTCGGGTATTACTTTCGAGAGAAGAGCTTTTGTATCATGGACTTCTCGCCTTGGCCTTCGCTTTCCTCAAGTTTGCGCTCGACATATTTAAGAGAGGTCGTCGCCTGTCTGTGACCTGGGTCCGCACGAAGGCAGCGTTTGAAAAGACGACGTGCGCGACGATAGTCGCGCCCTTGGCTTGCAAGCTGACCGGCGTAAAAACCGGCGCTGACAAGGCCGGGACGTTCTTTGAAAATAGCCTCAAGCTCACGCGATTTGATGTTCGCGTCACTTTTGTCACGCGTGACCCACCACATCGCATAAAGGTGGGCGGCCTTCCATTCAAGGTTGCCAGGGTTGACTGGAACAACTTCCTCAAGAAGGGCGGCGGCAGGGCCCGGGTGACCATTGTCAATCATTGCTTTGGCCTGTTCAAATCGACTCTCTGCCTCAAAAAGCTCAGCGACATCGGTGGACATTCCCGCTTCCTCCATCTCGCTGCGTAAAATGTATTCGTTTCGGGACTCCGCGTCCCCGAGGACCTGAATTGCTTCTTGAATGCGGTCAAAGATTTTTGCAGGCAGTTCGGAATAAGGTCCAAGTTCAAGCGATTCAAAACGGTCTACATGATAGGTCTTCGCCAAGGCTTGATAGGCATTGCGAATAATCATGGTGGTGTCATCTTTGTTGACACCAAGAACTTCAAAATGATTTTGCCCTTTTGTTGCGGAATCCATATTGGTTAACATCTGTATGGCTGCTGCTGCGTCTTCGCTTGCCTGAAAGTCCGTGTCGGCCGTATCACTCCCTGCCTCATCCTCATCCTTCGGTTGCAGTGGCGGCAATCCTGCAAGGAGCGGCGCCTCCGCTCTATTTCGTTCACCGCTCTGCGCACTACGGATTGAATGCACACCCTCGAATTCGGGGTGCGGTGTCTGCAATGCAGCACGTGTCGCGGCTGTGGACAGGCGCACGGCCCCCATGCTAAACATGAGGAGCAGGGCTTTCCGTGATTCCAGCGCATCGCCCCCTTTGGAGCCGAGCGAGGTTGACCACTGCTCCGGGTCTGTCGGCTCTTTAAAAGCGGACCAGACCTCTTGGCCTACTCCAAAACGTTGTGTGACAAGTTGCTCTGCTGCGCTGTCTTCAATAACTTGAAGCCCGCTTCCTTGGTGTGCCTGCAAGAAGGATTCAATGCGTGCGGATTCGCAGTGCTGAATCGCATCAAGAGCCAAACCGCGAGCTTCTTGCGCGCTGATACTTGGTAGGTGAGCCTGGAATCCCCCTGAACGAATTAGTCTGTAGTCACCCGGCTGAACAATAGTGCTCCGTGCGATTTGAATGTTTTGCCAATGATAAGCTTTCTCAATTTGCTCCTTTCGGAGACCTCCGGACTCGACGACGACCTTGTAAAGGCTCTTATGCTTGCGATGTGCACGTTCAAAGAGTTGTCGCTGTGTTGCTGAGTTCAATACTCCCAGTGAGCCCAAAAGCGACACAAGATTGAGTGTTGGTGCGCTGGATTGTGTGAAAACAACATGGCCCTCATGCACAAACAAGCGTGCGCGGTGCTCAGCGTAGAGCTCGAGTACGCCACTCATTTTTTCAGCCCCCATGGCCCATAAGAGGCGCGCCAAGGGCATCGCGTAAAGCTGTCCTTCGGATGGAATGGTCATGAGTTGATCTTAGACCGAGAAGGCGACCGTATTCAAATGATTTGAATCTCAAAGCGCTTGTTCGGAGCCAATTGTGAGTGGCAGACGCATGAGCGTTGCTCCTTGCATTTTGAACAGAGTTGTTTGCAGCAAGTGAAGTGTCGCAGCATTCATCTGCGCTCCACCAGACAAATTGGCGGGTAGTATCGCCGGCTGGCTCTGTTCTCCCCTTTCATTCATTTGTGTTTGGAATCGAGCGTCGCTAAGCTCCTCGCTAAAGGTTAAGACCTCGGCATCTAGGGCTGAGTCCATATCCAAAGGACTTGGTTTCGTGTCATGACCAGTGGCGAGATGTTGGAGTAGGGCGGTAAATCCGCTGACGGAGTCAACAAGTCCCAATTCCAAGGCGTCTTGTCCTGACCATACTCTTCCCTGTGCGATGTTTTCCATATTAGACTTTAAGTACTTCGCGCGGTGCTTTTGAACCCATAAGGTGAAGCGATCATACGTGCGATCGATGTACCCTTGCACTTGTACTTCTTGTTCAGGGCTAAGATCGGAGAAAAGTGTGGGTGGCGGGGTCCCTTGTGAGCCCTGATGATATGCATGAATTCCCAACGCGTGCAGGAGTTTTTCTCCGCTGAAAAAGAGTCCAAACACGCCTATTGACCCTGTAATGGAGTTTGGCGTTGTGATAATCACATCTGCTGCTGAAGCAATCATGTACGCTCCGGATGCCCCCACACCATCAATGAAGGCAACAACATGTTTTTCTTGCGCCAGGTCCGCCAGCGCCTTTGCCATTTGTTCGGATGCCAGAGCGTCGCCGCCGGGCGAATGGATATGAACCAGCACTTTACTTCGGGAGCTTTTTCGTGCGCGTTCCACATTTGAGATAAAGTCTTCTGCATAGCAGCTCGTCGAAGGGCGCAACATTTGGGTTAGTCCTTTCGTGGCCTTGCCTCGCAAAATCTCGCCATGCACAGGAATAATATCAATACGCTTTCTTGGGCCCCATGGGTCATTGGCTTTTTGAGGTAGGCGTTTTTGAAGTCTGAGGGACTTCCCATTGCTTTCTTCTACGCTGGAAGTTTCAATCCTGCTTCCAAGATCGCTGCGAGCAAGTGGGGCATCGACAAGACCCATATCGGTTGCTTCGCCTGGGCTTATGAGTCCTTGCGAAAACCATTCGCTCGCGCTCTGGAAACGAAGTTCCGGACGAAAATTGCGAATCGCTTTAAAAGATGTTTCAACCCTCGTTTCAATAATCGACGCTGTAGCTCGTTTCGATGCCTCACTGGGTTCTGCAGATGTGAACGCTTCGACAGCAGACTTGTATTCACCGGCTCGGATTCCCCGCACTTGGATGCCAAGATCTTTGAAGAAGTCACCCAAGTAGAGGCTTGTTCCATGAAAACCATTGGCTTCAACAATGGCACCAGGCTCTACAAAAATTTTGTGGGCAGCACTGAGTGCATAGCTCATGTTTTCGTCCACGTGGTCGACATGGACAAAGACTTTCTTATCGTGCGCGTGCGCCTGGCGGATCCATTCATGGACCAGGTCTGCCCGAGAACTTGAAATGCGTGAGTTTCGCCATCGCAATGCATACCCCTCAATCGACGGATTCTGTAACGATGCGTAAAGGGTGGCAAGAGTTTGAAGGAAGGATGGAGACTGGGTCCGTAACCCGAAGAGATCGTGGCGCTCGTGGTCAAAACGAAAAGCGTTCTTGAGTTGAACTCCTTGGATGTAGGAAGGGGTTTGTCTGCTCGTTCGTGTTGGCATGCTGGATAGGGACAGCGCGCCACCAAAGTGTTCCCCTCGAGACTCGCTGATACCCCCGAAGAGATCTCCCTCGAGCCCCCCAAAGCCAAAGCCAAGTGTAGCCATGACAAAAGGGCTTCTCGAAAGGGAAATGTGCCCGAGGTCTGTGAGGCCACTCGACACCCCAAGTTGAAACACACCATGGGTCAACTCTGCACCAAGCCATGGTCGGAATGTGACGGGGGGGGAAGTCACACCGGTTAAAAGCACGTAGTCTGCGAAGGACATATCGACGCCAGAATGGATGCGAAAGGATTTGTTGACACGTATTGCGAGACCGCTCCGAAGTAGCATCGGGGGTGAGAGTGCGCTCGTGCGTGCACCGACATTGTTTAGGGAGAGTCCGAGTGAGGTTGAGTCTCCGAGTGGCAACGTGGCCCCAAGAGTCAATACCGTTTGCTTCTGAGAAGAGGATAAGCTTTGCTGATGCGTTATGCTTGCACCCAATGTTGAACGCACACCAAGGCGCAATGCGCTTGCGCCTCGAAGGGACAATCGCGACGCACTATTGCCTCGAAATCGTCCACTAAAGTCAATACCGAACGCGGTGCTCCAACGGGAAAAGAGTCGAAAACTAAGAACACTTTTGAGCGATTGGGTCGAGGCATTTGCCTCTGTTGCAGGCCCATTGTAGGCCCCCGAAACCAAGCGGTTGTGGGTGATGTACGCGAGTCCGAAACCAAAACCAGGCTTTAAAGCGAGCCCGCTAGGGTTGTCATGAAGGCTCCACATCGAGTTGCCAAATCCAGGCCAGGAAGAGGGGAGCAAGGTCCCCTCAGGATTTAGAGTCTGCGCCGAAAGAGATGTCGCATGAAAAAGGGTCGCGCACAGGAGCAAAGAGCCCAGTTGAGCTAAAGCTTGAAAACGAAACCTGAATATTGAGCAAGCCTTCTCTTTGTTGCCAGATTGAGTCGAGGCAAGCATAATTATCTCTTACACATTAAATTTGAAATGCACCACGTCGCCGTCTTTGACAATGTACTCTTTGCCCTCAAGCGAAAGCTTGCCTGCAGCTCGAGCCCCAGACTCGCCGCCAAGCTCAACGTAGTCTTCCCACCAAATCACTTCGGCTTTGATGAAGCCACGCTGAAAATCGGTGTGGATCACACCTGCAGCTTCAGGAGCTGTGTATCCTTCTCGAATTGTCCATGCGCGAACTTCGCGCTCGCCAGCGGTAAGGTACGTGCCGAGCCCCAAAAGGCCGTACCCAGCCTGAATCATTCGATCGAGGCCAGCACTTTCAATGCCGAGATCTTCGAGAAAAGAAGCGCGTTCTTCTTTGGAAAGCTCCACAAGTTCCGATTCGATTTTCGCAGAGATCGGAATCACCTTAGCGCCGCGTTCACTTGCAAATTTCCTCAAGATATCAAGGTGGGGGTTTTCCCCGCCAGCAATTGTATCCTCATCGACATTCGCAACGTACATAATCGCCTTGTTCGTCAACAGATGTAGCTCTTTGAGGATTCTAGCTTCATCGTCATCTTTGACTTCAAGACCGAGAACAGGGGTGCCTTCATCCAGCCGTTCTTTTATGCGTTGGCAAAGCTCAGCGCGCTTGGCCTCCATTGGGTTCTTACCTTTCGACGCACGTCGGGCCTTGTCGAGCGTTTTTTCAACGGTGTCCATGTCCTTGAGGAGCAACTCGGTCTCAATCGTGTCGATGTCGCGTAAGGGATCAACGCTGCCATCAACATGCGTAATATTTTCGTCTTCAAAACAGCGAACAACATGGGCAATGGCATCCGCCTCACGGATGTGAGAGAGAAATTGATTCCCTAAGCCTTCACCTTTTGAGGCACCTCGAACCAAGCCGGCGATATCCATAAAGGTCATCGAAGCCGGAATAACTTTCTGAGGGTTTACAATCTTCGCGAGGGCATCGAGGCGTTGATCCGGTACATCGACCTGCCCGACATTCGGTTCGATCGTGCAAAAAGGGTAATTCGCGGACTCTGCAACTGCGTTTGAAAGGCAATTAAAGAGTGTACTCTTCCCAACGTTCGGCAGGCCGACAATACCACACGAAAATCCCATATCTTAACCCCACAATAAAAGATGAGGATAGCGTTGATGCTTTTCTCTGCAAGCAGCACGAAGAAAATTCTGAGCATTTGATTGGCACAGGACAAAGGGGGCAAAATCCATTAGACTTCACGCATGGCAATAGCGGACTTACAACTCAGTACGGGTGGCGATACTCTTGCCGAACGTATGATTGGAACGCACTTTGGGCAGCAAGTGTCCGAGCGACGGGTTCGACGAATGGTAAGCGTTGTTGAACGTCGATTAACCTCTGTAACGCTCGTTCTTGAAAATATCATTGATGGCCATAACGCATCGGCAATGATTCGGAGTGCAGAAGGTCTTGGGATCGAGAATATTCATATTGTTGAACAACCACACCCCTACAAAGTGAACCGATCAATTCTAAGAGGGGCCCATCGATGGGTTTCGATACATCGATATCAACGCATTGAAAGCTGTACGTCACACCTCAAGGAGCGGGGCTTTTTATTAGCAGTCGCGGATGTCGGCAATGGATGTGTACCCGTACATCAGCTGCCGGTGGATAAAAAAGTGGCGATCGTCATGGGGAGCGAGCTTGATGGCCTGTCCCAACGCGCCAAGGCAGATGCCGATATTCGCTTCACGATACCCATGGCTGGCTTTGTCGAGTCTTTTAACGTTTCGGTGAGTGCTGCGGTGACGATGCATCAGGTCACACATCAGAGACGTGCCCACCTTCTTGCACACGATGTCATCGGTGAGCTAAGTCTGGTAGAGCAAGAAGAACGCTTACTAAAATGGATGGAGCGAAGCGCAATGAAACGAGCCCCTAAGTAGAAGGTTTTCCCTGCATGAAAGGGCGCGGTCTCGCCATGCCCATAAGCAGGTCTTCGAGGGCCAGTGTCGATCGCTTACGAGACTTTTACGTTCACAGCTTTGGACACACCGGGCTCCTGCATGGTAATTCCGTAAAGAATATCGGTGTTCTCCATCGTCTTCTTGTTGTGGGTAATCACGATAAACTGTGAGACTTTCGAGACATCACGAATCAGCTCGTTAAATCGTCCAACATTGCCCTCATCCAGGGGCGCATCCACCTCGTCAAGAAGACAGAAGGGCGACGGCTTCATTAAGAATATCGCAAAAATTAGAGACACGGCCGTAAGAGCTTGCTCGCCACCACTCATGAGCTTCACCGACTGCAGCTTCTTGCCTGGAGGCTGCGCAAAAATCTCCACGCCTGTCGCAAGAAGGTCATTCGGATCTGTCAACGAGAGCGAAGCTTTGCCACCGCGAAACAAGCGCGGAAAAACTTTCTGGAAACCATCGTTAATCTGCTCAAAGGCCTCTTTGAAGCGTTTTTTTGTCGTGCGGTCAATCTTAACGATTGCTTTTTCAAGCTGAGCGAGCGCATGGGTTAGGTCGTCGCTTTGCTGCTGTAGAAAAGCATGGCGTTCTGAAAGTTCAGCATGCTCTTCAATCGCGTTAATATTAATAGGGCCAAGGCGGTCCAGCTTTTTACGCAATTGGATAGCGCTTTTAAGCTCTTCCTCACTCAATGCTTCGCTTTCCCCATGGCTTTCAATCACGTCTTGGGGTTGCATTTCATAATCGCGTAAGAGTGTTTGAGAAATATGCTCAAAACTAACTTCCGCCTCTTTCAGCTTTAAGGCCTTTACCCCAAACTCTTCTCGGATCGCATCAAGAGATTTCCGAAGCGTTGACAGCGCTGCTTCACGTACTTGAATCGCGTCGCGACTTTGCGTGTAGATCTGGCGCTCCTTAATCAATTTTTTATCTGCAATTTCGAGTTCAGCTTTCGAGTTCGAGAGCTTCTCTGCATGCAGAGCCATTTCCGTGTGTGCTGAACTCTCGCGCTCATCCAAACCCTCGCTCGCACTTTGTAGCGTCTGAACCCTCTCTGAAAATTGGTCCCGGTTTTCGTTGTGATGCTCCCAATCACGTTGATAGCGCTCTTGGCGTTCAGCAAGTGTTGCTGTCGCAATGCGCTGCTGCGTAATCACTCTCTGCATCTCTTCACTGGAGTCTCGTGCGCTTTCTAATGCTTGCTTCTTCGCGTTTTCTTTGGCCTCGTGCTCGGCAATAACAGTGTCCGCCTTTGCATAGCGCTCTTCGAGCATCTCCAACTTCTTGCGAATCGTTTCAAGTTCTTGCTTCGAAGTCTCAATGCGTCGCGTAATACTTTCGAGCTTTGAAGAGTAGACGGCGACTTCTTGGCGCTGCTTGCTTAACGCCTGTTGATTGTGATTCTTCTTTTTCTCTGCTTCACGCACTTTGTCATGCGCACTCTGTTGCGTATTTGATTTTTCTGTCAGTGCACGCTTGGCAGACTCAAGTGCATTGTTCTTGCTTGAGTGCTCGCGTTCGACTTCAGCGAGCTCTTCCTGAAGATCCGCAACGCGGCGTTTGTAAGAGAGGCGGGCAACGTTCGAACCTTGCGACCCTACCTGCACGACGCCACTTGGTTTGACGATGGTTCCATCGGCGTGAACGAGCGTGAGGCCTAACGCTGCAGCTTTGTCATGATGTTCAAAGATGGAATCTGTATCGCGAACAAAATAAGTCTTTTCGAACTCTGCCCGCAAGCCTGCAACTTGCGCGTCAAATTGAACCACACTCAGCATCGGTGTTGCAAAGTCGCAACGTGCACTCTCTTCGCTAGAGAGCGAAGGTCCCTCTCGATCACCTTCTGAAGATCCGCAATACAAATGGACTCGGCCATTTCCATCTTGCGTTAGGAACTCGCCGACTTGATGGATCGCGTCTTGGTTTTCGACCAAGACCATATGGAGCAAAGTACCAAGAGCTGCAGCTGTAGCTCCCTCCCATTCGGGCTTGCTTTGGATATGGTCCGCGAGAGTGCTCGAAAGGTATTTACCAATTTCTGGGTGTTCTGAGATTGCTTTCACTGCGTCGGGCGCACTTTCGTACTGGTCATGGAGCTCGTTGAGGGAGCTTAACTTGCTGCGGACTTCAGTCATTCGAGATGAGGTCAGAGCGCACTCATCTTTCAGCGTGTTGACATTCGCACGAGCTTTCTCGACTTCAGCTTTCGCCGTCTCTTGCGAAGCCCTTAGTGTTTCGAGCTGGGACGAAGCTTCGTTGAAGGAACTTTCAATCTCAGCAAGGACCTTCTCGGAGCTCACCATGGTTGTTTTCAAGTCGTCTTCTTGACGTTTGAGATCCTCGTGGCTACCGCTAAGGTCTTGGATCCGCCGTTTGGAGCTTTCAATCTGTGTGCTCCCTCGCGCGCGATCGTCCCGTGCGTTCATCACCTCGAGTCTGCACGCTGCCAAATCATGCTCGCACGTTTTGAGCAATTTTATCATCTCTTGAAACTCTGTCTCTTTCGCTTTTAAGGCTTCTTGCTGCTCAAGCAGCTGATCTTTGAGCCTGTGCCGATCATCGCCGAGCGCCTCTTGTTGATTGGCGAGAAGCTCAAGGGCTTTTTGCAGTTCGAGCATTTCATTGTTGTTGCTGATACGTGTTCGTTCCAGATCTTTAATGAGCTCTTTCGCATGCTGAATCGATTGTTCCCGAAGCGCTACGTCTTGGTCGAGCTCGTACTTCGTTGCTTGAAGGAGATTGAGCGCGTCATCTTGCACAATAAGTTTCGCCTTCATTGCATCAATTTCAGATTCTTCGGAAAAGAGTTTTGTCTCTTGTGCGTCGCGTTCATTCTCGTGTTGTCTGCTTTCTTGACCAAGTTTCTCGATAGACTCTCGAAGACTCATCAATTGATGCGCGCTCCTGCGCAACTCTATCTCGCGAACCTGCCCAGAGAGTTCTTGATAAATGCGTGCCTTGTCGGCTTGGCGCTTCAGGCTCCCGACGCGCTTACCAACTTCACTAAGAACGTCATTGATCCGAAGAAGGTTTTGCTCCGTGCGTGCCATTTTACGTTCGGCAGCTTGCTTGCGCGCCTTGTATTTCGATATGCCCGCTGCCTCTTCAATAATTTCACGACGCTGAGAGGGCTTGGCCTGTACAATCTGGCCGACCTGACCCTGTTGGATTATCGAGAAGCCACGTTTTCCAATACCCGTGCCCAAAAAAAGATCATGCACATCTTTAAGCCGGACTCCACTTTTATTGATCTCGTAGTCCGAGGAGCCATCGCGGAAAAGACGCCGCGTGACTTCGATTTCGTCAAGGTGGGCGTATTCCTTCGGGATGTTCTTACCATCATTGGTAAATGTGACGCTGACTTGCGCCATGCCTTCTGGGCCTCGTTTTGTGGAGCCATTAAAAAT
Source organism: Myxococcota bacterium (assembly GCA_020630615.1). Lineage (GTDB taxonomy): Bacteria > Myxococcota > UBA727 > UBA727 > JAHDBA01 > JAHDBA01. Next base: position 68,927 of record JAHDBA010000004.1, on the reverse strand, counting down.
GACATCCTGCATGGAAGCACCTCGAAGATGCTTCGCCGATTGCTCTCCCATCACCCAGCGAAGTGCGTCAACAACATTCGATTTGCCGCAACCGTTGGGGCCAACAACCCCTGTGATACCTTCACCAAATTTGATTTTTGTGCTGTCGGCAAAAGATTTGAATCCTTGAATCTCGAGGCGTTGTATTCTCATGAGCGGGCCTCCCGTGGCGCAATCGACTTCATCAACGATGTGCGAAGGAAATCACTGTCAATCGAGTCGAATGCAGGGTCGTAGTTGATCCAGGTTCGCACATGTTTGGGAGCGAGTACTTGTGTCTCCAAAAGTATGGACTTGCAGGTGGCTTCCTTCCCGTCTTGAAGTAAGCACGCCGCGTAATGATAGCGGGCCTGTAAATGCTCCGGTGAAAGATCCAAGCAGGTCTTAAATGCATTGCAGGCCCGTTCATTGTTGCCACAGTAACGATGCGAAAGACCGAGCCAGCACCAGATTTCACTGTCACCTGGGGATTCTTTGGTTAAGCGCTCCAGCAAGGGTTTCGCTTTTGCAAAACTCTTTTCAGCGATCAGGCTTTCGGCAAGTTCGCGCAAGACATCAATATCGTTGGGCGCTTCAACAACAAGCTCTTCAAAGATCGTACAGGCACGCGCGCTGTCACCAAGTTTTCGGGCGACGATTCCACGCAGAAGGGAATTCTCGAGTGTGGGACCTTCGAGAGACTTTGCTGCATCAAAGAAGCTTGCAGCGATTTCAACGCCTCGACCGGCAAGCATCACCCCAAGCTGCTGAAGGACGTCCGTATTTGTCGGGTTTAACATTAGCCTACGTGCAGCTTGAAAGAACGCGTCTGCGTACGATTCCGATTCGAGGTAAATGTCGACAAGAGTCGCACGTACCAAGTCATCTTCTGGCGACTGCAAGAGGAGGTCTTCAAGGTAAGACGCAGCCTCGCGCGTTCTCCCTAAATCGCTAAGTTCTAATGCTTTTTGCAGTTTTGGCGGAATGCTGTCTTGGGACTCGATGATGTCTTCGTCATTGATCTCGTTGTAATCATTCATACTAATAAAAGCCTCAGAACTGGAGAGTGAGGGCCGCTTTGTGTTGAGTGCTATACTATTCGTCAAAGGTCTCTCGCTATCGGAAATGGGCTATCAGAATTAGCAGTATCACTGAACGAATCAAGGAGAACTTTTAAGAGCTTAAGGGTGGCGAAAGTGCCTTCGATTTCGGGCCTGTAGGCCGCGTTTCTGAGACTTGAATTCTTTACTTGACGCGCGCAACTGGAGATCGAAGAGTTCGACTCTTGACGTCGCAGTTCTAAAAAGGGTTGCGACAATACTCGCTACAGGTACAGCAAAGAGAGCTCCTGCTAAGCCATAGTTGTGCTCACCGACCAAGAGGGCAAATACAATGATGACAGGGTGAAGCTTTGCAGCGTCGCCCATAATTTTTGGGTTTAAGAGGTTCGCTTCTAAGAGATGGATAAACCCAAGCCAAAGGATTGCCCAGACAGCTTTGTAGGGTGAAACAGTGAAAGCCACCACAACAATCGGAAGAGTCGAGAGTATGCTACCAAAAACAGGAATTAGCGAGCATACTCCCGCAATAGTTCCAAGAAGTGCAGCGTAAGGAACGGATAAGAGCAAGAGACCGACAAAGGTTAGAATCCCGTTCACAATGCAGATGGTGACCTGGCCTCGGATCACGCCAGTGAGTCCCGTGTCGACACGCTTAAGAAAAGCTTCGAAGCCGGATCGGTCTTCCCCGGGAACGAGTGTGAAAAGAAAATCTTTGAATGCGGTCGGCTTTAGAATAATAAATGCCGAAATCATCAACACAACAAAGATGGAGAATATGAATTGAAGAGTGCCCGCCAGAATACGCTGTGTTTGTGCAAGCAGCGTCGCGCGTTGGTCTTCGAGCCATGTCTTAACTGAAACAATGACGCCATCAATTAGCTCTCGTGGGTTGATTTGGACAAGATGGTTTACGGGAGAATCTTGAGGCCCGCCCGCAGCTGCTCCTGTGACGTTAACGCCCCAGTCATTGAGCCACGTGCCAAGGCGATTGGCCCATGCTTCAGCGTCCACACTTTGCAGCCACGCGAGGATCTGTGCGCCAAGATTTTTAGCGCTCTCGAGCAAGATAGGGAGCCCCACAATTACAACAACCGTCCAGAAAATAGCACCCATACCATAAACGAGAAGCACGGAACTTGTACGTGGGAGAGAGAAGCCACGGATTTTAATGTGGGAAAGCCAGTCAACCACCGGGTCGATGATGTAGGCCATCGTTGCTGCAAGAAGCATCGGCAACAAAGCATGTCGCCCAACATACAAAACTGCGACAACGCACAGCCACATCAAGAGCAAAAGCAGATTGCGCTGCCCACGAGGTGATAAGAAGTATGACCAAAAAGAACGGTGGCCCATGGTCTGATGCTAAGTGTTTCATTCGGGGAGTCAATCCATTTGTCGTTGGAAGCAATTATGAAGCGGCGGGGACGCATAACCTAATGTGACATTCTTTTTTATTGCACATTGGATCGCATCCGCGTGGGTGTTTCGAGAGCTTGCTCTTGGTCTGTTGTTGAGTAGCGGGAGTGAATCGATACACCTGCCAGTGCTGCCCTGCGCCATGTTCTTACTTGGGTGGTGTGTCCTTCCAAGCATCGCAGCATGGATGGAGCTGAGTTGGAAATGGAGTCGGCCCTTTCGCAAGAAAAAATGCGCCCTCAAAGTTCTTATTATGCTAAACCTTATCGGCTTCGTTTCTGCCTGTCGCATTTATTATCGCGTTGATGCACATCATGAATTAGCTCGCATACTTTATGAAAAAGAATCAGCCTTATCGAGTTACGAATATCGAAGAGCTCGCATTGTTGAACTTAAAGCTCATCCGAAAGGTGTGGCACTCGTTTGGGAGTTTGATGACTTAGGACTTAATTTCTCGAATGACGATTCGGTGAGGGCGCAAGAAATTACAACCCTTTCGTTTTGTGATGCACTTCCCTTGTTGAATATTCAGGCGAATGTTGAACAGAAATTCCGTACTCTTGATTATTCAATGCGAGAAGGTTCGTTCAATAGTTGGTTGTGGGGGGCCAATCATCAGATTGCGGCGCGAGTGAGTACTCGGTGGTCAACGTGGTCCTACCTTGACACAAGCGAAGATTCCGTAGGTGAATATGTTCAGACTCGGATTTACAAAGCGCGTTGTGGCTTAGAATCGCGTCTAAAATCTCATGTACCCAAAGGGTACGCGTCGTGGCTGGCGTCCGCAATTGGCGACGAGTCTGGATTTAGCGATGCTGAGCGTTTTGCATACAAGGCAACTGGCACGATTCATCTCATAGCGGTAAGTGGCACGCAGGTCTCACTCATCTTTATGGCGCTGTGGTTCGCCAGCGCCTTGGGCTTAAAGCTTTTGCTTCAGGAGCGCGCGTATTGCTTTTTAGCTTTTCTTCCACTTGTGCTGACGTGGATTGCACTTCCTCAGTATTTAAAAGTGTGTGGGGCGCCAGGCTCGTGCGAGCGAGCCACGTACTTTTTAATGTTGTGGGCTTTTTTTCGTTCCCTGGGCTTGCGCGCAGACGTTTTCACCTTGTGCAAATGCACGTACCTTTTACTTCTACTCGTTCAACCCGAGCTCGTTTTAGACCTTGGCCTGCAGCTTTCCTTAGCAGGTGTATTGGGCCTTTCTCTAGCGAGCTACCCACACCCTATCTCGAGCAAGAAAGAAGAGGGTGAAATGAATGCTTACAGGGGAAAACTTCGTCGACGCTGTGTGCTTTGTTGGGATATCAGTCTGCGGTTTTGTATTGCCAGTCTCGGCGCGTCTGCGTTAACAACACCCTTGGTCATTGCAACGATAGGTCAAATCGCGCGATATCAGGTTGTTACGAATATTATCGTCGTTCCCATCGTCAGCCTCACACAAGCGCCAGCGTTAATATTAACATTGTGCGGCGTCACCTTTGATGTGCCTTGGCTCTCACGTCTTGGTGTATGGATGGCTGAGATTATGAACCGTTGCGTGGTGGCACTCGCTCATACAATGGGTCGGATTGATCACTACCCAATGGGCTTCCCCGGGTATGCGACCGCGCTTCTATTTCTCTTCTATTTTTTGATTCGATCCTGCAACGCGACACGTCGCCTTTTGTTCTTAGGTTCTGGCCTTTTTATACTTCAACATTGGGGCCTTACACCACAATTACAGGGGCTTGAGAACGAGATAACGCTAAACTTCATTGACGTGGGTCATGGTGACGCAACCTTGATCCGTGATAAAAATAAAACCATTCTAATCGACGCAGGAGCATCTCTCCGCAATGGAGAACTTGGGGAGAACGCCCGAATTGTTCGGTCGTTGAATGAACTTCAGGTTGCAACAGTTGATGTTGGTATTGCCACACATTTTGACGACGACCATTTCGGTGGCTTTGTTGAGCTTGCCAAAGAAGGGCGCCTTCGCGAGTTTTGGGGGGTGAGGGCTGCAGCACGTGATAACCCAAAAGCACTTGCCGGACTCGAAAGGATACGGAAGAATGGCACGCACATTCGAGACTTGTGTGACGTGAACCTCAGGACTATATCGGACACCCTCCATCTTATTAAACTTGGGCCTTTCGATACTGCCGAGGGTTGTTTTGCCCCAGAATTGGGAGCCAACGACAACAGTGTTGTCCTCGGGCTTCAAGTCTTCGGACTTAAAGTTCTGATGATGGGCGATGCCGGCTGGTGGACCGAAGATTCCTTATTGGCAGATGCTCGGGCGAAACGCTGGCTTCAAGGAGTTGATATCGTAAAGGTCGGTCATCATGGCTCTGCGTCGAGTTCTTCGATCGAGTTTCTCCGCGAAGCCTCTCCGAGGGTCGCGCTGGTATCGAACGGGCGACGAAATCGTTTCGCTTTGCCGAATGATTTGGTTGAGGACCGTCTCCATCGCTTGGGGGTTGCAACGATGACCACTGGGTGTTCAGGCACAATCACGCTACATGCAAAGAGGGAGGCTGCACTGTTAAGCGGCAGTCGCCTTCCTCTTTCTCAGATGGAATGCATGGGGCATGTGACTGGACATACGATTACCACGAATGTCTCGAGACCTGTCGTTGATGCCAATTAGGAACCTAGGAAGGCTGTACTTCGAGCCCGGGCAATGGCTTTATCCAGTGCATCAACATCTTTGCCCCCGGCTTGGGCCATGTCGGGCTTGCCGCCACCTTTGCCGCCCACGATTTGAGCTAGGCTGGAGACAAGTCTGCCCGCATGGTAGTGCCCCGTGAGATCTTTGGTGACGCCCACCAGAATTGTGCACGATTTTGAGCCATTGGCTTTACCCAATACAACAATCCCTGAGCCCAGTTTGTCGCGCAGTTGGTCCGCATAGCCTTTGAGCTCTTTGCTTTCGACCTCATCGGCGCGGAGTGCAAGCACTTGAACGCCCTGCAGTGTCACGCTTTGGTCGAGAAGAGTGTTGGCAGCTGCGCTGCGTTCGCGATCCCGTGCTGACTTCAGATCCTTTCGAAGTTGTTTCAGTTCGACATTGAGCGCATCGATGCGATTCGCAACATCGTGCTTGGCGCAGCCAAGGTTTTGCGCTGCAAGGCGTAAGATTTCCGCCTCAGCGCGTGCGTCGTCGTTCGCGGCAGAACCGGTCACCGCTTCGATACGGCGAACACCGGCAGAAAGGGCACTCTCACTCAAAATTCGGAACGATCCGATCTCAGCGAGAGTTCCCACGTGCGTTCCTCCGCAAAGTTCAACAGAGTCCCCGAGTTGAATCACCCGCACTGTTTCGCCGTATTTTTCCCCAAAGAGGGCGAGGGCACCATCCGCTCGTGCTTCATCAATGGAACACTCTTTGGCACGCGCAGATGCGTTTGTTAGAATTACGTCATTTACCTTGGCTTCAATGCCTTGGAGCTGTTCAGGACTCAGCGCTTCATGGTGTGCAAAGTCAAAGCGTAGTTTGTCTGGCGTTACCAAGGACCCTTTTTGCATGACGTGGTCGCCGAGCTCAGACCTCAGAATATGATGCAGAATATGCGTGGCACTATGATTTCGTGTGGTTGCCTTGCGGGCGTTCTCACGGACTGCAAGCCTCACAAAATCGCCGGTGGAAAGTTTGTGGGCCTGCATTTCTGCTTGACTGGAACCCGCAGCGGCAACTCTGTGAAACACCAC
>JAHDBA010000004.1:62394-62729 GCA_020630615.1 Myxococcota bacterium | reverse complement strand
ACTTCTGTGTGTCCAAGACCTCGCGCTGGCGCCCGTTAAAGCGAATAGAGCCCACATCGCCAACCTGTCCACCGCCTTCACCATAAAAGGGCGTCGCATCAACGATTGCCCATCCCTCACTATCCGCGGGTAGCGACTCCAACGATTTGCCATCACGCCAAAACCCCAAGACTTTCGCTTCGTGTTGAAAGCTCGTGTGCCCATGAAACGCAGTGGCATCAAAAAGATTGGAAGCTTCTTTAAAGTCTGCTTTTGAAGCAGCGCTAGAAAGACTGCCTGCAGAAAGGCGCGCATGCTCTGCTTCAGCTTCGTCAAATCCCTCACGGTCAATTCGC
>JAHDBA010000004.1:52081-62384 GCA_020630615.1 Myxococcota bacterium | reverse complement strand
AACCCACGCTCCTCAGCCATGTTTAGGGTTAGGTCATAGGGGAATCCGTAGGTTGCCTTCATTTTGAAAACGGTTGCTCCGGGGAGCGTGTCGCCTGATTTTAAACCGGAAGCGACATCGCTGAAGAGGGCTATCCCTCGTTCAAGCGTGCGATGGAAGAGTTCTTCTTCTTGAGCGACACTCCGCTCAATGATCGCCTTTGCGCGAAGCACTTCAGGATGGGTCTCGCCAAAGGCCTCGCTAACTTGAAGGCAAAGTGTGGTGAAAGCACCCATTTCAAGATGAAGCTTGGACGCATGGCGAATCGCACGTCGCATGATTCGTCGCAAGACATATCCGCGTCCATCGTTGGTCGGCGTAATGCCGTCCGCCATCAAAAAGCAGGTTGTGCGAGCATGGTCCGCGATAACCCGAAGCGATACATCGTTTTCCGAATCGCTGGATTGATATTGGATCTTAGCCATCTTGCTTGCAGCAGCGATGGTCGGTGCGAAAAGATCGGTCTCGTAGTTGCTGGGCAAGGTGTTGACGATCATAGCAAGACGCTCGAGGCCCATGCCTGTGTCCACTGAGGGGGCTGGCAAGTCCTTCAGAGTGCCGTCCGGCATACGCTCATACTGCATAAAGACGAGGTTCCACACTTCAAGTATTCTGTCGCCCTCGGGATCGTCACCGCCAAATGTAATGTTCTCTGCATCACGTTCAAAGTGTATTTCAGTGCAGGGCCCACATGGACCGGTATCGCCCATTGACCAGAAGTTGTCCTTCATTCCACACCGAGAAATCTGGGATGCTGGGACACCAATATCTTCACGCCAGATGCGCTCCGCTTCGGTGTCTGCAGGGATCCCATTTTCGCCACCAAACACCGTCACGCTTAACTTCTCGACAGGCATCCCCAGCTCTTTGGTGAGAAAGTCCCATGCGTAACGGCAGGCATCCGGTTTAAAATAATCACCGAATGAAAAATTTCCCAACATTTCAAAGAAGGTGTGGTGACGCGCAGTGCGTCCAACATTCTCGAGGTCGTTATGTTTGCCTCCGGCGCGCACACATCTTTGCGCGCTCGTCGCTCGCGTATAGTCCCGCTTTTCTCGCCCTGTGAAGCAGTCTTTGAAGGGGACCATTCCGGCGTTAACAAAGAGCAACGTATCATCCCCATGGGGAATAAGAGGTGCGCTGCTCACACGTTGGTGACCGCATCGCTCTGAGAAGTAGGCTAGAAAGAGTTCGCGCAATTCTTGGCTGCTTCGTTTTTGCATGCTTTTCCTCGTTGAAAGAGTGCCCAAGGGCACTGCACGCATCCTCTTGGGCACGCTGTGCGCTGAGATACTAGCGCTCAAGTGCTTGCATCGCAATGTGGGTTAAATGGAATGCGAAGAGTGTCGAAAGGTTGCCCCAAGCAAGTGCCCCCTAAACAATTTTCGACGACTGAGAACCCTTGCAGCATGCTCTCCAGCGTGCATTCTGAGCTCCATGCGGGAGATTGTAAAAATCGTTATGATTGGTGGGATGCTTGTTTTGGCAAGTGTTTTCTTGACTCACAACGCTCATTTCGGGACTCCTGACATCGGTGAGTCACTTGGCGCTACTGCTGACCTGTCTGCTTTCGAGGGCGGAGCCCTAACTCGCCCCGCTTTGAATTTACTCTTGTGCACCCTTGCAATTGCGGCACTCTGGCTGGGGACAAAGCTAGAACTTGGCTTCGGCGGGCTCCTCCCTTTGGTGCTACTGCCCCTTTTCGGTGTTGCCTCCGTGCGTGACTTGGCTTCCGCATATATGAGCTCTGTCATCTTTCTTTTGCTTGGTGGGTTTATGATGGCTCGCGTGCTGGAGGAACATGGCGTTCCTGAAGTCATCGCGGCGCGGCTCAGGCGTAAGGGGCAAGCACCAGGATACAAAGAGTTGGTTCTTTTGATGATGGTTACGCTCTTCATGTCAATGTGGCTGTCGAACACTGCATCCACACTTATCATGATGGGGGTCGGGCTCTCAATGGCCAAAAGCGCTTCGGGTATTCCATCTCCCGAGGCTTCGAGCGAACCCGATATTCATACTTTAAACTCCAAGAAGAGTGCCAAAGTGAGCCTGACGAAGAGCCCTCGGGCAGTGGAAGTGAGTTACGGTTTAGGCATCGCATACGCGGCCAACATTGGGGGGATGCTCACACCTGTGGGCACTGCGCCCAACGCAATTGCGCTTGAGCTTTTAAGTGAGGGGCTCGACGCTGGGCATGAAGCGTCAGGCTTTGTCGATTGGCTCTTTATGGGGATGCCTCTGGTCTTGTGCGTCCCCATTGTCGCTTTTGTATTGCTTCGCACGACCCGATCATTCTTTGCGGGTTCTCTGAGCGATGACAAGTATGCGACAGTGAGAGCAGTCACGCCTAAGGAGTGTGAAGCCAAACTAAGCACTAACGGCCTTCGGGCAGTCATGCTCTTTGGTTTTGTTGCGTTGATGTGGTGCACGCGAAAGCCAATCGACATCATGGGCCTAAAGTTATTTGGGTGGTCAAGCTTGCTTGGGCTTGAAGCATGGGTTGATGATGGTTGGGTTTCTATGTTTGGTGTCACATTGATGGCCCTTTGTCCGGCTGCGGGATCCGATTCGACCAAAGAACCCCCACAACATCGGGTTCTAATGCCATGGAACTTAGCCAAAGATATTCCGTGGGACATGATTCTTCTTTTTGGTGGGGGACTCGCACTCGCCAACGCCTTTAAAACAACAGGTCTTTCGCTGTGGCTTGGTCGCCAGCTGGCTTTCCTTTCTCACTTGCCGCTTCTTTTATTGCTTTTAGTACTTTGTTTGACGCTTTCACTTTTAACAGAGATAACCTCAAATACTGCAACGGCCACGCTCGTCTTGCCACTGATGCTTCCACTGGCGGATGCGTTGCAGATGTCGCCTCTTGCATTGATGTGGCCTGCTGCAATGTCCATCAGCTGTGCGTTTATGTTGCCAATGGCGACACCTCCAAACGCGATTGCGGCTGGGCAGGTCAAGTTGAAGCCGTCTCAAATGGCTTGGCTCGGGCTGCCAATTAATTTACTCATGAACGTTGCAGTTGCGCTCGTTGCGTATTTCATGATGTGATTGGCCCCCAATTATAGCGCAAAAGAGGGTCGAAAAGAATGCGTCGATATGCGAAGAACGAGGTATGAGCCAGCTGCTGATTGACAATCTAATGACGTCGCACCCAAGGTCGTCCAGAGCCACCGTGAAGGGCTGGATTCGGCAAGGCCGCGTCGAGGTCTCAGGTGTTCGCGTTTTTAAGGCCACACACCCGGTTGCTGCCGATGATTGGGTTCGGGTGCATCAAAGTGGAGAGCTCCAAGGGTTGCGGCGAGCCCGCACACAAGACCGTCAGAAGTTGAAAGTGGTTATGGATGACTCAAGTGCAGGGTTGCTTGTTATCGAGAAGCCGCCGGGGCTTTTATCGGTTTCAAGGGATGCTGCTCGCGACCGGAGCGCCCAGACACTTTTGAGTGATTTGTGTCGCTTTGAAGTGTTCCCATGTCATCGACTCGACCGTGAAACTAGCGGGCTCTTGATGTTTGCGACACATCGCGCTGTTCAGAAAACAATATTTAGGCACTGGGGCGCGATTCAGAAAACGTATCACGCTTATGTGCACGGGAAGCTTAAACCTTCTCGTGGACGGGTCAACTTGCCCTTAGTTGAACACCCAAAAAGCCGTGATGTTCGCGTCTATCACGATAAGAAAAAGTCAGGCAGAACAATGAATCAGCGGCCATCGTCTGTTCGAGATGCTGTGACCTACTTTCAAGTCTTAAAACATCTTTCAAACTACTCACAAATTGAGTTTCGACTTGAAACTGGTCGCAAACACCAGATTCGTGTTCACGCGCAGGCACTCGGGCACCCGATTGTAGGGGACCCACGTTACGCCCAAAAAGGTGAGGCCAAGCAAAGCTTTAAGCGAATGTACTTGCATGCTGCAAAGCTCGAAGTGCCAGAAAATGTGATTAGGGCAGCTCGAATCGCCAATTTAAAAGCCCGCGCACGAAAACAACCCTCACTTTACTCAAAGGTGCATAGTGTTCGAGGAGACCTCATAGTTCAGTCGAAAAAAGCTCTGAGAGTCCCCACAATGTAAACACGATATACCAATCCATTAATTTAAAAGGTGCGCGAACTCACCTGCGTATCCAATTCCCTGTACGCGCGCTTATGTGTGAAATGCATTTATTGCAGTGCCTAGAAACTTCAGTGTTCACTTCAAAAACACCATCTTTTCGAGCTTAGGGATCCCAGGGCAGGGATAGTTGTGCTCAGCCGGCGTTCTAATGTAATCTCGATCATGGGCTTAAAAACCATTTCGAAAACAAATCTGTCTGAACTTGTCGGCATGAGACAACCGGGGGCATTGGTTGTATTCGCGCTATGTGTCTGCGCGCTATTTCATGCAAATACAGGGCATGCAGATGAACAAGTCGAATTGGGCGCCACTGGCAAGAAAAATTCGGAACTTGACGACGAAGCAAATGTGGGTGGTGCAGAAGACGAGAACAATGACAACCTCGATTTAGTAGGATTCGCTCTTGGCGAAAACCAAACGCTAACTTTCGAGCAGTTGAAAGATTGGTCGAAGGAGGGAGCGCCGCTCCCCGCACCTGACAAACTAAGAGAAATATTGGGTATCAAGACGTTTTCGCATTCGGAGCTGCTCGCGCGTTATCACGAACTTTTCATTGCAGATGAAATTAATGAAGCATTGGAAGAGGCGCATCGAAGATACGATGAAAGAGAAGATGAAGGCGCAGTGCCTGCGGTTGAAAACGCTGGTGATGTGCGCGACGCTGACGCGGTCGATGATACCGTTGATTGGAGTGATTTAGGGGGAGAAAAATTGAGCCCAATTGAGGTTGGACCATTGGCGCTGGTCACCCCCGAAGAGCGTGTTGTCTTTCGAAGACTTTTACAAAAAGCGATCAAGGACGCAGCGAGTCAGCAAGAGGCGAGTGTGCAAGCCCTGGCGCAAGAACAAAGCGCTGCACTCGCGGCTGCAGAGCGAGAGGCCGAAGACGCACGGCAAAAGAAAGAGGAGGCCCTGCAAGAGGCATTGCTTGCGAGCACCCAGGCGGAAAGGGAACTTTTAAATCTTCGCGTTGACGTTGAAAGTGTAAGCTTGGAGCTGAGCGAGTCGATGAAGGCTGACGCGCAGCGAGCACAGACAATGCTGAAAACATTGGACTCCAGCGAAGTTCAAATCGCAGAGATGAATGGTGAGTTGGTGAGTCTAAGTGCTCGCACCCGTCCACGCTTTTTTCGGAAGACCGTAGAGCTTCAAGACGACCTTCAAGAGCATTATCGGCAAGACAGGCGTCATGAAGAAGTCTTTGCATCATGGAAGCAGCAAGTGGATGATTTGATGGACCGAGCACAGCCGGTTTTGGATCATGCTGAAGATTTTGATAGTGAGTCGGTTCGCCAGCTCGTACACGAAAACGATAAGGCCATGGTGCGACTGGAAGAACGTATGAATGACGACTTGCGTTCTCGCATTGCGACGTGGGAAGAAATCGACCAGAGCGAATGGCATATGGTGGAATCGATTAACGCCCTGCGTACCAAGAGTTTAGCGTGGCTCCCACCAAGTGAACGAAGGCGCCTTTGGAGCCTAGAGCCCATTGCCAAGGAGAATCTCAAGACGGAGCTTGCCTATGTTGCAATGCGTACGCAGCGCTACCTGCGGAATCGATTGGTGGATGTTTTCCAGTTGCCCGGGCGTATGCTCGAGTGGAAAATGCTTGCAAGTGTTAGCTGGGCGCTTTTAAAAGGGCTTGGGTTAATTTGGCTTGCGCTTCGTTTGCGGCGTCATGCGCCCGAGTTTATCACCCGGCTGCGCGGTGACATTTTAAAGAATGTGCGTTCGCTTCGTTTGATCAAGACATTGAACGGATTCTGGGAGGTCTTTGAGGAAATTGGCGCCTTGCTGGTGTGGGCTTTGCTTCTCTATGTGTCGTACAGTATTATGGAGCCCGTTGCTCCAAGCCCGGAGACACTCCTATTTTTTGGTACTGTTATCTGGGCCCTGGCATACAATGTGGCGGCGCGTATCACCCACATCTCAATTCTAAAAATTGCGAAACGGCAGCGTAATCTGACCGTGCCGACAAAGCTCAAAATCATGCGCTCTGTTCGGCTTGTGCAGCGCTATCTCTTTGTCAGCGTCTATTTACTCTTCATGATTCAGAAACTCGTTGGGGCTGGATGGATCTATCGCAGCGCTCGAGGCGCACTGATCTTTGGCGCGCTCGTGATGGGATTCGTCTTGATAAAGCGTTGGCAGGTACCAATTGCTGATGCTTTTTTAGAGGGTTGGCCGAACCATCGACTTTCAAAGTTGATCGAGAGGAACCGCAACCGGTGGTTTGGTTTTGTTTTTGTTTTTGGTGCGTTTTTATTTGTTGCAGGGAAATGGCTTCGAGATCTTTTATCGACGACTGTGAACAACCTCGAGATTGTGAAAACTGCATACGCGTACCTCACGAGAACCAATCTCGAGCGACAAGCAAAAGACAGTAAGGTCAAAGTGAGCCCATTGGCCGATTTGCCAGAGTCTCTACGCGATGCCTTCGCAGAACGTCCGGCTCAAAATCCTGCAATCCTCGTTCAACGGACGAAAATGATGCAAGGCTTCATAGACGAATATGCGCAGATTGAGTCGAGCCCGAATGCTGAAAGTGACGATGGGGCCAAGCAGCAAAATGCAGCAGAGGCACCGCTTGCGTCTGTTCTATTTCATGGCGAATACGGAATCGGCCGCACGACCATGATGCAACAACTCAAAGAGGGCTTGCGTGAGAGAGGTGTACGAGTGTCGTTGTGGTCTCCACTGCAGCGCATCTCAACGGAGTCCGATTTACTGCGCGAGCTTGTCGAGAATTTCAATAAAGAAGAGGGTGCGGACATCGGTGATGTGACGAAGCTTGTCGCCGTGGCAAAGACCTTGCGGCAGTCTGGCGATGCCGTGTACATTATCGATGGTATTGAGCGCTTCTTTTTACGAAAGCCTGGCGGCTATGTTTGCCTGGATGCGCTTTTGAGGCTGATGAGAATGACCCATGGGACCGTGCGCTGGGTGCTGAGTGCGCCGACGGTGGCCTTCAATCATTTGAATCAAGCGCGTTCATTTGGTTCAGAGGTCGATCAGGTTGTGGAGATCCCGAAATGGAGTGAAGAGGAAATCCGTGACTTGATTCAACGCAAACAACGTTTTTCAAAGCAGACTGTCTCTTTTCGTGATTTTGTGATGCACCAAAACGTCAATCAAATGGCCGTGAGCCATGCGCAAGTCATGGACTCCCAGGAGGCATACATCCGAATGCTATGGAGTTTTTCAGGCGGCAACCCGCGTATCGCGCAGTTTTTCTGGCTGCGCTCATTATGTGTTGACGAGGAGGGCGGGCTTGGCATCACGCTCTATAATACGCGTCAAGCGGATGAGCTTGAGGTTATCCCTGAGGCAAACCGATTTGTGCTTTTCGCTCTTGTTCTCCATCGCAGCCTAAGTATTTCAGAAGCAGCCCTTGTGAGTGGCCTGAAGCCGGGTCAGGTGCAGTCCCATATTCAGCGTGGTGTCGACCTTGGGTTGTATCGAAAGGTGCCGAATGAACCCTCACGTTATCAAGTGACTCTAGACTTTTGGGATGCAACAATTCGTTTTCTGAAACGTAAAAACTTGATGGGGGCATAAAATGGGTGACGTGGAAGGCATCTCAACAATTGTGAGTCTCATTAATCCTGCGGGTATCGTGTACGGCATCACGGTTATCGTCTTGGTGTTTGTTTCTACAAAATTTGTGAACCGCTTTCTTGATGGACTTGGCGAGCGAATGAGTGACCGGCGCTTGCTTTTTCAGCAACTCTCTTCGCTTTTTGGTTTTGGTGCGATTCTATTTGCAGTGTTTTATAGCCTCTTTGCAGCTTTTCACTGGACAAAAGAAGCGGTCACGATTGTGTCGGGTGGCCTTGGGGTTGCTCTCGGCTTGTCGCTGCAAGACCTTGTGAAGGCCGTCATTGCCGGCATTACATTGCTATTTGATCGACCTTTTCAGGTCGGCGATCGTGTGAGCGTTGGGTCGACCTACGGTGATGTCGTGTCGATCGGGTTGCGTTCTGTTCGCATTGTTACACTTGATGACAATCTAGTGACAATACCCAACAATACATTTATGAATGAGGCGGTCGCATCGGGCCATGCGGGCGAAAACAACATGCTTGTTCAAATGGACTTCTATATCGATGTTCATGAAGACTTAGACGCTGCAGTGGCACTCGCTGAAGAGTGTCTGACGACGAGTCGCTACATCTATCTTCACAAGCCATGGGCTGTACTTGCAAATCAGGTTGTTTTGAGGGACTTGGTCACCTACCGTTTACGCCTTAAGGCCTACGTGCTTGAGACGAAGTATGAAAAACCTTTTTCGAGTGACGTGACGCGAAAACTCATGCGTGTTTTCAAAGAGCAGGGAATCCGTGCACCACGCGTTCATCAAATGAATCAGGTGGTGTCCGTGCGGTCCGAAGATTTGAGCGAGTGAGTGGAGTCAAAAGTTAAAGCGTTGTTATTGTGCGAGAGCTTTGGCTCTTTTGCGATTTGTTGCGAATCTCGCTAATAGGTAGCGTATCAGGAGTTTGTCTCATGGCAGGTCATAATAAATGGTCCAAGATCAAGCATAAAAAAGGTGCAAACGACGCCAAACGCGGCAAAGTTTGGACAAAGCTCATCCGAGAACTGACGATAGCCTCGAAGGCCGGTGGCCCAGACCCCGATGGGAATGCCCGGTTGCGAAAAGCAATCGACGATGCGCGGGCTGCGAATGTCCCGAAAGACACCATCCAGAAAGCGATTCAGCGGCCGCACAGCAGTGACGCTGGGGCAGATTATGAGGACCTCGTATACGAGGGGTACGGCCCAGCGGGTGTCGCTCTTTATATTCAATGTGCAACAGACAATCGCAATCGTACTGCAAGCGAGGTTGGGGCGGCCCTCAGAAAGCACGGTGGAAACCTGGGCAAGTCGGGTTCTGTCGCACATCAATTTAAAAAGGCCGGGGTCTTTATGCTTGAGAAAGGCGAGTCGAACCCTGAACTTGCCGAGGACAGGCTCTTGGAGTTGGGGATGGACGCGGGGCTGGATGAGGTTTTCGAGTCCGACGATGGTTTCGAACTTCGTTGTGATGCGAGTGCGTTTCAAGAACTGAAAGATGTGTTGACAAACGCTTCGGTCAGGCTTGCGCACTCAGACATTGAAATGGTGCCTTTGCTTTCGATGGAGCTTGCGGGAGATTCTTTAGAGACCTTCGAGCGCTTAATCGAAAAGCTTGAAGACCTTGATGATGTTCAGCGCGTTTGGTCGAACTTTGAGGCGGCGAGTTAGATTGAAGAAACGGATTTTAGGGATCGATCCGGGGTCCCATAAATGTGGTTGGGGTATCATCGATGTCACAGAGGGTGGGCATTGTCTACACGTTGACAATGGGCTCTTGCAAGCCACGTCAAAAGAATCATTGGCGAAACGTTTACATATATTGTGCGACCAGCTACAGGCGTTATGTCGTGAGTATACGCCGAGTGTTGCGGTTATTGAGAACGTCTTTGTTCATCGAAGTGCAAAGTCGGCATTGATTTTAGGGCAGGCGCGCGGTGCGATACTGGTCGAGCTTTCGCGTGCAGGGATGGAAGTTGTGGAAATGGCCTCCACGCAGGCCAAACTTCAGGTTGCTGGGCACGGCCGCGCCACCAAGGCGCAAATTGCGGACAGAGTGAGTCGGCATCTTGGCCTTTCAGAACGTCCTTTCGAAGATGCAGCCGATGCCCTTGCCATTGCTCTCGCGTACGGAATGCAGAGCCCGTTGCAACTCAGAAATCAAGCCAATCAAGAAAGGTCGGGTTCGCGCTCCCCATCGAACAAGCGCGGTCGTAACGCTTGGGCAGAGCTGATTCAATCACGTTCGTAAATCTCTGGGTCATTTGTGATGATTAAGAGCCTGCCATTCAAATTCTGTTTTATGCTACATCGACATGCAAAAAGTGGGCATAAAGCCCACTTTTATGGAACGTTCGAACTCATGGATTTAGAGCGCTGCACCAAGACTAAGCCCGAATGCACACAAGAATAGATTGGATTCATCAGCTTTGATGACCTCGCACTGTGGCCCCGGTGTCACTGCGAAATACTTCTTAATTCGAAAGCTCGCCTGAACTGACGCCCTCGGTGTGACATCATATGTTATTGTTCGAGCTTCGTTATTGTGAGATAAGTTTTTCATTT
>JAHDBA010000004.1:0-52071 GCA_020630615.1 Myxococcota bacterium | reverse complement strand
CAACACCAGCGCCCAAGGTGAGGGCAGGGTTGCCGAAAGTAAAGTCGTAAAGTAAGTCTAATGGAATCCCTACACCCCAATTATCACCGCTAAAGTCGTTGAAATAATTGCTTCGGATATAGAAACCATTCAACCCTGCAGATAAACTCAATGCAGACTCATTCAGTTTAGGGTCACCAGTTAGCTGATACCCCACGCGGACTGAATGCCGAAATAGGTTGGTCGTAAGTTGAAGATCGGTCCTTTTTGCAGTCCCAGTTCGATAACTTAGGGTTGGCAACGGGTAGCACCACTCAAACTGAGAGCCTCCATCTTCAGAGTCTATTAAACCCCGTAGAGGATTTCACTTCCAACATGAAGATCATGTTCTCCCATATTCTTAACTCGCGCTCTGCACTGTTGCATCAGGCTGAAGCAGCCCGACGACATGAACAACAAAAGGGTTATTAGGGTTAGTTTTGCGTTTTTCATTATCTCCTCCTCGTGAGATAAGAAGAGGATATTGAATGTGAGTCCGGCTTTGAATAGGTAGGAAAAGACGATTTATGGTCGCACGGTGGCGGCTGTATATGTATAGAAATTAGCACCTTGCAGGCAGGATTAGCGTTTAAGTTGACAAGCCGCCTTGCTTTAACACCCCTTTATCCGGGTGATTATAGTTAGGTCAACGATGCAGGGAAAGCTTTTATTGAGTCACGAAACACAGCCTTACTCGAGGAACCCATTTGTGGATAAACATGCGAAGCATATTCTTGCGAAACATGCATATCTGAACTAGTGTTCAGTTATGATTCGTGTTCTTGAGGGCGAAGTGGAAGTCTTGGGCGTTCATGAGGTTGTAATTCATGTTCAGGGTGTCGGCTACTTGGTGAAGATGCCTTTGCATGAAGTTGCACAAATGGCGGTATTGCCGGGTGACTCAGTTAACCATTCTACGGTATCGGGCTTATCGAGGGCCCGGATAAACATCTTTACCGCGATGCGAGAAAACTCGATCGAACTCTACGGCTTTTTAGATAGTCTTGGCCTGAAACTCTTTCAACTTATCATTAAAGTGAGCGGAGTTGGCCCAAAGATTGGGATGGCGGTTCTTTCGACCTTATCCTATACCGAGCTTGTGAACGCGATTGAAAATGAAGATGTAAAGGTTCTCTCGAAAGTTCCTGGCATCGGGAAAAAAAGTGCCGCCCGAATCGTTTTGGAGCTTAGAGATAAGGTCGAGAAGGTTGTGGGGCACATGCCAGGACTGGAGCATGGAGACAACGCATTTGACGATGCGAAGAGCGCGCTTCTGGAGCTTGGCTATAAAGAGGCGACAGTGGAGAAGGTCCTGCGATCCTTGAAAGATGAAATGGTGGAAGCAAATGAGGTAGAGCTGGTTCGGGCAGCCTTACAAAGACTTTGAATCAATTTTGCGGTGGGGAGCATTATGCAAAGCGCTAAAATAAAAGGGAAATCATCATGTCACTCGAGAGTGTAATCTCAGGTGTACATTCGTCCTCGAGTACGTCAGAACGGGTTGTTGCAGGCGGAGCCTCAGGCAATGAACGCACCTGGGAGAAGGCATTAAGGCCCGCGAGTTTTGACGAGTATGTTGGGCAAGAGGAATTGCTCTCAAATTTGAGGGTGTTTGCAAGCGCTGCGAAGAAACGTGGCGAAGCGCTTGACCACATTTTGCTTTCAGGGCCACCTGGATTGGGGAAGACCACCCTTGCGCGTATTTTAGCGGCAGAAATGGGTAGCCAGCTTCATATTACGTCGGGGCCTGCAGTTGAGAAGAAAGGTGACCTTGCCGGCATGCTAACAAACATGAACGAAGGTGACGTGCTCTTTGTTGACGAAATCCACAGGCTTACCCCTATTATTGAAGAGAATCTCTATCCCGCAATGGAGGACTATCGCTTTGATATTATGATTGGGGAGGGCGCGCATGCGAGAAGTATCTCTCTTGATGTTGTGCCTTTTACTTTGGTGGGTGCAACCACGAAAACTGGGCTGTTGACTTCGCCGTTAAGGGACCGTTTTGGTTTTGCCGCACGATTGCGTTTTTATAGTACTCTTGAGTTGAGCCAAATCGTTAAAAGGTCTGCGCGCTTACTTCACCTCGACTTGTCAACGGATGCTGCAACTGAAATTGCACGCAGGTCCCGCGGGACGCCACGAATCGCGAACCGCCTTTTGCGTCGAGTCCGAGACTTTGCTGAGGTTGACCACGATGGAGTTATAAGTTCGGATGTTGCAAAGGGTAGCCTAGACCGTTTGGGTGTGGACAGTCATGGGTTGGATGACTTCGACCGCAAAGTGTTAACAACTCTCGGGCGTGTTTTTGATGGTGAGCCTGTCGGCCTCGAGACACTGGCTGCTGCGCTTGGCGAAGAGTCGTCGACGATCGAGGATGTTTATGAGCCTTTCCTAATTCAAGAGGGGTACTTGGTGCGAACTCCACGTGGCCGGAAGATTACACCCAAATCGCAAGCTCTTCTTGGGCTAGGGTAGCGCGGCGACACGACTTCGGGCATAGTCGGATGCATGCAACATTCCGCGCATTCTCAACAGGATTCATCGCAAGGAGCAAAACTGCTCCCTGTGCGAGAATATCTACGATTAACCACACACTTTTTTGACACAAAAAACTTGGACTCTCCCCGCTTGGACGCAGAGCTTCTCCTCGCACATGTGCTCAAGTTGGATCGCCTACAGCTTCTTTTGAGTTCAGACCGTCCGCTGGACGAAAAGGAGCGCGATTTGTATCGCGAGCTGGTTAAACAAAGGGCTGACCATGTGCCAGTCGCCTATTTATGCGGGGCAAAAAGCTTTTATCAACATGACTTCAAAGTAAACAAGTCTGTATTAATTCCTCGACCTGAAACAGAAATTCTTGTGGATGAAACGCTGGCGCTCCTGCGAGAGAAGGGTCTTGGCTCAGTTCTTGATGTTGGTACGGGATCGGGGTGTATCGCGATCGCATTGGCCCTTGCCGAGCGAAAGCTACAAGTGAACGCAATTGATATCTGCCCGAGGGCCCTTTCAACAGCGAAAGAAAACGCGGAAAATTTAGGTGCGAATGTTCTGTTTACTGAATCGGACATGTTAAGTTTAAGCGCTGAAAGCCTCGAAGGTATTGAGTGCATTGTGTCAAACCCGCCTTATGTTTCACAGCAAGAGCTTTCACTGATGAGCAAAGAGACAGTTCAGCATGAGCCCGAAATCGCACTTTACGGGACGGGAGACGATGGCCTCGGCCACATCAAAGCACTTGTTCGCTCTGCTGATGAAGCTCATGTCCCATTGCTCATGGAAGTTGGATACACTCAAATGGACAAGGTCAGCTCTCTTTCGACGCCTTCCCTGCGCTTCGATCGTTATGTCCGAGATTTGGATGGAAATCCTCGAGTCGCGATATTCTTGCCGCGAAGTTCTTGATTGGATTTCTGCGAAGAGAAGAGTTGCATTGTTGTCGGTGTAGCTTTAGCAAAGAACTGGAGTAGGATCGGGCGTCCGGTGCAGGCGCAGAAGGCCTAGGACATTAAGCGAGAAAGAGGTGACATAATGGGACTGCAGCAGGATATTTCAAATGCTTGGAAAGACGCGATGAAAGCCCGAGAGGCAACCAAAGACGTACTTTCTCTCATGAAGTCAGAGATTAAGAGTGCCGGTATTGAAGGTGGTGTCCGCGATGATGTGCCAGACGAACTTGTATTGAAAACCCTGACAAAGATGGCCAAGCAGCGCAAAGATTCGATCGCATCCTATCAAGAGGCCGGCCGTGAGGACCTCGCGGAGGCAGAAAGCTTCGAGCTCAACGTTATTCAAACATACCTGCCAAAAATGTTGAGTATTCCAGAGGTCGAGAAAGAAGTTGAAAGCGTCGTCGCGGGTCTGGGTGACGTTGGGCCCCAAGACTTTGGTCGTGTCATGGGTCAAGTCATGGGACGCCTGAAGGGAAAAGCGGAAGGTTCCGATATTCAAGCAGCCGTCAAGAAGTTCCTGCAAAGTTAAGATTTGCGTCGCCGTGAACCCCAATTGTATGGGGAACACGGAGACCTTGTTATTCGCTCACCCGGGCGAGAATGACTTGGCAAAGATTATTGTGGTCCCCCGTCAAAGCGGAGAGGGTGTGATGATATGAGTGGAGCTGATCGTGTTGCAGAGGTCAAGGCTCGAATCAACATCAAAGACGTTGTTGCACGCCATGTTGATCTTCGAGAGCGTGGACAGAATTGGTTGGGACTTTGCCCTTTTCATAACGAAAAAACTCCATCCTTCAATGTTAGGCCGGATCAAGGATACTATAAATGCTTTGGCTGTGGCGCCTCTGGAGACGTCTTCTCATTCCTACAAGAAATAACAGGACAAAGCTTCATCGAGGTTCTCGATACACTTTGTGAAGAGGTTGGCATCGATGTGCAACCTCGCAACACAGACACTGAAAAAGCCCGCGACGAACACGCGCGTCTCTACCTGTTAATGGAGGAAATCGCGAAAGCGTCGCACGCGTGGTTGATTGGTCGTTCGGGCAGAACGGCCAAGGCATACCTTCGCCAGCGTGGCTTGAGTGCTAAACTTGTGAAAGATTTTTCCTTAGGGCTGTCGTTGCCCTTGAGCGATCTATTTGCGCTTGCGAAGAGCAATTCCGCGAGCGAAGACGACCTAGAAAAACTAGGGCTTCTCTCGAGGGACATGGGTGACCTGCGCCCTTTCTTTAAGCAGCGCATTCTCTTTCCTCTTCGAGACCGCAGGGGGCGGACGCTTACCTTTGGTGGCCGTACCTTCTTGAGCGCACGGTCTTCGTCGCCGAAATACATTAATGGTCGCCAAAGCTTACTTTACGACAAGTCGAAAGCGCTTTTCGGGCTCGACCGCGCACTCCCTGCATGGAAACAGGGGAAACCTGCAATTCTTGCAGAAGGGTATCTCGATGTGATTGCGTTTTCACAAGCGCAGGTACCTGGTGCAGTGGCCAGTTGTGGTACTGCTTTGACGCTGGAGCAACTACAATTGATTGCCCCCAGCACCAAACGTTTGATTGTTGCATACGATAGCGACAAAGCGGGCTTGAAAGCGTCCAGACGCGCCGCGCTGATGGCGATTCAGCAGGGTTTTGAAGTGCGGTGGGCACGTTTTATGCGCGGGGACGCGGGGGATT
The DNA here is from genome assembly GCA_020630615.1 of Myxococcota bacterium. Classification (GTDB taxonomy): domain Bacteria; phylum Myxococcota; class UBA727; order UBA727; family JAHDBA01; genus JAHDBA01. The sequence goes on along the minus strand of JAHDBA010000004.1, from coordinate 46,925 downwards.
ATCTTGCGGAGAAAGACCTGTCGGGTCTAAGCGCAGTAGTGCGCGATGCAAAACCGTTTTTGGAGCTTTTAGGTGAGGAGCTAAGTCCTGGCCATGACGATGTCCAGACACGCGTCCGCAAACTGAAAACGTGTTTGCCTTTTCTTGCGGCTATTCCTGATGCGACACGCAAACGCTTTTGGCTGAAGCATTTTGCTCAACTCTTTGATGAAACGATTGACGACTTAAAATCGGACGTTGATTCTTTCGGGCGCGCTGAACTTAAACGATGGTCTGCGAAACTCGGTCTTGCGAAGTCGAAGGCCTCAAGAAACGCGGGGATGTTGGACTCGCAGGGCCGACAATTCAAGAACACGCAGAAGGTTTCTTCGGGGGTAGGGGCGAGGCACAATGGGCCACCAAGCACAGGTGCGCGTGGCCCCACAGTCGCTCAAGCAAAGAAGCTGATGAAGTGGAGCTACGCTGAGCGACAAGCATTTCACGCATTGTTGAGCGATAGCGAATGTGCCGCAATATTTTGTCATTATTTTGGTCGAGGGGTTATCCCTGGCGTGAACTCCGGCGGGAGTGTAGACAACGAATCAAATGCAAAGCCAACGCAGACACATTTTGTGCAGAGCATCATGCCAATTGCACAAAAGCTTTCTTCTGTAGGTTCACAACAGACATTCAGCACGCCTGAAGAGGTGATAGGTTTGCTTTCAAGTGTACGGGTCGAGAAGGGCACGCCTCTGCTTCGGGAGCTCACTCGATGGTTGCGTAAAAGCGATGAACCTGCGACGTCTGCTTCCGACGCTAAAGTCGAGGTGGATGGCCAGACGAGTCTGCAAGGACAACCCGCTTTAAGCGGAGCTAAAGAATCCTTGAGCAATGAAAAACGTTATCTCATGGGTTGGATTAAATCCTATGAAGTTGATTTGTTGAAGATCAAAGCAGCAGAGACGTTGACCGCTATTCGTAAGTTGCGTGACGCTCGTGAAGAGACCGGCTCTGTGCAGACGCCGGCGGACAAAGAGTCGCTGGATATGCTCTTGAAAAAACATCGGTCTCAGGTGTCATCGATTACAAAACTAGGTGAACACTTCGAATCGGACATTTCGACAGAGGTTGTCCTGCTGAAGCAAGGGGATGATTCACAGACAGATGACCTCGAACGCACGGAACGAACTGAGGACGGTGTTGTGCCAAGCCAAAGCAGTCAAAAGGGCTCAATCGACTCCGGTCAGGAGCTTAGTTTGGAACAGAGCCCTAGGGAGTCTCAAGAAAGAGAGGATGGTTCGCTCGGTGAAGACCTGCTGGACTGGTAAGCTTTCAGGGGGTTTGTCTTGAATGTTTTCGCAAAAAAAAAGCATCCCGTAACTCGGAACAACGAAATTCTTGAACTATCCCAATACTTTGTTAGGTTTAGATCCTTAGCTTTCAACAATCTTAGCGGCGCTCGACGAGTGCGCGTTGTGATATTTTAGGGTGAAACAATGGCTGCAAAAACAAAGAATGCAAAGTCAGGTCTGTCCTCAGAAGCAAACTCTTTTTTTATCCCAGATATTACGAGAACACGGCCAACGAAGAAGAAAACGGAGTCGGCAAAGCCTAAAGCAGCAAAACGTAAGACCGCAAAAGCGTCGACGACGAAGAAAAGTAAAACAGGTAAACCCAATATTCGGGCTACCCGTAGACCTGTGGGTGAGCGCAAAGAGTTTAAGCGAGTTTTCGTCAAAGGTCAGGATCGTGGTTATGTAAGTTACGATGAGATTAATGATGGTTTGCCCGCGGACGTTGCCACTGTAAAGCTTCTTGAAGACGCGATCGCACTTCTGATCGAAGCCGATATTGAAGTGGTTGAAGACGATCGCAAAATGGTTGGCAATGACAACACCGATACAGCGGTTACCATTGTCGACAAAGCGGAGTCGGAGTCCGAAAGCAATCTCAATGACTTCAATAAAGTGAATGACCCGGTGCGAATGTATCTTCGTAAAATGGGTGCGGTGAGCCTCCTGACTCGGGAAGGCGAAGTTGCAATTGCGAAGAAAATCGAAGAGGGGGAGATCCAAATTTTGGACGCGGTCCTCGCGACACCGATTTGCGCATCTGAGGTTTTAGAGTTAGGAGACCGTCTTCGTAAGGGCAAGATTCGCGTTAAAGAAATCGTCAAGGAGAATGAGTCTGGCGCAGATGGACAGACGCTTGAGTTTGATGAGCCGAAAGTCACAGAAAAAGCATTGAAAATCGTGAACGAGCTTCGTCGACTCGACAAGAACATTCATGCGATTCGCTTTGAGCTTGCGAGCGCAAAAGGGAAGCGGGTGACCGAACTGAACCTGCTTCTTGAGCGGGACGCAGCAGAGATTGTCACACTTTTAACCGACCTTAAGATTAACAAGCGGCAGATCGATCGTATCGTGCAACGTGTTAAGGTGCTGGTTCGACGTGTTGACAAGGCTGAGTTTGAGTTGAACCAAATTGAGCGATGGTCTCGAAAGGATTGTTTGACAATTCGCCAAAAGATTCGGGGTGTGCGTGATGATTCTTCGGCACTTGCAAAGCTGGCTTCGAGTTGGGGGGTTGATGTCGAGACACTTTACGCTTGGGACCGAACAATTAGCATGGCCGTAAACCGGGTGCGACGGGTGAGGGACGAAGCTCAGATGGACCTCGGAGAATTGCGAGAAGCTTACAAGCGGATCCGCAAGGGTGAGCGTACGAGCGATAAAGCCAAAGCGCAGCTTGTTGAGGCGAATCTTCGTCTTGTTGTATCAATTGCGAAGAAATACACGAATCGCGGCCTTCAGTTCTTGGACTTGATCCAGGAAGGTAACATCGGCCTGATGAAGGCTGTGGACAAGTTTGAATATCGTCGAGGGTATAAGTTTTCGACGTACGCGACGTGGTGGATTCGTCAGGCCATTACACGCGCTATTGCTGACCAGGCGCGAACGATTCGTATCCCTGTGCATATGATCGAGACGATTAACAAGTTGGTTCGTACAAGCCGCTATTTAGTGCAGGAGCTTGGCCGAGAGCCGACACCCGAAGAAATTGCGGAAAAAATGGAGCTGGCAGTCGATAAGGTGCGCAAGGTTCTTAAAATTGCTAAAGAGCCTATCTCGCTTGAGACTCCGATTGGGGAAGATGAAGACAGCTCGCTTGGCGACTTTATTGAAGATATTGCGACGACGGACCCTGGGCAGGCCGTAGTTTCAATGAACTTATCGGAGCAAGTCCGCAAGGTCTTGGCTACGCTTACTCCTCGTGAAGAGAAAGTCTTGCGCATGCGATTCGGTATTGGCGAAAAGAGCGACCATACCCTCGAAGAAGTCGGGCAAGACTTTGAAGTCACTCGAGAACGGATTCGTCAGATTGAAGCCAAAGCATTGAGGAAGTTGCGTCATCCGTCCCGAGGTAAAAAGCTTGTTTCCTTTGTTCCGGGGGATGTTGAGCTTCCACGGCAGCCTTGAGTCTGACAGGTTAGAGCTCGACGGCCCTTGGAGAGACAGGACTTTTTGTTAAAGGGGCACTTGTCGGTAACAGAAAAAGCGTATTCTTTCGACAGTGCGTTTTTTTTGTTTTATGTGCTTTAAACTTAATTTATTTGATGCATATGTTATGAGTGTATTGTGGGGGCCTGTAGCTCAGTGGTAGAGCATTCGGCTCATAACCGAACGCGCGCTGGTTCGACCCCAGCCGGGCCCACCACCTTGTTTATTCCTTCTATATTGTCTGTTCATTTTTGAGTGCCTCGCCTCTTTTTCTATAAGCCGTCTGATATCCTCGTTGTGACATAGAAAACAGTTTCGTGTCGGACGCTGCAGCTTTTTTCTTTTTTTAATACGGGCTTATCTTTCAATTTTGACGAAGTGAGATAAGTTTTGGTGGTGAGGTGTTTATGAAGATCGTTGAACAATTGCAGTGTCTTGCGAAGTTGGGACAGATTGAAGCCGAAATGCGCAAATATGCAGAAGAACTCAAGCGGATTCCTGCGGAGGCCAACACCTTACGAGAAAAAGCGGATCAACTACGCAAAGAGCTTGAAGTGCTCGAGTCTCAAGAGCTTGATGTTCAGCGAGAGAAACAGCGTATGGAAGGCGATTTGCTGCAAGAGAAGAGCAACCTCCGAAAGTGGGAAGCACGCTTAGACAGTATTCGAAACGAGCGCGAGCATGCCGCACTTCGTTCTGAAATTGGTTCGCAACGAAGGGGCATAAGCGCTCTTGAGAACAAGATTATCGATGCGATGGAGAATCTCGAGGCAGTATCGGGTGAGGTGAATGCACTTCGACCCAGCTTTGAAAGTGCGGACAGCGATGCGCGTAGCGCCTGGGATTCGGTGGCGGACAATGTGAAGGAGATCGAAGACAAAGTCACGACCTTACGAAGTACCCGGGATAACGAAGCGAAAGATCTTCCCGCGGCATTGATCAAGCGGTACGAGCGTATTGTTGAAAAACGTGTGACCGGTGTCGCAATCATTGAAGGAGAAACATGCTCTTCATGTTTTAGGCAAATACCACCCCAACTTGTGATTCAAGTTTATCGAGGTGAGCTGATCGAGGGGTGTCCGAGCTGTCAACGTATCCTGGTGCATGAAAAACTTTTGCCCGAAAATAAAGACAAAACGAGCGTAGAGAGCGACGCTGCTGATGGCTCTGCAGGCTAAAGAAAAGAATCGCTTCAGCGCGCTTCATAGGAATCAGTTGACAGGGAGGCTCCCATGGTTGGTGTTAAGGAACTTTGGATCGCCTCTGACCATGCAGGAGTGGCGCTCAAAAGTGCGCTTGTTTCGCACCTTAGAGCAACACAATATCGTTGTCACGACCTTGGACCATCGGATTCGAGTGTTTCGGTCGACTACCCAGACTTCGCGTTGAAAGTTGCACATCGAGTCTCTGAATCTGGGGGCGGTCGTGGGATTCTCGTTTGCGGCAGTGGGATAGGCATGAGTATTGCGGCGAATAAAGTGAGGGGTATACGCGCTGCCATGTGTACCTCAGCGGAACAGGTGAGGCTTGCTCGCGCTCATAACAATCTTAACATATTATGCTTAGGCGAGCGTTTGCTCACGGTCGATGTGGCCCTTGACCTTGTGTCAATCTTTCTCGATTCCCGCTTCGAAGGTGGGCGACACGAAAGTCGGGTGCGGAAAATTGAACGTTCCTAGAAGGCTTCGTCTGGTAAATGAAGGAGAAAAGATCCATGTCGATTTCGAATGACCTCCCCGTATTTAATGCGATGCGTGCTGAGCTGAAGCGCCAGCAGAATTCATTGGAGCTTATCGCAAGCGAAAATTTTGTGTCCGAGGCAGTGATGCAAGCTTCGGGCTCTGTAATGACCAATAAATATGCTGAAGGTTACCCGGGGCGGCGCTATTATGGAGGTTGTGAACACCATGATACGATTGAAGCCTTAGCGATAGATCGTGCGAAGGAACTTTTTGGCGCCGACCACGCGAATGTTCAGCCTCATAGCGGCGCGACCGCGAACTTTGCGGCCTATTCTGCGATCATTAAACCAGGCGCCAAAATCTTAGCGATGGACTTGGACCACGGTGGACATCTGACCCACGGTTCGAAAGTGAACTTCTCGGGGCGGCTCTTTGATGTGGTGCCCTATGGTGTGAACGAAGAAACGCATTGTATCGATATGATGAAAGTCGCGGCGCTTGCGGAAGAGCATCGTCCCGATCTGATTGTTGCCGGTGCTTCGGCATATGCACGTGAGATTGATTTTGCAGCCTTTGGGAAGATCGCGGCAGAGCAAGATATCCCATTGATGGTGGACATGGCCCATATCGCCGGACTGGTTGCTGCCGGCGTGCACATGAGTCCAGTTCCCTACGCAGACATCATTACCACGACCACGCATAAGACATTACGAGGGCCGCGTGGCGGATTGATATTATGTCGAAAATCACGTGCAAAGAAATTGAACAGTCGTGTGTTCCCTGGGTGTCAGGGGGGCCCTTTGATGCAACAGGTTGCTGCAAAGGCAGTAGCCTTTGGCGAGGCCTTAGACCCGTCGTTTAAAGCTTACGCTGCTGCTATCATCGAAAATGCTCGAACATTGGCCAATACATTGCTTGAACGAGGTGTGAACCTTGTTTCGGGTGGGACGGACAATCATATCGTACTCTTGGACCTTCGTGATTCCACCGTTAGCGGTGCTGAGGCTGAGGCCATTCTTGAGTCTGCAGGCATTACCACGAATAAAAATAAGATTCCCTTCGATCCAGAACCGCCAACGATTACCAGTGGCATTCGGCTTGGAACGCCGGCACTGACAACGCGCGGAATGGGCCAGGCGGAAATGGAAAAAATAGGGACTTGGATTGCCGACATCTTGGCCAGCCCGGAGGACAGCAGGCTGCAAGAAACAATTCTCAACGAAGTAGAAAAGCTTTGCGGCGACTTTCCGCTTTATCCGAGTCGCAGGTTATAAGGCCTCCGAAGAGTTTCTGCATCAAATCAGTCTGGGTCGCAGGAAGAGAGTTCGCTCTCTGCGGCCTTGCATAACTTTACGGGTTGAAAACGGAGCCTCTTGTGCCTGAAGGGTCTCTTGCAGTCGAGATACATGTGTTTCGGGTGCCAGGATCAGCCTATGCTTTTGGATGCCCAGGCTCCATTTTTCTAACATTTTACAAATCATATACGCACCCACGCCGGCAAAGACGATGTTGGAAGGATGCGCTGGGCATAGGATCTGGCGAACATCCTCGTTGACCAACTCGATCTTTGAATCGAGCAGCCCATCGTTCTGAGCTAAACGCAACCTTTCAATGACCTTCGAGGAGCGGTCAACGACAATGCTCCGACAATTGGGGCTTCGCTTTTTCGCATGCGCAGCAACCCAAGCATGATCAGCACCGATATCCCAAGTGTCAAGATTGCAATCAAGCAGCTCGGTGATGGCCCGAAGTCTGGGCGGCAGTGACTCTGGTATGCGGTAGACCATCCCTTCGCCTACCACTTTTCTGCGCTTTTAGCGAAAACCACTTGGACCATTTACATTACTATGAAAAGTTATGAAAGGAGAAAGGAGTCTATCGATGAAGAAATATATTTATGCTCTTTGCGCATTCTTCGTGCTGAGTTCATGTACGCAAGAAACACAAAATAAAATTGGCCGGGGGATACAAAATTGGACTGGAACCAATGGTGTTGTCGAGGTTTACGCAGGTGAAAAACTCGTTCACCGATTTCTGGGTGTCGACAAGTTGAGCACTGCAAAAGGAACGCACGATTCGGGTGTTCGACCTTATCGATACGGCTATGGTTATGCCGATGCGAACTTCAACTTCACACGCGATGCGAATGAGAGAAAAGTATACTTTGAGGTCAGTGACTACTCAACAAACTACGTATTTTTCGAAAGCTATGTTTCCCCGCAACCCAGATCGAAACCGGTAGATCAGGGCGGCACGAACCTAAGAAAAGTCGCACCCTCTGCAGCAGGGATTGCACCCAAACCGAAAAAGTTAGGCCACGGGATATAGCCACTATAGGGATATCGAGTAGGGGAGCGAATTACCCAGCCGCACCGTCATCCATATCGTTGGTGGAATCACCGCTGTCTTGCGGATCCGTCTCTGACTCTTCGTCTTCTTCCACGTCGTCCGTGCTTCCGCCATCTTCAAAGTTTGTGCTTTCGCCTTCGCCGAGAGCCCCAGGGGGCATATCGTCACCCATATCGTTCTGATTCTCTTCATCATCAAGTGCGATATCCTCATTCTCAGGGACACAAGCCCCGGCAGAGCAGGTCAAGCCTTCTTCACAGTCTTCGTCAATTTGGCAGGGCACAATCAGGGCCTCGGTGTCCAAAATCAAAGTGCAAGAAAGCGGGGAAAGCACAAGCGCTGCCAACAGAAAAGGAGCAAGGGATTTTCGAAGAGACGTCTTGGGCGCTACCCATGCTTTTTCGGGCTCATATTCGATTCGGTGATTCATTGTTTTCATCCTAAACTCCTGATGTCTCACGAGGGCTTATCTCAGAGTCAGCCTTGGCACTCGCGGTTGCTGCTGCTGAGTTTGATTCGTCACTTGCATTCAGCCCAGATTGCGTCTCGCGGCCCTCGGGAGCAAGAACCGGCGTCGACATGACATTGTCAATGACATCTCCGTTATCCTCTTTGGGCCAATACCCTCGAGCGAGTGAGACACCTGACACGAGGGCGCTAGCCCCTGCAAACAAAAAAGCCACATCGGCAATTACGGCACGTTCCTCGACTTTGCCACGCTGAATCAGAAAATCTTCTCCTGTTATGGGCTCATCTCTTGCGGCATTGCAGGCTTGAATATCCGCCAGACAATCGTAGTCGCGTTTCGCAATGACCCCCATGATGATACCAGTCGTCAGAGCAGCGACCGCTACACCACCCGAAACCCATCCGACCAGGCGGTGTTCACGTCGAGCAATCTCAGGGTCTTCCTCCTCAAGCTTGAAGTCTTCCAAGTCGATGTCATCAATATCAATAAAGTCTTCTTCACCTTCTTCAGCTGTCGATGCTGTCTTGCTCTCTTCCAATTCTGTTGGCGACCCCTGCGCATCATTACCTAATCCCTGCGCGTCGGCGGTTTCGGCATTGTTTTCCAGCGTTTCCTTTGTATTGGGTGATGATTCAGGGGGTTCCGCGAGCATTTTTAATGCTGCGTCCTCTGCACTTTCCACAGGAGTATCGATGGGCGCGTTAGTCTCTCCATCCTGTGCTACGGGTTGTTGTTCTGCACTTGTATTTACCGAATCGCTTTGAATTTCGCTCTTAGCCAGGGAATACGAAGGCAACGCCGCTAATGCTATGAGGAACGAGAACGCAACTAGGATCTTCGATGATGTAGACAAAGGCATAGCATAAGTCTGCGATTAGGCTTTCTTGTGTCAAGTCGGGCTTAACTTAAAGACAAGAGAGCAGTGACGCCTGTGTTAAAGCTAAGACAACCCTCATCACGTTCGATGTAGCTGTGAACGACATCATCTGTCGTCATATACATCCAACCCTCAACTTTTTCAGCGCTAAGGTCTGCGTCCAAACCTTGAGACCTCAAGTTTGTTAGAGATGGTGACAGCTCATGGATCAAGGTTCCGGTCCCTGAAAAAGATGCATACTCTTCACCGTGAACGGCAAATAGCTTTGCACGTAAAGTTGCGTCCGCAGCAACCAACGATGAAAGTTTTAGAACAAATGTTTCGTTTGCGAGCACCAGGCTTCGAAAAGACGCCCCAGCATGAATTCGCACGTAGCGATCTCCGCGTGCCAAGACAAGTGTATCGTCCCCTAAGGAGGGGGCATCCATAAGCTTTGTGGGCGCTCGGAGGCCCGTCATCGTGACGTCACCCTGCCACCCGCTGATCATTTTGGGCCTTAGATACACACCTCGCCTTAAATTGAATCGGATACATGTGTTGTCGTTTTCAGCGTCTACAAGTTCATTAAAGGACTCCCCTGCCTGCACCTCATTGTCTCGAACTTTGGAGGCAGTTGTTTTGGCAGGTGTTTCAGTGATCGTCGTCGTAGAATGAGGCATCAATGTTTGTGCGTCATGCAAACTAATGGACTCTACTGGCGTACCTGTCAAAGGAAGAAGCGATGTGTTGAAAGAGTTCTTTGAAGGAGAACGCAGAGAAGAAAGAGACATGTCTGTCTGCGAATACTGTGCCGCCATGTCATGACCCTCGACAGGTGCAATTAGACTATGACCTCCAGCGCATGAGGCGCGTTCAAGCCATCGTTGAACCCGCTTGGTATTACGAAGATTCTCTGGGAGTTTATCGATAGCAGTGATCACCTCAGACCATTTACCCATTCGGTTTAGGCACGCGAGCAAGTTTAGGCGTAGATGTTTGGACTGCGGGAAGGTCCCAAGCATCGTGCCCCAGAGCTCGTATGCGCGAGCAGGCTCACCGGCGAGAAAATGTGCACTTGCAAGTACATCGGTGTAGAGATGCCTATCTTCGTTCGTGTCTGTGAGTGCCTTTCGGGCAATATCTAAGGCTGTTGCAGGGTCACCACGTTTGATGCAGGCTTGCACTGCGGTTCTTAATTCATCGACGGATACGCGTTTGATAATCGACATGCCTTCTTTTATCGACTTCGTGATCTAAACACTACTTTTTGACCCTATCGCGAAAGCCTCTCACCGGCGCATTGACTCAGGCACGATTTTAGAGTTCTGAGCTCGAGCGAATAATTCGAGAGGCCAGCCCAAACTCCAGGGCCTCCTCTGCATCCAACCAAAAATCGCGGCGAACCTGTGCTTCGACATAATCTTGTTTTTGACCGCAATGCTCGGCTACAAGTTGATTGTAGCGTGTGCGAATTTTAATAAGTTCTTTGGATGTAATATCAATGTCGCTCGCTTGACCACGCGCCATCGTGGAAGGTTGATGCAACATGAAGCGTGAGTTTGGTAAACTCGCACGAAGCTTGTCGTCGCCACCCAAGAAAATAAGTATCGCACTGGACGCAACAAGTCCGTTCGCAATCGTAATAATTGGCGCAGCCGAAAAGCGAAAAGCATCATAAATGGCAAAGCCTGAATCTGCCGAACCACCAGGGCTATTGATGAAAACTTTAATCGGGCTCTTTTCATCTTCAGAGTTTAAGAACGCGAGCGCGTTTAGTACCTTCGCATGTGTTTCGTCCTTTACTTCTTCGGAGATCACAATTGTTCGTGTCTTGGAAAGGACTTCACTGCCGAAACCTGCTTTCGTGCCACCTTGCTCTTCTTTTTCTTGCTTAGCCATATTGCACCTTTGTTGACGACATTGTGTCTCTAACACTTGTATAACCCAGTTTCTAAAATAAAGTGAAGGACAAGAGCGTATAGACCGGTGCGATCTCAATAAAAATAGAAAACCCCAGCAGCTGCTGGGGGGTCTTGGCTCACAAAGTTATTGATTTAGTGATGTATTGTCGTCCAACAAAACCTTTTTTATCGGAACTCCCACACGATTACTGGCGACGCTTGCATCTGTGCCCGGCTCCAACGTGTAAGAGGGTCATGAGACGGCTGCTCGAGTCGAAAGCTAGGCGTAGCGCGCAGGTTTCGTGCACCTCTGCTGAAACGTGACCGAAAACGTTGCTCCATGCTCGCAGCGGAGTCGGATGAGAAATGTCGCTCATAATGTCGAGTGCGGCTTGGCGCGATGGATGATGAAATGTGTGTCCCAGAGCTGTATGTTTCGGACACGAATGTTCCGGTCAGAGTTGAAGAGTAGGAATAACTCTCAAAGTGGTAATAGTTCGGAGAGCTTGCGTGTTCAACCTTGAGTTCATGACTCTCTCGATCATGTGTACCACATTTTTGAGTGTTTTGGTGCCCGAGAATGCCTAATATGCAGATCATTGCAGCCAAGAGCCCGAATTTGCGCACAAAGGGAACAAGTAATGTCATGGGTACCTCCACTACATATTATATCGAACAAAATAGGGAATCCGCAAGGCTTTTTCTCAACTCTGTCCATTTGGAACAAACCCTTTTACTCTATTTCATGATGAGAGTTGGATTTCGGTGCTCCCTATGATTCCTTGAAAAAAAGCCGGTGTCAGGCTTAGAGAGCAAGCTCTTTTCCGAACACCTGTGGGCCGCGCATGTAGTTGGGAATCAGGGTGCCATCTTTATCTTCTTTGATAAATGCCCGAGACGCATTGGCGTCAGCAAAGAGGTTTTCCCATGCTTTATGACTTAGACGTGTGTTAACGGTCAACTTTTGTTTTTGAGTGTACTTTAACACTTCTCTAACAAGCATGTCTTCTCGTGCTTTCGCGACTGTAAGCGTGACCCTTTCACTTTTGTTGAGTAGCTTCTCAAGTTCATTCGTATGGTTTTCAAGATGAAGGCGAAGGCCTCTACTCGTGCTGGGTTCATTCGTTCTTGCCATGGCAAAGACCTCCTTACGATGACCATCGCACAAAACGACACGCGCGCGCGTACCGTTGTGAAGCGAGAGTGCTAACGAGCAAACACCCCAGAGGGGTATGCTAAGAGCCATCGCGATCCCCTTTGCCGTTGCAAGACCGATGCGAGCACCCACAAAGGATCCTGGCCCAAGAGCACAAACTACCGCGTCAATACGTCTTGGGGCTGCAATGCATTTTGCAATTGCAGGCGATATCATCTCTGCTTGTTTTCGCTGCTCGGCCAAGATCTCAAACTCAACACAGTGACCTTGTTCAAAATAGCCGATAAAGCCGTGTGGCGTTGACGTTTCGATGCAAAGAATCTTTTGAGATGCAAAGTCCATACATCAACATTACAAAATCAGCACATGAATAAAAGTGCGTGCAAGAATAATAGTTTGGGTCGGGGGGACTTCTAGGCTGCCTTCTGGTGCCCGAGTAGCTTACGCGCCATTGATTCTGAAAGTTCTTTGTTGCGATCGCCGCCAATCATTCTTTGTATCTCTTGAATACGCTCTTGGGAACTCAAGGTTGAAATCTCGGCATGGACCTCATCGTTGCGGCCAAATTTTTTCACGACTTTCATATGGTGGTTCGCACGCGCTGCAAGTCGATCAAGGTGTGTGACCAGAAGCGTCTGGTGTTTAGCGCTGAATGTGTCCAGCATATCTGTGAGGGCGTTTGCACTTTCTCCACCGATGCCGGCTTCAATTTCATCAAACAAATACAGTGAGCAGGGCATCGTTTCTGCAAAGGCGACTTTAATAGCAAGAAGGATACGTGAACGCTCACCTCCGCTGGCAATTTTGTGGACCGGCTGGTGCTCAACGCTTTTCGGTGCAGGACTGTACACCAGAAGACATTGACCGCCCCCAAATGGGTTTGCGCCTTCAAAGGCATTCGGGGGAGTCCATGCATTAAAATCATCTTCAGGCCCCCCCTTGCTTCTGTAGTGTTCCAGTTGAGGTGTTGCCGATCGCACTTTCGCATTGGTATTTGGCTGCATCAGTTTCATCTGTATCGACTCTTGTCTTAAGTCGAGTGCTGGGCAAAGTCTGTTGAGCGCTTTATTGAGAAGTGGAAGTGCCTTCTCTCTTTGTTGGTGCAACTTTACACTTCGAGCGAGAAAGTCGTGAAGTTTGTCTTCGAAGCTTTCAATCGCGTCGTCCCTTTGTTTCTGACCCTCACTCAAACCCTTTAACTCATCACCTAGATTTTTTGAGAGCACTATGAGCTCGTCGAGTGTAGAACGATGTTTGCGTTGGGAATCTCGAATCTGAGTTCGTCTTAATTTCAGGGCTGCAAGCTCATCGCTGTCCGCAGGAGCTTTCTCTTTCAGTTTTTGCGCGTGTGCTCGGATTTCACGCAGCTGAAGCTTTGCGGATTCAACCTGTGAAATGAGTTGCTCTGCGCCATCCGAGAGGGCATGTGTACCTTCACACTCGTCCGTCTCGCTGAGCGCTGCTTCAACTTGAAAATGAAGGGATGTGAGGATATCCACAACACCACCTTCACGTTGAATCGCACCAACAACTTCAGCAAAGGCTGCGTTTAAACGTTGCCCCTGCTCGAGCGATCGTATGCGATCATCGATGTTTTCATCCTCTATCGAGAGTTTTAATGCGCCCAATTCACGGACTTGATGCTCCAGCCAATCTTTTCGAAAAAGGCGTTCATGGTGCCCTCGATCCCAATTCATGATGAAGCGCTTCTGCTCTTGAAGCACTGCAAAACTTTTACGAACGCTATCGGCCATAGCCTCACAACCCGCAAAGGCATCAAGCCACCCGAAGACGCGTTCTGTATCACTTAGCTGATGGACGAAGTTCTGAGCGGTTGAGGAGAGGAGGAACTGAGCCAAGGTGAGAAGTTCTGCTTTACTGCATCGATGACCGTTAATACTCTGCCGTGAGGAACCCGATTTTGTGTAGACCCGTTGAACTTCAAAAGTGCTAGGGCAACCCTCGTCATAAAAGACCTCGTCCAGGTGTTGTGCGATGCGCTTGGCAATCTGCGGGGCGACCTGCCAAATTGTACATACACTCATTTTATCGGCCCCTTTTTGAAGCCATTTTTTTGCGGGCAGCTCACCGCAGCAGTATCGAAGTGCGCTGAGAAGCATCGACTTCCCTGCGCCAGTTTCACCCGTCACAACATTCATATTGGAGTCAAAAGATAGCTTTGCTTGATCAATGAACCCAAAGTTTTGCAATCGGATCTCTTTCAACATTCTGCACCTCATCTGAACACTTGTTTAGTATCACTGATCGTGCGTTCAGTCCAAATTGTTTTTGCATCCAATAAATACCAATACAAAACTCTGAGTCGTTTCATGGATTTCGCTCAGGCTTGGTTCACGTGAACACGGTGTTGTGAATGCTATTCTATTTGGAGATAGACTACCGCAAGTGATCTCTTTTTTATTCTAGGTGAGGTTTAGCTGGCCCGCGTTCACATCAAGACAACAGAGACCAGAAGTACAAGAAATCCACACAGGGCGAACTTCCAGGTTTCTAGAAAAAGGTCGCGGGCTTTCACGCCCGTAATCGCCAAAACCGGTATCGCCCAAAAGGGTTGTAGCAAGTTGGTGATTTGGTCGCCGTAGCAAAACGCCAAGATGAGTTTTCCTGGAGCAATGCCGGTGGCCGAAATGGTTGCTTCAAGTACAGGCGCCTGCAGCACCCATTGACCCCCTCCGCTTGGCACAACCAAGTTCAATCCAGCAGCCAGCAAATACGTAAGTTCATGCGCGAGTGTCCCATCTCGGTTTTGCATAAGGTTGACGAGCGGCCAGGCAAGCCCATCTTGACTCAACCAGCCTGCTGCTCCAACAATGCCGAGCGTTGCAAAGTAGATCGGAAATTGCTGAAGAATGCCTGCACTCTCTCGAAGTGCGTCCGCAAAATATCTCGCAAAGCGTTCAGGTGTAGGAAATGCAAGAAGGGCACAGAGCCAGAGTGATCCAATCACCCAATTGAGATTCAGCGCCCGGATGCCGTCGAGCCACAGTGATGAAGAGAGCATTGCAAAAAGGAAACTCGCAAAAGCGACTCCCGGCATCGATTCGAAGCTCCATCGATTTGCATCTCCAGCATGTGAAATCGAGACCTTCACGAGGTTAAAGGCTTGGCCCTCCATCTTTGAGGAGTTTACATTTGCATTGGAGCCATCGAGCGCAAGTGTTGGGATTTCAACGTTCGAATGTGAGCGGAGGCGCGAAATCATAAAACTTAACGCAACAAATGAGGCGCAAAGGCAAGTCGAAGTTAGGAGGTTGTGCGGAGAGAACATTGTTTCGTTGACCGAAACAATGCGGCTCAGGCCAGAGTCCTTTAACGATGCGGCGAGTGTTGCGGAACCCGACAATCCCCCGTGCCATACGCCGAGTCCCGAGTAACCACATGCTGCTAGAATGGCTCGATGGGGTGAAGTGGAATTGAGCCTCAAGTGTTCAGAAAAGCGTTTTGCGCAAAGCGCACCGAGAATCAAGCCGACGCCCCAGTTGAGTAGGGCAGCCGTGCAGGAGATCCCGCAGACGAACACACTCGCACGCGCCATGTTTGTCACGAAGGGGAGGACCCAGCTCTGCAGCCGCTCGACGGCTTGACTGCGAGCACACATCATCCCAAGAACCAACATTAAAGACATCTTCAAAGCAAACGCCAAAAGGGAAGACTTAAAAAAGGCGGTATACGCAGATGCGAGCAGAACAGAGATGTGAGCAGGACTTGTCAGCGACGAAAGTAAAAAGACGAAGGCAAGCAGGGCGTACGCTAAAATATCAGGGCGCAGCCAAGACGGACTCTTCTTTGGGCTCTTCTTCGTTGTGTTCAAGTCGATATTTGGCTTTTTAAAAGAATACTCGTTGCTATATTCCGGTTAAAAACGAAAACGCAAATGCAGAGCGGGGCGAATGTTGATGCCAAGGTCGACTCGATGCGCAACAATATCGTTATCAAAGAGGTCACCAAAATCTGGCGCACTGCTCGATGCGGAATACACAGCTTCAAGAACCTGAGTTTCAAACCGCACCGAGAGGTTGCGCGTAAAAAAGTACTCAGCAGCAGCTCCTGCACCGAGCCCAACACCGATTCGCCCGGTAACTACCGATGCATCACCAAAGAGAGCATCTGACGCGATTTCAAAAGAGAGGCCTCCAGACAGGTAGGTGCCAAATTCGACTTTTTTATAGGCAAAGTGGGTGTTGCGCACACCAAAAGTACCTTGCAGCCTTGAGATATGATTTGAACCGATACCTTCTGGGCCGTCATCAGGATTGAAACCGAATGCTCCACCGACATGTAAGAAGTACCAACGATTTTTTGCATTGGGACGTCTCCATTCAAAACTTGCACCGCCATGCGCAGGAAAGCGTTCGCCATCTCCATACGTAAAAAGCAGGTTGTTCCCAATGTTTACACCCACACTTCGCATCAAAGGTGTCCACCTGTATGTATTCTGAGCGATCGAGGACTTTAGGCAGTCCCCTTTTGTTTCTTTGCTACATTTGGGTCTATCTTTTTTACAGCAGGATTTTTTTGCCCTCCGTTGAGTATCGCAACACTTTTTCTTACAATTGGGCTTGCATGCGATGCTGTTTCCCGACGGCTCTGGTGAAGCCTGCATATCTCCTTCAAGCTCTGCTAGGGCCACAGAAGGGTCTGTCCCTACGGGATTGTCTGCCTGAGTCGTTGCCGTCTCACTTACTAGTGTTTCGCTAGCATCTTGGTTGCCGTCGGCACTGTCGACTTGAGCAAAAAGCGAGCACGTCAAAAAAACGCTTAAGAGGATAGATGTTAGGCTGGTAGTGGTTCGTAAGTTCATTGGGTTGCTCCTTGCATTGCTTTGGATGGGAGGAAGTCTGAATAAGAAAAGAGTAGAAGAGAAGCGGTTGAAGTACATTCTTGTTTCGGGGTAGAGAGCTAAGCTATCAACAGTCAAAATCAACTACGCCGCAAAACTCATCACACTCGCCGTCGCCATAATACGTGCACGGGCAATCCCAGCCTGGTGGGGCGTAGGTGCATTCAGCCTTCTCGGGTTCATTGCCGATCGGCTCTTCGACGACAAAGTCACCCATGCAGGCACTCACGCCAGTCGCTTCTTGCGTGCACAGGGAATCACTGCAAGCGCTCGAAGCCATGCATGTCAAAAAGCGCAGATGCTCACTTTCACAACCCGAGCCCTCGATGCTCTCTTCTAAAAATGAGCATTCGGCTGGCGAGAACTGACATTCGGGCTCATTAGCGAGCGAAGTGCAAACCTGTGAAAGGTTGAGCTCCACATCTTCGCCGTTGCTGAAAGATAATGATGTCCCCACCGCATTGTGTTGAGGCACTTCATCAACAAAATAGCACTCACTCGTGCCATTCTCGCAGTTGGCTGACCGGTTGGCGTCACTGCAGGCGAGAGAAATGCCAGCCAGGAAAATACAGGAGATAGCCAGAAAATAGAATCTTACATTGATGAACATCATAGGTCGCGCTTAGCAAATAAAACACAAAGTGCAATTACTCGATGCCGATGCTCCTGTAATGCGCTCGGTCTCAATCAAAAGCCACTTGTGCTTCAGGATAAATCCCTCAAGGTAAGAGACCTTATGAAGATATTTGCAGTGATAGGTTTGGGACAGTTCGGGCATCACGTTGCAGTGTCGCTCGCAGAGGCGGGTGGCGATGTTATCGCGGTAGATTCGAATGAAGAACGCGTGGACCGCATTAAGGATGATGTAGGACAAGCAGTGTGCATGGATGCGACGAAAGAGGGCGCTCTTCGAGCGATTGGTCTTGATCGTGTCACCGCGGCAGTTGTGGCCTTGGGGGAGCTCGATTTGGAAGCAAGCGTTCTAGTTGCAGCGGAGTTGTCCGACTTGGGGGTCAGCCGAATCGTTGCTCGCGCCGCGACCTCGATGCAAGCTCGGATTCTGCAAAGGGTCGGCGCGACTGAGATTGTGTTCCCCGAAAAAGAAATGGGCGAGCAGATGGGGCAGAACTTACTAATGTCGGGTGTGGTCGATCAGGTGCAGCTGTCAACGGGGCAACGCGTTGCTCAGGTTCGCCCGCTTCGAAGTTTAATCGGAAAGACACTTGTCGACGCAGCGCTACGGCAAAACTTCGGACTGAATGTGATCGGCACACAGCTTCCATCACGCGAAGTTGATGATCATGGTGAGGTAACTGAGCGTTTGGTCTACAATGATGCGCCGGGTCCCAACACCGTGATTGAGGAAGACATGATTTTGACTGTCGTAGGCGATCGCGACAACATCTTTAAGATTGCTCGAGAAGATTAAGCTGCGCGGCGAAGGTAGACGATGAAAACTCAGGACCATAAATCAGGACTCTCCGCCGCGCGAATCGGCAAAAGTGACATGACTTCTGGTTGGCGTTTTCATTGGTCTGTTCATAGCCGTGTGCGCTTTCTTCTCTTAGCCCTTGGCGGGCTAGCCCTCTGCGTTGTTTTCGCGTCGCTTTTGAGGAGCGAACGCTTCGAAGCATCGTCGGCGAAAATCCAGTTGCTGTCTTCACTTCAATCAACTTGCACTGCAGCGATTCAAGACACAGAAGAGATACGAATTGCACTGTGGAGAGTGCGTGCACTGCCGACAGCGGACACCAAGCGCACATTGAACTCTGCCGCACTCGAACTGAGTCGTTCACTCTTAGGGTTTGAGCGAGGCGAACGTGCTCTTGATGATGTCGACAACGCTATTTTTGCGGAAAAAGTAGTGGACGGGAATGAAAGCGCAGCGCCGGTCGACTTCGCAAGCGATAATGCTCTTGAACTTTCCTCGGCGTGGTCCTACGCGCGCGAACTTTTCAATGTCCGAGAGCGATTGACCCAGACGATTACCCCTCTTGTCGACCCCCGCCTGGAAAATATCGATGGCGCGATGCTGGAGCAAGCGCTTGCTGTTTCGGTCACCATTTTGGATAAACTTCGCAGCGACAATAAGATTCTACGGGAAGCCCTCGGTACTGAGCTGGAACACAATCAAGAACAAGCTGAACGCGTTACCCGGCTCCTTTTGATGTTTACGCTCCTGCTTGGCTGTTTACTTGTTGCGGCGCTTTACATTGGCCCGGCGTGGGTGTCTGAGCCTCTTGAGCAGTTGCGCCTTGTGGCTCAAAGGATTGAATCGGGACGCATTGGCGATCTGCGAATCACAGGCGACGACGAGGTGAGTGCGGTTGTTCGTGCGCTTCAGGCCTCCTTACTCAAAGGCGCCAGCCGTGATCGGCTTCGAACCCAAAAACTTCTTGAGCTTCGGAAGCTTGTACGGGCAACAATGAATAGCGACCAAAGTCCAATCATCATTGTTTCGGCGCGGGGCAAGGTTGAGTACGTCAATGATGCATGTTGCACGATGTTTAATGTCGCCGCGCACAAGATCGAAGGGCATATCTTCCTTGAAGTCTTTGGTGGCGAGGCATTTGAAAACTACGCGTCGTCGCTCGAGAACGATCATTTCGCTGGGGGAATCACCTTTGATGAGCGGGGCTTAAACTATGAAGTATCGCGAAGACGCATTGATGACATTGAAGGGAAGCTCTCTCGATGGATCTATGCGCTTCGACCGGCGAAAGAAAAAGTGTGACCTCTTGATGAGTAAACTGTTTTACCTTCTTGTATGTATACTTATTTCCACACCGGCCCTCGCAGAGGTGGCGAAGCCAGCAGACGGTGAGAATACTTGGCGGCGCGGGCATCAGGCAACATGTGACTCGTGTACAATTCAGAAGATTCAATTCGCCGGGCGAACATACTTTAAGCTTTCGACACTTTCATCTTTCGTGGAGTCACAACTTGAGGCCCGCCTGAATCCACAACAGGTAGAGTCGGATCGAGCCCGCATTGAAGACCGCTACCGAGACAGAGGCTTTCTGAGTGCATCGGTCAACATCCATATTCGTGAAACAAAAAAAGGCGCAACTTTAATCTTTGTGATCGATGCTGGGGCTCGTTCAAAGCTTGCAGGGATCCAGTTTTTGGGTGCAGAGCACTTGGACGTCTCGAAATTGAAAGCAGCAATGCTTTCAAAAGAGAGTTCAACATTTAAAAACCTTCTTGGCCAAGGGACCTACCATCGTCCCTTTTTAAGCGACGATGGGCAGCGATTGGCGATGGCGATGGCAGAGCAAGGGTTCCTTGAAGGACGGGTGACTTCGATCGAAGTTGAAGCAGAGCCCATGTCAAAAGCCGTCAATCTAAGGATTCGACTTCAGCCCGGGCAACAATACGCTCTCGGCTCTTTAACCTTTAAGGGTGATTTGCCCCCAGGCTTTGACGATGAAAACGTAGAGTTGCGCTTGGCACCCTTGAAAAACTCGCCTGTTGCATTGACGCCGCTTCGTCTGGAAATCGAGCGCGTCGTTGAGCAGTGGAAGGTTTCCGGTCACCCTTTTGCGCAGATGGGGCAAGAAATCTCAGTGGAGCCTGTCCCCAGTGGGATCTTCGTACAAGGCGCACTCTCTCATAGCAAAATGCTCCCGAAAGCACATTTTTCGGTGCTGGTTCGTTCTGGACCGAAAGCCAGCTTCGGCTCCCTTCGAATCCATCAGGAAGGGGCGTTAATGTTTGAAACCAAGCCTAAGGTTTTGGATAAATACATCCGCTTTAAAGAAGGCGACCCGTATTCTTACGAAGTGCTCAAAGATTGCAAAAGACGTCTCTTGCGCACAGGTTTTTTTGCGCAGGCTGAGTTCCAGGCAATCCCTCGAGACGGGGACCCTTCAATTGCGGACATGGTCCTGACGCTGATTGAGCGTCCGACATGGGCGATCAGTCTGGCGCCTGCATACCTGCAAAGTGAGGGGCTTATTGGTGTCGGATTGCTCGCCGATCGGAATCTACTGGGGCACGGCTTTGGCGTGTCGTTGAGCGGCCAACTCTCTTCAAAGCGTCAGCTCGTTGATTTCGGTTTGCAATTTCCGGACATCATGGGTTCAGCCTTCAGCGCCAGTTTTGAGTTGCACAGACGTGACTGGGCTTTTCCAGATTTTCGAACCTTTGTACCTTTTGGCGGTGGCCTGGGTTTCAGTTATCGCCTTGGCAACACCACGTTCATCTCAGGGGCCTGGACTGGCGAATCGGTGTCGATACGTAATTATGATTCCGCGGTGCACCCGGATTTCGATGCAATCGATGAGCTTCCAGACACGATACGGCCCCAGGGTGTCTTTCGAAGCCAGGTCCGCACTTCGGTCCAGTACGACAAAAGAGACTCGGTACTTCTTCCACGCAAGGGTTATTTGCTTGCGGGGCATCTTAAATACGCCGGAGTCGGCGTGGGGTCACAAACCAACGGGCTTCAGGTTGAGAGCAATGCACGCTTCTATTTTTCGCCGCTCACATGGCTAACCCTGAAATCCTCAACCCGGATCGGATGGGTCTTTGGGCTTGGAAAAGACATTAGCATCACGGAACGTTTTTTTCTTGGAGGCTTCGGGAATCTCCGCGGCTATGGGCCTCGAAGTATCAGCGGGAGAACACGAACCCGTGGAGGCTATTCGTTGAGGAGCGGAGGAGAGCGGGAATTTCTGCAGAATTTAGAAGCCGAGGTCCCAATCGTCCCGTCGGGCATCTTGCGAGGATACGTCTTCGTGGATTTTGGCAATACGTGGGCGGCACACGATGACCTTTTCACACTTGATGGTGGCTCCCTGTCGAGAGACGTCTCCCTGCTCCCGCTTGGGATGTTCTGGTCAACCGGTGTTGGGGTCCTCTTAAATGTAGCAGCTGCACCCTTGCGACTGCAGTTGGCTTTCCCGATGACCAAAAGGCCCTACGATAGAAACGTAGATTTTTTCATTGGCCTCGGCTCGGCTTTTTGATTGAAGCAGAAGTCTTAGGATAGAGTTAAGTGAATCGTTTTTGCGAGTCCACGGAGAACCACGTCGTAGTTGGATCGTGGTTGGAGCATCGCACAAAATCTTTGGTGGTCTTTTGTCCGAGTACAAAAGAATTCAGACTCCTGAAAGTAGCGAAGCCAGTCCAAGTCTTCGCGCTTGAAGAAACTCGCTTCCTGAGGTTGGTGCGCAGTGTCTGTTTCGGTGTTCGCTGCAATGGCGGGCGTTGCTACTCCAAGGGAGTCTGACGCATAGACTCGCAAAGTGGATGGGGACGTCTTCGCCGAGCTCGCACCGTCAATGTAGTGGGTGTTCGAGGCATCCATAACAACAGGCTCGGGTCGTAGCGGATCATAAAGACGATATGAAAGAGAGGCCTCTTTTAGAGCTGCCGCACCTGACCCAATTCGCATCGGAAAGGTGTGGATACTTCCAAGACATTGTTGCATCACCTGCGAAGGGATCGGCCAGCGAGGCAGATGGCTACTGTTGAACGCGATCAGAGCGCATTCAGACGGCCAAGCGTTTAAGAAGGCGCGCGCAGCGGGATGGTGCCTCTGTGACTTTGGTATACGCTGCGGCCAATAAAGCGTTAAATAATCACCCAGAGCTTTTCGAATTTGATGCGCGTCCAACCATGACTCGAGCTCGCTTTGAAGCTTAGGTCCTTCGCTCATATACTGGCAGTAGGCGTCATCAATACGCTCGGATGCAAACTCTCCGAAGGCACCGGGTGTACAGTACGCTATGCTTTCGCGTGCAAGTTGGTACGAAGGCATCAAGGCGCGTAGAAGCCAACTGCTTTGGCGGGATAGTGCAACCCATGGATGCGTTAACTCCCTTAACTCCAGCCGAAAATCCAATCGTCTTTTTCGAAAGAAGCCCTTGGTGTGAAGCGCCCTCACACTTTCGCTTGGGGAGGCGTCGAGAAGAACAATTGCTTCGAGTTTTTCTGCGCTGCTAAACGTTTCCAGAACTCTATTATGGTTTGATCCATTTTGAGGTGCGCCTCGAAGTATCTGACATGCCTCACGGTAGATACGATGGTGCCAAGGGCGAATCCGAAGCGAAGCACTTTCGAGGACACTTAGCGTCGGGGAAGGATCGAAGGGTTGCTTTACGGAGTCCCTCCATTCATCAGCACTGTCACTTTCGAGCATATTTAAAACACGTCGAAGACGTCGACAGCCTTTGATCATGCTTCGTGCTGCGCGTGCCTCTGTGGCGTCGGGAGCGAATTCCAGTGACGTCATG
Organism: Myxococcota bacterium; assembly: GCA_020630615.1. Classification (GTDB taxonomy): domain Bacteria; phylum Myxococcota; class UBA727; order UBA727; family JAHDBA01; genus JAHDBA01. Next base: position 23,933 of record JAHDBA010000004.1, on the reverse strand, counting down.
GTTAAACCTTCCTCGACGTTGCGCGTCATAAATGATTTGGAGTGCTCTAGAGAGTTTAGCTCTTTTTTGATAGTGCTCCAACATGAGTAAGGAAATTGTTGTTGTTGGGGCCGGAGCATTTGGAACAGCTCTCGCGAAGGTGGTTGCAGAAAGTGGTCATCGAACACATTTGGTCGCTCGCAGCCTTGAGGTTGTTGAAGCAATCAACACCTGTCACCGTCACCCGACACGTCTACAGGGTTGCATGCTTCCTGCAGGCATTCAGGCGACTGCGGATGCGAGTGTACTCAACGATGCGGACATGGTCATCTCAGCGTTGCCAACCTCTGCAATACGAGGCTTCTGGACGGCGCATCGTGAACTTGTGTCCGATGGCGTTATTTGGGTGTGTGCAGCGAAAGGGATCGAGCAAGGTACAATGCTGCTTGTGAGTGAAGTGATGAGTGAAGTCTTGGGGCAAAAACACCGCGAGCAACTGACCTACTTGTCAGGCCCTTCCTTTGCGACAGAACTCGTACAACGCATGCCAACTTTGGTGACGCTTGCCGGCAACGATATGGAAACACTCAGGGCTGCGCAGAGCGTGTTGTCGACCGACTATTTTAGAGTCTACACATCGCTTGACGTTGTCGGTGTTGAGATTGGTGGTGCGCTTAAAAATGTAATGGCAATTGCCGCAGGCATGGCGGAGGGCCTCGGCATGGGACTTAATACTCAGGCTGCAATTATCACACGGGGGCTGGTTGAGATTTCGCGTCTGGCTGTTGCCCGCGGGGCAAAACCGCAAACCTTATCGGGCTTGTCGGGGCTGGGTGACTTAGTGCTCACATGTACAGGCAATTTGTCTCGCAATCGACGCGTGGGTGTACGTCTGGGGAGAGGAGAAACCCTTAAAGAGATCCAAGGCGACATGCTCGAGGTGGCAGAAGGCGTATTAACTGCGAAATCAGCTCGCGGCTACGCGGCGAAGGCTGGAATCGAAATGCCCATCACCGAGACCGTCTATCAGGTTCTCTACGAGGGCTTAGCCCCTCGTGATGGAGTTGCGTCGTTAATGACCCGAGAGTTGAAACCCGAATAAAATCCCTTCGCCGGCTCAATAGAAAGCACTAGACCACCCGAAGTACAACACGACGAAAAACAGAATGCATCGCTTTAGGCTTTTTGAGTCGCGTCCACCCATTTGTTTTGCCATTGCTTCAAGCGAACATCGCCGAGTGAGGGTTTGAAGGTCTGATCCGTCGCCCATACCGATTGTATTTCGGAGAGATCCTTAAAAATCCCAGTCCCTAAACCCGCAAGCGCGGCCGCCCCGAGCGCAGTTGTTTCGATCACCTTTGGACGGATGACATCCACTTGAAGCGCGTCGGCCTGTAGTTGCATTAAGAGATTGTTGGTAGCAGCGCCTCCATCAACACGAATAGAGGTAATCTTGATACCTTCGGATTCCATCGCATTGAGAATGTCTGCATTTTGCATTGCAATGCCTTCTAGCGTTGCGAGGCATATATCTGCTTTTGTCGTCCCTCGCGTGATGCCGTGAATAACACCTGTCGCCTCAGGGCGCCAGTGTGGAGCACCAAGGCCCGAGAGGGATGGCACAAAACATAAAGGCCCTGTGCCCTTGGACGCCTTAGCCAAAACCTCAATTTCTTCAGCGCTTTTGATGAGACCAAGACCATCACGCAACCATTGCACCGCTGCACCGCCAATAAAGGCGGAGCCTTCTAAAGCGTAATGCACGGTTCCCGCCAAGCTATAGGCAACAGTGGTCAGCAGCCCATGCTGGGAGGCTAGAGGGTTGACGCCGGTATTCATCAAGAGAAAACATCCTGTACCGAATGTGCATTTGGCCTCACCAGGCAAAAAGCAGGCTTGCCCAAAGAGTGCAGCTTGTTGATCCCCTGCTACCCCAGAAATCGGAATGCCGTCCGGCAGAAAATCAAGGCCTTTCGTAACACCAAAATTATCCGCCGAATTTAAAACCGTTGGCAACGATATCTTCGGCACCCCAAAAAGAACCAAGAGTTCGTCATCCCACGCAAAGGGATTCTTCAAAGTCGACAGTCCCGTGCGAGAGGCATTGGTGACATCTGTCGCGAAGGATTGGCCCGAACTTAACTTTGCGACGAGCCAGGCGTCGATTGTTGAAAGACGCAAAGAGCCTTGGTTCGCAGATTCTTTTAGTTCAGGCTTTTCCTCAAGGAGCCATCGCATCTTTGTGCCCGTAAAATAGGGGTCAAAGACCAGCCCCGTCTTGTCTTGGAATACGTCCTCGGGGTACTCCTCTTTTAAAGCGCTGCATACGTTCATGCTACGCTTGCACTGCCACACAATAAAGGGATGCTTGTCGTCGCCGTCGTGGTCAAAGGCGCAAAGTGTTTCACGCTGGTTCGTAATCCCGATTGCTTTGATACGTTCGCGCGTCACGCCTGTCTTCTCAAATACACCGTTCACCGCAACACGAACACTTTCCCATATTTGATGACCAAGGTGTTCAACCCATGTTGCCTTTGGAAAATGTTGTTCGAAGGGCGCATTGGAATGGCCAACAACCTTAAGTTCATTATCGATAATGAGCGCCGTAGTACCAGTCGTGCCTTGGTCAATCGCGAGTATTAAATCTTCTGTCATCGTTCATCCTTCGTCTGCAACTCTTGATAGGGTTTGTCGTCTCGACCCAAAACTTCTGTATGCGCGCTCGCCATGGCTCGGCAGCGCAAATTATCGGCACGAAGCTCAATTGTTATGGGACTTCCAACAAGCCAGGCGGCAGCGCTGTCGAGACTTCGACATCACCTTCGAAGGATTCATCGGTGGAGCAGGTTGACTCACTGCCATCTTCACTTTTGCAATAGGGATAGCTTTCAGGGCAATCAACATCGAAGCGACATGCGATGTCGTCACCCTCAAAGCCGCACCCAGGCGCAACAACAATGAAAAAAAAGAGGGCAAAGCAAGAGGGCACGCCAATGCGCGCACCATTAATAGCGCATTCACGACTGAATTGCAGAACAAGGTTTGGCCGACTCATTCGAAGCCTCCTAATGTGTGCACCGGCCGAAAACCCGTCGAGGTCGAAGCGCTCCTGCTGATGGTGCTGCTCCCATTGTTTGTTTGTAGCGTATTCTGGTTTTCGCTTGTGTTGTCTTGAAAGAAGATCCATGTGCCGACCGCAGTGGCAACCACACCGCCCACCAGCACACCAAGCCATATTGGACCTTCTGCCAATGCCTTTTCTTTTGCATCGGCTGGAGATGCAGAGGTCGCAAGCACGTCACGCGCATTGTAAAGACCTACAGAAGAGGAACCCAACATTAAAACTCCAAGGCTGCCTATTGTGAGTCCAACACTTTGTGCGCGCCCCCAGTTCTCTGGGCCGAAGCGCTTGGGTGTTGCGCTCAACACATTGTCTTCTGTTTTCTTTAAATCGGGTTTGAAGAGAGGCTCTTTGTCGACTTTGATTTCGTGTCTCGCGTTGTCGGGTGTTGACGGTGGATTCGGCACCTCTGCACAAATCGGAGGCGCCGCACCCACGACTATTAACATGAGAACCAGGGAGTTCGCAGCCACACGGAAAACCTCTGTGAAGACTGAGGAACTCAAGCTTGGCAAATCAGATGCGGCAAACATTCTGCACCCCTTTGATGCGCTCTAGAGCAATTATTAGTTCATCCGAAGGATAGACGGCAAGTTCATTGGGCAGGCGCAATTGTGTTCGGTACCCACCTGGCATCAGAAGTGTCAGTCGCATGGGCACGTCTCCAGTGTGTGCGAGCGCAACCTTTTTGAGCTCGGCAATCGTGAATGCGTTGGTTTTGGATACACCATCATGCGCGTGCATCCAAAGAGGCTGCTTCCCTGTGGCTCCAACATTTTCCTGTGCAGGATTGCTATTCGAAGTTTTGGTTTTGCTTTGAGACCCTTCCACAACGATGTCGAGACTCACCATACGTGTCCGACGAATCTGGGCCTCGGCAAGGGACTCAACACTGCGTGCGCGCATTTTGGGAGTTGCTTGCTGGCCCTCTTCGTTAATATCATCGATCAATGCGTTTCCGTGAATCACAACTGGGATACCGGCGCGAAGAACTTCTTCTCCTTCTTCATACGATTTCGAAAAGCACAACACCTCTGCACGGCCAAAGGTATCTTCAAGCGTAACAACGGCCCATCGCCCCTTGCCTGACTTCAGCATGCGCTCCCGTAATCCAACCACCATGCCCGCAACGGAGACCTCAGCATTATGGCGCTGCTCGACAAGTGCCTGGGTTCGCGTGACGCCCAAGCGCTTCACCTCGTCTGAATATCGATCCAAGGGATGCCCCGAGAGATAAAAGCCCAGAATGTCCCGCTCAAAACCCAAAAGATCACGCTCGGACCAGGGCGGGGCATCTGCATAAATCTCTTGTTCCATCGCGTCAGGGCTGGCGGCTGCGAGCGCCCCAAATAGACTTGTTTGTCCGGATTCCGCTTCTTTTTTTGCACGTTGGCCAAGCTCCAAGGCTTTTGGCATCGTCATGAAGAGCACCGAACGGGTTTGCCCAAATCCGTCGAGGCACCCCGATTTGATTAAGGCTTCAAAACCTTTCTTGTTCAAACGGTGGCTTGCCATCCGCTTTGCCAAATCAAAAAGGGAGCTGAAATCTCCTGCCTCATCGCGCTCGCTCGTAATCGATTCGAGAACGCTATCGCCCAGGCCTTTGATTGCATCCAACCCAAAACGGACCATTCCGTAACGCGTGTCTCTGAACTTTCGCCTTGCTTGCAACTCGGGCGACACTCGGTAGTCAACAGTAAAGCGCCGTTTCGAAATATTCACGTCAGGCGGAAGCACTTCTATTCCATGGGTGCGTGCCTCGTGAATGTATTTCACCACATTGTCTGTAGACCCTGCCTCCGTCGACAAAAGTGCAGCCATGAACTCCACGGGGTAAAAGCATTTCAGATATGCGGTTTGATATGTAATGAGCGCATACGCTGCCGAATGGCTTTTGTTGAAACCATAGCCCGCAAACTTCTCGATGGTGTCAAAAATGCCCGAGGCAACTTCTTTGGCAATACCTTTCGCTGCTGCACCATCACAGAACACTTTCTTTTGTTGCTGCATCACATCAAATTTCTTTTTACCCATTGCACGGCGAAGAATATCAGCGCCACCAAGGGTGTAGCCCGCGAGTATTTGCGCCGACTGCATGATTTGTTCCTGGTAGACAAAAGTGCCATAGGTCGGCGCAAGAATTTCCTCTAGAAGTTCATGGGGGTACACAACTTTTTGGCGCCCGTGTTTACGGTCGATAAAATCATCGACCATTCCTGCCTGCATCGGTCCCGGTCGGTAAAGTGCAACCGCAGCAATGATATCTTCGAAGCAGTCGGGCTTAAGCTTTTGGCACATTTCACGAAAGCCCTGACTCTCAACCTGAAATACCCCTAGCGTGTCTCCCGACGCAATGAGCTTATAGACCTTCGGGTGATCGGGTCGCAAAAGGTCAACATCCAAGAGTGATGTCGCGCCGAGGCTTGGCGCTCGAGGTGTTGAGTCCATGCGTTCCGGATTGATAGCATCCTCCACTTCATGGTGCGGATGCTTTTCCTGAATCTTGGCGAACTCATTTTCGTTAAGGCTGCCGTTCGCATAGCTTTCATTTTCACGCGCAACACGCTCGTTTACGAGTTTTTGAGCAAAAGAAATGACGTCCAGTGTTTTAAGACCCAGGAAGTCAAACTTCACAAGGCCGGCATCTTCAACTTTGTCCTTGTCAAACTGCGTGATGAGTTCGCCCTCTTTGCCGCTGAAGAGTGGGACATAATCGACAAGTGGCTTCTCCCCAATAACGATTCCACCCGCATGCATGCCCGCCTGACGGTAAAGTCCCTCAAGCGTTCGGGCAACATTGATGATTCGTTTATAGCGCTCATTTTCTTCTGAGAGGGCCTTCAGCTTTGGCGCAAAGGTTAGGGCGGTGTCCAAGTCTGGTTTTTTGCCGTCCAATAGAAGAGGCATGGGCTTGGTGAGCTCGTTGATTTCCGAAAAGCCGACTCCCAATGTTCTCGCCACATCCTTAATCGCACTCTTGGGGTTCAACGCCGCATAGGTTGCAATTTGCCCGACACGTTCACGGCCGTAACGTTCTGCGACATAGTTGATGACTTCTCCACGGCGCTCTTGCATAAAGTCAACATCGAAATCGGGCATTGAAACGCGCTCAGGATTCAGAAAGCGCTCAAAGAGAAGGTTGTAGGGAATTGGGTCCAGGTCTGTAATGCGCAATGCATAGGCGACGAGAGAGCCTGCTCCGCTTCCACGACCGGGACCAACACGAATTGTATGCTCTTTCGCCCAGTTGATAAAATCTTGAACGATGAGGAAGTATCCAGCGAAGCCCATTGAGATAATCGTATCGAGCTCCGTATTGAGGCGCGCCATATACTGGTCGACATCGAAGCGTTCGCCGCGCGCATGGATTTCTTTAAAGCGAGACTTTAATCCTTCAGTGGTGAGGTGACGTAAGTAGTCCGGCTCATCGCTGTACGTCTTCGGGAAAGGAAAAGTTGGGAGATGGTAGGTTCCCAACTCAATATTAACATTGCAACGCGCGCCCACCTCGCATGCATTTGCAAAGGCCTCGCTGTAGTCGCCGCGAAGGAGGTCAAACATTTCATCGCCAGAGCGAATGTAGAATGCGTCTGTTTCATGTTTGTGTAGCGTCGGGTCGTCCCAGGCTTTCTGTTGGCGAATCGCCATCAAGATGTTTTGCGCTTCATGGTCTTTGCGGGTGACATAATGGCAGTCGTTGGTCGCAATGTTTCGAAGCCCCAAGTCCTGGGCGAGTTGTGCCAGGTGCGAATTGACCTTGTCTTGAATAGGCACACCATTGGGTTGAACCTCAAGAAAAAAGTTGTCGGGTCCAAAGATGTCTTTGTAGGTCGAAGCGACATCTCGGGCACGGTCAAGGTCATCTTTCGCACACGCCTTGCCAACTTCCCCACCAAGGCATGCTGTTAGCGCAATGATACCCTCACGATGTTCGCGCAAAAGATCTTTGTCGAGGCGCGGGTAATAGTACTTGCCATCGATAAAGGCTTTGCTCGAAAGTTTGCGAAGATTGTCGTAGCCCGTGTCGTTTTCGGCTAAGAGGACAAGGTGAAAGTTCTCCCGGATACGGTCTTTGTGGGTCACATTGCCAACGACACTCGTGACGTATGCCTCCATGCCAATAATCGGTTTCACACCTGCAGACTTCGCGCGTTTGTAAAAATCGACCGTTCCGAACATGTTGCCATGATCCGTGACTGCAACTTGCTTCATCCCGAGTTCATCGACACGTTTCACCAAGTCACCCATGCGAATCGCTCCATCCAAAAAACTGTACTGTGTGTGCAAATGGAGGTGGGTAAAATCTTCTGCGTTCGACATTGACTCAAGCTTTCATAGTGGCTCAGGATCGACAAGCGCGAAAGCGATGAAAATGAGTCAAAATCGACGTCGGATGCTCTTCATGCTAACCTGTATAAAAGGTGGAACTCTATGTCGACGAACCCAATTGATGGAAATCGAAGTCCAGAGCCGATGGGGGGGGGACGCGGAGTTGATGTGCAAGTTGGAAGTTCTTCCAGTGAGACCCAAAGCGAAAAGGCCTCAGCCTCTTCCAAGTTGGGTGAGGCCATACGTTGGCTCTTGCTCCTTGTCGTGGCCAGCATAGTCGCTTTTACCATGATTGACCGAGCAACACCCGTGAAGTCGGGTGATGCACCGGCGATTTCGATGTCCTCCTACGATGGCCGCACTTGGGACGCATCGATGTTTCCAGGGAAAGTCTTGTTCTTAAACTTTTGGGCAACGTGGTGCCCCCCTTGTTTACAGGAAATTCCAGAACTGATGCATTTTCAAGAAGCCCACGGAGACAAGGCTATTGTTGTGGGCGTCAGTGTGGACAGCCCGGACCGCGAGGTTATGGATGTCATCAAGCGCTATCAAATCAACTACCCGATAACCAAAGCAGCACCCAGAATGGTTCGCGATTGGAATGCTACGTCGTTACCAACAACCGTCGTGCTTAACGCACAACGGGAAGTCGTGTGGTCAACGGTAGGGGCCGTCAATCAGGATGTCCTCGAAAATGTGCTTGGAGATATTCTAGCCGCACCGCAAGCAACTCTTCATGAGGAGAAGTGAGAGGTGAAATCGTCATTGAAGCTTCCGATTCGTTTCTCCGGAGATACCGCTTTAAGAACTCATGAATTTCAAGTTTTGAGTAGGGTGCTGGCTGAAGAAAATCTTGTGTCTGAGATTGTGATTCCTTGTGCGCTCAACGCCGCAGCCCGTCGGCGCATGCACGTTCCAACAGTAGCCCAAAGCTTGGCTGAGCCGGTTGAGAGCATAAGGCACTTTGTGGGTGGGCTAATGGCGGAAGACACCGACACCCCCTTAAGCTTGATCGATGCTTTCATCGACTTTCACCATCAAGGAAAAATCCGACACGTGCTTGAGCATGCTGGCTGTTGTGCGGATCCCTCATTCGATATTCAGCCTATCTCTTGCCAAGAGGATCCTTTAATTCACGACGCAAGAACGCCGCGCCGCGTTGAACTTGGGGAGCTCACCAAGTTGATTGATCTGTGCTGCGCTACGATTACCGACACCAGCACTTCGTATGGATTGAAATTGAGTTTTGCTTTCGATGACGATGGTCTTTTTCACAGCGCGATTCGCACACACGTTGCATCGAACACCACGACCGAGTTTTTGGAGTGCGTAGCGCAGTGGTTCACATCACTTTTGACGGCCGGTGTAAATTCATTTTTCTGTCCCTTTGATGACTGTCTGCCAGGAGGCATCAGTCCGGTGCAGGCGAACTCGTTATGGTCCACTGCTCACCGGGCTGCTCCCGGTGCAGCCCTGTGTTTCTCGCGGGGGGCACGCGCCTTTCCAGCACTACGTGAAAAGGGTGCGCTTCGAAGACAAGACAGTGCTGCTGCGGATGCCTCACTACGTTCTTCCCTTGAAGCAATTCAACAACTGTCGAAAGGGACGCTTGCCCGTCGGTGGTGTGTGCCGCTGATGCCGATGCAACTTCAAGAGCTCGCGCAAATGCAGGAGGCAAATCTCAAACGTAACGAAAATGGGCCTCGCTTTGCTGCCTGGTTAATCTAGCCCACGCTCCTCGCCGCACTGGCACTTTTGAAGCGACGCACCACGCCCTTACAAAACATCGGTTCTACCCTTTATTCACCGGAAACACTCATTTCTTCAAAGCGCAGGCTTGGCGCAATGATCGCCGAACGCGTGTCGTAATCATCCCCGACCCGATCAAGAGAGGTCGCCATTTCAATCATTTGACCCGCAACCGTGACGCCCTCAACCGGGAAGGCAATCTCACCATCTTCGATCCAAAAACCCGATGCACCGCGACTGTACTCGCCCGTAATTCCATCCGGGCTGCTGCCCATCATACTGGTGACGAGCAAGCCTCTCGATGTTTCTTTGATGAAATCTTCAAGCGAACCACGTCCACCGCTCAATGTAATATTAGTAATTCCTGCACCCGGCATCGAACTCGCACCGCGATCCGCGTTCCCACCCGGTTGAACACCCAATCGTTTTGCGCTTCGTCCGTCGGTCAACCAATGTTGGATGTGACCCTCTCGATCAAACAAAACGCGTCGCTCGACCTTTAAGCCTTCCCCGTCGAAGGGGGTACTCCCAGAACCCTTTTCAACGAATGGATCATCACAAATCTCGTAACCTTTCGCAAAAACAGATTCTCCCTCAGACTTGCCCAGAAAGGTTGCACCCTGGGCTTTTGATTCTCCGTCGAGGGCGCCCACCATCGACCCAATAAAACCTTTGGCCATTTGCGGGTCAAAGAGAACAGGGAAGTTGCCGCTCGCAACTTTGCGGGCACCTACTTTTGCTAAGGCTCGGTCTGCCGCTTGCTGACCGATCGACTCGACAGTCTCAATCGCGTTCAGGTGACGTTTCACGTCGTACCACGAACCACGTTGTTTCTTTCCATCCGCGTCGTTCACGATCCCAGTACCATGGAGTGAAAGCGATGTTGAGTAGGTGACACCCGAAAAACCATTGCTGGACGCAAGCGCAAAAACGCCAGTGCCACCACCACCTCCACAGCCTCGCACTGCTGAAATACCTTCACGCGATTGAATCACTTTTTCAAGTTCAAGAGCCTTGTGAAGATACCATTCGGTGTCAAGCTCGAGGAGCTCGGGGTCAAAAAGATTGAGCCTCGTGTTGATCGATTCAACGGCATTGATGTCCGCGACATTGGTGTCTGGAATCACATTGTATTCTGAAGGGCTCGCATACGCGGTCATGGCTAGAGCATTGCGAACAAGTTCTTCACATTCTTCTCTCGACGAGGGCGCTTGCGCTGAAGTTGCAAACCCAAGACGCCCCTCGGAAATCACTCGGACTCCAGCTGAACGGTAGGCTGACCGTGAAAGGTCTTCGGACTCTCCATCGAGGACACTCACGCTAAGCGAAGAGCCTGTCCCGGCCGTGCAGTCGACGTCTTCGATACCCAGAGACTTTGCAACGTCCAAAAGCTGCAAAGTTAAGTTTTGTGCCCAGGAGCTTTCCTTTTCAAGACTGAATTTAACTTGTGTGTTGTTCATTGAGGTTCCCTTATGCTGGCGCTTTGCTTGTTAGTGCGCTTGAACTGGAGTGATGCTGTGCAGACGTTGTGATGAAAAGTTGACGCAGTGAAGACACGATCGTGCAAATGACGTTTTAGGGTTTATGTGCCAGTGCCGCCCACTGTTACTCCATCGATACGAAGTGTTGGCAGCCCCACATTGACAGGGACGCTTTGACCATCTTTACCGCAAGTGCCAATGCCTGAATCAAGTTTCGAGTCGTTCCCAACTGCGCTTACTTTTGACATCGTCTCGACACCGCTACCAACCAGGGTCGCCCCTTTGATGGGCTCCGCGATTTCCCCCTTGCGAATTCTGTAGCCCTCCCGAACTTCAAAGACGAAGTTTCCATTTGAGATGTCAACCTGACCGCCACCGAAAGCACGACAGTAGATTCCATCCTCGACACTGTTCAGAATTTCTTCGGGTGTAGAATCGCCAGACGCGAGAAAGGTGTTCGTCATGCGAGGGAGAGGGGCGTGGCGAAAGCTTTGCCGTCTTCCATTGCCGCTCGGGGCGATCCCCATAAGTCCAGCATTGAGCCGATCGGACATATATCCTTTGAGGATCCCATTCTCGATCAAGACATTTCGCTGCGTCAGGGTGCCTTCATCGTCAACATTCAGGCTGCCGCGACTGTTTTCAATCGTTCCGTCATCAATCACGGTGACAAGATCGGATGCGACCTTTTCACCCAAGCGGTCCGTAAACAGACTCGTCTTTTTTCGGATAAAATCGGCTTCAAGTCCGTGCCCGACAGCTTCATGCAAAAGCACACCCGACCAGCCTGGCGCGAGCACAACATTTTGCTCACCCGTGGGTGCCGCGACGGCACCGACTTGGGCTTTCGCCATACGCAGCGCCTCCTCTGCAATCGCTTGTGGCGCGAGCCCCCTTGAAAAAACTGAAAGTCCTTCGCGATTTCCGCCACCAAAACTGCCAACACGAGTTTCGCCATTGTCATCCAGCAACACCGACACGTTTAAGCGGCACAAGCAACGCGTGTCTTCGACCCACAGGCCTTCGGAGTTCACGATCACAATGTCCTCATCAACATCCGCGTAGCTCCCAAAAATCTTATTCACGTCCGGTTCACGTCCATCGATACTCCGGTAGGCACTCTGCAGCAATGCGACGCGTTCATCGAAGGCGCTGTTGCGAGGCGCTCGAGAAGCCTTCGCGATCGCAGGCAAGGCCCGTTCATCCCACGAGCTTATGCCTTCAACGTCAGAACCCTTCGTGGCAACATGCGAGACCGTATCTGCGCAGGCCATCAATGCCTCCACAGAGAGGTCATCCGAGTGGGCATACGCGGTAGCAGCGCCTTTGAGCGCACGAATGCCGAGACCAAAGAGCGAACCGGTCGATGCACCGCGAACATCACCATCCTCGAGAGACACCGAGAACGAACGCCGTTTTTGAACAAAGATGTCCACGAAGTCTGCTCCGCGAGCTTTAGCCTTCTTTATTAAATCGTTCGCAAGTTCCGGCGAGAGAAGGGGCGAGTTGAAGTGCTGCGTCATAGTAATGCCTTCGTTGTTTTTAGTCATCGTTTTCGCGCTTGCTCATGTTAGGTTAGAGCATGCGTCGATTTCAAACGAAGTTCAAGATTCTTTCCAGCTCTTTTCGCTCCAGGCAGACTCTGTTGCGACCGGTGAACTTGCAGGCAAGCCTTCTGAGCTGGACTCTTCTTGGTACACTTCTTTTTTGTGGGTGTCCGTCCAAGCGCCACGGTCTCGATACACATCATCATCGCGAGAGCATGACAACACTCTGGGCAGTTGAGGGTGGCCCTCTTGAAATTAACGCAGAGTCCGCAGAGTCAACACGTTTGCTTGCACATATTGAACCTTTAAAAGCAGAAGTGGAGGCGCAGGCCAATCGAGTGATTGGTACACTTGCGGTAGACTTGCCCCAACCCGATCGCGACCAGGCGCAATCGCTTATGGGCCGCTGGGCTGTTGAAACGATGCATGCATTTGCGAACACCGTGACGGCAAGCCCCCTTGATCTTTGCATCACGAACAACGGTGGGCTTCGGCGGGCACTTGACGCTGGGCCAATCAGTGCGGGCATGGTCATGGAACTGATGCCTTTTGACAATACTTTGGTCACCTTTCGCGTGAGTGGAGCCGAGGTGAAGAAGGCGCTGGCAAGAGCATGGCGTAAGCATGAACCGGTGTCGGGCGTCGAAACTCATGCAGAAAGCCTTGAACAAGAGGCCGTATTCAAGATTCGCGGGTCAGAGCTTGTCGACGACCAACCCTATCAGGTGTGCACGACGAACTATCTTTTGGATGGAGGCGGAGGGTTCGATTTTTCAAAGGCGCAGAACGTGGTGAATACTGGAACATACATTCGTGACATTTTTATCGCGGACTTTGAAGATAAAAAGAGGTTGGGGGAGGCGGTGACGCCAAAGCTTTCCGATGATTTTTTCATTGCCACTACCACGAAAGAGTCTTCTGAACGGGGAGAATCATGAAACGAAGATCGTTCATAACATCGGCATCAATATCTGCTGGCACATTGGGCGGCGCGAGTCTCGCGAGCGCAGCTCTTGGGTACTCGCAGAGCACCTGTGCAAGAGATGCTTCGCGTCACGGTGAAGTTGTCATCCTTCATACCAATGACACGCATTCACGGATCATGCCTTTTGAAAATGGCCCACACAAAGGTAGGGGGGGGGTCGCACGACGTGCAGCTTTATTTGAGAGAGTGCGCAACGTTCATGATCGGGTTCTTGCGCTCGATGCGGGCGATGTCTTTCAGGGGACACCATGGTTCAATACCTACAAAGGCGCAGTCGATTTGGAGTTGATGGGTCGAATGGGCTACGACGCTTTCGTTTTGGGCAATCACGATTTTGATGCGGGCAGCGAGCAGCTGGTATCCAACCTTCGACACGAGCAGGCGCCACCTGCAATTGTGGCAAACTACACTTGCGATGAAAGTTCGCCTCTCGTTAATTCGATCGAAGCTTCCAAAATATTTGATGTCAAAGGACTGCGTGTTGGAGTCTTCGGCCTTGGGATTGCCTTCCAGGGTCTTGTGACCCCACGTTTACACAAAGGAGTTCGCTACCTCGACCCTCGCGAGACAGCTCGTGAGCAGGTATCGCTTTTGCGTCAGGCCAATGTTGATTTGGTGGTGTGCATGTCGCATCTTGGGATCAAGGGCCATATGGGCGAAGTGAGCGATATCGAACTGACGCGCGATGTCCGTGGTATCGACTATGTTCTAGGTGGCCACACCCATACCTTCATGGAACAACCTGAAAGGGTGCTGGGCCCGGGGGGCTGGGCAAGCGCGGTCATGCACGCAGGTCACTCGGGTCTTGTGGTTGGAATGTCGACACTGCGTCCATCGACACGCGAGGGCGTTGCGCTCAAGCGGAGTTCTAAGAGTTTTGTTTCGGTGTAAACCTGCGTACCAGGGCAAAAAACCCAGCATAGTTGCTGGGTTCGCTATAGGTAACGACAAATACCGGGAGTCAAGCTCACACTACGCCTCTGGGCTCCCCGACTCTCCACCCGCACCTTCAATCTGTGCACGAAGGGCTGCAAGCTCATCGTCAATATCGCTCTTTTCTTCGCTTTTCGCTACCGTAGGAGCAGCGGTTTTCGCAACACCACTTTCTCCCTCAAGCTTTGCCTTAAGTGCTTCCAAGGCAGCATCTGCATTTGAATCCGCAATTGACTCTTCGAGTTCGTTGAGTGCCGCATCTTGTTTGGTGCCCGCCAGCTCAGCACGTGCTTCGACTTCAGCTTCAGTCTCTTCAATCTTATCGACCATGCGCTCAAAAGTTGCAAATGCGCTTGAATCTTTGAGTGCAGCGATCGGGTCGCCGGCCGCCGCCGCGCGTTTCTCCTGTAAGTCTGCAGCGTTTAATCGCGCAATGAGCTCGTCCTTCTTGCGTTTTGCTTCTTCGATTTTGGATTCAAGTTGTTGAATGCTCGACTTCAGAGTTGTGTTTTGGGCACGTGCAGCCTCTACACCTTTGCGTGATTCCAGTGCATTCCGCTCGGCAATGTTTTTCTGCTCTAGAGCTTTGCGGGCGAGGTCTTCATCGCCACCCTTCAAGGCCATCATGGCTTTGGCTTCCCAATCCTTGGCCGCAGCCTCAGCTTTTTCGGCACTGCGCTCACTCTGTTTGACAGAGGTCATGGATTCGAGCATCATCCGTTTCGCTTTTTGATGTTCGTTTTGCATGTCGCGGATTGCTTGCTCAAGAGACTTTCTGGGATCTTCTGCCTTATCCAGAGCTTCATTCACATTGGATCGAACCAGATCGCTTATTCGTTTCAAAATTCCCATATTCGTTCTCCTGACGAGACGTTAGCGCCCTTTGAACTTGCATCGCAAGTCTTTCCACATCTTTTTGCACGCCCAAGGTCAGGCACAATTAACGCTGGTTCGAACACTTTAATTTAGGGGCCGCGCTAGGATTCGCGTGAAGTCGACCGGCCAACTTTCGTGGGAGTGCCCGAGACCCCACGTTGAGGTAGATCGGCGAGTTCTTCCTCTGAAGGGAGCGCCGCATCGACACCAAGCGCTTCTCCCTCATGGGTTTTAACACGAAAAGCACCATCGATTTCAGGGTCGGTGATATCAATTTCAGGTGAGACCGAAGCAAGCGAAGGCAAGTCATTCGGGTTCGGGGCGCTGCCAACCAATGTTGCACCCAAATGCGCCAAACCGCTGTCTTCAGCAAAGCCAACAACCTCGATAAAGCGCTGGTTTAAGAGTCTCGTTGCAATTGCATAGGTTTCATGAATTTCAAGCCCCAATACGTCTGCAACTTTATCCAATGTGATTGGCATTGAGGCCAGCTTTAAAACTTTTGACTCAAAGAATGTCGGTTCGACCTCTCCATGATCACGATCATGATCCACAGCGCAAATCGTGGTGTTGGGCGCAACGCCAACTTTCGACTGGCCCGAGACATAGCCCCGCTTCGGGTTCTGTGCACTTTCCTTTTGTATCGCAGCCCGTCGTAGCGGTTGAGCAGCCGCGTCTTTCGAACGCAACTCGACTGCTTTCGAAATTTCAAAGTCCCTTGCTTCGATACCACCACGCCCCGGGCGAGCTCGTTGCATGTCATCCAAGATGTCATCACCTAAAAAAGCGGTATCTAAGATAAACGAGCAATGAGGACAAATGTCACTCTTTTCACCTACGCTTTGTCCGCATCGTGGGCACAACATGGTCGCTTTCCTTCCCTAATCTTCTTTCAAGAATCACAGCTTAACCCTAAAGCCTTAACCTTTAAACAAGATAAACTTAGAAAGATCAGCACCGAGATCCCCGTGTTCAGCTTGCAGGTATTCCTCGTGTTCTCTGAGACGCTCTTGTAAATAGTTGTGGACTGCATCGCAAAGACGACCGGCACTCGCTCGTGTCTGCTCTTCAACGGCATCGAGACCTGTCATCATCACTTTGACGTTGTTGAGATCGGTCGGTGGGAAGGCATCAAAAAAAGCCTTGCGCACAACAGAGCCAATAAGTAGCTGTTGCTCCACTAAATCCCGCATGGAAAAGCCCTGCGAGCTGCGTGCTTTGGCAACAAACTTGAAGTATTTTTCTTGTCGCTCCGCACCACCTGTGGCAACTCCATCACACCACGCTTCAACATGGTGCTCTAAATCACTTTGCAAGTCGGCCTTTCCTAAACGTTTAAAGTTTGGAATCGCGCTGACAATGGTTTTCGCAAGAGTTTTTACTAACGCCTCATGACGTTCTTCTAAAAGGTTGTAAAGCTGAATCATAGTCGTGAGCTCCTTGCCGTCATCGAATACAATGATCGCTATTAGCGCTTCTTAAGATGATTGACTCGAACTTTCAATTTTAACGACAAAAGCTCAAAGAGATTTCTTCGTACTGCCTTTCGCTTTCCGATGATCTTCGTTAGCACCTGTTTTTATGGCATTTTTCTTGGCACAAAACTTCGCTCAAACGAAGCCTCATTGCACAGCATTCCCGCTGAAGGGTGCATGTGTTGCCATGCTGCTTTCGGTGCTGATGATGAGTGGTGGTGGTCTTAATGCACAAGGCATGAATGGTATGGGTGGTGGTTTTGGCCAGCCTCAAACCGGCCCTGGTGGTCGTGCGCCTGCGAAAAAGAAGCGTCGGTCGAGACGTTTTGGGGTCGGCTCTGCAACGCGTCACATGACCGAGTCCCAAGAAAAAGCTCGAGAGTACTCGAAGACACCTGGGGTATACCGCTCAACATCCCCGAAAGCCGGGACGGTATCCGAAGTCCTTGTTTTAGGTGCGAAGCGTGCTGAGCCCGATGCCATTCTCTCTCAGATTGCAAGCGAGGTTGATCGCGAACCCTCGCCGATGACGGTGCGCGGTGACGTCCGCCGCATCTACGGACTTGCGCTATTCGATCAGGTTGTGGTTCGAATGGAAGACCTGAGCGATGGGTCCTTTCGCCTTCAATACATCGTCACAGAGCGACCGGCGGTTGCTGAAGTACGCTTTGAGGGGCTCAAAAAATACACCCGAGAAGAGCTTGACGATGTTGTTGAAGTCCAAAAGTTTGATGTGGTCGATGTCCCGCTGTTGCAAAGCTATACTGAGAAGCTTCAGGCGAAGTATGCTGAGGACGGTCTCTTTTTAACGACAGTTCGAGTGCGCACTGAAAAATCTGAGGGCGTTGAGGCGGGCGATGAGCCAGAAACCCTCGCGGAATGGGTGCAAAACAAAAACGAAAATAAAAAAGCGTCTGATGCATCTCAACGAGAGGGAGAAAACGCCAAAACTTCAGACACGTCGGAAGCTCGTTTTGTTGATGTCATCTTTGAAATTGACGAACGTGATAAGGTGCGGATCGAGAGAATTGACTTTGTCGGCAATGAGAAGTTTAGCGACGATGAGCTTCGCAGCGCGACACGCAGCCGCGAGATTCATCCTTTTGGCTTGATGACAGAGTGGGGCACCTTTAAAGAATCCAACATTCCGATTGACCCAGCAGCACTTGAGTTCTTCTACCAAGATAGAGGCTATGTTCGAGTCAAGGTTTCTCCGCCAACGGTTGAGCTGTCAAACGATCGAAAATTTGCAAACTTGACACTACGTGTTGACGAAGGGGAACAGTACTTCGTGCAAGCAATCGACATCGATGGCGATTTTGTGGTTGAAAGCCCCCCTGAGCACGACCCTGCAACGATGGGTGACGATGCGAACGCTCCTTCAAAAGTTTTCTTTGTCAAAAACGAGCTCGAAAGCCTTTTGCAGATTGGCGCAGGCGATGTGTTTTCAAAAACGAAGCTGATTAAAAGTGTTGAGTCGATCTTAAATGCGTATAAAAACCGTGGCTATGCCTTTGCTGATATCGAGCAAATCCCCGAGCTTAATGACGAAACCAAAGAAGTTCGTTTAGGGCTGCGTTTGCGTGCTGGACCTCGAGTCAAAATAGGCCGCATTGACATTGCGGGGAACACACGAACTCAAGACGAAGTGATTCGGCGCGAGTTCCGAGTGCTTGAAGGTGACTGGTATCATCACAATCAACTTCAACGCAGTGAAGGTCGCATCAAGGCGCTCGGTTACTTCGAGAATGTAATTGTGACACCCAAGGTCGGTGACGACGGTCAGACAATGGACCTCAAAGTGCAGGTGAGTGAAAAGCCTACGGGTACATTCAATGTTGGAGCAGGCTGGGGTAGCTTTGAAGGTTTAATGGGGCAAGGTCAGATTGCACAAAACAACCTCGGCGGAAAGGGCGTCACCCTCAATGCAAACTTCCAAATTTCTCGAATTCGCAGGATGTTCAGCCTGAATTATATGGACCCATACTGGAAGCTCCTCAACGATGAGCCGGTGACTCTACAGTTCTCGCTGTACAACAATGCGCAAAACTTTATTGATTTCCAGCGAAACAGTACCGGTCTTGATTTAACCTTCGGTTACCCGCTTGGGCGACCCTTGCGAAAGCTCTTCAGTGTCGATGAGAAAGACTGGCGCTTGACCTACAACCCATATCGCCTTGATTTGGACAACTTGCGAGGCTTCCTGTCGTGGCGCACAGAGCGCGTAGAAATTGGTGACCAGCTTTTTGATGTTCGCCATACGGGTCTGACGCCCTATGTGCCTCGTTACACGTCTTCACTTGGGTTCTCCTTTGTGCTCGATCAAAGAAATGACCGATTGCGCACATCAAAAGGTTATTTCTTTCAGTTTGGGTACGAATACGCGAACCCGTATTTTGGTTCAGGACTTTATAAGCCGATTGAAGAGCAGTTTCGGGATTGGGCAGGCAATGGTCGTTTGTTTAAACGTGGGGGGCGTGCGAATGACTTCCATCGTTTGCGATGGGTATCGAGGGGCTATCTTTCTTTAGATACGGTACTGCCCTTCAAGGGCGCAGTCTTAAAGGGGAACCTCGAGCTCGGCTATTTAGTTACAGACGACCCATCTCTTATCTTTGAGCGCTATTACTTGGGTGGGCTAAATACTGTCCGCGGGTACTTCCCACGCTCTATTTCGCCGGTCGAGCGTGTGCCGTCCCTTGACCCGGATCGAGGTCTACAGGAGTTCCGTGTTGGCGGCAACAAGCAGCTTATCGCCAACTTGGAGCTTGAGTTTCCTATCTTTGACCCGGTCGGATTCCGCGGTGTGTTCTTCCTTGACGCAGGCAACAGCTACGCGAAAGGCGAGAACCTCTTCTACATTGGCAATAAACCAAACCCTTACTTTGCAAGTACGCAGTGTGGGACAGAGCGATGCTTTGACCCGAGAGCAGACTTGGATCTCGGCGTCTATTTGTCGTGGGGTTTTGGCGTGCGTTGGTTCTCACCCATCGGCCCGCTTCGATTCGAATGGGGATTCCCCTTCCCGGGTACACGCCGTCCACCGGGGACGCTCGGCTTCAACGGCGGGGATAATCCCTTTCAGTTCGAGTTCAATATCGGCACAAGCTTTTAGTTTATTTGCAACCAAGAAAGCAGGGGCGCGCTTGCACTCCTAACCCTTATCGTGACGCTCGCTGCCAAAGACTCAACGCCTCTTCAAGATCGACGTCTGCATAGCGGCACACGACAATCCAGCGACGACGACAACCCGAAACATTGGGCAGGCCTTCGCGACAGCTTTCAATCGCTATATTTAGAACCTCAACGCCTTGTGAAGATATCCACTCTTTTGCGGTAGCTCCCTCCGGGAGGTGGACTCCCCACGCGTTGACCCAAGAGGCTCGATTGTACCAGTTCTCGCCCATTAAAAATGACTCGAGTTTTAGCGCTAGGTTTGAATCCTCATTCGTATCGGCTGAAGTCGTCTCATATGCACTTGGCGAAGCAAAGCTTTCTGCCGAGTTGTTATTAGTGGACTTTTCGGGCTCCTCGTCCATCGCGTCGTCGGAAGAGGCCTTCGAGCTTTCACTCGATTGTGACCCTCGGCCGAAGGCGCTTGCTTGGCGGGCAGACACATCCTTTGAGCTCGAACGGCCATCATAGCGTCCACTCATTGCGTCTTCTTTTTGGCCTTTGTACCAAAGGTACGCCGCACTGCCGATTGCGGAGAGGGCTAAGATTGCAAGTCGTTGCGGGCTGAAAATTCGTTTCATCCACCAAGTATCATCGAAAATCGCACCAAAATACAAGGTGAAGCATGAAACTCTTTCTCTTAGTCTTGCTCTTCTTTACCGCTATGTTAAGATTGTCTCCGTGGTGAGGTAGCTCAGCTGGTTAGAGCGTCGGATTCATAATCCGGAGGTCGAGAGTTCAAGTCTCTCTCTCACTACCATTTTTTTCCCTGTATTAATGGTTGGTTTCGGTGATGTGCCGAACACGGTTCTGTGCGTAATGCATGCGATACGCACCTTGTATACCCGGAAAGGGATTATGAATCCTTGCCCAGGATTTTGCCACCTCACTTGCTCTTCTTGCCGTCAGACTTAATCTTCATATCTAGGGCAATGAGCAACTATGAACTTCAAATCTCAAGACCAAGACGCCACCCTTCAAAATGCATCAAAGCTTCTCTTTTGGGCAAGAGCTGCAATCCTTTGGACATTACTGATTATTGCGGCGGGTGCGGTGGTCAGGGCGTCCGGTTCTGGACTTGGCTGCCCAGACTGGCCAAAATGCTTTGGCGGGTGGGTGCCACCCACACAACCAAGTGAACTGCCACCAGAATTCGACGCAGCCCATTTCAATGCAGTGCAAACATGGACAGAATATCTCAATCGCGTGGTGGGGGTATTGCTCGGCCCACTTCTTTTAATCTATGCATATAGGCTTGCTCGCGCGCCGCGTCAAGATCACTACGCACGTCTTAAGTGTGGACTTTTGTTGGCGGCTGCAACCCTTGCAACAGCTTTTCAGGCATGGCTTGGCGGCCGGGTCGTACAAACAGAACTTGATGGGACTCTCATTACAGCTCATTTCTTGGTCGCATTCTTAATTCTTGCGCTTTTTCAAGTGTCAGCTCATATCTGGGGCGCAGCCATTGAGGGGGCGCGGCGTGCAAAACCACCTGCACTTGTAGAAGTAAGGCTGACAAAACTTAACATGCTCTTTTTGTTGCTGATGGGCATTCTTTTGGTTCTGCAGGTGGCACTCGGCTCGGAGATTCGCTCATTGATCGAACCGCTTGCGATGAGTTCAGGCAGCCCGGCGCGACAGGAGTGGATAGGCTTGCTTCCGAAAGCGATCGATTTTGCGCATCGAAAAACTGCCCTCGGGCTCGTCGTACTTGCGGGTGTTTTTTCTTTCACTCAACAAAAAACGGATGCCCGACGCTCCGCCATGGGTTTTGGGGTGTCGATCTGGCTTCAGGCTGGTGTGGGGATTTCGCTCGCATATTTTGGCTTTCCTCCCATTGCGCAGGGGCTGCATGTACTGCTCTGCGCGTTGAGTGTCTATTTCTATATTGAAATCTGGCTGGCATGGAGAAACGCAAAATCTCGCGTCTAACATTTGTATGCATAAGGGGTGATTGCTAGCGTGTGAGTCATGAACCCTTGGGAAGAAAGCGCTGACCTTGAGACCGACTTGGACGCGAAACCACAGTCGTTGGCATCGGACGAACTTCGTGATCTTTTGGGCTCCTTTCTTAATAGCGCAAAGAACAATGAGGCCTCGACGTCCAAACAAGGCCTTGAGCCGGCGCTGGAAAACACAGAGCAAAGGATGATCGAAGCACTGCTCGCTTTTGAGCTTCCAGGCGCTGAGGGCGGAGTTCAGGCTTACGACAATCCTGATGAATTGAGTACTGATGCATATCTCGATGACCCTCTTGCGACACTCCCAGAGGGCGCGCCGGTTCGTTCAAAGCCCGAGCAAGAGCTGGTTGATATCGAAACACAAGTACGCAAACTTGCGGGCGACCTTAATCTGTTGGCGTCCAGCATCACGGCAAGGGGAGAAGCTGCGCGTGCAAAATGGGTCAAAGATATCCGCGTTCAGCTCTTGCGTGAGTTTGATTTGATTTAAATGAAAAGCTTCGTTATTGCGATAGTCCGTGGAGGCTTCGCCGTGAAATACGATCCAAAACTTATTGAAAAAAAATGGCAAGATCAATGGGACGAAGCCAAGTGCTTCGAGGTGTCGCGTGACATTTCGAGCCTTAAAGGAAGGCCCAAGGCTTATGTTTTAGACATGTTCCCATACCCTTCTGGTGCGGGGCTCCATGTTGGTCACCCGGAAGGCTACACCGCGACGGATGTGTATTCGCGCTTGAAGCGCATGCAAGGTGTCAATGTCCTTCACCCGATGGGCTGGGATGCATTCGGCTTGCCAGCTGAACGTGCGGCTATGCGTGATAGTGAACATCCTGCAGTGATCACGAAACGCAACGTTGACAACTTTCGTCGCCAAATCAAAATGCTTGGGTTTAGTTACGACTGGTCGCGTGAAGTCTCAACAACAGACCCTGCCTATTACAAGTGGACACAATGGATCTTCACAAAGCTCTATGAGCAAGGCCTCGCCTATCAGGCAGAAGTTCCAGTCAACTGGTGCCCAGCACAGGGAACGTGTTTGGCAAACGAAGAAGTGAAAGATGGCAAATACGTTGAAACAGGAGACCCCGTTGAACGTCGCTTGATGAAGCAATGGATGCTCAAAATTACTGCTTATGCTGAGCGACTTCTCACGGACCTCGATGATCTTGACTGGCCTGAGAGCGTCAAAGACATGCAACGCAATTGGATCGGGAAATCGCATGGCGCAGAGATGCGCTTTAGTGTGGCGGATAGCGATGTAAGCTTTGATGTGTTTACGACTCGACCCGACACCCTTTTTGGTTGTACGTATTGTGTGCTTGCACCCGAACACAAACTTGTCTCGCAGATTACGACTGAAGCGCAAAAAGAAGCCGTAGAAAACTATGTTTCAAGCGCGAAGAACAAATCCGACATGGATCGCTCTGAGGCGAAAACGAAGACAGGGGTCTTCACCGGTGCGTACGCGCTGAACCCGGCAAATGGAGAACACGTCCCCGTTTGGGTCGCAGACTATGTGCTTGCAACCTATGGCACAGGCGCAATTATGGCGGTGCCCGCACATGACGAAAGGGACTACGCGTTTGCAAAGACCTATGACTTGCCAATACGAGAAGTTATCTCAGGTGGCGACATCAAGAGTGAGGCTTACACCGGCGCAGGCGTGGCCGTCAATTCAGGTTTCATTGATGGCCTTGAAGTCGATGATGCAAAAGGGAAGATGATTTCGTGGCTTGAAGAGAAAGGATGCGGGCAGGGCCGGGTACAATACAAGCTGCGTGACTGGCTCTTTTCGAGACAGCGCTATTGGGGCGAGCCTTTCCCCATCATGCATGCCGATGATGGAGAAGTCCTATGCCTTTCCGAAGAAATGCTACCGGTCGAGCTGCCTTCAATCGATGAATACAAGCCGCGTGCCGATGGGGCTCCTCCACTTGCTCGAGCGGAAGACTGGCTTCAGGTGACGCTGCCTGACGGTAGAGAGGCCACGCGCGAAACCAACACGATGCCGCAATGGGCGGGGAGCTGTTGGTACTACCTTCGTTATATTGACCCTGATTACGCAAAGGGGCCGGTTTCAAAAGAGGCCGAAGAGTATTGGATGCCTGTCGATCTCTATATCGGTGGTGTTGAGCACGCAGTGCTCCATCTTTTGTATGCGCGATTCTGGCATAAGGTTCTCTTTGATTGCGGTGTCGTTTCGACGAAAGAGCCTTTTCAAAAGCTCTTCAACCAGGGAATGATTCTTGCCTACTCGTACCGAGATGCGAATGGTAAATACTATTACCCGAAAGAGGTTGAAGAGCGGGATGGCAAATGGTTC
>JAHDBA010000047.1 GCA_020630615.1 Myxococcota bacterium | reverse complement strand
ACGAAGACTCACAAGTTCGCTTGCAGCCTCCATAAATGCCCAAGGCGCCACAACAATATAGCTTGATGCAAAAAGCGAAGTTGATAAGCCAAAGGCCGGTCGCAACTCTTCTACCTCAAAGATTGTCTCTTCGCTGAACAATGCAAATACTTCACCTGACTCAACACGAATATGAGGACTTTCCGAACTCATAATCTGTATCGACGTAGGTTCTGAAACATCGTACCAAGAACCTTCCTCATTAAAGCCTAGAAGTACTCCAGAAGACTCCACACGATAAGGCGCATTGAAGCGATGACGCTCACCAGAATGTGGACTGCTCTCATAACGCAGAAGAGCTTCATCCAAATAAGCGACCTGCTCGACCGATGGTGCACCACCGTCCAAAGCTCGAAGACGAATCGTGTTGGATTCCTCCAATAGAGTTGCGTCGATGAAAAGTGATTCTTCAACATAACCCCACGAATCAATGTGAAGTGTATCCACATACACATCGTTCACTTCAACTGCAAAGTGCCAACCAAGCTCAGCATCACCCACGCCCGTAAAAAGAGAAAGTATCAACTCCGCTGGTTCTGACTCGTGTTCTAAATCTGGACTCTCTAGATGAAACTCAAAGCTTTCTGTACTCGAATATTGTGGGCTTAATGAACCCGCAAACCATAAAGGCTCTTCACCAAGTTCAGGGCCAACAACAAGACCTGCAAAGTTATCTTCATCATAGCGAGAACTTAAAGACATTTGCGCAGGGTCACCTTCAACATTCGATGGGTGTGCCAAACTTTCTCGAGCAGATATCAGATGGTTGACATCACCATCTTCAAGAAGCTTGAGCTGAAAGGGGAACCCAAGACTAAATCGAAGACTTTGTGGTTCAATATAAGAAACAAGAAATACTCCTTCTAAATTGTCGACAATATCGTATCGATAAAGCGCACCTTCCGAGAACAACTGAAAGCGACCTTCTTGCAAAGCTTCTGCGACTTCAATCGAACTCATATCAAAAGTTTCACCAAGAAGCTCTGCGCTCACTTTGAAGAAGCCTGCTTCGTATACATCAAAGGCGTAAGTACCACCAAGCGCAAGGCTCGAACTCAAATCCGATGCCACAAAATCTTCACTCAACTCGGTCATCACAAGTTCAGCATTGGGCACCAATTCGTCTACAGACGATTTGTCTTGAAAGTTCTTGAACGTAAGAGCTCGAGATTCTACTTCAGATATTACAGGCAGTGCTTCACTATGTGAAAGAGTTGCATCCGCGCCAATCTCTTCTAAGATTAACTTGTCACCAACTTCGACACCGCCGCCGATATCAAAGCTTAAGGTCGAAGAAAAACCATTCAATGCTGATGCTCTACCAAGCACTTCACCGCTCTCACTCAACAAACGATAGCCCAATGCACCAAAGTTGCTGTCCAAAGTCACTTCTATCTCACCAGATGCCGTCAAAACAAAGTTAGTAAAACTCGTATATAAAGATGGGAATATACAAAGGTCGTCTCGAACATCGATCATCGCCCCGCCGGTTGAGCCCGAGCCCGACAACGTTTCAAAACAAATTCGGGTCACGTTCGAAGCCGCCACGAAATTGAAGGTTTTACCATCCCAAACTCCGTCTTCATCGGCACTGCTATTAAAAATTGCTGTTGTATGGGGTGTGTTTGGAGTGGCCTGATTTGCTGCATCTACTTCGAGAACCGCGTTATTGGAACCATCGTTGTTGGCCATGCGAAAGTCGATGCTGTAGGAGACCCCTGAGCTCGTTGTGACATCCTGGCATATTTTACCTGCAGTATTGCCACGTAAATCTAAACATTGGTCTCCAACAGGACAAGCAACAGCACCGCCTAAAGAAACATCAACGCAGACCTCTACATTGCCTGAATCGACGAACCATGCACCGAGGTTGTCACTCGCGGTATAAAGAGTACATGGGGCGCTTGCTGGAGGGTGTTCAAAGTTTAGATCAACTTGATGAAACTCATTTCCTTCAATGCACACAGCGCCTGCATCAACAAGGCATTCATCTGAGCACCCGTCACCATTCGTCAGGTTCCCATCGTCACACTCTTCTGCCCCAGTTTGAGAACCATCACCGCAAATATCCTCCAACAAGCAATCCGCAGAGCAACCGTCTCCATTGATACCATTACCATCATCGCACTCCTCGCCCGAATCTAAAATCCCATTCGCTTTCTCACCAGAGCAGCCCTTACATGGTTCTCCCTTGCATATACTTGGCTCCGCACCATTACACACAAAACCACACTCAATAGTACAGAACTCGTCGCAACCATCTTCGGGCATCGAGTTACCATCATCACATTGTTCGCCCGGGTCTAAGAGGCCATTACCACAAAGCTTCGTACACACACTGCCGTAGTCCTCCGGCTTGAACTTTCTAATATAAACTTCACTGTAAGGAATTGAGTGGTTTTCAGTCGCATTTTCCCAGAGGAAATTTGTTGGTGAGTTCGTTCCAATCGTCACGGCAGATCCGTAGGAGAACCCATCGATTCCGGCATGGCCCCTCCAGTTCCACGTGAAAACCCGCTCGTGGTCATTGGAACTTCCCGACCAGGTGTCTCGAGTATCTTCATTCGCAACCGAAAACGCCGGGCCCAAGCTCGTCGCACTTCCGGAATGCGATGCAAGTGCGAAAGTATTGTCAAATCGCCAATCCCACGCTGATAATGCTCCACTGGCCAAGGTCCACCGAACTTCTTGGTATTCACTGCCGGTGACATTCGCAGCCCGTTTAATTCGAATCTCGATTTGTCTCAAGTCCGTTATGCCTGCGGCACTAAGCCATGAATTAATTGTCCCCTGCGAATAATATTTCGGAACAAACGCCGAGGTCGTTCCCAACGATGAAATAATTTCGAGGTCAGAACCTGTACCGGCGTTTCCAAAGTTCCAATTCTCTCGACCGCGACCTAATAGTAGCCAGTCTTCGGCACCATTCTCAACGCGGATATCTCGACCCAAATACTGATCGGAGCCTGTATATTCAGCTAAAGCGTCCAATAAAGAATCCGGTTCGCATTCATAGCCCGTCTCGATGGTACAAAGAGATGAGCATCCATCACCGTCATCGGTATCGCCGTCATCACAATCCTCTGCTCCTTGAACAATTCCATCGCCACATTTTACTTCGAAACACTTTGATGGCTCAAATTCGTCGCAATCAAAGCCAGGCTCAATCATGCAGTCATCTGAACATCCATCACCATTGTTGGGGTTTCCATCATCACACTCTTCCGTGCCTTGGATAATTCCATCGCCACACACACAGGACTCAACCTCTTCGACCATCGCACATGCATCAATAAACTGTGTACAGCCATTTCCGTTCGTGATTGAGTACTGAAAATCCACCAGGGTGTCTGTTCCAATAAAACAAGTGTCAGGCTCAAGACAAAAATCACCCGTTGTAGAATTAACAACTGACAGGTCAGCGCCATCACCAAAGGGATCGTTCGAAATCGCAAAGGTCAAACTCCCTGTTCCTGCTGGATCTGCCCCTCGAAGTTGATCGAAAAGTTTGACATTGTCCTCGGTCTCATATCGTACTCCCCAGGTCATCACACGATGATTACCGCGATCCATAACGTTGAAAAAGCGAACTCCTTCGTCTTGAAGAAAATAGAGACCACGGGGGTTGTCGAGGCCGTTCTGAGTTGTTGCAGGTACGTTTGACGTAAAGTTCGCTTGCCCCAATACCACATCAGCCGGAGCCCCGCTGGGCTTCGATTCAACTTCGTAATGAATCAGCGCACGGTTGTTGTTGTCATCCAGGACATAAAGATTGTGAAATTCATCAATATGTAAAAGTCTCGGGCCACTAAGCCCGGTCTGGGTTGTCGTCGCCGCACCGGTCGTGAAGTTGGGTTGCCCTAAGACACGATTTGCCGCTGAGCCATTCGCTAAGGTTGCAGCGTTTTCCCATATTAAGATGCGGTTTTGGACAAGATCTGAGACATAGAGAGAATCGTCAACCATAACGATTCCAAGAGCACTGCACCCTTGAGTCTGCGAAAGCCCACACCCGGATGTCGTAAAATTGGGCTGCCCTAACACACCATCAGCATTTGCGCCATTGGGTTTTGCCGCTGCATTATCAAATCTCAATGCTCTACGGTTGTTTGCGTCTGCAACCCAAACTCGCGTTCCATTGTCATCACAAATCACATCCACAGGATTTCGCATACGGTTTGCTGCTAGCGCATTCGTCCCCGTCGTGAAGTTCACTTGCCCCAAAACACCATCTGCTGATGCGCCCGTCGGCTTCGTGCCAGCAGAGTCAAATCGAAGCAACCTGTGGTTCCCCCAATCCGTTGCCCACAAGGTCCCATCTGCGCAAATATCCATTCCGGTAGGGGTGCGTAGCTTGTTCGCTGCGGTCCCCGGGGTATTCACCGTAAAGCTCGTTTGCCCAAACACTGCTTCGGCGTCATTGCCTTGAACAAAGTCCTTAACACTTGTCCATCTTAGTATACGATTGTTGGCAAGGTCTGAAAGGAAAACTTTGCCTGTCGTGCGATCGAGCGCCATATCGTAGGGGTTATTGAACTCGTTGGCAGATAGGCCTGCTGTACCGGTTGTAAAGTTGCCTTGACCCGGATGATAATCGGCATTTTGATGGTTTACGAGCGGAAAGGGATCTGGACCACACTCTCGATCGTTGCAATCAATATTATTGTCACCATCGTCATCAATACCGTTGAAGCATAACTCCTGGGCTTGTATTGTCGAAGAGACGACGGATAGCGCTAGACACACCATACGGCGCACGTTTGATTTTAAAATTGATGCCATTTTCTATACCCATAAATCTAAGGACCTGAGCCAGTTTGCCGGACATACGAGCGAATACAACCCATCGGCGTCGCTAAGGAACAAATGTGGGCAGTTTAGTTGTTTAATCAACTCATTTGGCGGCGCCTCACAAGAGCTAGGCTTAAGAAACAAATCAACGTGATGAAACTGTTGTTTCCCGCCTGCTGGCAACCCGACGCACTCAACGTAAACCTGGATTTTTGGGAGGTACCAAAGTCACCCGCCTCGTTATTAGCATCAGGCTTGATATGGGAAAGCTCATCGGCGCGCTCCCATCGATAGGCAGCGGAAGTCTCAATTCTATCTAAAGTGGTGTTAGCCATATCACTTTCAAAACTCGGTAAGCGCATCGCAGGGTCACCCAATAAGACAAAGGAGTCGACAC
>JAHDBA010000032.1 GCA_020630615.1 Myxococcota bacterium | reverse complement strand
CATAGGCATGAGGAGTACAATCCAAACCCAAAGAGTTCGTAGACCTTTACCCTTCAATATTCACCATAAAAACTTCTTAGTGTGAATAGAGAGTTATTCCAACTTAAAAAAAACGCCTCCCCTAGGGAAGGCGCCTTGCTACTCGCACCGGTATTTGAAAGCGCGCGCCTAGGCACTCGCCGCCGGAACAGTAGGTTGCTTGCTCTTTTTCACGTCATCCTTGACGTTCTTTGCATCCTCAAGCGCCATGCTTTCTTGCTTTAGGCCATGGTGCACCATGATTCTTGACTCGATTTCGTGTGCAATCGCAGGGTTCTCAAGAAGGAAGTTACGAGCATTTTCTCGCCCTTGACCTACGCGGGTACCTTCATAGGAGTACCAAGAGCCACTCTTATCAACGATTCCCAAGTCAACACCATGGTCGATCATTTCGCCAATTCGATTGATGCCTTGTCCGTATAGAATATCGAATTCGGTCTGCTTAAATGGTGGCGCCATCTTGTTCTTCACGACCTTAACGCGGGTGCGGTTGCCCAATATCTGGTCGCCACTCTTAATTGCACCAATCCGACGAATGTCCAAGCGTACCGACGAGTAGAACTTCAATGCGTTTCCACCTGTTGTTGTTTCAGGACTTCCAAACATAACGCCAATCTTCATCCGAATCTGATTAATAAAGATTACAGTCGTTCCGCTTCGGGAGATATTGCCGGTCAGCTTACGCAAGGCCTGACTCATGAGTCGCGCCTGCAAACCAACATGCGTGTCCCCCATATCACCTTCGATCTCTGCCTTCGGCACAAGTGCAGCGACGGAGTCAACAATAATCAAATCCACAGCACCCGAGCGAACCAACATATCTGCAATCTCAAGTGCCTGCTCACCAGTGTCCGGTTGTGAAATAAGCAGTTCATCCGTCTTAACACCAAGTTTACGCGCATAGTTGACATCGAGCGCATGCTCAGCATCAATAAATGCAGCCACCCCACCCGCTCTTTGCGCAGAGGCAACGGCGTGCAAGGTTAAGGTTGTCTTACCGCTTGATTCTGGACCATAAATCTCGACAACTCGACCACGCGGGATACCCCCGATGCCGGTTGCGATATCCAACCCTAGTGAACCGGTTGATATCGAATCGACGTCAGCCACAAGGCCTTCGTCTTCCCCAAGGACCATAATTGACCCCTTACCGAACTGTTTCTCTATTCCCGCCACTGCAAGTTCAAGTGAGCGTGCTTTATCTTTGTCCATGTTACTTAATGTCTTTTTAGCCATACTGATCTCCTATCGGCATCGTTCAGTATCGACCCTACACGACACTGAACATTTGTTCAAATACTTTGTCTCCGTATTTTATTTGCGTATTGGGTCCATACCCTTTGCATCATCCAAGAATAAATATCGGCTTTCCAAAACCTAATCGGAGCTTTGGTCTTGTCACGATATCGCTGCACAAAATTAGCCTCGTCGATTCAAGTCGCGGTTTCGGCTCGTTAACGAGAAATTTTCAGAAGCTCTCTAAAGGCGTCACCCGCTCGCGAAAAGACATTCACACGATCGACATGGGTATGGCTTTGGTTCAAAGTTGTAAACACACTGATGGTATTTCCACCCGGGCGAAGCTTCAATGACAAGGTCTTCTTCCACTGCTCAGAATTAACATTTTCATAAAACACCTTCTCACGGTTCACATAGACATAAACATCTTTCACATCATGACTCTTCTCAATCGACAAAGGCAACTCAAGCGATTCCCCCTCTATTGCGTGCGTATTAAGGTCAAATTTAACGCTGTGAAGCGCCGGCACTTCATTCTGCAATTCTTTAGTACTCTTGGGGCCAAAACTTTTATTCAGGGGGAAAACGATTTCATCCCGGGATACACTTCCAAGCTCAGCATCATAATACTCAAGTGCAAAACGAATATCCTTTTCACTCTTACGGGTAAATTCCAGTTCACCGACTCCGCTTGCCCCTGGCTCGATCGGTTCAAGATTCGCTCGGCCTCTTTTTAGGAACACTTTATCGCCGGATTCGTTTTTCAAGAAGACAACTGGCTTCAATGCTTTTCCTTCGCCGCGATTATGAAGCGCAACTCTCAATTTTACTTTTTCACCCATGTCGACACGGCCGTCTCCATTACCATACTTTCGGTCATCGATTGCCATTGAGTAGATGAGGCGCGGTTTCGCAAGTGCCTGCGTCTCGACATCAAACAACACTTGACCCATTTCTCGTTCGTTTGAGTAAACCTTAACCTCAACCTCATCCAGTTTCGTTAATGTGCCCGAAGGCATCTTCACTTTTGCTTTCGCAACCTTGCTCTCACCTGGCTCCAGCGCCCCGATCAAAAATTCTAAATCGAAGAAGTTTGCACTTGTTCCTCGTGAGACGCCATAAACTCTAGAAAGTTTATTCGTACCAAGATTTGTAACTTTGATGCCCAGTTCCAGCTCTTCGCCAGCCAGGACACTGTATTTGGGTTTAATGCTTTCAATTGAGAGTCGTGCAGGCTCGCCTTCATTTTGATACGCCCCCCAATCAAGCTTCTCTTTCGCCAAGGCCTTTACAAGTTTCCTTTCTTCTTTCTCAGCCCACTTCTTTAACACGGGTCCGGCCACTTCAAGAAGCTCTTTGGCCCGCGCCTTCTCCGGTGCAGCCAAGAGTATTGCGGATGCAATCTCCATTTCGACATCAAGCCGAATGTCATTCGAGTAGCGCTCTTTTTCTGAGGGCGCTTCTTTCAAGAACGACAAATTGAGTGCTGCGCTGCGTTTTTTCGTTCGAGAGTCCGACAGTGCGGATTCCAGCATCGCTTCTCGCGCCACGGTGTCGGGTATTAGGTTCGGGTTGTCGCCCAAGAGCATGGGCTGCAATTGAATATCAGGCGTAATTCCTACCGATTGGATACTTTCATTCCCAGGTGTCAAATACTGGCCAATCGTAAGCTTGAGTGCAGATCGATCTGGGTAATCGATGAGCTGTTGGACACTCCCCTTTCCAAATGTTTGGGCGCCAATCACAATCCCTCTTTGTCTATTCTTAATTGCGCCCGAGACAATTTCTGATGCAGATGCCGACCCGCCATTAACAAGAACAGCAAGCGGCAGATCGATATCACTCGCATCATCACCTGCATCGAGTTCATGGCGATCCGCTCGTCGCCCTCCCTCTTGTGTAATAACCACCGGCCCCTCACCGAGAAATAAGTCTGCCAGTGTCACCGATTGGTCCAACAAACCTCCTGGATTGTTTCTCAAGTCCAAAAGAACTCCCTGAAGAGAAGACTTGCCTTTTCCTTTGGACTTTTTCGCCTTTTTAGACATCTTGGCCAAAGCATCCGCGACATCCGCCGTCGTGTTTCTCTGGAATTGTTTTACCTTGATGTAGGCGATATTTCCTGCGAGCAGTTTCGATTGAACGGAATCAACTTTAATCTCGGCACGCTTCATCACCACTTTCTTAGCTTCACGAAGACCCTTGCGCTCAATCCATATTGTAATTTTGGTCCCAACGGGACCTCGAAGCAAATCAACTGCCTCGTCGATCGGCATATTCACAGTGGACTCGTCACCGATTCGA
Source organism: Myxococcota bacterium (assembly GCA_020630615.1). Classification (GTDB taxonomy): domain Bacteria; phylum Myxococcota; class UBA727; order UBA727; family JAHDBA01; genus JAHDBA01. Next base: position 27,770 of record JAHDBA010000032.1, on the reverse strand, counting down.
ACCACTTTATCGTTTGCCATTAGCCCTGCTCGAGACGCAGGAGTTCCATCGATGGGAGAAATAATCGTGAGTCCTCCGTCTCGAATCGAAATCACGACGCCCAAGCCACCAAACTTCCCAACGGTTGAAAGTTTCATCTCACTGGAGTCTTTCGGCTCCAACAACATTGAATGTGGATCCAAACGGCTAAGCATGCCGTTCACCGCAGCATACTCGAGCTCCTGAAGGTCCACTTCTGAACCGAGGTTTGGCACCGCAAAACGCAATACATCTCGAAGTGCAAAGCTCATTTTCCAGACGGAGTCGACGCCAGAAAGGTCAAACTTGCTGCGCTTGCCTGCAATCGAAACCTCAATAAGGTCATTACCAAGCTCGGACACCAAGAATGAGGGTATTTCTCGTTCCATTGCAGAAAGTGCGCCGCGTAACATCTCCGCGGGCTTCATCCTAGAAGGATCAACGTATTGTTCTTTCAAGATCAGAACACTGCGATTAAATATCGGCAAACGGGTAATATCGTAACCTGACGCAATGCCATCACCAGGATTATTGCTGCGGGCCAAAGATACTGCAGGGGCCATACAAAGCGTTAAAAGGATCCCCGGGAGCACTCGTTTCGCTGTTAAACGCATCATATTCAAACCTCTCTTAATCCCTTTAAGGCGTGTTCACCGCACAATCATCAATCGTACTCCCAACAGAGCGCGCCAAGTTGCCCTGGTTTAGGCTCCTTCTTCTGCGGTGGTGTTACTTTCGTTTGCGGCTGGCTGCACCGACTCACTGCTGGCGATTAAATCGTTCTCATCGACTTCTAGGGTTGCCTCATGACGCTGCCCGTTCTCGCCAATGCGTTCTCGTGCCGGCAATTCAACGGCACCAAGTTCGACGTCTTCATCCTCATCTATCTCAGCATCGAGAACAATAGCGTCGCTGTCATCTGAATCCAGGAGAGCGGCGTCTCCAAGCTCTTCAAGGTCGATATCTAAGGTGTGTGTCACGACTTTATTGTTGGAGTTACGCCCTCTTGCCAACAAGCGCGCTCGATGGCCCGCAATCTCTTGACGCCAGTCGTCTATGCTCGAGAAATCAGATTTACCTTCTTCGCTCTTCTGCTCACCCCTAAGCGTCTCCGACAGAAGCGTTCGGATTTGCTCAGCTTCACGTTTACCATGGGTATGACCCAACACATAAGGTATTAAGCGATGTATCGTCACGCATACATCATCGATAATAGTATCCAGAAAAGCATCGAAGTCTTTTGAAGCGACCCCAGCAAGCGCCTTTCCATTCGCGTTGACGGATTTTGATGGTTTTCGCTCTCCTTTCGATATCTGAGCAAGTTCTTTGCCCCAACCTTCCACCCACGTGGACACCACCGCCTCGTTCGGAGCCTCACCAAAGACATGGTTAAGCATTTTCATCAACAATGCGGTCAATCGGCGCGCATCGTCAAAATTACGAATGAAAGAGAGCAAATGACCTTGCGTCAAATAGCGCTCACGCACATCCTTCGATTTCGCGAAGAGTTCCACCATGGAGTTTTGTAAGTTAACCCCGACATCGTCGGCTGTGAGATCCTCTGTTTTCCCGAAAAGTTCAGGGGCCCGGCGAGCAACGATGCAATTAATCAAATGACCAATACCGAAAGCAAGACATGACAGGACCTGGTCTTGATGATCTGGCGTCCAGACTTCTTCGATGAGATAGTCTGCAACATCAACTTCGACAGTTGCTTCAACGTCACGAGCTAGGCTTTTTTCTGAGTTTGATAAGGAGTGGCTGAACTCTATTTCTGGCACGCTTGAAGAGTTCTCTCCTTGATCCGAATCCGTGCTCTTATCGTTGCTATGCGGCCCTGTATCACTCATCGTAACGGTTGATTCGTTGGAGCCCTCCCTTTCAGCACCGGCACCCAAATCTGACCTTTTCTCAAGCGTCGTGTCGCCACTCAGCAGCAATGCAATAATATCCAAGTTATGATCTGCGTTCGGGGCGAGACGTTGTACCCATTCTTTTCCGAAAGCGTTGCCCGAACGCCCAAATATCTTACGCAACAACCCACTTTCTTGTTTAAAATGGGGGAGCGACGACAGCGATGCTCCCAAAAAAAGCTCCCTTCGTCCTCGCCAAAGAACCTCCACCCAAATTGGATGCAGCCCTTCTCGGTGCGCTAGTCGATCGATCAAAAGTGCTCTGATACTCGCGTCCAACACGACTCCCTCAAAGATAATAAAACTAGTTAGCATGGATGCTTGGCAATCGCGGAAAAAAAAAGTAAAAAACAAAGGTTTCGAGGAAAACTCTGGAGGAAAAATGTTTCAAATCAATTTTGAAAGCAAGGTCGACGCGTCTCGCGGTGATTTCATGGTTGTTGGTGTTTTTGCAGGCGACGGTAAAAAGAAAGCTCCGCTACGCCAGCGTATCCCCAAAGCGATTGATTCCTTATGCGACGCTGAGGAACTCAACCTTATTCTCAAAAAAGTAGCGTTGCAGGGTTTCGACGGGCAGGACGGCCAAACAGTCCAGAGCGACGGTCCTCGCGAAAATACGTTGCGGCGTATTCAATGGATTGGGCTCGGAGCAAAACCGACACTGCAAACATTTCGTGAATTGGGCGCAAAAGCATTGAAGGCACGGACAGAGGAAGAACTGAATCTCATCCTGGTTGTACCCGAAACCAGCGAAGCGGGCCTGAATGACTGTCTCACACAAAGTGCATTGGGGGTAGCCCTTGCCGACTATCGTTTTGATAAATACACACAGAAAAAATACAAAGGCTTGGCATCTTTGGACATCGTGGGTGCCAAAAAACCTTCGAATAGCGCCCGAGAGAGGATTCTTGGTTATGTCGATGCGATTCGCAGTGGGACCTTCCTCGCACGCGACTTAGTCAACGAACCTGCCGGTTCGTTGAACCCGGTACGTTTTGCTGAGGTCGCAAAAGACCTGGCGAAAGGGAATCCGCTCAAAGTCAAAGTGCTGGATGAGAAAGCGCTCGCGAAAGAGAACATGAATATGATGCTTGCGGTCTCAAAGGCCTCTCTGCCCTATACGCCCCCGCGTCTCGTCAAAATTGAATATGCGCCGAAGAACGCAAAGAAACATATTTGTTTGGTGGGCAAAGGTCTGACCTTTGACAGTGGAGGTCTCGATCTTAAGCCGCCTGCCTCAATGCTTGATATGAAGCTCGATATGGGTGGGGCAGCTGCGGTAATTGGCGCGATGGCGGCAATTGCCAAATTGGAACCCAAATGCCGTGTGACGGGCTATTTGGGGTGTGTTGAAAACGGTATTGGTGGTAACGCGTATCACCCTGGCGACGTTTTGATCTCACGTAAAGGCATCTCAGTCGAAGTCAACAATACCGACGCGGAAGGTCGTTTGGTCTTGGGAGACTGTATCGACTATGCGATTACTAAAGATAAGCCCGATGTCCTCGTTGACTTGGCAACGCTGACCGGTGCCTGCATGATTGCCCTCGGACCACTGAGTGCCGGGCTTTACAGTGATGACGAGACCTTGCTCAATAAAATGTTGGGTGCTGGGTCAGAAAGCATCGAAGGCCTTTGGCGTCTACCACTTGATCGAAGACTCTTACCGCAACTCAAGAGCTTGATTGCGGACACCAAAAATACTGGCAAACGTTATGGGGGGTCTATTACTGCAGCCCTCTTCCTTGAAAAATTTGTAGATGGCCGTGTAAAGTGGGCGCATCTTGACGTTGCGGGTCCAGCGATGTCTGAAGGAGATTTGGCCTGGGTGCCCAAGGGAGGTGCTGGGTTTGGCGTCGAAACCTTGGCACGTTTTGTCTCGACCTTTCGCTAAGATCGCACCGGGTGCGAACGCTCATTAGGTTGAGAGATAGGCATAATTGGTTAAGGCCTCGGACATATCCAGGGGCCTTTTTCGTGGCACGACAGTGAAAGGGCTTTGCAAAGTTGTGTAAGTGGTTATGCTGATCAGGTGTGGTGTATGGTGATCCATCTCAGCGCCCCATGTTCCAAAATTTTCTAATGTGGCGTATACCACTTCACCGAAGCAAAGGTCATCGATGCAAGCACGTTCATCATCTCGCCCCCATTCGCGTCAATCATCCAATAACCGACGAAAACGACATAACGGGGGCACCAACAATGATGCACTGCCGCAAGAGCTTCCCGTGATCGACCCATCGCTCCCAGCTTTGAACCTTCAAGAACTGAAACGGTCGAAGATTACGGACCTGGTCAACCAGGCAGCCGAGAGCGGAATTGAACTTGGCGGTTCGCTGCGAAAAGAAGATCTTGTGTTTGAGATCCTCAAACAACACGCTGAAAACAAGGGTGGCATTCTCGGTAACGGGACTCTCGAAAAAGTAAAAGAAGGGTACGGCTTTCTTCGTGAGGCCCGTTACAATTACTTGGCGTCCGAGGATGACGTCTATATTGCGCCTTCAATTGTTCGTGCATTTGGTTTACGTAGCGGTGATGAAGTCATGGGACTGGTTCGAGCCCCGACCGAAAAAGAGCGCTATTACTCCATGTACGAAGTTCAAACCATCAACGGTTTGACTCCTGAAGAGCACCGCAAGCGAATCCCTTTCAAGAATCTGACTCCCCTCTTCCCCAATGAACGTTTTATCATGGAGACCGAGTCGAGTAATATGTCGACCCGCGTGATCGACCTGATGTGTCCTGTGGGCAAAGGACAACGTGCTCTTGTTGTTGCTCCGCCACGCGCAGGCAAAACGGTTCTCATGCAAGACATCGCGAATGCGATAACGGTCAACCACCCCGAAGCGGAACTCATCGTCCTCTTGATCGATGAGCGCCCAGAGGAAGTGACCGACATGATGCGACACATTAAAGGTGAGGTTATCTCATCAACTTTTGATGAACCACCTCAACGGCACGTTCAGGTTGCGGAAATGGTTATGGAGAAAGCAAAGCGTCTGGTTGAGCAGGGACGCGACGTTGTTATCTTGTTGGATTCCATTACTCGTCTTGGCCGAGCTTACAACACCGTTGCACCTTCGAGTGGTAAAATCTTGTCCGGTGGTGTGGACTCAAATGCTCTTCATAAACCCAAGCGATTCTTTGGCGCAGCACGCAATGTTGAAGACGGCGGTTCCCTCACGATCATCGCGACTGCATTGATCGACACAGGCAGCCGTATGGACGAGGTTATTTTTGAGGAGTTCAAAGGGACGGGCAATGCCGAGATCGTCCTCGATCGTAAACTCATGGAGAAGCGTATCTTCCCGACACTCGACATCAACAAATCGGGTACACGCAAAGAAGAGCTCCTCTTGGGAGAAGACGTGATCAGTCGTGTATGGATTCTACGCCAACTCTTGCATCCATTGAACGTGATTGACTCGATGGAGTTCCTTTTAAGCAAGATGAAGGGTACAGAAGACAACGCGGAGTTCTTAAACTCGATGTCAACGTAAGGCAAGTGTCTCAATACAGGTCATTCGAGGGCACAATTGGTAGACCTGGTGCACGGCGTATACTCTACAAGGTATGCGAAACATAACGTCTACACGTCCGCTGAGTCTTTCCCTTGAAGCCACCGAAAACCGAGCTCCTAACTTCCTAACATTATGGGTTGGTGGTGCCATTATGGTTTCGGCGGTGATCTATGGTTGGGCTTTAATTGGCTTGTCGTTTTATGCCAAAGCGCACCCTTCGGTGCTAGCCGATGAAGTTTGGAGTCAACCGATGGCTTGGGTCATGGTAGGCCCAACGCTCTTTTTGGCCGGAATGGTTGTCTCAACATTCGGCTTGGAAAGTGCGGGTCGCTACTATCGAGCTCAAAGCCTAAAGCGGGTTCGAAACAATTAACAACGCCCTAGGTCTAATATTGTGTTTTGAGTTCAAGCGTAAAGTCTTCAACTGCACGCCATAGGTCTGGGAAGACTTCTTGCAAAATACCCTTCTCCAAGTTTTTTGCTGGAACGCCTTTAAGGCTTTTCACTTTTAAACCAATATGTTGCTTGGCAAGATGAATGTGCTTGTAACGAAACTCCTGGAATGCGCGATCGGCTTCCATCATCTTCATCGCAATACTATAAATGAGTTCGTGTGCATCAACGTGAGGCTCTTTGAAAAGGGTCAGAAGCGAAATGCCTCGTTTTTCAAGGAGCTGCATGAAAGGGTCGTGTAGAGTTGGGAGGTTGTTCAAAATCTTATTGAACCCTGGCGAGTCTTGCCCAGAACCTCGCCCCAAAGCCTGCCGTATCGAATGGTAGTCTGCTTGCGTCATCGTTTTCAAAGGCTTTAAGCCTTCAGCAACCAGATCGATTATGATTCCGATGCGGTCAATGTGTCGATGGGCAAACACGAGCTCTTCCTGATGTAAACATTCACGCGCCTTTAGGATCTCGTAGTCTGCAACTTTCATCCAAAGTTCCATGCTTTGATGCGTGACAATAAACATGACTTCATCCGGATTAACCAGCTCTGAGCGGGCCTTCTGCAGGCGAAGGAGCTCCGAGGTGCGAATGTATTCCTCATAATCTGTCTCGCCAGAACCAGGTTTCGCAACTGCCATGCATTCCTCCTTAAGTCCTGCTGAACAGAACAATCTTCAGTTTGGTAGCACAGATCCTATCACATTCCACCCTGAAAGATTGACGCAACTTGAATTGCTTGTCGGGTCCCCTCTACGTCGTGAACCCGCAAGAAAGCCGGTGCACACCCTGAGTGAACAAGGATTGCGCTCAATGCATGGGTCGCAGGATCGCGTTTCATCGACAGCTCTTGCTCGGCAATCTCACCGAGAAATCGTTTTCGGCTTGCCCCCAATACAACGCCTGCACACCCAAGGTTCTCAAAGGCCTGTATTCTACGAATCAACTCAATATTGTGCTGTGTTGTTTTACCGAATCCAATCCCGGGGTCGACAAAAACACTCTTAAAATTCCCACCAACATTAACGAAGTCTTTCACCCGCGCCTCTAAATAGTCACTCACATGGGTCACAACATCGTCATAATTGATTTCACCTGACTGCATCGTACTGGGGATACCACGCATGTGCATAATCACAACGCGTTCAAATTGAGGCGAGAACTCAAGCATTTCACGCTCGCGCAAGCCGCTCACATCATTCAACCAAGTTGCACCGGAATCATAAGCAGCACGTGCAACTTCAACTTTTCGTGTGTCGATTGAAATACCGACGTTAACTTCTTTCGCAAGTCGCTCAATTACCGGAATAACGCGTCCAAGTTCCACTTGAGTCGTAACTTCTGGTGCATTGGGCCGCGTTGACTCTCCGCCAACATCTAATATCGATGCGCCTTGTGCGACCATTTCTTTTCCACGCTGGACGACCGCTTCGACTGATGGGTAGAGTCCACCGTCTGAAAAACTGTCGGGTGTCACATTGAGGATCCCCATGATCTTTGGCGAACTCTTGGGCGCGCTCGTCACGGCAACCGAAGGAGGGTTCATGGTACGACTCCCAAGGCTGCTAGCTTGGACCAAAGTGCTTGATGCACACCTTCGACCGACTGGGCTCCATCAACCTCCACAACACTTCGCCCAAGTTTGCGCCACCTCAAGATGGCTCGCTCATAACCTTCCGCAATTGCACTTTGAAATTCCTGATGTTCAAAAATATCTGTCTTGGACACCTGGCCCGCCTGCCTGCTCCGTTCGATGCGGCGCTCAGTGGCAACCTCTGGCGAAAGTGTTATGACAACGTTAACATCCGCATGCCCCGCAAAGGAGTTGGCCTCTTCAATCCACTCCCTCGACAGATGCAACCCCTGATACACCCAGCTCGACATTTGATATCGGTCCGAAACCACAAATTGTCCGCTTTCAAGACTGGGACGTATCTGTCGCTCCCAATGCTCTAGACGATCCAAACTAAAGTTTAATGCCAAAGCCGCCCATTCTTCGCGACTGGAGCTTGCATTCAACTCTTGAAGACGTCTTCGGATACGTCTCCCTATCTTTTCATCTGTTGGCTCTCGGGTACGGACTACCGAGCGCGTCGACGAGCGTTCAAGGCGCTCAGACAAAAGCTCTGCTTGTGTTGTTGTGCCCGCCCCGTCCATACCTTCAACAACAATAAAGCGACCCATCTCTTGCTCCATTTTCCGTTGGCGTATCCTTCGGAAGTTTAGGATTTGTTCTTCTTTGCTTCAAGAAACAATGACGCTTCCGCCGCGCGATCCCGCACTTCTTGCACCGGATGCCCAGAGGACAAGGTAAACAACCATGCTCGAGCTTCATCGCCTCCAACCTCTTTCGCCAGTTCAATCACACGCAAAAGAGACAAACCGTTTGCCCCCTGCGTCCAATCGATGACCTTTGCCAGCCCTTCCTTAAATCGAAGTGCAAAAACTGCCTCAGCGACGACTCGGCGCATCGAATCATCGTCTCCTTGCTCTAAAGCATGGGATACGAACTCGCGACATTGCTCAAGACGTTTGTCGCGAATCACTTGTAGCCACGCGAATATGGCACTCGAACTCATCGCTTCAGATTTTAAAGTGGAACAGTCAATAGTGCTCCCTTGCGATATCGAGCCAAGAGCTTGCAGACGTTCGGCCACAACTTTTATTTCACCGAGTGCTTTTTGTCGTAGTTCTTCTAAATCACGGGCCATCCTTTCGTCTTTCGAGAGGGAGCCCACCCGGCGCGTGGCTTCAAAGATTTTGCTAGAATAAACCTTAATTGGGCCTAAATCCGCTCGCACCCTTTTCGTCGCGCCAACACTTGTCCGTAGCAAGTATACACCTTGTGCCTGATTCACCGGCCCCATTTGTAGATTGACCTGCAACGTGTTGAAGTCACGATTCGTATCATCGGGCACGTGAACCCACCGAAAAGAAGCGCCTTCGCGTTGCAGACTCGCATTAAGCACCGAACGCACTTCGCTCGAAGACACTACGTTGTCGAGTTCTTCTGGGATATCCACGACAATCTTGGCAACCTGATAGCGTCTCGCTTCATCTCCCTTTGCACATGCCTGAAGCCACACCGTCATAGGAAGTGCTAGGACCAAGATGAGCAAGCGACTTGAAAAGACACTCGAAGATCGCACCACTGCGAAACAAGAATGCACCCGAAGATTTAATGTTCGCGCAACACTCATATTAGGCATCCTTTTGGGAAGGAGGGATCGTTTGTAACCCGCCTTTTTGAGACTGAAAGACCTTCGATGGGAGCTTTCGCTTTGAGATGGACTCAAACCATAAGGATGTTTGCGCCAGCGCAGTTAGGGAAACCCCTGTCGATACTCCGCTACGTTCAAAAGCGTACACCAGGTCTTCACTCGCCACATTACCCGATGCACCGGGCGCATAGGGGCAGCCACCGAGACCACCCAATGAAGCATCAAATATACGGACACCAAGGTCGTAAGCACATAATGCATTCGCAACACCCAAGCCGCGGGTGTCATGAAAATGACACGCAAGTTTTTCGACTGGAACAACATCCCTAAGAGCCTTGAGAACCTTCTGAACATCGTTCGGAACAGCAGCACCAATCGTGTCCCCAAGCGCAACTTCATTGGCGCCAAGGGCTTCGAGACGTCTCACGAGCTCAACAATAGTGCCAAGAGGCAATGTCCCCTCATAAGGGCAGTCAAATACACATGAGAGATAAACCCGAAGGGTTAAACCCTTCTCCCTCGCATGACTTAGAATGCGTGCATAGCCTTCAAGTGTTTGCTCGATACTCGAGTTGAGGTTCTTTTGATTGTGAGTGTCGCTCGCGGAAACCACCAACGCAATGTTCTGACAACCACAAGCAATGGCATTTTCAAACCCTCGTTCATTCGGTGCCAAAACAGATAAGGCGGTTCGTGCAAAATAATTTTTTTGGTTTTCATCAGCGAGCAAATGGGTCATGAGCTCCCGATGATCTGCCAGTGCAGGGATCCATTTTGGGTGAACGAATGCACTCGCTTCAATCTGGGAAAACCCGCATTCTGCCAGCCTTTGAATCAGAGTAATCTTATCTTTAGTGTCGATAAAGGCATCGGAGCTTTGCAGACCGTCACGTGGCCCGACTTCAATCAAGGTCACAGCCGTCTCGTTACCTTGTCGTATTTTCGACTTCATCATCACTCAAGCTTACAAGCACAGATACATTGTCAATATCAAATTGATTCACTCGACTTTGAGTTTCTAAAGTTCTGCGCGAACATCCACGATGATTGGCCCACTGACTTCAATGAAGGGATGTGGGAGAGCCCCCCAACCGAGTGCCTTCAGTGAAGTTTTAAAGCGCATACGAATAAAACTGCCCCCCGTGGGTGATGCGACAATTTGGTAAGGCACCTGATTGTACGATCGCTTACGTTCGTTCCCTCCCCACAACGCCATGCGCTGTTGAGGATAACCCAAGGGCGGGTAGTTTAAGCCTGCCAATGCATCTTGAGGCCTTAGGTGAACATAACCATGCGATTCGACAGCCCTCTCGGCAGCAGGATTCAAACCTTGACCTTCTTGTTCTAATTTCTCACGTGCATCAATATCGCGTTTCCCTGGATTCTTGCCTTCACTTTTGTGTTGTGGGTCATCCTGAACTGACCAGTACGTTTCAAGTCTATCGGTTGACGCATAGTTGAGACTACCCTTATGAACCTCTAGAACATGCACACGTATTGCTTCATCCAGTATTGGATAGTCGGACTTAAAACTCTCAGGCGCAAGCACCAAATCAAAGCGAAATCTTCCACGCCCCTTCATGCCTCGCATTGATATTCGCCTGACGTCTATTGTGGCCTGGATTAAGCCAACATTTGTAGGAATCATTACATGCGCAACACGATCGTTTTGCACAATGTCTTGGGATAAGGGTTCACCGGGTGAAATAGGGCTTTGTCTTTGCACATCTGCCAAAGACAGAAGAGAAGAAAAGAGGATAACACAAAGCGCGACAATCCGGCCGAAAAGATAGCCAGCACGATCTTCCATGGCATGTTGCTGAGTTTTCAATGTGAAGCTCAAAGGTCTAACTTCTTAAGTCAGATTCGCGCGCAGAAGCATCGAAACGTCTCGCAGCTCATCCAACATGGATTGAAGTTCTGTAGCGATATCGAGCCCGAGCGTCTTTCGCTTAAACCCTTCTTTCATCGAAAGCCCATGATGGATGACAGGGTTGCCTTCGTTACCCTTTTCAAGACGTGCTCGTGAGTTCGCCTCTGACTCGACATCCGTGGATTCGGCCATCGTTTTTGGGGAGCGTTCTTCCAAATTGATCTCGGTGTTAGGGTTTAAGTGAGCACTAGTCGTCGCAAGGCATACTGACACTTCGCTCTTGCCCTGTAGCGTTTTTAGGAGATTGCTTTCCTTTAAAAGGCGTTTTGCCCCAACGATGGTATAGCGTTCGGTGTAGAGCAACTCTCGAATTAGGACCAAGGCCTCGACATCTTTTCTACGGTAAAGGCGGTGCCCCGTCCCAGATTTTTGCGGCTTCACCTGGCTAAACTGGGTCTCCCAATAACGAAGAACATGCGTTTCGACTTCAAGTAACTTCGCGATATCACCAATCCGGTGATACCGACATTCTCTCAATTTCGCTATTCGTTTACGCGCGGCTTCCATCAAGGAGGCAAAAGACTGATTTGAATGCGCGGCCATCGAAACTCCTACCCTATACAGTGCAACACGACTCTACTTGCCACCACATACTGTGTCAAAAACCTAAATCGAAATACAAAGATCTTCCGCACTAAACTGACTTTATCGCGGGTCGCAAGTCTGATTTTTAGTGTCCACTTTCATCACGGCTTGCCAACGCCGATTTTAGAAGTTGGCTTGGTTTGAATGTTAAAACCTTACGAGCGGAAATCTCAATTTCGCCACCCGTTTGAGGGTTGCGACCACGACGTGCATGTTTTTGGCGAACTTCGAACTTCCCAAAACCAGAAAGCTTCAAACTGTCGCCTTTCTCAAGTGTCTGCTTCATCAGTTCGAAGATAAGTTCGACCAAATCTGAAGATTCTTTCCGAGGAAACCCTACTTTATCATGGACAGCCTCGACGATGTCCGCTTTCGTTAGAGTTCCACGACCAGTTTTCTGGCTTTCAGCCCCAATTGTTGACTCATCATCCATCCGAGGTCTCCTTTTCTTAGGCTACCACCAACTCCAGGCCCTTGACCAGTGTTTGGGATAAAAGATTATCCTTTCAGCCGACTCTCTGCTGACATTTTGAGCATTCTTCCTCAATTAACGTTGAGTTGCCCCTAACTTAGACTCTAAAAGAGCCAAGGCGGATGCAACAATGGGGTCCACATCTTCATCCTTTAGGGTGCCTGCGTGACTCTGAAAAGTAAGTCGCATTGCAACTGCCTTCTGGCCCGCCTCAATAGTATCCCCCCGATAGATATCAAAAACATCGATGCTTTCGAGCGCTGACCCTTGGCCCGCCTCTCTTAAGATTTCTCTTAATGCTGAGACCCTTGTGCTCTCTGGAACCCCGACCGATATATCGCGCGTTACCCCGGGAAACTTTGAAAAAGCTTTGTAGGTTCTGCGAATCTGAGAACGCAACTCTGCAAGTTTCTCAACATCGATGTCAAATGCAACAGCGCTGTACTTTTCCAAGCCGTAAAAGGCCAACACGCGAGGATGAATCACCCCGAAAACTCCAAGTTTGTGACCCTCGCAGACCAAACTTGCGCTTTGAGACGGGTGCCAAAGCCGTCCAAAGTCTTGGTTTTGTTCGAACAAGAGGGACGTCTCGAAATCGAAGACCTCCTCGACTACCAATTTCACTTTTGCCAACGCGCCGCGTATGGTTTCAAGTTTATCTTTACCACTTGGGCTTATCTCCAGCGCGCTAAAGATTTCGTGCTCCTTCGCGTAGGAATCCGCTCCGAGGGCAGAGCCAGCCTGACGGGGGTTCGGGCTGTTTTCGCTATGCTTGCTTGTGAAGATCGTGCCCATCTCATAGCAGCGAAGAGTGTGACCGGAATGGGCCATCTGTGCTGCGGCATTTTTAAGCAAGCCCAACTGCAACGATGACCGCATCAGAGCCGTTTCCACACCGAGTGGGTTCGCGATACAGACGTACTCATCACTTGAAGCGACCAGTTCCGCTTCGGCATGTGACATGAATGCAAGATTAACGTGCTCGCGAAACCCCCTGGCTTGCGTCACTTTGGCGAGATGCTTTCGCGTCGTTCTGCGCGAACCCAGGCGTGGCGGCTTGGCAGGACGCGGTTTCACACCAACAATCGAGTCAAAGCCTTCGGTGCGCACCCACTCCGCCATCACGTCAACGCTGCGTGTCAAGTCCGGACGATGTGTTGGAGGGTCGATATGGTATTCACCCTTTTCACAGCGAGTTTTGATTCCAAGGTTTTGCAATCGCTTGACCACTCGAATTGAATCCAAGGACGTGCCACCGACAAGTGCTTCGAGCTCACTGTGCATAAAGTTTAGAGAAACTGCTTCTTCTATCAACCCTTGCTCACCCAAGATATGCGCTTGTGAAGCGTTACAGGCTTTTGCAAGCTCGCGAATTGCGCGCTCGTGTAAAAGCGGGTCGACACCTCGCTCATAGCGGTAGCTTGACTCCGAATGAATCCCGTGACGACGCGAACTTGCTCGAACACTATCGGCCGCAAAATGTGCAACCTCAAACCAGACCTCAGTCGTATTCTCGTCAACGGCAGTCTCAAGCCCCCCCATGACACCCGCAATTGCAATGGGACCTTTGCGGTCCGCAATGACGAGGTCTTCTGAACTCAATACAACTTCGACCTCATCGAGGGTTTTGATCTTCTCGCCCTCTTGTGCACAGCGAACCTCGATTGAGACACCCTCACTCCCCGCGCGTTTTCTCAATTTGGCAGCATCGAACGCGTGAGTCGGCTGCCCAATATTGACAAGGCAGAGGTTTGTTGCATCTACGGCAGAAGCTTTGCTCCGGAAACCAACACGCCCGAGCAGCCTTGAGTCGCATGACGCTTTGTCTGCAAGTTTTGATGAACAATAGTTGGGGAAGCTCACAAGTCGATAACCTTGGCAAAGGTCACTTGCATGAATTTTCAAACTTGGAGGCGCATCCACCCACGCTAACTCTTCGACCTCATATCCGTCTTGAAGCATGTCTTGCTCGAGTAAAGCCGACAGCTCTCGTGCAATTCCGAAGTGCGAGAGAGCATCGGAACGATCGGGTGTCACGCCAATTTCAAGAATCGTATCGTTCAATGACAACAGCGTCGCAATGCTTTGCCCCAATCGCCCTGAGTGCTCCTCCGCGACGATCATGATACCCTCATGATTCTCACTGAGCCCGAGTTCTTTTTCAGAGGCAAGCATTCCTGCACTCTTAACCCCACGTATTTCTGCATGCGCAATCGTCATTTCGCCAGGCAGCACTGCGCCCGGCTGAGCGAGAGCAACCAAAGCCCCCTCGAAAACATTTGCCGCACCACACACAATTTGCTCTGTGTTCTCTCCAGTAGAGACTTGAAGCACCGAGAGCTTTTTGGCATCCGGGTGTTTTTCAACGTGGAGAACACGTGCAAGGACGACTCTTGCGTCCAAGGCAAAAGTCTCGGTCCCCTCAACTTCCAACCCGGCGAGTGAAAGTTTATCTGAAATTGTCTCAATCGAATGTTTGGATACGTCGATCCATTGATTTAGAAGCTTCCTTGAAATCAGCATTGTTGTCTCCACGTTCAAGGGTGAGCACACCCTTTGGGGTCAAGCTAAAGCGTTGCCCACTTTCTTAAATTGCGATTAAAACTGTGATAAGAATCGATGGTCATTCTCGTAAAACATTCGAATATCGCTAATCCCATACTTCAGCATCGCGACGCGCTCAACACCAATACCAAAAGCGAAGCCACGAATGTCTTTTGGGAAGTTAACAGCCCCGAAGACATTGGGGTCCACCATCCCTGCCCCTAGAATCTCGATCCAACCTGTGCCTTTGCACATCTTACATTTACCATGTTCATTGTTTGCAGCCGGATCGTGTGCAACCCCTGAGCCTCCACACATTACACAGCTCATATCGACTTCTGCTGACGGCTCGGTAAAGGGAAAGTAACTTGGTCGAAAGCGAACCCCTGTCTCAGGAGTAAATAGAGTCTCTAAAAATGCCGTGATCGTTCCCTTCAGATGGCCAAGATGCACACCGTGGTCGACCCACAACCCTTCAATCTGATGAAACATCGGGCTATGCGTAGCGTCTTGGTCGTGCCGGTAGACACGCCCGTAACCGCTGATATGCATTGGCGGCTCACCTTGTGCTAGCATCTGCCGAATCTGAATCGGACTCGTATGCGTTCGTAGCACCACATTTTCATCCACGAAGAAAGTGTCTTGCATATCGCGTGCCGGATGGTTGTGTGGAAAGTTCAAGGCCTCGAAATTATAAAAGTCATGTTCAATTTCAGGCCCTTCCGCACGCTGAAAACCGAGGCGGTCCATCACACTAAGAATCTCCTCTTGCACTTGCATGATTGGGTGACTCGAACCCAAACTCAGACCGGCTGAGGGCTCGCTCAAATCGAGTTGTATCTTAAGTTCTGCCTCCAACGCTGCATTTTCAAGACGCTTTTTCGCATGTTCGAGAGCATTGTTAACGCGGTCGCGGGCCTGATTTGCAGCCGCACCGAGCTTCGGCCTATCGTCGGGCGAAAGTTTCCCCATGCCCCGAAGAACTTTCGTTAAGGAGCCTTTCTTCCCTATTGCCTTGACGCGCAGCGACTCCAACTCTTCGGAAGAAAGTGCCGCTTCGATAGTTTTAATAAGGTTGCTTTCTTCAGCACCCAACTCTTCAATCAATGCCTGTAAAACCATGGCCGCCTCGCTTATACTCGCTCGAGTAGACACGGTTTAAAACATCTGACACATACCTGCAAAGGCTATTGTATAGATGAATGCCATTTACGATCCCAAAAAAAATAACTCCATCGTGAGAGAGCGGACCTCACCAACATCGACTAGTCCATCGTCGCTGGACAAAGCCTTTTTAAACACGTAATGTTCAACAATAGAACACAAAAAAACCAGACCTCTAATGCTTGGTCGCTCACTTAAGCTTACAAACAAATTGCATCTTTTTAACGACGTTCTGAAACTTTTTTTGGCCGAGCGAACATAAACAATAAAACAGCCCTAATTGGGAAAGGAGCAAACGATGAAAAAATATATATTGATATGCCTTATTGCTAGCTTTGGTGTCGGATGTATGAGCACAGAAAATATTTGTGTTACCGGACTACGTGAAGAGTCTGAATTATGTGACACAATCTTTAATGAAAACAGTATGGAAGCCTCTTGCGAGCAACAGACTGGTTATGTTGAAGGGCTTGGCTGCATCAGTGAATATGATGATTATCTTAGGTGCCAACTCGAGGAAATTAGAAACTCAGACTCTTGTCAAGAGTTCCTCGGTCGAAACGATTGCGCCGCCGAAGAAGGTAGGATTCAAGGGTGTATGGACTCAAATACTTAATCGATGCGATTCCTGGCATGGCACCAATGACAAAGGTGCCATATGTCCATCATGTCAATCCTCATTAACAATAACTATAACAATTTGATGTGTGTCATGTTCAATTCCAGACAAAAAGAGCCTGGGTACTCCCAGGCTCACACGATCTCACCAACGAGTCCTCTCGCAGAGATGCCGAATCTCTTTTTTTCTAAAGGGCTTTCTTCGCACTCTCAACAACCGTTGCAAAGGCACTTGGGTCGTTAAACGCCAAGTCTGCGAGAGTTTTGCGGTCGAGGTCGATTTCAGCTTTCTTTAACCCACCCATGAACTGTGAGTAGCTAATATCATTCATACGACACGCAGCATTGATGCGTGTGATCCAAAGCTTACGAAACTCACGCTTCTTAACTTTGCGATCGCGATACGCATACACCAATGCACGATCCACACTTTCTTTCGCTGTTCTGAAAAGTGTACTGCGTGAGCCGTAATAACCTTTGGCTTGTTTTAAAACTTTTTTGTGACGACGACGCGTCTTGTAACCACCTTTGACTCTTGCCATGGGGGCCTCCTAATAAAATCTTGTATTTCTCAAGAATGAAAACGTTAAAAAGAAACGAAAAACCTACAAATAAGGAATCTGACGCGCGACAAGCTTTGCATCACCCTTGGTCAAGTAACGTGCTTTGAGTTCTTGACGCTTATGTTTACGCGACTTGTTACTCAAACAGTGACGGTGACCCTTTGCACTGTATTTGATTTTGCCGGAACCTGTTTTCTTAAAGCGTTTTGCGGCTCCTCGGTTCGTTTTCATCTTTGGTTTGCCACGACCTCGTGACTTTTTGCAGCCTGCCATGTGCGGCTCCTTAACATGTCGTAAAGAGAGGGAAACCCTCTTTTTACTCGGTTTATCCGCGAGGCGAAGTCTGCTACCTTAACAGGCTTTCTTTCAAGGGACATACCCCTGCCAGCGAATTGGCATAAACGCCAGGTTCAACATTAGCATCAAAGATGAGGAGGTCAATGCCATGTCAAGAAGCGTTCCAGAATCCGAGAGCGCTGACGACCCAGCCTCATTATGAGATGCAGAATGAATATTCAAGAATCATGCGCAAATTGAGCAGAGCAGAAATACGTCTCAGAGATATCAAGGTTCAAGAGATAAGTTGACGCGAAACCTCAGAAAAATCACTTTCCAGCGCCTTTAAACGAGGCCCCTTTATCTTTAAATAGAACATTAAAGGTTGTTAACGCTCCCCCGATACCGCCAAGGTCGTTGTGGAGTTTCTCCCGTGTCGCATCGTCAACTTCTGCACCGTGAATCGCGATCCGAAGGTTCGTGAGCTGCTGTCGAACCATTGCGATGCGTGCATAGAAGTCTTCTACAGGAACATCTTTTTTGCCACCTGCCCCGATCACCTGTGCGCGCCCCCCAAAGAATCTTTCAAGCAGTGCGGGCACCGCACCACCACGCCGCAAGTTCGCCTCAAGCTGTCGCCTTGCGTTGTCACGAATGGACTCCCTGAGCTCTGAGGTTGCGTGTTTGGAGATCGACTCTGGCGTGGTTTTGTATTCTTCCATGTCCCTGTTTAACGCTTTCGAATAGCGAAGGGCAAGTTCAAGCCGTTGAAAGACTCCATATTTTAGGGGAAATCCCTAGAAAACCAAAGATCCAATGGTTGACCGATGAAAGCGTGTGGCTACCTTGTGCTCACTGTGAAGCGCATCGGCGCGAAGGAGGCTCAAATGGGCAAAATAATCGGTATCGATTTAGGAACAACCAACTCAGTGGTTTCCGTCATGGAAGGCGGCGAGCCAAAAGTACTTCTTAATGAAGAAGGCGCAAGAACAACCCCATCTGTTGTGGCGTTCTCAGATGACGGGGAAGTGATGGTCGGTCAAGTCGCTCGGCGACAAGCGGTCACCAATCCACTGAAAACGGTTTTCTCTGCAAAGCGTTTTATCGGGTGCAACTTTAATGAGATCAAAGGTGAGACCGAAAAGGTTCCCTATGAAGTCTCGCGCACCGAAAAAGGCGGTTGCCAGTTTAAGATTGGTGATAAGAGCTATTCGCCAGAAGAAATCTCAGCGAAAGTTTTGCAAAAACTAAAGCGTGCTGCTGAGAAATATCTTGGTGAAGAAGTCAGCGAAGCCGTCATTACGGTTCCTGCGTACTTTAATGATTCTCAGCGAGAAGCGACCAAAGTGGCGGGTAAGATTGCTGGACTTGAAGTCAAACGTATCGTGAATGAGCCTACTGCAGCTGCACTCGCCTACGGTCTCGACAAAGACCAAGACGAGAAGATCGCAGTCTTCGATTTTGGTGGCGGCACCTTTGATGTCTCAATCCTTGAAGTGGGTGAGAACGTCGTTGAAGTGATTTCAACGAACGGTGATACGCATCTTGGTGGTGATGACGTTGACAATGCCTTAATGGACTTCTTAATCGCTGAGTTCATGAAAGACACAGGTGTCGATGTCTCTTCGGACCCAATGGTGTTGCAGCGGCTCAAAGAAGCTGCAGAAAAGGCAAAAATTGAACTTTCTTCAGCTCAAGAAACTGAGATTAATCTTCCTTTCTTGACTGCAGACGCAAGCGGGCCGAAGCATCTTAATATTAAGCTTCCACGTTCGAAATTTGAACAACTGATCGATGACATCGTACAGCGGACCCTGAAACCATGCGAGGCAGCACTTAAGGATGCCAAGCTTAAAACCACAGACATCGACCAAGTGATTCTCGTGGGTGGTTCAACTCGGATCCCTATGGTGCAAGAAGCAGTGTCGAAGTTCTTTGGCAAAGAGCCCAACCAAAGTGTGAACCCTGATGAAGTTGTAGCGATGGGTGCAGCTGTGCAGGCTGGTGTTCTTTCGGGTGACGTTAAAGACCTTCTCCTCTTGGATGTCACCCCGCTCTCTCTGGGTATTGAGACGCTTGGTGGTGTTTGTACGGTATTGATTGGGCGTAACACCACGATTCCTGCGAAGAAAACTGAAGTGTTCTCGACTGCGAGTGACAATCAGACTTCTGTCGAAGTTCATGTTCTTCAGGGAGAACGTGAAATGGCGAACGGGAACCGTACGCTTGGTCGCTTTCACCTCGAGGGTATTCCACCTGCACCACGCGGCGTGCCTCAAGTGGAAGTCACCTTCGATATTGATGCAAATGGTATTGTAAACGTTTCGGCAAAAGACAAGGCGAGCGGCAAAGAGCAAAAGATTACGATTACCGCGAGCTCTGGCTTGAGTGATACAGAGATCGACGACATGGTGAAGGCTGCAGAAGAGCATGCTGAGGACGATAAAAAGCGTCGCGAGTTGATCGAAGAACGTAACAAGCTTGATAGTCTTGTGTACAACATGGAGAAAATGCTCAAGGAAAATGATTCCGTCTCTGATGAAGCGAAGAAACCTGTTGAGGAGGCCCTTGAAGCCGCAAAAGCGAAGCTGGAAACAGAAGACATCGAAGAGCTTCGAGAGGCCTTTAAAACTCTTGAAGGTGCGAGCCACAAGCTCGCTGAAGAGCTCTATAAAACACAAGCGGAACAAGGCGCGACTGCGAGCCCTGAGGGTGCTGACGACACGAGTGACGCAAAGTCAGATACGGATGACAATGTTATCGATGCTGAGTTTGAAGAAGCTCCCCCGAGTGCGTAGCTTGGTGGTTCGATAAAACCTGCCGCGCTGCTGGCGAGAATTGTTTAAAAAAACCGAGCGTCGTGCTCGGTTTTTTGTTGGTGCTTAGCCTGCGTTGAGACCTTGAGTTGCACCTTTAAGACACGGATGCAATTCACTTAAAAGCTTAAGCGATTCGTAATAAGCTGTATTTAAGAGGTGGTCATGATCAATCTTGCCTGGGCCCGTTTAGATTTTCATACAAATGAAGAAGTTAAAAATATGATTTTGCAGAGCCCTTTCAAAGGTTCAGACTCACGCTATCAACTGGGACACCATGACAGTCACTTGGTGATGGGGAGCGACGAAAGCTGTGTTAACGTTGACTTGCTTGAGACATTGGCAAAGCAATGTAGCACCGATTACGAAGGTGTGTATGTGTCGGACGCGAGCAATACCTTTGAATATGTTTACGTCGAACGAGAGGGCGTCGCCAGGCATATTAAACACGATGGCAACGCTTGGGTACTGGCGTACGGGAAGCCATACCCCTTTGATGCGATGCTAGTGCAATCACTCGGCGAAGACAAAAGTAAGAAGATTCTACAAGATCAAACAGGACCATGCCCAGAACATGGGTTTGAAAACTGGGCCAAGACTGCTCTCGCAAAACGACTGCCTACAGGTTTCGTCGAGTCGATGGAGTTCACGACCTTAAAAGCACCGCTAAGTTTTCGGACAAAGCGGCAAGGATTAATCTCGTCCTTCTTTGCACGCTTGCGCGCAGATTAATCTGCACATTACACTCACATCTGTAGAGCATGTCAGCTTAGTCTTTTCGAACAAAGCCGCTTAGCTTGTGTGTATTCGAGAGCCTACTCAATGCATCATGTGCGGCAGCCTTTGAAGAAAAACCTGTAACTTGCACGCGATGGTAAGTTCCTTTCTCAGGGACTTCTGCGGCAACCCGGCGAACCTGGTAGCCTTTCGCGCGAAGAATGTGGATCAGCTCGCTCGCATCGTCTCGGTCTGAAAAGGAACCCACTTGCACGTAATAGGTCTCAGAGCTCTGACTCTCTTTTTGAGAGCTTGGTATCGATGGTGCACTCGTCTCGCTCGACCGCAATCGATTCAAGGCACCGCGCATTCGATCGTGGCGACTCAGCTTCGGCTTCGCGGTATTTGTGGATTGTGCATCAACGTCTGTTTCGGGTGCAGGTGCATTTTTGCCTCGAGAAGCATATCGAAAATTGGAGTGGCTTCGTGGGTCCTCTACCGGCCTCTCCTTTTTGGGTAGATCCGCACGGCGATTCGATTCATCGATTCGATTCTTAGGATTGTTATTGGAATCCCACACGGAAGTCGGTCCACCTTTCACATCCGCCTTCGAAGTCAAGTCGTGCTCCGTCATAACACTTTGAGCGTCTTCAACTTTGGAACGTACGAGAGCGTGCTCAAAGCCCAGCGAAAGTCGTTCGCGAACTTGTCGGTAATCTTCACTGCGCTTCTCGACGATGGCCAGCGGCTCATTGAGTGCAATTTCTTCCGCATTTGGGTCCGACTCTGCAGAGGGCATCCACGCATAAGCGATTAGCATTCCCAATCCAACTGAAAGTGCAACAACCCATAAAGACATTCCAGGAGCATCGTCATAGAGGTCGCCTGGCAAAGTGGAGTTTGAATCAAATAAGAGTGTACGTTCACGTCTTCGCGCCATGATTAACCTCCAACTTCTTCTTGCTTCAGCTCCATCCAATCTGGAGCCGCAATACCCAAAACTTCAAGCCCATTTTTCAATGTGTTTTTTAATGCAAGAACCATAAGGAGTCGAGCCATCGATTTGTCCCGATCCTCCGAAATAATTCGCTCTTGTGATTTGTACTTCGAAAAATAGGAATGAAAGCCTGCAATCATTTCACGTAGAAAGTGAATCACGCGATGCGGCTCAGTCGCTTCTGCCGCCTCTTGAATAACCTTCGGGAAGGTCGCAAGGTCTTTAATCAGCTGACGTTCCTCGGGTAGTTTCAATAGGTCGAGGTGAATGCTTTTCAATTCTTCTTCGCGAACATTAAGACCTTGCGCCTCTGCTTTCTTCAGGACGCTGGCACAACGTGCATGGCCCATTTGCATGTAAAAAACTGGATTCGCATTGCCTTCCTGAAGAACGGTTGAGATGTCAAAGTCAAACTGTGCATTTGCAGAACGCATCAAGAAAACAGTACGCGCGGCATCGTTTCCAATCTCATCAATGAGGTCATCCAAAGCGTAGACATTACCAGCACGTTTTGAAATTTTGAGTTCTTGCCCTTCTCTCATCAAACGGACAATTTGCACCAACACAAAATCCAGTTTGTCCGCGTTGTAGCCTAGTGCAGACATGCCTGCTCGAATGCGTTTGACGTGACCACCATGATCAGCACCAAAGACATTAATATAGCGGTCGAAATCACGCTCGAATTTGTCCTTGTGATAGGCCAAATCTGCGGTGAGATACACAAAGCGCCCATCCGCACGTCGAATCACACGATCTTCATCGTCACCAAAGTCAGCAGTTTTTAGAAAAAGTCCACCGGCCTGAAGCTCTTTAAATTGTGATGCTTTACTCTCAGCGCGACGTTTCTGGTCTTCATGTTGACGTGAAGTGGATGCGCGATAGACGTGTCCCGCATTTTCGTAGGCTTCAACCACTCCAGCAACAGCGCCGCTGTCATGGAGCTGCGCCTGCTCCGAGAACCATGAATCGAAATGCACGCCACACTTGCCAAGGGTATCGCGAATACTTTGGATATTCCAACGGACACCTGCCTCTCGACACCGAGGACGCCACAACGACTCGTCTGCTTCAAGCAAGGTGTTGCCCACTTCCTCTCTCAACATTTTCGCAATATCGATGACATACGCAGCGGGATACTCCCCCTCACTCAATTCTATGGGTTGACCATGCAACTCTCGATAACGTTTGTACACGGTTGATGCCAAAACCTCCATCTGCTGCCCGGCGTCGTTAATATAGTACTCTCGAGAGACATTGTACCCGGCTGCCTCAAAAAGACGTGCGCACGCATCACCTACGAATGTTCCCCGCGCATGTCCCAAGTGCAATGGACCGGTCGGGTTCGCGGACACAAACTCAACCATGACACGCTTGTCATTCTTGGGGCTACTCCCCCATTTTTCGCCATGCTCAACAATTGAGATTAAGGCTTGTGAGAAGAGATCTTCATTACAGCGCAGGTTCATGAAGCCGGGCCCCGCAATCTCGATGGAATCAACCCAAGGACTCTTCTGCCATTGTTCTACGATAAGTGCAGCTACATCACGTGGCGCTTTTTTGTTGGCCTTCGCAATTAACATTGCAATATTGCACGCGAAGTCTCCGTGTGCTCGATTGCGCGGCTCCTCAATCTTAACATGCTCTGGGAAAGCCCCTTGGAGGCTTCCATCGTCGAGGCAAGCAGAATACGCTTCTCGCAGACTCTCTAAAAGTTGCACTAACACATCAAAACTCCTTTGACGATCTTCCTCGCCCAGGAGCTAAAAAGCAAAAAAATGTCAAGGGTCATGCCTGGAAATCGACAAAGGCGTTGCGTGTCTACCGAGACAATGGGTGTCGCGTATTCACAATTTGTGCGAGTCGTGTATTTGAGATGTGGGTGTATATCTCCGTGGTCGAAAGATCGGCATGCCCAAGCATCATCTGCAAGGATCGTAAATCAGCGCCATTCTGTAGCAGGTGTGTTGCAAAAGCATGGCGCATAACATGTGGAGAAACCTTCAACTTGAGCCCCGCATCTCGTGCTATCCCTTGTACGATTTGAAAGCATCGTTGCCGAGTTAAGCCGCGCCCTCGGTTACTAAGAAAAACATGTCGTGAACAAGGTTTTGTTTTATGCTCGTTCCCTTCACGCACTTGAAGATAGGCAGAAAGTGCATCGTGTGCTTTCTCGCCCAAGGGGACAACGCGTTCTTTATCACCTTTACCTAAAACTCGAACGAACCCTCGCTCAAGAAAAAGATCGTCGAGCTCTAGGCGTATAAGCTCGCTAACCCGAAGGCCACTCGCATAGAGAACCATCAAGAGCGCATAGTCCCGTTCTGCATGTTTCGCTTTCTCAGAAAGTTGAATACGTACACACCTAAACATCGCCTCAACGTCATGGACCGACATTGTTTTGGGTAATGGTCGTGCCGCTTTCGGCAATTCAACTGACTGAGAAAAATCTTCATCCAACCACATCGCTTGGCAACAATATTGAAGCCAACGTCGAAGAGCCACGCCTCGTCGTGTGAGACTTTGCCTCGAAAGTCCACGCACTGCTTCCGCCTGTAGAAAAGCGGTTAAAAGAGTGACCGAAAGGGCACCTAAATCGGTTATTTGGGATTCTGATGCAAAGACCTGAAAGGCATTTAGATCTCTTCGGTACGCATCAACTGTATTCAAGGACAAGGCGCGAACACCCGCGATGTAGTCTAAATATGCGTCGATCGCAGCTGCAATCTTCACGGCAAGCGTGCCATCTTTTGCTCGTGTTCATAAACATACGCGTGGACACCTCGCGCTAAGCCTTTCGCCATTTTTTGACGGTATTTCGGTGACATCAGCCTCTTCTCATCACGAGCGTTGGATAGAAAAGAGGTTTCAACCAATATCGCGGGCATCTTTGCCCCTAGTAAAACATAAAAGAGAGCCTGTTTCAGGCCAAGATCTGCGACGTTGGGCCATTGTCGCTGCAACTGCTGGACCGTCGCATCGTGAACCTTTCTTCCAAGTCGAATACTATCGTCGGTGTTCGACTTTACTGCCAAGTCGGCAAGAATAAACTCCAAGTCTGAACGATGGTCTCCTTCTTCGATGTTCTCTCGACCCGCCAAGCGCTTCGCATACTTATCGTCCGTCGTATTTAAAGTATAGGTTTCGATACCGTGAACATCTCGATTCGGATTCGCATTGGCGTGGACCGAAATGAAAAGGTCTGCTCCCCACTCGTTGGCCATTGCCGTTCGCTCTTTTAATGGAATGTACGTATCACTTTGTCGAGTCAGACGGACCTCAACACCAGGAATCTGAGCTCGCAGTTCCTTTGCGAGTTCGTTCGCAATACTCATAACAACACTCTTTTCGAGTGTTCCTTTTTGGCCAATCGCGCCTGTGTCTTTACCGCCATGCCCTGGGTCGACCATAATCTTTGAGATTCTAAAGCTCGTCTTTTTCGCCTGTTCTCCGAGTTCACTTTTTGCACGCTCCCCCAGCTCTGCTGAGGCACTCGGGGCGTATTGGTGATGTTGCTGTTGCTCTTGTACTCGCCGGTTAACTCTTGAGCTTCGCTCTTTTGCGACAAGCGTACCCTTCTCTGCCGGCTTCTCTGCTCCCCTCTCTACTGGCCCTACTGCCACTTTGTTGGCTGGCTTGGCCACAACCTTAACACTGCCCTCTTCGTGGGACTCGCTCTGGTTTTGTTTTACTAACTTTTGAGTAATCTTTTCCTTCTTCGTTTCAACTTTTGGACCTGACGATAGTGCGATCAGAGTCGGGTCTTTTTCATCCGTCTTGATATCGTGCCATCCAGGTGAGAGTTTATCGAGTTGCCGTCGAGCGCTTGCGGTCATATCCCATGACTTTGGTCCTCTTGCAACTTGGGCATAGAGCTTCAGCCCTTTTTCTTTCTCTTGTGTTTTGGTTAACATTAAGTTTGCGGCATGCATCAGCGCATCGTCGCAGAGATTGCTTTTAGGATACTCGTTGGCAACCCGTAGATACGTATTAATAGAACGCGAAAAATCACTGCCACGAAAAGAAACACGACCCAAGTCTTCACGCAGCGACGCAATAATATAGAGAGCATCATCGGCACGCGACGATGTTTTGAACTCTTTCCGATATTTTTTGGCTCTCGTGATTAACTGCGCATAGCTATCTCGATACTGCATCGCTTTTTTGTTTTTTCGAAATGCTCGAACAGCATCTCGAAGCTCAAGATACTTACTCTCTGCGCGTTGGCTTTCTGCACCTTTGGGTTTCGCATTAAGAGACTTCTCTGTCGCCATAAGTACGACAAGTGCACACGCAACGCATTTGAGAGAAGCACATGCGAAGAGATTTATGGGGTCAAAAGCGTGCCGCAAAGAATGAATTGCGTCGCGCCGAGACCCGCGCATGGAGGTGAGTCCCTCTCGAAAGTGAAAGAGTAGCGAAAATATTGCGCAAGCAGCGATCATAGTTCAAGCTTAAAAAGGTGTTTTGAATGAAGCAAGAAAGCTTCACTCAAGGGGGGCCCATGGGCGTTATTTCGCACCGTTATCGCGCCGCGCCTGGCCTTCAGAAGAAGGCAAACTCCGGGCCTTTCAAACAAAGGGCCCTCTTTTGCGGCATGCTGTTTTTCTTTTCTTGCTCGCAAACACGGTCATTCGCCACAACACAACAAATCCTCAAAGGATTCCAAAAAGAAGGGAAACACAGCGACAAGAAGACAGTGTCGCGGAAAGTGCTCTCGGGCAAGGTTCGAGCGACAAACGAAGAAAGTCCTCAACGTATGGCACTTGAATATGGAATGCCTGCAAATCAACATGAAGCTGCAAGCCCTGCTGCGGACGAATGCCTCGTACAAGAAGCCTTTGAACGTTCAATGAAAAAGCTTGAGCTTCTCATCGGGGGGCACAGCTATCAGAATCGGAAAAAGTCTATTCGAACTCAGACTCTCACTCAAGACAGGCGTGCTCCAATGGAAATTCCACAGGAACTTACGGGCGCGTTGAACGTATTCTTGGTTGCATCACAAAACTATTTTCAAGAGAAGTATAGCAACTCATTGAGCGTATGTGAGGATGCAATGGCTGTGCTGGAAGAAATAGAAGACGGCTTAAACTCGGGTGTTATTCCATGGACCCAAGAACTTGCCGATATGTACTATCAGGCAGAGCAGAGTGTGAGAAGTGAATATGCGATTGGCGTTCTGGAGTCTGGGGCGCTCTCGCACACCTATGTGGCTGACGAGGCTCAATGTCAAAAATTGAGTCATGCCCCCTTACAAAAGCTCTTCCCAATTTCAAATTTTGGCCTTCGCCACCACCCCATACTCAAAGAACAACGCTTTCACCGCGGGGTGGATTTTCGTGCACGACAAGGAACGAGGGTTATGGCGGCAAACGCTGGGAAAGTTAGCTTTAGTGGGTTTCGCTCTGGCTATGGCTTGGTTATTGATATTAAGCACCCTTCGGGCTGCTCCACTCGCTACGCACATTTGCAAAAGTCGCATGTTCGGGTGGGCCAGCATGTTCGTGCAAATGCCATTATTGGTCTGAGTGGTCAAAGTGGGCGTGTCACCGGCCCGCATCTTCATTTCGAGCTTCGCACTCCAAAGGGTGAAGCCTTAGCACCAATGCCATTTCTAAAATAGTTTTTACGACAGCGAAATCTTCGTCAATCCCTTAGTATATCGCGAGGGCCATTGACCTAATCTCATTATTCAAAATCGGCTTGCGTCAGGTTTTGAGTGAAATCGCCCCAACATACCAACAACCCGTCACGCTTCAGTGCGCAAGTGCGTCTGCTACCAGAGCTGACGCTCTTAAATATGCTAGAAGGTGGTGTACTCTGACAGTCTCTTGTCTCTTGTTCCCCCGAGGGCCCCTGCCCTTTTGAAGAATCTGCGAGTCTTGGGTCAATATCCTCCTTTGGCCTTCGCATGGGTATTGAAGGTGTTCACAAGGAGGATTAATGGCTACACTTCCACGCTGTGTTGAGGCGG
>JAHDBA010000031.1 GCA_020630615.1 Myxococcota bacterium | reverse complement strand
GTTGCTCTCGATGAAAGGGGAGAAAAACGGCCCGTTCCATCCCTTCTAACAGATGGTGCAGCCAGTATCCGACGAGCTGAGGATGCAGCCCGGCGGCGAGAGCATCGACTGAATACGAGACAACACCTTGCGCCCGACACCTAAAGCTCGGACTCAACGCCTTAAAACCAGAAAGCAGCCCACCTCTTGACACTCCGAAACTGTATCTTAGGGTTTGCATTGACCTTTAGTCGGCACGGTGCTGACTTCTTGGTGTCGAGATAAGGAGTCTCAACAATGTTTATCGAAGATCGTGATGCAATCATTGCAAAGTATGCAAAGAAAGATGGTGATACCGGTTCAGCAGAGGTGCAAATCGCACTCTTAACCCATAAGATTAAACATCTTACCGAACATTTCAAAACCCATAAACACGACCATCATAGCCGTAGAGGGCTTCTCAAAAGCGTTTCAAAGCGTCGGAACCTTTTGACTTATTTGAAGAAGAAAAATTTTGATAGCTATCGCGAGACGATTGCATCACTCGGCCTACGCCGTTAACTTATTCTCAGCTTCAACTTAAGCTCATCAAGGTGCACACTGTGCATCTTTTTTTTATGGCAGTTGTTTATAGTGTCCCCCCGAACATCTCTCACCATTCCGGTGACTCTCACGAGAAAGTGCTGCGCTCTCTAACCTAACGCACCTCGACATAAAATAGCATGAGTAGCAGCGTTGGTGCCCCTTGCAAGCGCTTGGATCTCATCTAAAGATCTCAATAAGAAAAATAGAACAAAAGGTAGATCACATGAGTGAAAATCAACTTATCCGCAACAACCACAACTCTTCCAAATCGCATCACCTAAGTGTCAAAGTCGGCGACACCGAGATGACTTTCGAGTTTGGCAAAATTGCCAAACAAACTTCTGCATCCATCGTAGCTCGATGGGGTGACAGTGTCATTTTAACTACAGTATGTACCGGACCCTCTCGTCCAGGCACAGACTTCTTCCCTTTAACTTGTGAATATATTGAAAAGGCATACGCAGCCGGGAAAATACCTGGAGGTTTTTTCAAACGTGAGACGCGTCCGCGGGAACACGAGATTCTCAACGCTCGCATTACCGATCGCTCTATTCGTCCACTTTTCCCAGATGGATTTCGCGACGATGTTCAAATCGTGACCACAGTGCTATCGCATGATGGCGAGCACGATACCGATGCTCTTGCTCTTTGTGCTGCATCGATGGCACTGCACGTGTCGGAACTCCCTTTTGCACCAGAGTCCGGACCCATTGCCGGCGTTCGCGTTGCCCGTGTCAATGGAACATTGATCGCTGCGCCAACCGAAACACAAAAGCAGGATTCTGACCTCGATTTGGTTGTGGCCGTTTCGAAGGATGCGATAGTAATGGTTGAAGGTGGGGCCGACGAACTCTCTGAAGAAGAAATGGTTGAAGCCCTCTTTTTCGCTCATGAAGCGGGCCAAGACGTTATTCAAAGCTGCCACGATATGCGCGCCAAGGTTGGCAAAGATAAAATGGTCTTTGAAGCGCCTGAGATCGACGCAGAGCTTTTTGCAAAAGTTGAAAAGACTGCCCACGACAAAGGCATTGTTAACGCAATTGCGACACGCGACAAAATAGCACGATACGCAGAGATCGATGCGGTTAAGGCTGTGACAAAAGAGACGCTCAAAGAAGAGCTGGGTGAAGATGCCTACGAGCAAGTATCCTCTGAGATCTCAAAATACTTTGGCACCGTTAAAGCCAACCACATTCGTCAAACAACGGTGAATGAGAAAGCACGTTTGGATGGCCGTGCATTTACGGATATCCGAGCTATTGACTGTGAAACAAAAGTACTTCCACGAACACATGGTTCGTCGGTGTTCACACGCGGAGAGACGCAGGCAATTGTGACAGCGACCCTAGGCACACGTGAAGATGAGCAAAAACTCGACACTCTCATGGGAGAGCACTTCGAACGCTTTATGCTTCATTACAACTTCCCGCCTTTCTCTGTGGGTGAGGCGCGTCCGCTCCGCAGTACCTCTCGGCGAGAAATGGGCCATGGTGCACTTGCTACCCGTGCTGTTCGTTCGGTAATCCCTGAAGCTGAAAACTTCCCCTATACTTTGCGTGTTGTATCGGAGATCACAGAGTCAAACGGTTCAAGCTCGATGGCAAGTGTGTGTGGAGCGAGCATGGCTCTAATGGATGCTGGCGTCCCGCTTCGTTGCCCGGTTGCTGGGATAGCAATGGGCTTAATCCAAGAAGACGACAAGATCGCAGTTCTTTCTGATATTCTTGGTGATGAGGACCACATTGGTGATATGGATTTTAAAGTTTGCGGTACCGAAAAAGGTATCGTCGCGATTCAAATGGATATCAAAATCGACGGGTTAACCCGCGAGATTATGACCACAGCCCTTAATCAAGCCAAAGAAGGCCGCCTGCACATTTTGAATGAAATGGGCAAAGCGATCACCAAACACCGCGATGAACTTTCTGAGACAGCCCCTCGAATTCTTGAAATGAAAATTAATCCTGACAAGATTCGTGATGTCATCGGCCCTGGCGGCAAAACAATTCGTGATATTACGATGAGAACAAATGCGAAGGTGAGCATTGAAGACAATGGTAGCGTCCAAATCTTTGGAATTGGCCCAAGTACCATTGAAGCGAAGAATATCATTGAAGAGCTTACCCAAGAGCCAATCATGAATATGATTTATCGCGGTGTCGTGAAGCGATGTGTCGACTTCGGTGCATTTGTTGAGATCTTTAACGGTTGCGACGGCCTGGTTCACATCTCAGAGCTTGCAGACAAGCGTGTCGAGAAAGTTACCGACGTCGTACAAGAAGGTGATGAGGTCAACGTCAAAGTTATTCGTATTGAGCGTGACGGGAAAATCAGACTTTCGCGAAAACAAGCAGATGGTGCGGAAGTCGGGAGCGTTGCAAGCGCCTAATGCAGGGTGCCCCGCCCTCTGTTATTACGTTGATAGACAAGCTCTGTCGCCACTATCCACCGTGTCACGCACGGTGGATTTAGGAAGGATCAGATTATGAGACGAAATCGCTGCAAACTCGCTACCGGCATAAAAAATCTTGCCAGTGTTCTTTTGATGTCCTCTATGCTCTACGGTTGCAGTGGTGGCTGCGGAGGAAGCTCCAACGATGCATCTGCACAAGGATGTGGTGGCATTAGCTCACTGGACGATTCTGTTGGAACAGAGCGAGTCGATGAAGGGATTCGCTTTCGAACAAACCAGCTTCTTCTAAACTTTATTAAAGATAACATTGGACCCATCTTAAGAGGTGCACTTGGAGACAACCTTGACATCTCAGGTGGTTGGCTTCGGATTCCCTTTGGTCAACAACAGCCTGTCGTTCTAACTTCATCCCAATGGGCGGATGTCAGTCTTGGGCGAGACATTGACGACCAAGACGAAGTCTATGACTCGAATGTTTTAATCGGCATTGATGCAATTGAAAACAATATTGATGTCCGTTTTGTAGCTGCCGGTGACACCGTGGTGACCCAAGCGGGAGAAACGCTCACTGCAAATGCCAGTGGTTTGTTTGTCGAGTTTTTTGAAGTGCCAATTGGGATCGACTCTCGCTTGTACTTCAGAACTGAGCCCTTTGGGCTGCCCTTGTCTGACATTGCGTGCGATATTTACGGAGCAAACCCCGAAGTTTGTCCGCCATCCACAGGCGGTGCGTGCGGTGGGATTACGCAATCAACCATTTCGATGATCATCTACCCCGATGTCGATTCAGGTGCGACTTGCGACCTGGGTCAGGGCGAGTGCCTTCGTCTTTCAATTGAGTTTGGTGGACTTGATTTGGGTTCCTTAAATCGAAACGCCTTTGAAATGGAGCAACCCCTTCCATGCCGAGAATTCCCCAACGAACCCTATTGTACAGATCTATGCACCGATGGCTTGACCTCCGGGTACCCAAACAATGAATGTCAAACTGCCTGCAATGTCTCGGAGTTGGTTCTCGATGTGATGGTTGGAATCTTGGGCACGGTAGAAAACATCGTCGATGACTTTTTAGGCGATATCATGAATCTGGTTATTCGGCGTGCTCTCGATGGTATCGACGGTGCCCCACTCTCTCTCGCTCAGCGTATCAGTCTTAGCGATACTGTCCCAACCCTCTTTGGGCCGACAGTTAACGATATTGGTCTGAACGTTACTCCTATGGGAGATGCATTTAGTGTGAACTGTACAGGCGGCAATTGCGATGAAGCAAAAGGTATGGATGTTATTTTGGGCTCACAGTTTGCAGCAATTGAGAAAGGTGAAGGCAATCTTGAAATGCGACCGACCATCCATCCTTGCGTACCCGAGTTGTCGGCGTCTGAATTTCTGCAGCTCTATGAAAGCGCTGACTTTAATGTAGTTCGCTCGCCGGCACTTGACGGCAATTACAATGGCGATGCATACGCTGTAGGCGCGTCTATCGCTGAACCCGTACTCAATCAAGCCTTCTTCGCAGCATACAACTCTGGGGCATTGTGTTTGGAGTTCGACTCAAACGCAATCTACGGACTCTCGAATGGTGGTGTCGTTCTCAATACGCGGCTGCTGGATACCTTCTTCCCAGAAGCAAACGTACGGCGCTTTTCTGAAGCGGAATCTCCAGTGTTGATTACGCTGAGTCCTAGCGAGCCGGCGTTGATGCAGCTTGGCCAAGGAACGCCGGAAGACCCACACCTGAGTTTTTCTTGGCATAATGTCCAAATCTCTTTCTATTATCATGTTTTTGACCGCTTTGCCCGAGTCGCGGCGATCGATGTCGATTTGGTTACAGGTTTGAATGTCATAATTAATCCTGAGAATGAGAAGCAACTCATTCTTTCTCTTGCGCAACCACCCGAGTTCACCCGTATCGAGCAGGTTTATAATGAACTCTTAAATGAAGTGAATAGTGATGGTGAGCCGATTGTCGATTTTGGTGGGACTCTGTCGGATATTGTTGGTGAGCTCTTAGGAAGTTTACTTGCAGGTAACTTCGAGATCGATGTTGATTTGGCCGCAGCAATTCAATCTTCACTTGGCATTGAGGCTGACGCATCCCTTGCAGCAATTGAAACGCGCAACGCAGGTGGAACAACTTTTTTGAACGTCTACGTTGACATCGAAGAGGATTCAAGCTCCACACGAGTTGCGAGCGACACACCAACACAACTCCCAGAAGGTATCGCACTTCGTCGCATTGAAAGGAATCTTCTCCGCCCAGTATTAGACCATGAGGGCTATTGGTCCTTAGGGGCAGACGATCTCGAGCATCTGAGTTTTAATGATGGTGACTCTCTTCTTGTTCGAAGGGGGCAATCCGGCTGGCGAGGGCCGATTATTGTCCAAGAGGGTACACTTCGGGTGAAACAGGGACTCAACAATGAGCCCACCGAGTTCACAATTGTTAACTTGAACTCGAAAAAGAGTACTGCAATGATGGTTGCGCCTATGCTTTCTGGTGCACCACGTATCTCACTACGTCAGAGTGATGATGGCTCAGTATATGTTCGCACACCAGACTCTGCTGTGTTGGACGAGATTGAATGGCGGATCGATGATGGTGAGTGGTTTACACGAAGTGATTCTCGCTTCCGCGCCACCGAAGCACGAGGCATCAACTCGATTGAGGTGCGTCGCCGTGATGTTCGCGGAATATCAAGAACTCACAAGTTGATTCTTGGAAAGAACGACAAACCTTAGCCAGCACGGTCCTGATTTTTTATGCTGATGACTCACTAACATATTGCTGGGGTTTCTATGTTCGCAATCAAAGAGTTTGAACTTGAGTTAAATCGAATCTATGCGCCGGAGCGCTTTAAAGATTATGGTGAGAATGGACTACAAATCGAGGGTTCGAGAAACATAAAAAAAGTGATTTGTGGTGTAACGGCAAATCAGGCGCTAATCGATAAGGTGAATGCGATCGATGCAGACGCTATCGTGGTGCACCATGGGCTGGTTTGGGGCGGCGGGATACGCTCAATTCGCGGTTGGCTTGGGAGACGAATACAGTCGATTCTATCGAACGGCGTCTCCCTATTCGCCTACCATTTACCAATGGACGCACACCCAACCCTTGGCAACAATAAGGGCCTTTGCGAGGCGCTCGGCTTACATTCATTGGAACCTTTTTATGAAAGTAAAGGTCAAAAAATTGGTTTTAAAGGTTCTCTGCCAACACCAATATCGCAAAAAGACTTTTTTAGAAGAAGTGCAGAGCGACTAAACCCGAATGCGATTTGCTGTCCGGGGACGAGCATGATTGAAAGGGTCGGGGTTTGTACTGGTGGCGCGCCTGATGGGATACACAGCGCAGTTGATGATGGACTGGACGCATATATTACGGGTGAGATCAGCGAATACTCTCAAGCAATTGCAGATGAGACTGGAGTCAACTTTATTGCTGCGGGTCACCATGCCACAGAAGTCTTTGGCCCTCGCCTTCTTGCGGATCATTTAAGGTCCAGATTAAATCTGGATGCTCAATTTATTGACGTGCCCAACCCTGCATAATGCGACGATGACCACTACGATTCAGAAGATGTCAGAGCCGGTGATGGCACAGATTGCCGCTGGAGAGGTTGTTGCCAATCCTGCGGCAGCTTTGAAAGAACTCGTTGAAAATGCATTTGACGCGAGTTGCACCTCTTTGGTTGTTCATCTGGAGCGAGGTGGTCTCTCAAAGATTGAAGTGATTGACGACGGCATTGGTATGTCCAGAGAAGATCTTCAACGTAGCGTACAGGCCCATTACACCAGTAAGCTACGAGACTACAAAGACCTTTTCAGGCTAAACACCCTTGGGTTCCGCGGGGAAGCGCTGCACGCGATTTCAAGTGCGGGTGCTCTTGAAATTGAGAGCCGAGCAAAGAATGCGAGTGAGGCGTTTCTTTTAAATACAAAATACAATAACCAAATCGCACCTTCAGCCATTCGAAAGGGCACTCGTGTTCAGGTTCACAAACTTTTTGAAAATCTACCTGCACGACGCGAGTTTGTCTCAAATATTACGAAAGAAGAACGGGCGTGTCTCGACGTTCTAAATGCGCTCGCCCTTTCCCGCCCTTGGGTGCGCATCGAAATGCATCGTCCGCGAAAAGGCCCTATCGTATGGCCGGCGGTCTGTTCCGAGCGTCAAAACAATGAAAGTCTTGATGAGGAACAAGGCCAAAAGCTCCATTCAGAATTGAAAGAGCGACTCAATGTTGCAACCGGCATCCCTGCCGCGTTGTGGACCGTGCATGACAAAAACAATTTACAAAACACACAACAAGCAATGTCGCCTATCAACGTTCGTATTGCGGTTGCACCAACCCGTTCGGCGCGACGTGATCGACGAGCCACACACGTGTTTTTGAACGGGCGTTGGATGCCAGATCCTGGTCTTTTGAAAGTTCTTCGACTCGCGAGCCGCCCATGGATATCGAGAGGTCAACACCCACCCTTAATTGTTTGGATCGACCTACCTCAAGAAAACCTCGACGTGAATGTTCATCCTCAAAAACTTGCTGTTCGGCTTCGCCAAGACCAGATGCTTCACGAAACACTCTTTGCATACACCGGAAAGTTATGGGATGAGCACGGCGACACACGAAAATCACTCCTCAAAGGTGTTCATCCTGCGACAGCACGAGAGAACTCAAATGGCTTGCGAAATGTTCAACCAATCTTCCTCAGTAAGCTCGGTGCAACCTCGGGCAGAAGAGAAAACACGCGGAACGACCCATCATGGATCGAAGTCTACCAACACGCTCAGCGTACGCGACAGGAAGGCTCTAAAGTTCAAGGAGGAAGAACAGAACTCGGCGAACAGATGTCCGAGCGTGACAGTTCAACTCCTACCTCGACGCAAGTGTTCAAAGCGGAATCACGGCAAGGACAACTTCACTCTCGCAACGCGCACCGCCTTGAATCATTGGCTCTCGACAGCTCTACATTTATCGTGCGTGAGGGGCCAAGACTCTTTCTTTTTGATCAGGTATTAGCGGTGTGGGAGGAGGCACTCACTGGCCCTCGAACAACGCAAGAAGAATACAAGAGGCCGCTTCTCGCACCAATGAACTTTAGCGTATCCGCCAATGATGCAGAGAACTTTGAAGTGTACGAAACACTCCATACTTTCAACCATTTGAATTTCTCACGGATTTCCGTCGATAAGATTCGTCTAACCCACGCTCCAAAAAACCTTTCGATGGTTGAACTTGAAGAGTACATTCCCCTCTATGTTAGCGTCGTGAACCAATACTTTTCCGCTGGCACTCTGAGTCAAAGTCTGAGCGCAGACCCACACGCTCGGATGCATCAAGAGAAAGCAGCGAGCCAAATTCGAGAGACGTATTTAAAGCGGCTACGCCAGCGCGATCGAAGATCATGGGATTTAGAAGATGCTCCGAAGTTTAACGCAGAGCTCTATCAACGAACTCAGAGTCGCGTAGGCTCGCCAGACGAGACCATGCACATATCGAACTCTCTTCAGCCTCTTACAAAGGTCTTGACGGCGCTTTCCAACAATTCCGTAAGGACAACGAATCTGACATGACGCTTGATCCGATTATCATCTCTGGGCCCACGGGTTCCGGTAAAAGCGCTCTGGCACTTGACCTTGCAGAAAGGCTTGGCGGTGCCATTCTTTGCGCGGATTCGCGGCAACTCTATGAAAACATGCGAATTGGAACTGCCGGACCGACACAAAAAGAGGAAGCTCGAGTCCCCCACTATCTTTTTCATTTCTTGAGTTTGAACGAGAAATATTCAGCCGGTCGTTATATCCGAGAAGTCGACCATGTGCTGAGCAAGCTTAAGTCGGATGGACTGCGGCCCATAATTGTTGGAGGCTCGGGGCTCTACTTGCGTGCTTTGCGTTTTGGTCTTTCCGATGTTCCGCCCTCCTCTCCCGCAACGCGTGCACACCTTGAAGAGGAGTGTGGCCGTGTTGGCCCACGAGAGATGCACGAGCGTCTTGCGGCAATCGACCCTCTACGGGCGCAGGCAATTGAATCGACCGATGCTCTTCGTATTGTTCGTGCTCTTGAAATATTTCAGATCACCGGAAAGATTCCAAGTGAGCAGCGTCGGGTTGATTTGTCTGCTGTATCGCGAATTGAGGCGAGTTGGTTTCTCTTGGAAGCAAGTCCTGAGCATCTCGACCCTCGTTTAAAACGCCGAGTTCGGGTCATGCTTAATAGCGGCTTGCTCGCTGAAGAAAAGTCACTCGCAGACCGATATGGGAAAGACCACAAACTTCTCGACACAATGGGCTATCGTGAGGCACGCATGCTACGGCTTGGTACCGTTAGTGAAAATGAATGTATTGAGCTGATTTTCAGGAGACAACGACGCTATGCGAAAAGACAACGCACCTGGTCAAATAAAGAACCGTGGTGGACACGTCTCGATGCATTCCAACCAAGGCTCGCTGAAAAGCTTCTCGATACGCTCTACGACTAAGCGACCTTTCTAGGCCTATCGCATGTGACTCGAATTGAATAAAATTGATTACTTCCTGCCTTCGATGGCGGAAAGACTCTTCAGCTTTCTTACTTTTTCTTTTATATAAACCTATGCGCGATCTCATCCAACCCCACGTGAACTCTCTCAGCCCTTATGTGCCAGGCAAACCGATCGAAGAAACCGAACGTGAACTCGGAATCCAGGTTTCAGCAAAACTTGCCAGCAATGAAAATTGCCTGGGTGCTTCTCCAAAAGCTCATGAGGCAGTCATGAAGATGGCCTCTCAAGTACACCTTTATCCCGACGCGAGCTCGTTCTTCCTCAAACAAACGATTTCGGAGTTTCACGACGCGCACAATATTGATGAAAACCAAATTATCATTGGAAACGGTACGAATGAGATCCTTACGTTATTGAACAGAAGTCTTTTGAGCGAAGGGGACAGCGCGTGTTTTCCTTGGCCCTCGTTTATCGTCTATCGACTTGCCGCTCGAGGTCACGGCTGCAAAACTGTCGAGATTCCCTATGATGTATCCAAGGGCTTTGATTTTGACGCCTTGTCCAAGACGATTGCGAATGAACCATCGATTAAACTTGTAACCCTGGCCAACCCTAACAATCCTACAGGGACCTCTTTCGGGCGTCAGGAGCTCGAAAAGTTTGCGAGTATTCTCCCGAAAGATACTGTGCTCATAATTGATGAAGCATACCGGGAATACATCGAAGATGAAGACTACCCGGATGCAATCGCGCTGATGCAATCGCGGCCACGCACTGTCGTGACACGAACTTTCTCCAAGGCCTATGGGTTGGCTGGGCTTCGTATTGGTTATGCTCTCTGTGACCCTGAAATTGCCCATGGCGTCAACCGACTGCGGGAGCCCTTCAACGCCAACGTGTTGGGGCAAGTGGCTGCGCGGGCATCCCTTAAGGACGCTGATCACCGGGCGCGTGCCTATGACTACAATCAAGCGATGCGTCGCAAATACCTTGAAGGTTTTCGTGAACGCGGTTTTCGTGTTCCCCAAAGTGCAGCAAACTTTGTGATGATCAAAGGCTGGGCGGACTCTCAACGCGAGACGCTCAACGCAAAGGCAATGTATGAATCGTTACTTCGAAAAGGAGTTATCACGAGGCCACTGGGAGGGTATGACCTGCATGATGCTTTACGTATTTCTGTAGGCACACCACACGAGAGCAATGCCTTGTGGAATGCTGTGGATCAGTTCCTGAAAGATGAAGGTGACCAATGAGCTTTGTTGTTGCAATCGATGGACCCGCAGGGGCTGGTAAAAGTTCTGTGGCTCGGGCCGTTGCGATGGAAAGTAACCTAACGCTGATTGATACCGGGGCAATCTACCGCTGTGTAGCATTGGAGTGCTTGCGCCAAGCGTGTCGGCTGGATGATGAGGTTGCGTGCGCAACGATAGCAGCGAATATTGATGTCAGCTTTGAGCTGGTAAGTGGTCAACATCGCATTCTTCTTGGCGGCATTGATGTGACACGGCAAATCCGAACGGAAGAAATTGCTGCTCGAGCTTCACAGCTTTCGAAAAGCGCCGCTCTCCGCCAAGAGCTTCTTGCCTTACAAAGAGCTTTCGCGGACGAGTCCCAAGGTGTAATCCTGGAAGGGCGAGATATTGGTACGGTTGTTTTCCCGGATGCCAATCTTAAAGTTTTCCTCTTTGCTGATGTTCGAGAGAGAGCGCGTCGCAGAAAAGGCGACTTGGAGAACCGAGGAGAAAGCGCTGACTTTGACTCTATTCTTCGAATGATCCAAGAACGAGACAAGCAAGACTCCGAGCGCGATATTGCTCCATTGCGACCCGCAGAGGACGCAGTTCAGATGGACTCAACCGCCAAGCCCTTTGAAGACGTCGTTGCGGATATTGTTCGCCTCATTCAACATGCGCGCGACAAGGTAAACACGGAAGCAACCTCGACTCGACCCGGGAGATGCCCATGAGTCAACTGCGCTCCGTTAAAGGGATGCCAGATCGCTTTGGCGATATGAGTCGTGCGCTCCGCGCGATTGAAGATGCTTTTGCAAAGACAATGCGTGCGTCAGGATTTTCAGAGATTCGCACACCCATACTTGAGAAGGCAGAAGTCTTTCAACGTGCAGTCGGAGAATCAAGCGACATCGTTCACAAAGAAATGTATGCCTTCAAAGATCGCGACAAGAAGCAAACCTATTTGACATTACGTCCTGAAAACACGGCGTCGGTCGTACGCGCGTTGCTTCAAGCGGGAATGCTCGATGCAAAGCATGATGAGAAGCATTTTTACATTGGACCAATGTTCCGACGAGAACGCCCCCAGAAAGGTCGTTATCGTCAGTTCAACCAGTGCGGCGCAGAATATTTTGGCTGTGAGTCCATCCACGCGGATATCGACGTTCTTTTCACTGCAGACCTTTTTCTACGTGAAATTGGAGTGAAGAACTTTAAGCTCGTGATCAACTCGCTGGGCAATCCAGAGTCAAGAGCGCGTTACAATACAATGCTGAAGAATGCGGCCCAAATCTTTGCGGACGAGTGGTGTGCTGATTGCCAAACGCGTCTAGAGCAAAACCCTCTCCGAATTTTTGACTGCAAGGTGCCGGGCTGCCGCGCGCTCCTACCCAAGCTACCTGTCTTGACTGATGCTTTGGATGAACATTCCAAGGAACGTTTCACGCAAGTTTGTCTCGGGTTGAAAACGTGTGGCGTCGATTTTGAAATCGATGCTCATCTTGTTCGTGGTTTAGACTACTATACGGATACGGTCTTCGAGTTTGTTGTGGACGAAGGACTTGGTGCGCAAAATACGGTTTTGGCCGGGGGCCGCTACGACGGGTTAAGCCAGGCAATGGGTGGTCCCTCGCTTCCATCGATTGGTTTTGCTGCGGGCCTCGAAAGACTCGTTTACGTTTCGAGCTTGGGGCTGGCATCTGGGCAAGAAGGTCCTGCCCTCTACTTGGTTGCAGCCGACCCAATGGGCCGCGAGCAATGCATGAAACTGC
The DNA here is from genome assembly GCA_020630615.1 of Myxococcota bacterium. Lineage (GTDB taxonomy): Bacteria > Myxococcota > UBA727 > UBA727 > JAHDBA01 > JAHDBA01. Next base: position 20,716 of record JAHDBA010000031.1, on the reverse strand, counting down.
ATTCGCAACTTCGACGAAAGGGACTCAATGTGCAACGTGATTTACGTGAACGATCGGTGAAAGCGCAAATGAAAGATGCAAACCGTTGTGCTGCCAAGTTTACAATTGTGATTGGCGAGCGCGAAGCGCGAGCGCAGATTGGACGCTGTCGCAACATGGCCTCGGGTGAAAATCTTGACATAAACCTTGATCTCGAAGCTATAATAGAGGCAGTCACATGAACACGACGTGTTCCAGGAAGTGACGTTGTAGAGTTTATGCCGAGAACACGCCGCGCAACAGCCTCGAATTTCCCGCACCTTGTTCATTGCAGGGCGGCAGCGGATCTTCAAATCTTCTTTGAAGATCAAGACTATGCGATGTACCTCGATGACCTTCGGGAGTTGGCTCGCGGTGGGTACGTCGACGTCTATGCCTTTGCCCTATTGCCTCAAGAAATGTATCTTACCCTCACACCACGGACAATTTCTCTCCCACAAATTATCCAACGGCTTCATGTCAAGCACACCAAACGCATCAACAAGAAGCTTCGTCGCCGCGGCTCACTCTTTAGTCAACGTTTCGCCTCGACAATCTTTGAGGCAACTCTCCTGCCCGACCTTGTGCGCTTCGTTGACGTTGTGGCGAACCGGGGGTCAAACCAAGAGACCTTGGAAGCTGACAACTTTTCTTCGCATAATGTCTACTGCCATGAAAGAGCTTTCCATGGAGACTGGATTAAGGTTGCTCCAGTCCTACGCTCGTTTGGCTGGGAGCTCGACCAGCAGCTTGCGAGACGCCGTTACCAACGCTTCGTAGCGGATGGTATGCACAAGAAAATCGACTTTAAGGATATCACGACAAAGGCTCGAATGCGATCAGGCGCAGACTTGAGTGATCAAATCCTGACCAAACTCGAGTCTCAAAGTAAACGTCGGCGTCTCCGCATCGATAATCTCACCCGACGTGCAAGTCTATTGCTCCACACCAATACCGATCTTCTTCGAGGTAACTCGCGTAAACAAAACCTTGTCTTCGCGCGTCGACTTATTGCTACGGTTGCCGTGACACGGTGTGACCGTTCTGTTCAGGAAGTCGCGAATTACTTTTCTCGAGACAAATCGCAAATCTCACGATTGGTTACCCAAGGGCTGCACCTCTTGGAGAGTGATGAGGTATTCAAGACCTTATGCGACTCGCTCTTGCAGCACAAAGTACCAATTGGGCCAAAACCGCTCGAAGCGAAGCCAAGGCGTGACGCCGAGATGCACGAAAGTAAAAGGAACATCAACGATGCATCCATCGCTTCAGATGTTTTGACTAAAATGCCGAGTCACGAGGGTACCGCGATGCGGCACTCTATTTTCTAACTAAGAAGCTGCTTTTGAGTGAACTCTATTAGACAAGCTTAAGGTTGCAGCAACTAGAAGAGAGCGGTTTACACCGCTCTCATTTTTAAGCCCTAAAAATTTAAAGCGCCAGAATGGCTCGCTGCATTTAGGCGTCTTGGTTTCGGAAGTAGAGGTATCCAACCGCACGAGCACGCTTAACTTCTCGAGTTAGCTTTCGCTGGAGCTTTGCAGTTAGGCCGGTCCGTCTGCCTGGGAGCAACTTTCCTTCGGGTGTCAGAAAACGCTTCAACAACTCTGGGTTTTTGAAACTAATGTCGTCTGGGTTAAATTTCGCGCTTTTCGCAGGTTTTCTACTAAATGCCATAATATTCCTCGGGTCAATTATCAGGCCTCTGTTTTAGGCGTGTTGTGTGACATTAGCAAGGGGTAAGACCAAAATATTCGTTCCAACTAACTATACGAACCGTGTGAAAGCGTTCCCATAAGATTTAAGGTCTTGCTGAAATTCGGACATTTCACTAAACAAAATGAGTAACGTGTGGCTGTTCGAAAGCAATTTCGACAGAAACACAACATTTTTTAAAGCCTTTTGGAGGATAAATGACAACCCAAAAAAGAACAGCAAAGGTTTCTTTACCCTTTGCTGGTTATTTAAAACAAACCAATGCTCTTTTGCTCCTCTTAACTGCGTTCGTATTCGGGCCCGCTTGCTCATGCGGGGACAACTCGACACTTCGGGACCTCGACGCATTCATCTTTGTCGAGCGCGACGCGACGGGAGAAGAAGCGTGCGCATTTAACTCCGACGAGCCCGAAGCGCTTCTATTGGACTGCGGTCTAACAATGGATGCAAGTACGATTGCGGGTGTGAATATTCGGCTTAATGTATTGAACTTGGGTGGCAGCACCCCTCTCACAGTCGATAATGTCTTCTTTGAGAACTCTGGTGGCTGGGAGGTCATCTCAACGCCAGAATTAGGAACGGGTATTGAACCTTACTCCGAAGAAGAACGGGACGATCAGATTGGTGAAATTGTCATCCGCTATGTCAGCACTTTTGAAGCTCCACGCACAGGCTATCTCCATATTATTTCAAATGCGGACAATGTTGAAAGCAATGCAAACGGAGAGCGAGAGCTAATTATACCCTTGGTCATCTCTGACGACCGTGCACCAATCATCCAGGTAGAGCCAGCGGCATGCGACTTTGGATTGGTCGGTCTAGGCGCTCCAGCGCGTTGCGATTTGTCGATTAGCAACCAAGGGAATGCTCCTTTGATCTTGGGTCAACTTGCCTTTGAAAACCCGAGTGACCCCACTTTTGTGAGCGCTACCGCGGTTTCAGTCGGTACTACGATCGATCCAGGAACGGCGCCGCTTACCTTAACAATCGTTGCTTCCCCAGAGTCGATGACTCGATATGAGAATGCCCTCTTAATTCCGTCAAATGATCCGGTGCCAGCGAGGAGCACTATCCGTGTACCGCTCACCGTCGAAGGGAGTGAGGCTCCAACCGCAATCCCGACTCTCAAGTCAATCAACGGCATCTTGACTGGCAGCGATGCGGATCTAGCTCCGCTTGATGTTGTGATTGTGACTGGTGAGGAATCATTGCCATCACGCCCAGAGCTCTCGATCGTGGAATACCGCTGGGAGCTTGTCGATGTACCAGAGGGGTCTTCTGTACAACTCTCAGCGCCCAACGCTATGGAGACAGGCTTTACCTATACAACCTCTGGCGGTCTTTTGGGTGGTGGCACTGCCGCGGGAATTGACCTTGCGGGATCGTACACTCTTCGATTGAGTGTTCGCGATAGCAATAACCTATGGTCGACCAACGAAGGGTTACTAACGATAAGTTCAAGTCCGAGCGACGCCCTGCATGTTGAAATGCTTTGGAATACAGATGGTACCGACTTCGATCTTCGGCTCCAGCGTGGAGCTGGCGGGGGTGACTTCTGTGACAGTCAGACGTGCTACTACGCCAACTGTATTGGTGGACTTGATATCGATGGTATCTCGGGCATTAGTGATGGCGACCCCAGCTTGGATATTGATAATATTAGTGGTTTTGGCCCTGAGAACATCAATGTTAAACAACCATCAGGAAGCGACATCTATTATGTCGGTGCACACTATTTTGGGGCCAGTGGGTTTGGCGGAAGTGGCAACACCACGGTTCGGATTAAAATCTATATTGATGGCTCTCTGCGCTTTGATGATGAGAGGATTATGTCGGACTCAAATCAGCTTTGGAATGCTGCACGGATCGATTGGAACAACGGCAATGTTTTCGTGGATAGCTTGAACGAAATTACCTACCTGAACAATAGTTGTAGGATGTTGTAAGCTTCCACCTTCAGAACACGAAAAAAGAACGTCGATAGCGGGCGTTCTTTTTAATTCACAACTTCTTAAATATATTTTCCATGTTCATCTAAACTTCCGTTCGGGTAATGGACACATCAAGGTTTGCTAGACACGAGTAAGCTCCGTTCAGACATCAGTGATTTTGCATCACATAGAGTCGAAAGTGCGCGTTCAAATCCTAAAGCTGCACCCACACAGCGAGGCAACGTTGTGAGAGACGCAATAAACTCTTGATCGATGGCAACGCGACGTTGCCCCTTGAGCTCTCGCATCGCTTGAACCGCTTGAAAACGCTCTCGCTGCGTGTCTCTATCACGGAGTTCAACAAAGCCATTCATGAGCTCCACACCATGCAAATAGCCCTCGACCCGTTTAGCAAAACCTGAAAGCGGGTCTATCTCTGCTAGCGAGGCCTGCTCTGCAAGCCAATTGTGTACGCAAAGCGGTAAACGCTTCTCATTCAACTCAGGCTCGACAAAAGCACTCCACAATAAATCTATACCTTCCAGATGGCTCACATCTTTTGGCCATCGCAAGCTCTTTCCAATCGCGCCTTCGATATAGTCTTTGGGAGAATTTGAGTTCCAGTACTCTTTCATATCAAGCTCTGGAAAAACTGCCGTTAATGCATCTATGTAATTGAGATTTTGCACGTCCCGAAGAGGCTCCCTTCCAACTACATCATTCAAGGTTTCGAGGATTTCATAAAAACGCTTTGCTAAAAGCCTGGTTGAGTCACCCGGTTCATACCATTCGAGCATTGTAAATTCTGGTTGATGCCATTCGCCACCTTCTCCGTCTCGAAAGACCGGCGTCAACGCGTAACACTTCTGAATATTCGTATGCGCGAGGACTTTTTTGATCCACAATTCCGGCGATGTCTGCAGTTGTACATCTCGTGGTTCCGGTGAAGCAAAACCGTCAAGCAGCGAAACAAAGAGAGGGTTGATATGCAATTCCGGCGCATTCGAGGGAACCAAACATGGTGGAGTTAGCTCCAAAAAACCTTGGCTCTCAAAGTAGGCTCTTAGGGCATTTCGAGCAGCCCCAAATATTCGTAAACGTGTCTCAAGTTCACTCACGATTGATTATCCCATTTCTATCAAAAACTTCGCGAGGATACTCCATCATGGCTCCTGACCTTTTTCAAAGTCCCATTCGCCTGAGAAATCGTCCCGTGTGAGACTTCGTCACCTTCGCAACATCCTCGGGTCGACCTTCGGCCACAATCTCGCCTCCTCCATCACCGCCCTCAGGCCCCAAGTCGACAAGCCAATCCGCACACTTAATGACATCCAAATTATGTTCGATCACAAGGACTGAATTGCCGGTGTCGACCAAGCGTTGAAGAACACCGATAAGCTGCTTGACGTCATGAAAGTGAAGGCCTGTCGTGGGTTCGTCAAGAATATATAAGGTTTTGCCTGTCGGTCGTTTACCAAGCTCACGACTCAACTTGATTCGTTGCGCTTCGCCCCCAGAAAGAGTCGTAGCGGACTGACCGAGTTTGATATAGCCAAGCCCTACGTCGACGAGTGTTTGTAGGCGGCGCGCGATCTTAATATGCGCCTTGAAAAAGGCTAGCGCCTCTGCAACTGACATCGCGAGTACGTCTGCGATGTTCTTGTCCCTGTAAGTAATCGCAAGGGTTTCAGGATTGTAGCGCCGCCCTTCGCATGCTTCGCATTCAACATAAACATCCGCGAGGAAATTCATCTCGATTTTGATCATACCATCGCCTTCGCACTTTTCGCAGCGCCCCCCTTTTACATTGAACGAAAAACGCCCAGGGCCATAGCCGCGAATCTTAGATTCTGCGCAGTCTGCGAAAAGGGCTCGTATCGGGTCGAAAAGCCCAGTATAGGTTGCCGGGTTGGAGCGCGGCGTTCGACCAATTGGCTTTTGATCGATTCGAATAACCTTATCCAGAAGCTCAACCCCCTTAATACTTTTGACCTTCAAGGGTCGGTCCTTCGAAGCGTAAATTTCAGCCATCAAGTGAGGGGTTAGCGTATCAATAATCAATGAACTCTTACCGGATCCGGATACACCACTGACACATGTTAAAGCGCCTAGGGGTATCTTCGTATTTATGGTCTTGAGGTTGTTTCCACAGGCACCACGAATTTCAAGTTGACGTTTTGGATCGATTGTTCGGCGAGACTCCGGTATCTCGATGCCCTCGATTCCCTTAAGGTACTTTCCAGTCAAGGAAGCTTTGGATTTCATAATTGCTTTCGGTGTTCCGGCAGCGACCACTCCTCCCCCCTCAATGCCAGCTCCAGGGCCGAGATCGACCACATAATCCGAAGCCAGGATCGTGTCTTCATCGTGCTCAACAACGATCACGGTGTTTCCTAAATCTCTCAAGTGCTCCAGAGTCTGAATCAGTTTTTCGTTGTCACGTTGATGCAACCCAATCGAAGGCTCATCAAGGACATACATAACGCCCATCAAAGCTGAACCAATCTGAGAAGCAAGACGAATACGCTGCGCTTCTCCACCCGACAATGTACCGGCTGAGCGGTCCAGTGTTAAATATCCCAACCCAACAGAGTCAAGAAAGGTAAGCCTGTCACCAATCTCTTTCAAAATCGGCGAGGCAATCACCTTCTGATTTCCTTTGAAACCAAGATTATCAACAAAGCTTTTTGCGTTCTCGATGGATAGATGGGTCATCGCCGGCAAAGAGAGTCCGTTCACCAAAACAGAGTTGGCTTCTGGCTTGAGCCGTGTTCCTTTACACGTTACGCACGGAACTTGTTGCATGTAGCCTTCAATGGACGAACGTGCGCGGTCCGACTGGGTTTCACGATGGCGTCGCTCAAGGTTGGGGATGACGCCTTCAAAAACCTTTGTCCACTTGTGGGCATTGCCGTCATCACGTCCTTCGTACACAAAAGTCAAAGGTGCGTCGCTGCCATAGAGCACAACCTTCTTCTGTGTTTCCGAAAGATCTTGCCACGGCGTGGTCATCTTAAATTTATATTTTTTAGCCACGGCTGTTAGCATCGAGCCGTAAAACCCTTCCCAAGCTCCTCCCCACGGGGCGAGCGCACCCTCCTGCAGCGATCGACTGGGGTCTGGCACCACGAGTGATTCATCAAAGCTAAAGCGTTGCCCTAAACCTGAGCAGTCTCCACATGCGCCTTGTGGAGCATTGAATGAAAAGAAACGTGGTTCGATCGCAGGGTAGGAAATCCCGCAATCGATACACGCATGATGTTCGCTGAGAAGTTCCTCACATTTTTCTTCGTGCTTAACCAAAACAATATAGCCCTCCGCGCGCTTGAGTGCGAGCTCAACGGCATCCGCAAGACGCGCACGGTCTTTTTTGCGCACCACAAGTCGATCGACCGTCACGTCAATGTCATGCTTGACCTTCCGGTTGAGCTCTGGTGGGGCATCGAGCATGTGATCTTCGCCATCGATACGCACGCGTGCAAATCCTTCTTTAGCCAATGACTGAAGGAGCTTTTTATATTCGCCCTTGCGTTGCCGGACGACGGGCGCCAGAATGGAAAGTTTCTGTCCCTCCATATCTTTGAGAATCCCGTTCACAATCTCTGTGGAACTCCGCTGAACGATTGCTTTGCCACAGCGATAACAATGAACATCCCCAACCCTTGCATAGAGGAGGCGAAGGTAATCCGAAATCTCTGTCACTGTTGCAACAGTGGAACGCGGGTTTCTTGAGGTTGTTTTCTGCTCGATACTAATTGCCGGGGACAGCCCTTCGATGGCGTCCACATCGGGCTTTTGCTGCATGGACAAAAACTGGCGCGCATAGCTTGAAAGCGACTCAACGTAACGCCGTTGGCCTTCTGCATAGATGGTGTCAAAAGCAAGCGAGCTTTTTCCTGAGCCGGAAAGACCCGTAAACACGATCAGCTTGTCGCGAGGAAGGCTCACGTCGATGTTTTTGAGGTTGTGCGCACGCGCACCACGGATTTCAATCGATTTTTTCATGTCAGATTTGGCCCCTGTTGAGACGCACGCTAACCTAAGCGCATGCTAAGACCAATAGAGGCAACCCATCGAACACCAAATGTTAGCGGATTCCGCCGAGATCGCCGCAATGTTCTTATTGGGGATTCCTTGGCAGCATACATGCCAACGCTTTATAAATCTGTTCGAATGCTGGAGGCCCTCGCTTCTAAGATTTCGGCCAGAACACTTTTTGAAGGGCTATCGATCGAGAGAGTGCGCAATGCGAAAGATAACTCCGTCGGAGTAATTCTACGCTTTGTCGTCCATGACAGCCGTGGGGCCGATCAAATCGCTGATGCGACGCGTCTCTTTGGCGGCCGCGTGTTTGCCTGCGCGAATCGCATTTTGTTACGATACCGAGATCGCGAAGCCCCATACGGGTATGATCTGATCAATGGTGAAGCAGAGCCCAAGGCTCCAAAATCTCCCGAGTTTTATGCGCTTGACCTTGACGGGGACACACGGTGGATCGAGCAAGAACGGCTCGAGCTTCGGAGGGTGCTCCTTTCAACACAAGCAGTTAAACGAGATCAAAAAAATGACGACATGCATCGGGATGTCGCAATACTTTTTCATGAAGGTCTCGCGACGCATGTGTTGTCATTCTTAAACCGACGGAAAATCGATTCTTCATTGGGCTACGCGAGGCGAAAAGACATGCACGCAAGCCCCGGTCAAAAGACCGGAGCTGGGGTGGACAATTTCTCTCTAGCAAACTCAAAGGGCCTTTATTTGTGGGGAGAATGCAAAGAGCTACCCGATCGTTACGCAAGGATTCTACACGAGACACCCGGGATTCAAATTTTTCAGAAACATGGAGAGCATGCGGCGGTTGCATACGGCTACACCCATCCCCTCCCCTTAGCGAGTTTCTCAACTGTTCTTTCCAAAGGTAGTGGAGGCGAGAACCCGAGTCGTCACATCAGCCTGTGGACAGGGGAACGTACTCAAGAACATGTTCTCGAGCTCCAGCTTGAGAACACCTACGACACAAAAAGCCTCGTCAGTCTACACGTGTCGTCGCAAGAGCAAAAGAAACGCGAGCTCGATGCTGAAGTCTTAAACACCACTTCGAATAAGGAATTGGGCGGGAACATTCCTCCAATGGGTTTTTCCAATTTGCCAACCTTGCCGATCGATGTGCGGGTTGTGAAATCGGTCGAGCCCCATGCCATTCCAACGCTTTCGCTTATTCCACTGGATAAGTTTAAAATGTTTGCCGAACTTCTCTATGTTGTTCCTCGCGTTTTACTGGAGGCATATCGTTCAGGACTTTCTGAAGACTCCATCTGTCTTTGGTCTCAATTTGATATCCGATCCTTTCCTTTGGGTCGCCATTACTATGATATTGGTGAGTCTATCTATCTTCCAACCGGAACAACCCTAGCCCCAATAACGCTGCTAAAAGATCGGCTCCGCGAGCATTTTCAACTTGAAAAACGCGATGCGGTCCTTTTCGATGAGGAAACACAAAGGTGGAAATGCTTCTCTTTGGATGACCTTGGATTGCTTTCAAGAGCATCTGTTGTTGCACGCTCAGAGGCACTGGATGAACTTTTGTGGGAGCCACAAAGCACACCTCAGGCGAACTCCCCGGGCGAACTTGAGTTTGCTTCGATGAGTCGCTTTTCTCTTTGGCGAGGCCCGAAGACAATTCCTCGAAAGGCCATTGCGGGTCCCGCGGGTACATCAACTCTGGATTCCGACTCAAATATTAGTGATGACCGATGAGTAATTATGAAGGGACACGATGACCGCTGAAAAGAGTGCGCAAAAGTTACTCGATGAGTTTGCCTTTCCTCTGCTGCAAGGTGAAAGTGCAAGTGTCAGCAACTTTCTCCAACCCAGGGACCTAGCCGAGATTGCGGATGCATTGACGGCCAGTATGTTGGCTGAGGATTTTCATCACGCCTTATTTCGCTTTGGTCGAGGGCAATGCAATATCGAGATTCCAGCGCCCTCTCGAGGTGATTGGTCATGCTTGCTCTTCGTCTATCAGCTCTGCGTAGCGATGAACCCGGATTGCGATGCCAGTTGGGCCAAGACACAAAATTTCCTTGAACATACCCTGTACTTTGGGAACAGTATTCCACTGACACATCATCCGGGTCATGCCTTCTTTCGACACTTGATCTTTGAAATGCCAATGCGTGCCACCGTGGCAGACTGGTTTGTATCCTTCAAAGAACGACAACTTGATCTCGAAGAAAAACCCTCGAGCTTTGAAAGTCGCTTTTATAAACTCTTCGGCGGCGACGTCCGTACCACGCAGCGCTCTGTCTTACATACGATTGACACCTTACCAGACCCGCGCATTCGCTCCCTCGTACTTCAGGGTTTCTCACAAGCCTTTCTTCTCTCGCCCTTAAGTGTCTGGGCCTATACTGGATGCCACGATGTTGCAGAACTTTCTCTCTTCCCACCCGGCCATTGCAACTCAAGTCGCGTCGATGCATCAATGCTTTTGCTTGAGAACCGTGACTTGGCACGATGGATCTGTGAGCGGGCCTTTGAACTCGACTGGGTACGTTACGGTGAAGCGCTTGCGGACAATGTTTTTCTAGCGTTGGGGGAAAGTATTCGACCGCTGTGGATTCAACGCATTATGGAAATCACGACCCACCTCGCCCTCACAGCAGCATGGCGTGATGCTCTCTTGGCCACAAACTCGATGCTACATTTTACAAAGAGCTTTTCCGACAAAGGCGCTAAGCTAGGTTCTGTACTTCTTGCATGCCATAGGCTCGATAACGAATATCTACGACTCCCGTCTGGCAATACGATTGTGCCGCATGCGGATGCTCTTTGGTCTCAACTCGTCAATAAACTCAAAAAGTCACCTCGAGTTCGTGATGGTGCAGATGCCTTAGTCAAGGTTTTAACGCCCTATCTTTCTGAAGTATCGAAGCAAAGCAACGATCGTCATGTGAAGTGAGTGCGACCTGCAGGCCCCAGTCAAAACGAGTGGCCTTGCGCAGCTCGCAAGACCGAAGCGAGCTTCGCTCAGGTGGCTTGAACACGTATCGCTTGAGCCCCATCTGTCGCCTCATAAGCCTCGATGTCGCCGGTCTCAATAAGGTCTTCTAGTACTTTTCGGCGAATGTCCGGTGAAGGACTTAGCTCTGTCGAACGCCATTTGGTCACGAAATATCCGAGCCCAACATAACCGCCCTGAAACTTACGTTCTGCCGCACGAAGCTCATCGAGAAAAATCTGGCATGTCTCATCATAGAGTGCATCATCGTCCCAAAAGGCATCATCGTCTCCGTCTTCTGCGAATTGCTCGAGGCCCTCATTCAAATCAATATATTGATGAGCGGCTTTTCGCACGCGATGGGAAACCCCTGCTTGTCCCCAACTCGCAACATAGGAAGGCTTACCCAAAGTCGCGAGCGACTCGATTGCTGGAACATGTTCATGCGAAATCGATACAAACAAAGCAGCATCAAATGCATCGACCGCAGCAAGCTGTAGTGCAGAAGCGACCAAGAGGGTATCGGCCTCGATATCCGAGGGAACTCGAACGTCAGCACCACAATCTCCACATTGAACACGTCCTGAACGCCTACCCACTTTACGAACATGAAACCCAGGTTGCAACTCAAGCACCTCGAGAAATGCGACCAGCTTGTCACTTTGGTCTCGATCCCCGGATGCATCCAAAGCCGTAAAATAGTTGATACCAATAACTTGTTGTGCACCGATATGTTCAGCCAACCACTCGGCCATGGATTCGAAGTTGATGCGACGCCCCTGCGTCGCGTCGCGCCACCCCGTATAAAAACTTCGTCCAGAAATAAATACCGCAACTTTCATAAAAACCTCACATTAAAACGATAGAATGATGCATAGCCTCATTCGTGAGCATCCACTTGTCAAGAATCTTCCGCGAACAACCAGCCATTCAACTGGTCGTCACACTCCACCACAGGTTCCCAGCGCATGATTCTCTCTCGCGGATTGAGACCACAGCCATCGGACCATTCCTCCACGATGCGCTCGCGACCTTCAAACGTCAGACAACCATTCGTGGTGCTGCTCTCCAACACAATTTCTTCAACAACGACTTCGCGTGTTTCTGTTCTCACGCATGCGAGGCTGGAATCTCCTTCGCCTTCTCGAACACTATTTGAATGCACCCAAATCGTATCCTCCACTCGTTCAAAGAGAGTCACAAAAGCTTCGCCAGATTGATATGACGTTAATATGAGGTGTTCATCATCACGGGTATACAGCAACCCTTCTACACGACGCTCTGCGCTGACATCACAAAAGTGACCGTTTGCATCAATCTCGCATTCTTCAAGTGAAACAATGGAAACAAAGGCATTGCCATACTCGCTCTCAACACCACATGCCTGGACTCCTAGGACGAAAAGCAAATATAGCCAAGCCCGGATTCGTTGAGGGTCTACTTCTTGAGTCGGCAAGATCATTCTCCCCTCCCTTTAAACATCATCACTTTCACTCAAACGAATGTCCCACGTGTCAACACGTCCACTTAGAGCTTCTGCGCAAGACGCCCCAACGATGGTGGAATTTCGCCATCCTTCAACAAGTGCACCTTCGAAAAAAGTTCCCGATTGAAGCCGTACAACGAGCTCTACTCCACGGCGTACTTCGCAGCCATCGGACTCAACAAGAGAAAAGAGCTCTCCTCGATATGAGCGAAGATCAGGATCCTCATTCGAGCCCGTATGGTCTTCACTTAAAACCCATTCATTGGTACCCGTATTCACGCGAAGCGCGTCGGGTGCATCGCGCGAGGTGCGTAATCGTTCGAAAGACCACACTTCACTACGCACCAAGAATATTTCGACACTGTCGTCGCAAAAGGTACCGGATTCTCGGTAGTCGCAGCTTTCCACTCGCTGGAGCGTGACATCTTGAAGGTTCAAGTCACTGCTGTCGCAACCCGTGCCTAACAGAGCGCCCCCAAAAAACAAAAGCACCGATTGAAAGCTCGAGGAAACACTAAGACGCATCGGTGACCTCCATCTGCGTGGAGCGTGCGAAATCAATTGCATCAAGCTCGTTTTCAATAGGGTTGAGCTCAACTCTATGGCGTCGTTGTCTCGCATACGCATCAGAACACTCTGCGTTGTTGGTCTCCGACTCGATCCAAAACCCTGAAAACGCTCCTCCACTTTCACTGAGAATGAGCACATCGTTCCACCTTCTTGCGCAGCCAATACTGTTCGCATTGGCAAAACGGGTTCGTGATAACGTCCAGCAAAGCTCAGACCCGGAGGAGCACAACGTGTCATCAATCTCGTTTGGCAAAACCCGAACACCTTCCCATAACTGGCCTTCATGATCGAGAAGACGCGCATTGCGATCGCGCGCTTCTAAAACCCACACCATCTCCAATGCTAGGTTTCCGAGTGTTTCGCTTTCATCCCTTTCAACACAGGTTATTGGCCCGTTCTGGACTTGCTGGCAATCGTCGAGGAGGGTCGAAGTAACTTCAAAGCGTGTCCACGCTTGCGGGGAAAAGGTGCAAGAGCTCATCAACATCCCTGAGCTTGCGCAAAGAGTCCCAAACATTTTTGAAAAAAATCCAGGTGCCATGTCGACATCAAATCAGGTGGAAGCATCCGTGACAAGTGAAAAAAACGCTTCAATATGGGCGAAAAGGAGCCCCCCTCCCAAGGGATGCGATAGAGTTTTGGGTAGCCAAAGCGCTCCTAGAATGCGTATAGTCAAGTTATGACTACTCTAAACGAAGACAATCCTCTCGACGTTGTAATTCTTGCCGCGGGCCAAGGAACGCGTATGAAGAGCGACCTTGCAAAGGTTTTGCACGAAGTGCTCGAGCGCCCGATGATCGAATGGGTACTAAGAGCAATCGAGCCGCTCAACCCGAGGAAAATCATTGTCGTCGTAGGGCACCAACGTGACTCGGTGCGTGCACGGTGTCTGGACGTGGCAGCGAAACTTGAACTTGGCTCACGTATTGAATTCGCACTTCAAGAAGAACAATTGGGCACAGGACACGCATTGCAGTGTGCACTTAAAGGGGCGCAACCGATCAACAACACGTTGGTGCTTTGTGGCGATACCCCCTGTATTCATGAAGACTCACTCAACCGACTTGTGCAAGCTCATTTCTCAACTGAGGCCACTGCGTCACTCTTCACAACAGAAGTCGATCATCCTTTTGGGTACGGTCGCATTGTTCGGCAGGAAGGCAACGTTTACCAAATCGTCGAAGAGAAAGATGCAGACGATGAGCAACGTAAAATTCAAGAGGTTAATCCGGGCGTTTATATTTTCAGTTCTGGGATCTTAGAAACACGACTTTCAGCCCTCGAGAATAAGAATCAGCAAGGTGAGTTTTATATCACAGACCTTATTTTTGATGCTGCTACAAATGGGAAGGTGCATTCTTCTTCGTTGAGTTGTGAAGAGATGCTGGGGGTTAACAGCCAAGTCCAGCGTTCAGAGGCTGAAGATATCTTGCGAAAACGCATCATAACACAATGGATGCATGAAGGTGTTGCAATATCAATGCCGAACTCCGTGTGGATCGGTCCAGGGGTCGCATTCGAGGGAAATGCCGAGGTTGCTCCATTTACACATCTTTCAGGAGAATGTCACATCGGTCAGAATGCTCGCATCGGCGCTCATTCTTCTCTACGAGATACCACCGTGGCAGAAGGCGCTATTGTCGAAGCCATGACGTGGACCGAGCATGCTTGCATCGGTAAGGGTGCTCGTGTGGGCCCATATGCCCGACTGAGAGAGGGAAGTCACCTTGAGGAAGGTTCCAAGGTCGGTAACTTTGTAGAGATGAAGAAGACGACTTTGGGTGTTGGCTCCAAGGCAAGTCATCTTTCGTACTTGGGCGACACAACCATTGGTAGGAATGCGAACATTGGAGCAGGCACAATCACGTGCAACTACGATGGTTTCAATAAACACAAGACATCCATTGCCGATGGCGTCTTTATTGGTTCCAATTCAACCCTCGTGGCACCGATTACAATCGACGCCGACGCCTTTGTTGCCGCGGGTTCGACGGTTGTCAAAGATATTCCACGAGACGCTCTTGCTTTTGGGCGAGCAAGTCAAAGCACTAAAAAGGGTTATGCTGCCCGACTCAGAAAACGTCTCAGAAAGGGTTAACTGTGTCAAAGGGAAGGCTTTTTTTCTTGATCGTTGGATTGCTCCTCGCAAGACAAGTCCTGTCCAGTCCCAGTGATTCTCTACCAAGCTTCACACCACCGCCGGTTGAACTTTTCACAGGCGTACGACCATCGAACAAGCAATTATCGAACTTCTCAAGTCAGATTGTTTTTGATGAGCTCAATACATGCCCCGAAAATCGTAAATGCCACTCGTTGGTGCTGGTGCCTCAATTCCATCAGCATCCTTCACAACCCATGCACTGGAGTGAAATTGGAAATGTGATCAAAGGTTCGCAAAGCGACATTGCTCGCTATATTTATTGGCGGCTCAAAAATAACCATGTTCTTGAAATTGGCAGTGAGGGATCGAGTGCTGTGACAATAGATGTCACACGATCGCATGAGCGTCTTGCATGGCTATGGCATGACCTCAGACTCAAATCCCAAGCTTGGCTCGAAAACAGCGCAGAGTGGGACAGAGACTCCAATGCGCGCATCGCGACCGAATGCACGACTCAGCTTAAAAGTCTTCTTCTTGAGCGCGCAAAGATACTTGATGGAATAAGCCTTGGAGCATTATGGTTCGAGCACGATCGACACAACGATCACAACAACGGTAGTTCTCCGTCTTGGTCGCTTCCAAAGTCAAAGAAAACGCATCGCAAAGGCAAAATACATCGCTTTGGTTTGGAAGACGCAACGCTGCTGACTCAAGGCATTCAAGTACAAAAAGCGATCGCGCGCCTCCATCAAGAACGAAGAATCGTGACACCCGACAAGGCGTTTCAGGAGCAACCCGAACAGGTGAAGATGTGGCGACGAGACTACCCACAATACCGAAGGGAAAGGGTGATACCGATCCGCCAATGCATGGATCACCTTAAAGCGCGTATCAAAGAATGGACTCGAGAAGGCGATGTGATCAGCGCACGAAGCGCTCGCGGACTCCTGTCAAAGATTCGGCAAATTGAAAGCCGCCATCTGAAGATCGAAAAACTTGAGGCGCGCTATACGAGCTTCTTATTGCCAAACTCGCCACAGAAAAGCATGAACAAGAGCGGAATCAATGCGTCCGTTGATCAGCGCACCCAACAAAGCCCAGAAGACAAGGGAAAAGACATCGAAGCTCAGATCACGCGTTTAAGCAAAGAGTATGAAGACATTGTGCATGCAAAAAGGAATGCCTCGATAGCCGCTAAGATTGTAAAGCGACACGAACACATCGCTCAAAATGCAAATCAACAAGCAGAGATTGTGATTGTGGTGGGCGCCAATCACATCCAAGAGTTGAGCAAAGCCCTCAAAGAAGCTTTTGGTGCAAAGCGTATCAGGAACGATGATAACTCTCAGCAAAAATCATACTTGCACTTAAAGATTCTTTGGACCCCAAACATGTACCCCTACCGTTCAAACTTACTTCAATAGCGAAGCGGCCCGAACACTTGTGTGCTGACGTGGCTCGAGTCGCCTCTGGATGTCCACATCTCCCGTATATTCAGCGAACACGCCCCGTCCAAGTCAACGTTCAAAAAAAGCGGTACAGAATCAATTCTTGGGCTTTCTGTTGGTAAGGTATACCACTCGACACCATCAACCTCGATACTCACGGATCCCTGACTCCGATAAAATCTGTAGGTATGTTCCACCGTTCCAAATTGATGTTGCCTTCCGGCGTCCAGTACGATTGGTGAAGCGCTTGCCGACGCGGCAACTTCAAAAGCTGCAACAAAATTGTCTGTGAAATACAATCCTGTTGACGGCGACACTTGACCTCCGCGGTCATCCCCAACAAGGCCAACGTACACCCGGTCGCAATCACGACCATTGATCGACATTGCAATACTCGTCGTCGAATCCGCCTCAATCGGTGTCGACCAATATACACTTTGATCGGCCTGAAGAAGGAGCTCATTGGCGCGAAACTCTGGCGTTGCAGAAGTGGGTTCAAGTCGAAGACCCGAGTTCAATGGAGCGACATCTCCTCTAAAGTTCTGAATACTATCGTCGAACGGAAGCTCAGGGAGCCCAAACTCTTCAGCCAGCGACTCACCGAGGAAAATATAGGGCAAAACGAAACTTCCATCGCTTTTGGTTAGAGTTTCAGATGTCGGAAGCCACACGATCGTCAAGTCTTCATGGTGCTCAACACTTAAGGGCCTGGGGCTGTAAATCCAACGCCCCTCATCATCGAGTATGGGGTCCACAATCTCTGCAGCACGAAGAGTTAAAGTAACATCTGAGATCTCTGCATGAGCTTGAGTGTTAAAATGTACTGGAACAACCTTCGGCTGCACGTCGTTTTGACGATTCCCGTATGCAAGAGCTTCATAGCGAGCTGCATTGTTCAGCACGCTGCTCTGAGCCTCGCCGGGCGGAGAGCACCGTTGCGATGAACAAAGCCTCGAACCCGGGCAATCCTGATGAGCATCGCACGCTTGGTATCCATATGTATCCAAATCCGGCGGCCACCAGCATCCAACGCATTGAAGCAGTACTACGAAAGCAAAAGCCCGACATAAAAAACTTAAGCTTATGCGAATCGGGCGAGTTCGCTTGCTCCATCTAAAATCTCTTGAGCTGTGTCGTGTCTTCATTCACTCGCCTCCAGCTCTCGTGGAAGAAGTACACCGTAAGCGCCGGCAGCACTAACAATTAACCCAAGGGTTGTTCCCGCCCATCCCACAATATGGCCCGCCCGCCCCAATGCATAACGCCTATCGGGGAAGCTAAGACTCCCATTGGCAGCCTCTCTCTCCAGACCACCTGCAATCAAGCCAGAAGTTAAAAATCCAGCCCCACCAAGGAACGCTGTCCCCGCACCCGCCCCAATTAAAATCCAACCTTGTTTTCGAGTTAGCACTCTAAAGCGATGAGCATTATCGTCACCTTCTTGTGCTTCCCATGCGCCTCGAATTTGTTGTGCGTCGAGCGTAATTTGCTGCTGAAACACGATATCCACGCTTTCCTCAAAGGGGATATATCCCTCACGCTCAATACGAACATGATGTCTGCCTTCACGAAGCTTGATTCCAGCGACTACGGGTATATAAGCGCGATGCTCACCATCAATGCGTACCGAAGAATTGGGTATCGCACCGTCGATTTTCAAAACTCCAACCACGGACTCCGGGGATATGAGCTGTCTCATGAACCTTTCGAATTTTATCGATTGAAGGTGCTTATCCTTGCTCCATGAAAATCGCTCCTGCCTCACATCTCGTGCTTGAAGAGCGGCAAAGCCGAGTTCACCGAAAATCTCGTACCGGTCATTCGAGTCCTCGGCTATGTCGATATGAAATCGAAGCGCAAAACGAACTTCAGCATCCAGCGCAAGTTCATTCAAACAATCACTATTGGCGCTTTCCTTACACCTCTTCATGAGTTTTCGGTGGCGCTTTTGGGTTATCGCTTTGATGTCACTGAGTCGGGAGACTTCCTTCATGATACGCTTGACGGCATTTTTAAAAACGCGAGAACCCACTCCCTTTCCTCGGGTTGGCTCAACGATAACTGTCTGACTTTTAGCATTCGAAGCGCTTAGCGGTATTGCCGAAAGAATCAGTGCGAAGATAAAAAGCCGACTGAGAGGTCTAAAAACCGTTTTTTGCAAGCCTCTTAATCCAGAGGCACGTTCTGGACAACGACGCCTAAATATCAAGGTCTTCAAAGTCATCCTCTGACTCACCCAAGTTCGATGTCTCGAGGGAGGAATACATTGCATTCGCAACTTCATGACTACCACTCTCAAGGTCGTCTAAAAGTGCAGACACCGATGTTGCATTCTCATCTTTTATCGCATCACGCATCTTCGATGCGCGTTCTTCCATCATTGAAAGCATCTCGGGTTCGAGTGCATGCCCATATTCCGTGATCGCTTTCTCAACGGAATACAAAAGCCCTTTTGCTTTCGCAAAAATATCAGCCGCATCCCGCCGTTCTTGATCTTTCTTCTCATGGGTCAATGCCTCTTCGACCGCAGCCTGAATCTCGTCCTCAGTCAAACCTGAACTCGAAGTAATTCGAACGGACTGCTCTTTACCCGTTCCGAGATCGCGTGCCGAAACAGAAACAATGCCATTCACATCAATCTCAAAGCGAACATCAATCTGGGGAACACCTCTTGGCGCGGGCGGTATCCCTACAAGCTCAAAACGTGCCAAGGTTCGATTATCGTCAGACATTGGACGCTCACCTTGCGTCACATGTACTGACACCATTGGCTGGTTGTCCTCTGTCGTCGAGAACACCATTGAATGCTTACAAGGAATACTCGCATTACGCTCAATCATCGGTGTCGCAACACCACCTTGTGTCTCCACCGCCAGAGTTAAAGGCGTCACATCCAACAACACGACGTCACGAATCTGGCCACTTAAAATTCCGGCCTGGACCGCTGCACCTAGGGCTACCGCTTCATCTGGGTTAATACTTCTATTCGCCTCGCGCTTGAAGAAAGCTTCAACATTTCTTTGCACGAGTGGCATCCGAGTCATCCCGCCAATCAAGAGCACATCGTCCAAATCCGCTGCGCTTAACCCACTATCCTTTAGGGCCTGCTCACACGGCTCCATGGTTCTTCGAACAAGTCCTTCACTCAAGGCCTCAAATGCGCTCCGTGAAATCGTCATTTGTAAGTGTTGTGGCCCCTCAGCAGTGCTCGCAATAAAGGGTAGCTGTACCTCGGTGGAATCACTTGAGGACAACTCATGCTTCGCCTTTTCTGCACTCTCCTTTAACCGCTGCAACGCCATACTGTCTTGTCGAAGATCGATGGAATGCTTCTCAAAAAAGTGATTCGCCAGCATATCGATGAGAACCCGGTCAAAATCTTCTCCGCCTAAAAAGGTGTCCCCATTTGTGGAAAGCACTTGAAAAACACCGTCGTTTAGTTCCAAGATTGAAATATCAAAAGTACCACCACCCAAGTCATAAACAGCAATCCGACGTTTTGCAGCACCCGCATTAAGCCCATAAGCCAACGCAGCTGCTGTTGGCTCATTGATAATCCGTTGTACATCAAGCCCAGCGATTCGCCCGGCATCTTTGGTTGCTTGTCGCTGGCTATCATTAAAATAGGCCGGTACCGTAATCACGGCTGAATCAACTTCCTCGCCAAGGAAAGCCTCGGCATATTTCTTTAATGCTCGCAATGTTTCGGCACTAATCGATGAAGGAGAACGTTCTTGTCCCCCAGCAAACACCCACGCATCACCGTTATCATGTTCGCGTACGCGATAGGACAAATGCTGGATTGCACTCTGGACAGCGTCGCTATCAAATCGGCCACCGATCAAGCGTTTTACCGCAACGACTGTATCTTTTGGATTCGTTAAAGCTTGGCGCTTTGCTACAGAGCCAACGAGAACCTCGCCTTCACTGTAAGCGACAATTGAAGGTGTTGTCCGTCCACCTTCACTGTTTGGCACGACCACCGGATCATGCCCTTCAATAAAAGAAAGACAGCTGTTGGTTGTACCGAGATCAATGCCTACTAAACGCCCCATTCTAAATCGCTCCTCCACGGACGTTACCAAGAGGACCCGTCTTACACCAAATTTATACAACGAAAATGACGGTAGTTCCTGCACTCGTTAGAAAAGGATTGAATGGAGCCGAGACATTGAAATTCGAGTACCTCTGGTCCGGAATCTATCGTAAAACCACGCCGCGTTCGTCTCTTGTTCTCTTTTTCTTTTTCCATCTTCAGCTCCCTCAATGTATCGGGCTGAATTGGGGGTTACTTCAAAAATACTTTTTAGTTGGATGTAGTTACTGTCGTTTTAGTTGGATGAAATTACTGTCGTTCAACGCAACCTCAATAAGAATATCACAACCTCTACAAAAAATCCCTCTCAACGTTTCCGTTAAGAGGGATAAAAAGTTGGCAGCGTCCTA
>JAHDBA010000030.1 GCA_020630615.1 Myxococcota bacterium | reverse complement strand
AAGGGTCACGAACAATAAAGGGGTTTCGCCCAATCGAGAAAGCAGGAATACACTCATCAAGGGTCAATCGACAACTGTTCGCGATATCCGGCCGACAGGACTCGATACAGACACCGCGCTCCAAAGAAACAAAATTGGTGTCAAGCCACGGTGGTTGTGCACACACTCCATAACTACATTCTGCATTCGAGTCGCACGCCGTCAAATTAGGAATACTCGATGGAGGATTGAAGTTCTCCACACAGTGGCCACTGGTTGCGGAGCATACACGCGCCCCGACCATATCTCCTGCGTGCGAAGCGAAAACCAATCCAGTTCCACCGTCAATAACACCACTGCGAACACAGTCAGGAACATCACCTGTACAAGCAGGCACACATATGGACGCCCCATTGGCGTCGAGGGCTCGGTCATCGCAGACATCGCCTGGGCGCACGCAATCTCCCCCAATATCACACCTTGGATGACAATAGAGAAGTCCCCCCGAAGTCAAACGCATGATTGAATTCTCTGGGCAAGAGAAGTCACTTTGTTCAGCCGAGGCAATAAAGGTGCAGATACCGGTGGATGTTTCGGGTGTGTAGACTGAAGTGGTGTCTTCCCAGAATGGATCGAATTCAAAGCCGAATGCGCTGGTGTCATCGGGAGCAAAGAGTCCATCTTGTGTGGTGATAAGACACGAAAGAGTTGAAGAGCATTCACCGCTAGGGTGAGCGCCGCTCCCTTCAATGTAAACGCAAGCGCCACCGAAATCATCCGGCAGGCCCAAGTCTGTGAC
The DNA here is from genome assembly GCA_020630615.1 of Myxococcota bacterium. GTDB lineage: Bacteria > Myxococcota > UBA727 > UBA727 > JAHDBA01 > JAHDBA01. The sequence continues at coordinate 34,958 of JAHDBA010000030.1, read as the reverse complement.
TTGGGGTCCGCCTTCGACAAAGCTTCCCTCTTGCTCTTCGCATGCCAATGCCGTCGCGAAGATGACCCAAAGAAAAATGCGTAGCCCCAATCGTGAAAAGCTTCGCGTAGCTTCATTTTTATGACGTGTGCTGCTCATAGACTCAGCTTTACCTACCAAAAAGGTCCGCGCAACTTCTACCATTGGCCGGTGTACAATTGCTACCCACGCGACACCCACCACCAATACAGCGAATCGAGCAATCGGAATCGGAAAGACATTCACGACCTGTGATCTCGCAAATCCCGCTTTGAAGATTGCCGATATCCGAATCGTCTGCTCCGATACAGGTATCGCCTGCACAGTCCGAGTCTTCAGTGCATGAACACACCCCAAAGGCATCGCCTTCGTCCTCACGGCATTCCTGCAAGCGGCAACTTCCTTGAAGGCAGGTTTCATCGTTTTCACAACAATCGGAGTCCCGCTCACAAATGCGACCATCCGAAACACAATTTCCATAACTCGGGCAGAGCCCGTTTTCCGGGCAAACAGACCCACCAGGACACGTCGCACCGACGTCACAATCCCGTTTGTTCTTCGGGCAGTCACTCCCCGGGGGCCCCTCCGGACAATCCCCATCTTCAACGCAATCAATTTCAAGGTGCCGTGCGCACTGCCCTGCACCCTCAACACGATTGATGCACCGTTCAACAAGCTGACATGGAGGCAGCAGCCCACTCAAGATGATCACATTATTACACTGGAACCCAGCAGGACATTCCTGTCCAAGTCCACAGTCGACGCCACAAAAGGAGGACTGACCCGTCGGATCTTGCGCGTTCAGCAAACAGAAATTCGCGTCCGCTCCACAGTCTCCAAGCAATCCCCCTGAACATGTTCCGCAATAGGGTCCTCGCTCATCCTCAAGACACATCCCCAACGCGGTGTCGCATTTTTCCGCTGCGTCACACAGGTAATCTGAAGTGCAAGCCCCTCCACACACTCCAATCGGGGCAAACCCATCAATTTCGCATCCCTCACCGAGCCGACAGTCTCCATCACTGCGACATCCTTCCCTGCACTTCCCATCAACAGAAGCACAGATTTCCCCGAAAGCGCATTGGGTGTCTTCCGTGCAACACTCTTCACCTTCATCCGGCTGACAAAAGCATGACGAGACACATTGTCCAAGATTCACGTCACAAAACTCGCGCTCACAACCGGCGCCGTCTGAAAGACAGTCCTCATTGCTAACACAACCCGATCGAAGCTGGCAAAACCCTGCCGCGTTACAAAACTCAAACACATCACACACGCTATCCCCAGCACACAAACAAATGCCAGATTCCACTTCACAGCGAAAACCCTCGCCGCAATCGGGGTCGCTCTCGCAAGGCCCCTCACTCTTTGTGCAACCGAAGAGTGCAAGGGGCAAAGATAAAAACACGCATTCAAGAGTGCGGCGGAGATAAGAAGTGCTTTGGCTCTTCGTATTCATTAACGTGATGGACATTGTGCTCCCTGAACATTCCGTTGATAACGAACATAGACCTCAGTCCCCGGTGCCGGAACAAAGGCTCCTTCAAAAAAGATTTCACCGTTTTGAGGGTTCAACTGCCAACCGTTTTCACCGCGCGGAACAGCCACCCGCGATTCGCCGCGCAAGGGAACTCCACTCACGCATAGGACTTCATCGATCGCATCGTTGTATGAACCGTTTTGATCACAATCCAGATGACAATCGTCATCCGTATAGAGCAAACCATCGCTGCCGAGGTCCAAATCGTTGGGTGCAGAAAGGACAAACTTGCGCTTCAAGCCTGCAGCCTCCACACCAAGACGTGTTAAGGTGTCCGAGTAATCGGCATCGCAAATATTGGCAACGACTCCTTTCTGAGCGCACGCCAAACGTAGATAGCGTTCGCCGACCTCCGCCTGCTGACTGGGCTCTGCGACAACATCCGGCCCCACGCTCGCATCGACACACCCTTCAATGGATTCCAGGCTTGCACTTGCGGCTGGATAATCCGCACCATCGGGCTCATTAAGAGCCCTGCAGAGCTCCGAAAGTTCAAAGCCACTGTCTCCACGCGGCCATCCCACAACTGCAGACACGATAATTTTGTTTTCCTCGCCGCGCCCTTTGACTCCCCGAAAAAGGCGCTCAAAATACCGTATGGGCAAACCCGCGTCCTTGTCTCCTTCGTCCTCATCGGACACAAAGACAATAAAAAGGAGTGCATCCTCTCGAAGGAAGCCTTCATTCGCAGGCGGGAAGTCGCGCGCGTTCTCTTGTTCTCCCAGAGTGATACCCAGTGCGCGCGCAGCTTGTGCGAATCCCTCTTCAAAGCTAGCCCCCTCTGTACCGGCTGCAATCAAGTTTTGGAACACATCACGCGCGTCACATTGCTCATTGGTACCATCGACGCTGCTGCATCCAACATCCCGTGTTAGAAAGCGACACGCCTCACAGCCTGGCACATTTCCATCGAAAGCTCTTAGCGTTCCGCCTTCGGATGCATCCGTCGTAACAACTCCGATATGATAGTCGACCTGACTACGCAGCAGTTCTTGAAAGAAGCCATCGAAAGCCGCCGCAAGTTTACGTTGCTCGTCCCGCATGGATTCCGAGTTGTCGACCACCCACAAAATATCGGCCAGGGTGTTCGCTTTCTGTTGAAATACGTCCTCTTGCAACCCTGGGTCCGGCAGTCGAATCAATGCATCATCACAACCGCTGCATCCTGTAAGACACGCCATGAAATAAGCAGTCAACGGGAAGAAGCGCAAGATCTTGGTTGTACCGGGCTCTAGCCTTAACGAATGGTTTTTCTTCATACCGACTCCAACGACGAGACTCTTTTTAGAGTTCTGCCTGCCTTGCACGCTCTGTGCAAGGTCCAGCATCCTCTGCTTAACAATGTTTAAAGAAGAGGTCTTTTCACCTTTGCTATAGACATCTGCGTTTTGGATGTAAGGCTACTCCTATGACAACATCCGACCAACCCTTTGGCGCGAAGCCCTTCAGTGAGCTTGACCTCCCGAAGTCAATTCAACACGATTTGGGCGACGCGGGCTACTCCAAGCCCACCAAAGTTCAAGCTGCTGTGCTGGCGGAGCTCCGCGACGGAGCATCGGCGGTCGTGCAAAGTCATACCGGCTCCGGGAAGACAGCTGCTTTTGCTCTGAATGTTCATTTGCGCGTCAAGCCGGATACCGAGCATGTGCAGGCATTGGTCTTAACACCGACCCGGGAACTGTGCTCGCAGGTTGCGCGCGAAGTTGAAAGACTTGGGACCACGAGCCGGCATCGTGTCCTCGCGGTCTACGGTGGTGTCAACATTGAACGTCAAATCAAAACACTCAAGACAGGCTGTGAGATCGTTGTTGCAACACCAGGTCGACTTTTGGATTTGTATCAGCGTGGCGCCTTCAATGTATCTCAGGTCCAGACTCTCGTTTTGGATGAGGCCGATGAAATGCTGTCGATGGGATTCTGGGAGGATGTCACGCGCATTATGGGGATTCTGCCCAAACAACGTCAGACACTTCTCTTTTCCGCAACCCTGCCACAAGAAATTGAACGTGCAGCCAAAGCCTTCATGGTCGACCCGAAGCGGATCGATTTGAGCTCGGATGTGATCCAGGCTAAGAACGTTAAGCACATTGTTGTCCATACGGATTCGAAGAGAACCCATCTGCGCAACTTCTTGTTTCTCCTCGAGCAGCATCGGCCCAAAAATGCGATTGTATTTTGCAACCGCAAAGACGAAACGAACACTGTTGCACGTTTCCTGCAACGCTTTGGTTTTAAGGCGGCTGCTTTAAATGGCGACATGTCACAACGCGCGCGCGAACGTGTTCTGGCGAAAGTGCGTTCTGGCGAACTCGATTTTATGATTGCGACGGATGTTGCTGCTCGCGGAATCGACATCAGCGACTTGCCGCACGTATTTCATTTCGACCTTCCCCAGTTCAACGAAGTTTACGTACATCGTTCAGGGCGAACGGGTCGAATCGGCAAGAGCGGAGTCTCCGTCGCCTTGGTACGAGCAAAATTCGCCCCGCGCGTTGCACAACTTCAACAAAAATATGGTCTCGACTTCAACGTCGAGCCCCTCCCTTCTGCAGAAGAGGTAATTCATATGCAAGTAGAACGCATTGTCGAACAATTGAGTGAAGCCGCAAAAGGTGTCGCTATTGACCAGTACCACCCTTGTGCCGCCAACATTATGGAGCGCGACGACAGCTCTGATCTCATGGCCTTTTTATTGCGTGAGTTCTTTTCTCGCATCGATCATGCCGAAAAAGAGGCAAGCGATCATTACAATCGATCGAAAGACCGTGAAGCGTCAAGCTCCTCGCCTCAACGAAAACGAAAAGGGCGAGGGCGAAAAGAGCGTGAAACAAGTACTGCGACCGAAGAGTCGAAGGCTGAGGATGGAAAACAAACTCTCAAGGCTGATTCACAAAATAAACTTGAGGCTCAAAGTGAAAATTCTAGCGATGCGCCCCAACCCGAAGCAGTAAAAGCAAAAGAAGCATCTTCCGAAGCGCCAGCACAGGCTGGCCCTAAAGTGAAACGCATTGGCCCCTCAAACCTTTTTGTCACCATTGGTGAAGAAGACGGTGTGCGGTCGATCGGCGATTTGATGGAAACCCTAAGCGCACTTTCGGGTATTGACGACCTCCACTTTACGGGGCGCGGACGCGTTCGATCTACAAGTTCACATATTGAAATCGATCACGATCAAAGTGAGGCTATGATTGCCGCGATTCATGCGAAGCCTCGCAAGGAAGTCTCTGCATTTCTTGGCATTGAAATCGAGGAAGGTTTCGCAAGCGAAAGTACGCCGGCCACAGAAAGCCCGAACGACGCCACACAGAATCAAGACAAAACCAAACTCGATGCAAAAGACAGTGAAGCAAAGCCTAACGCAGATCTCGCTGCAAGGGATGCAGCCCAAGACGCGAGTGAAAGAGAAGCTCAGGCGGTCGACTCGTCCAAAGAAAATACGACCGCTGAGAACGAAAGCCGAGAATTCCTTGTGTGCGAGATTGCAAAGCCGAGAAAACGCACGCGACGTCGCCCGTATTCGGCCAATGCGCGCGGCGGGAACCGAAAAAGCAATAGTCGAGGCGGCCAACGCCAAAACAGAAGACGGCGTTAAACTTGATGCCTTGAACTAGACTCAAGGCCACTCCATCTCCTTCGCATCATTTTTTTTTACTGCGTGTCCTCGGTCGTCTAGCCTCCGCGAGTAGCGAGGAAGCAGACATGTCACAGAGCGAAGAAAAGTTAATTCAGAAACTTGATCATTACGACGTGGAAGACCCGCGCTACGCGCTTATCGACGCTGCACTTTCATTCAAAAGCAGCTGGTACCTTCTGGCTGAACGCCTGTCGCAACTCTTGTCTTCAAAGGCCTTTCGTGACTGGGGCTACGCTACCTTTGTTTCATTCTGCCGACAGGAACTCTACCTTTCGCCTTCAACGGCAAACAAATTGGTCCGAAGTTACCGGTGGCTCGACCGCAAACAGCCGGAAAGCCTCCGAGCCGTGAAGGACACATCCGAGGCCGGTAAAGCATTGCCAGACTATCAGAGTGTTGATGTCATGATGAAAGCAGAACGCGCTCTTGAAAAGGCCGAACTCAAGCAAGAGCACTACGAAGACCTTGTTCAAAAGGCAATGACTGGGGAGCCCCCTGCCGTTTTGCAGCAGGAGTTTCGCGAGCACCGTATTGAGCCGCTTGTGTCACCCGAGCTGGCACGGGAGCGCCTTTTGAGGCGTCTCTTCGATCAATCGATCAAACTCACCAATATTCTCCTCGAACTTGAGGAAAGCCCAGATGTCCTTATGAGTCACGCTGACGCCCTTCGAGAGTGGAGCGGAGAAGCCCTGGAACAAAGCCAAAAAGAAGTGCTTGCGCTCAACGAGGGCGATACACCTGAAAATGTTGGTGAATATGACGAGGTTAAGAGTGATCCTGCAGATTCAGAAGGATATGAAGACTCGAGTCACGAATAGCTCTTTTGAGTTCCCTTGGCTGAAAATCGCATCTCACAAAAGCGTGGAACTCGCACCAAGGGTTGATGTAGGCCGGTCGCCAAAAACGCGTGTTCCGAGCCGAAGCATATTCGCCCCATGCCGTATTGCTGTCCTGTAATCTGCAGACATTCCCCAGGACCGAATTGGGACCCGAGGCAGGGACATTCCTTGCTCTTCTAACTTTTTGGATTCCGAGGCAGCCCAAGCAAACTGAGACTCGATGGTTTCACCTTCATCGCGAGTCCCTGGGTTTGCAACAAACATTGTTCCGCGGCAATACTTGTGAATGCCTTCCGATTCTCGGAAGGTCCGCGCCCACTCTGAAGTCGATAGTGCTTTTGAGCGCACATCCGTCGGGTGACGCAGCTGCACCAGAAAGGGCTGCTTCAGTTCTGCAAGACGCTCCGCAACTTTCACACGTTGAACGCCATGCACCAGGCTGGAATATTTAGCAAGTAAGGGAATCTTCCGGCTTTGCATCTGGCCAATGAAATGCCACCGAATCTCGGGACACCGCCGTGACAACATCTCAGCTTTTTCGATCATCTCTTGCAGATAGTTTTCTCCAAAATCGCGGTGCCCGTGAATGTAGGCTTCTTCAATCTTTTCAACCGCGTGTTTTTTTGAAACCGCTACAAGTCGAATCGCTCTCTGATGTGATACCTGAGCCGCAGCAGCTTCTCTGGCAAACTCTTTGTGAAGCATCGAAATTCTTGATTCCATGTTCATTGCTGACCTCATTACGGGGTTGTACTCTTATTCGGTGTTGATGGCGACGTGTTAACTTCGCGGAGAAGCTTTTGAATTGCGAATAAAGGTAAACCCACGACATTGAGGAAAGACCCCTCAATCGACTCAACCAAGGATCGTCCTTCCTCTTGAATCCCATAGCTCCCGGCTTTGTCTCTCCATGCGGCACGCGCAAGATAGCTGTGAATCTCTTCTGAGCTCAGGCTCTTAAACTGAATCTCGGTGACAACGCTTTGAGAAGCAATATCATGACCCAGAACATTCAATGGAATATCAGCTTTACTTCTGATGCCGTGTTGAAATCTTTTCCCGCAAAGGTGTGTGAGGGCTATTCCACTCACAACTTGATGGCGTCTACCAGAAAGAAGTGTGAGCATTCGATACGCGTCATCATAATCTTTTGGCTTGCCATACGCTTGGCCCTGAAAAAGAATCATCGTATCCGCACATAAAAGAACATTTTGCTTCGAGCCCAGAGAAGAGCGCGCCGCAACAATCTCCGTCAGCGATACAAGTTTTGCTCTGGCCAGTTGCTCTGGAACTCTTGACATATCTGCCCCACCATCATTCAGCGAGCGCTCTCGAAACCATCTTTCCTCATCCAACTCTGATGAAACCTGTACAAAGCGATAGCCTCCAAGCCTTAAGATATCGGCTCTTCTGGGGGACTCCGATCCTAAAATTATGTTTAAATCCTGCCAATTCGTATCCATGAAGCTAATTTTGCACCGATACGCCCCAAAATCACCTTTTTTTAGGCTTCTTTTAGTGTCAAAGGTGTGACAAGGCTCGCGTCGAATGCTACACCAAAAGAACATTGATGTTTGGAGTATGGTTATGTTGAACTTACGAAAGGGACTTCTAGGCTTGGCTTTATTAACGGCAGCCAGTGCTTTTGCGGCACCAAGCCCTGCGCCAGAGCCAGCAAGAAATCGATCGTCTGAGGTTGGTAATATTGACGACGATAAAGTTGCACCGAGTCAGTTTATTCCCGTTTCGGAGCGTCGCCTTGAAGACATGCGGGCCATGCTCAAAGAGGCGGTTCAATACGTCTCCCAAGCGCGTGAAACGCGAGATGTGATTCGCCTAAACTGTGTTAATGATAAGACGCTTTCGATGAAAGGTATTCTTCGAATTGCGGAGGACTCCTTTATCAACCTACAAGAAGCGACAGCCTCAAAAGACGACAACAAAGCGCGCTATGAATACTCAAAGATTCGCGTGAGTTGGAAGAAGATGCGAGAGCTTCGCACTTTTGCTCGTGGCTGTGTTGGTGCCGAGGCAACCTACTCGGGTGGATCGCAGCTCGACGTGTATATTGAAGGTGACGATGGCGGCACCACGATGGACTATTACGGAGACCAGCCCTACAGCGACCCAGCGTCAACGTGGACTGGAATCCCAACCGGTGGAAACATTGGGGACATCGACGATGAATATGGTCGCCCTCAGGTCGCATCTTCGTCGGTTGGTCGACAGATTAACTAGCACCTATCAAAGAATTCCACATGGATATCCGAATACCTCAGGCAACCTGATAAGGGTGCGGAGAAAGAGGACAAAGAATGGCAGCACTTTACCAAAGTGAAGTAGTCGGGGTCAGTATGGCTAATGAGCAATGTCGTCGCCGTCTTTTCCCTTTGGGCCATCAACCTTGAACAGGCCGCCATCGATCACACGAAAGTCGCCAATATTATCATGTCGCAAACGTCCATTCCCTGGATTGTCTCCTGAACCAATTCCAGAATGATGTGCTCTATTCGAAGCACGTCGTCTAAAGATTGTACGCACTCTGTTTACAACTCGCTCATTTGTGAGGCAAAAGCCGACGAGGGCTCCTCCCACAGAAAGTGTCCACGGGTAGGAGTTTGCTGCGATTGTCTGAAGCAGGAGAAAGACACCGGCAATCCAAGCGATAGAAGCCCCTGTTAGAGGTATGATCCCCCAGAAGCGGAATTCTCGCGTTTTATAAATAAATGCCCAAGAAAAGAGCATCATGTAGGTGAAGACGTAATATCCGCCACCCGCAACGGGCCCCCCCGCCAAAGTCACAATCAAAGACAAAAGGCTCGCTGAAATCGTTGCGAAAATCAAAGCAAAGGCGAAGCGTGTTGTTCCCCAGAATCGCTCCAGTTCGGAGCCAAACCAAAACATGATCAGCCCTTCAAAGATCACATGAATTGGGTCCGAGACGTTGAAGTGAAAAGGGTGGGTAAAAAATCGCCAGAACTCCCCCGACGATAGAACATCCGGTGTGAACGGAAAAAGCGACAACAAGGGTGCGAAGATATTCTCTGCAGTCTTCAAACCGAGAGCGCCGATAACAAAAGCGCAAAGGGGATAAAGCGCGAGTGCACGGGTTAGTTTTGGGGTTTTCGTAAAGTGCTGTCGAATCAATTCCCAACTCATCATGTCAAATCCCCTTTTTAGTGTCTCTGCGTTACCCTTTCGACGCGGCTCCAAAGGCGGAGAGACACCGAAACGATGAGCACCGATATGCACCCTTGAAAGCCTCGAAACTTCCGTTAGGCTTAGCTTTTTGATCCTAAATCACCTTTCAAGGACACGCAAATGAACCAGACATTTCCCATGACCACTCAAGGACATGCCGCGCTGAAAGACGAACTTAAGGACCTCAAAGGCGTGCAGCGTCCCTCAATCGTTGCACAAATCGCAGAAGCAAGAGCGCATGGAGATCTCTCAGAGAATGCTGAGTATCATGCAGCAAAAGAGCGCCAAGGCTTCATTGAAGGTCGAATCAAAGAACTTGAAGTAAAACTTCAGAGTGCGAATGTCGTGGACCCATCAAGCCTTTCTGGGGATAAAGTTCTCTTTGGAGCCCATGTCACGATCGTCGATGCCGATACGGAAGAAGAAAGCACCTATTACATTGTAGGTGACGATGAAGCGGACGCTAAAAAGGGTTTTATTAGCGTTTCGTCCCCTGTTGCCCGTGCACTTATCGGTAAAAGCGTTGGCGACGATATCGAAATCAAGGTCCCTGGTCGTGTCAAAGATATCGAGATTCTTGCGGTAGAATACAAATAAAGGTCCCCCGCTTGGTCTTTTTTTCTTGGTCTTTTTTTCTTGTGCTCGGCTGAATGACTGGTGTCAATCGATGTATCCTTCCAGCCTTATACCGGCTTAAAGGATAAGGCTTGGCGTGCTTTCGCTTCATCTATCGTATCTGCACCCACCAAGGCATAGACCGGTAAGGGGGCTAAAGACGGCTGCGGCAGACAGTCAAAAGCGAGTGTCCAGTCATGGCTTCTCTTCATGAGCACGGGCATATGCTTTAATGAGGACCATGAGTACATTTCATAAGGGCGTCCTGCTACCAAGCCATGGATCCCTCTGGCGTCAACCCACCACGATTCGATACTTTGGGTCCCGACAATTGCTCGAAAGCCACGCCCAAAGAGAGCCGATGCCAAGACAAAGGCTGCACCGCTCAATACTACGCTTAAAGCGCTCTTCGAGAAATCCAAGAAAAGCGCAGGCAAACCCGTGAGAATCATCCCCCAAGTCATCTGAAAAAGACCACTTAGCCACCGCCCTTTCTTGAAGGGCTTACCACTTGCAGGAATCAACACACCTTCACCCGCGCGCTCGCGCACATCCCATGACGTGTGGACATGCCCCATCTGAGGTTTATGATTGCTCCTTACAAGAACTCTTAAGCCTCCCAGCAATATGTGAACCATGACTGCGGCAGCAATTGCAAAAAGTAATGTCTGCGAAGAAGCAATGCGAAACGCCAAGAGCCCATAGATTGAGAGTAAGACGCTTGCGCCCCAATGCAGTGCATCGGGTCGAGATATTGCATTTCGAACCGTGTACCGACCTTGACGCACTCTATCGAGATAGCGATCTTCGCCTACACTTTCGAGTGTTGTGCTCATGTTGACTCCGGATATTCGGTCGAGGAAGACCCTAGTATCGGCAAAGGAATACGTCTCGCATAATCACCATTCAAACGTGCATCGATAATACCGCCGCCAAGCATTAAATCGCCGAAGAAAACTACCGCGGCCTGTCCTGGCGCAACCGCGCGGACTCCTTCTGCGAAGCGAATTGTCATCTTGGAGTGCTGTGCATCAAACTCCCACGTGGCCTCTTGCGCACGGTGTCGAGCTCGAACCTGTACTTTGATAATTTCAGGCCAAGCCTCAAGGGGCAATTGGAAGTTGAGTTGACCCAGCTCAATATCGGTACACATTAAACCTTCGTCATCGCCGAGCGTAACATCGTGTGTATTCGGGTCCAAATCAACAACATAGGCTCGCTGCCCCGTGGCAACGCCGAGTCCACGTCGCTGCCCAATGGTAAAACGCTCGATGCCATCATGTTGCCCGAGGACTTTCCCTGTGGGGTCAACGATATTGCCGGGAACTCCAAGCCCTAAAACCCCACGGACCACTTTTGCATGATCACCGTCGGGCACAAAACATATCTCTTGGCTGTCGGGCTTTTGTGCCACACGGATCCCTGCGCGTTCAGCAAGCGCACGAACAAGGGGCTTGTCCAAATCTTCAAGCGGTAAAAGAAGGTTCTCTAGAACGTCTGCAGCGACACCGTAGAGATAGTAGTTCTGATCACGATCCAAATCATGCGGACGCTGAAAGAGTTGATAACCCTTGTGCTCACATAAGCGCGCATAATGACCGGTAGCCAACTTGGCACCAAGCTTACGTGCCGTGTTGTAGAGTTCTCCGAATTTAACAACATGATTGCAAGCCAAGCAGGGAATCGGGGTCCGCCCCGCTCGATATTCTTCGGAAAAAGGACGAAACACTTCGCGTTCAAAAAGTGTTCTCGCATCAATCGCAAAAAAAGGAATACCCAAGAGTGTACAAGTTTGTCGTACGTCGCTCATATCGTCCGCAGAGCAACATCGTCCTTCGCGCCGCATCAAAGACGATTTTGGATCTGGAGCCAAACGAAGGGTCACCCCGGTCACATCAAATCCACGCTGCACCAAAAGCCATGCGGCGACAGCCGAGTCAACACCACCTGACATCGCAACAATAACTTTTTGCCCAACGCCATCTTTGGGTACATGAAAGTGCTCAGCACGCTTTCGAGCTTCGTCACGGATCAGGTTTTTACAGGCCTTTGTCATGCCGATAGTGTGATACGCCCAAGGCGAATGGCAAGGCCCTACGCAAACCGCTACAAAATGGTTCTTCGCATGATTTGTAATGACTGCCCCGCACCCCTATCGCCACCGCAACGCTACGAAGTCTTGGCCTTGGCACGCTCGATATTCCGCCGAACACCATCCCTACCCGGACGCTTTAGAGGCCGCCCTTGCATCCATGCACGCTCGTCTTTGGTACGCTTATCACCATCCGCAATCCCCTTCATATCCCCGAGTTCAAAGGGTGAGAGATATGCAATTGAGGGTGCATCGGTGAATCGTTTTTCAAGGCTTTTCTGCTCAAAACGGTTCCACGGACAAACCTCTTGGCAGACATCACAACCATGTGCCCAACCCTTGCCCTTTACAAGAGCATCGCCTTCATGCTCCAAGGGTTTTTCGACCGTCCATGTTGAAATGCAGCGACCCGCGTCGACTTGAAATGGTGCAACAATTGCTTGTGTGGGGCATGCGTCAATGCAAGCTGTACACGAACCGCAAAAGTCGGTCATGGGCTCAAAGAACGAGCTTTCGAGCTCAATATTGGTCACGAGACCTGCTAGAAAAGTCCATGTCCCATAGTTTCGGTGAATAAACATTGAGCTCTTCCCGATAAACCCCATGCCCGAAGCTTGTGCCCAGGCGCGTTCAAAAACCCATTGGGCGTCTGAAAATGAAGACACCCATCCTCCATTGCTCACACCATCGTTTTCACCAGGGGACTCCGCCTCTCTCAGAATCTTCTTGCGAATTTTCTCAAGTTTTTTGCGAAGAACCGAATGGTAGTCTTTCCCCCAGGCGTAGCGACTTACTTTTGCACAGGCTTGAGTTGGTGTCTTCAGGTCATCTCGATACGCGTCATGATGACCTGGGAAATAGTTAAAAACTCCAATTGCAACTGAGCGAGCCCCGGGATACTGCTTCGTAATATCTAAACGCCCTGCGATATCGTTTTCCATGTAATCTAAAGGGCCGTGTCGTCCCTCACGGAGCCATTCTCTAAATTCAGCTTGATTTGGGAGTTCGGTCTCCGCGGGCATTACAGCCACATCAACAAAACCCTGCTCCGCAAACCAACTCTGCAACGCCCTAAACTTAATCTTCACTGAGAGACTCGCACCAAGCTACGAGCTCTTTGCTCGAGAGCTTTTCAATTCGCTCTAAGACAACTAATGCTGCGGCTTGTTCCGCGCTTTTTTGAGTACGACCCTGCGCTGACGCTAAATAACGACCTTGAAAATAAAGCTTGGCTTCGAATATTGGCGCATGGTTGGGTCCAGCCACATGCCCGCCTTGATACTCCGGCAGCAACTTGAAGTGACTTTGAAGCAGCTCTTGCAAACGCCCTTTGGTGTTTTTCGGCGCGGAGTCGAAGCTGAGTTCCTCGAGCCCCAACGCAATAAACACAGCTTTCGTCGCGACGTCATACCCACCTTCAAGGTGAATGGCACCCACAATAGCCTCGAGCGTATTCGCCAAGGTGCGATCGCGTTGCGCATAACCTGCACGCATCAAACGCCCTGCGGCTTCAACAAATTCTTCGAGTTGATGCGCTCGAGCGGCATTCGCCAAACCTCGTGTTGAAACGACCGACGCGCGCAGCTCTGTTAGACCTCCTTCATCAACATGAGGCATCTTCTGATACAAATAGCAGGAAACGACTGCATCAATTATGGCGTCACCCAAAAACTCCAGACGTTCTTGCGGCGCAATGCTTTCTTCGCAGAGGGAGGCATGCGTGACTGCCTTTCTGAACAGGTCCTTCGACTTAAAAGTGTAGCCAAAAATACGCATGCTTTTATCTGACAACTTTAACACACCATGTCACTGGGGTACGTGATATCAATGATAATGCATCCTATCGTTGTGGCGCTCCTACAAGCAGGCTAAGCTGTAGAGGTGAAACGACGTGGATTCATTCGATGGGGCAGCATCAGCGCAGTGGGGCTTTTTGGTTTCAGCGCGCTGAAGAAGAATCTGTTTTCACGATACACCCAAACCGACATTGCAACTCAAGATCAACTCGAGAGTCTGAGTCATGGCAGCTTTGTAGTTCTCAGCGCAGCAGTCGATGCTATTCTTGCTCCCTCCATGCGCGCAGCCTTCCCTGCGCACCGGCTGGCACTCGAAATTGACAAAGCGCTTTCCAATAACTCACCCGCAAACATTGCAGACTTTTCAAAGGCGCTTTGGGCACTCGAGTTTCCGCTTTCACGCGGCTCCACGCAAAAAGTGCTCTTCCGCTTTTCGTCTCTTTCTCGAAGTGAGCGCCGTGAGGTTCTCGATGGCTGGCGTTTGCACAGTCTCACGACCTACCGACAGGCTTATGAGGGTTTACGCAAACTCACTCTTGCAACCTATTATGCACGAAGCGAGCGCTCTCAAATTCTTGGGTATTCCGGGCCGGCCTTTGTGAAAGCACCGGCTCCCTTGCATAAGGGTAACTATGCACAGCAATCAAAGTCCTGGAGTGCCATCGGCGCAAAGCCGTCCAAAGCGCTTATCAATGCCATGCAAACGCAACGCCCGAAGGCTCAACAATGAAAACGATCTCCTTCCAAAAAGGTAGCTTCGAAGGGCAAAACCTTGGGGAAAGCATCGAGCTGTCGTGTGATGTCTGCATCGTCGGTTCCGGCCCGGGGGGTGCAACAGCCGCAAAAATCTTTTCTGAGAAAGGGCTCAGCGTTATCCTTGTTGAGGCAGGCCCCTATCATCAGGCGGAACGCTTTCGCATGCATGAGCATGAAGGCTATAGCGCGCTCTACCAAGATGGCGGCCAACGCACTTCGGCAGATGGTGCAATCCAAATTTATCAAGGTGCCTGTGTGGGCGGTGGCTCGACCGTGAATTGGACAACCTGTTTTCGCCTACCCGAGGCAACTCTAAACGACTGGCATGAAAACCACGGATGCAAAAGTCTTCACCAGAGCGATTTAGAGGAACCGTACACGAAAGTTGAAGAGCGTCTGGGGATCCAAACCACGCCCGAATCTGGCGTGAACGCCAACAATGCCATTTTGAGAGAGGGTGCGCATACTCTTGGTTGGGAGGCCGCCCGAACCAAGCGCAATGTACGCGGGTGTGCCCAGACAAGTTTTTGCGGGTTGGGCTGCCCGGTGGATGCCAAGCAATCCATGCTTGTGACGCATATCCCGGATGCACTCGAACACAACACAATGCTTCTCTCTCGTGTCTATGCAAAGGCCTTTTCGGGTAGCTCGCGCGTTGAAAAACTAGAATGTATTGCACTCGACGCTTCAGGTAAGCCCAAAAACGACATCGACGTTCATATTAAGGCGAAGAATTTTATCGCTTCTGCAGGAGCGATCAACACGCCTGCACTCCTACTGCGCAGCTCGATTTTAAAAAACTGTAGGGGTGCCCGCCACATTGGCCGACGAACCTTCTTGCATCCTGTGGTCTTGAGCGCCGCACTCATGCGAACTCGCGTTGAGGGCTTCCGCGGCGCCCCACAAAGTATCGCGTCCCACGCGCATATCACCCACGGGTCCGAAGAATCCCCGGCCTTCTTCCTTGAAGCTGCACCCGTTCACCCGGCACTTGCAGCGAGCGCACTGCCAGGCATCGACCTGAACCACCGACGTGCAATGGAGCGATTGCCCTATATCGCTGGGCATATTGCATTGATGGCGGATGGGTTTTATGGGGATGAAGGCGGTCATATCACATTAGACTCCTCTGGGCGGCCAAAGTTGCACTACCCCATGTCATCTTGGCTTCGCCATGGATTCTTAAAAGGTCACAAGGCCCTGGCCCAGCTCCAGTTTGCAGCGGGTGCTCGCGCGCTTCTATCAACCCATACGAATATGGGCTGGCAAAGAGATGCCCTGCGTATCAACGCCCTCGAGGTCGAAGATTATCGTCCCAACTCTTTCTTTTGCGCAAGCGCACACCAAATGGGAGGGTGTGCATTTGGATCAGACCCTGCCCGCTCAGTCGTCAATGATGAGGATGCCCGTGTATACGGTATTGATAATTTACAAGTTATTGATGGTTCGCTTTTCCCAACATCTCTAGGAGTCAATCCTCAACTTTCAATTTATGCACTTGCGACCCACTATGCTTCACGCACACTTTGAGTTGCGTCGTGAAGGGGAGTGATGAAGAAACAAAACCAGACGAATAAGATACACTGCGCATCAATCCAAAGTATTGTTGAAAATACAGATGCAAGGCCTCCATACAGGGCTGTCATCGAGGCAAACTCACGCAAATAGAAAATAAAAATCGCATTCGCCCCGAGCACGCTCAATGCATAGACCGGAGCTGAAAGTAGGATTTTAGACCATGGGAACACACGCCGTGAGGCAGCACGAACAATAACAGCAAAGCCAAGAGCATACGCAATTGCATGACTCAGCAACGATGAGAATCCATGGCCATTGAGCAACACTTTCGAAATCGAAACCTGTTTGCGGGTCTCAAGCAGCACTGCGTTTTGCCCGTGCAACCACGTCTGTGCCAAACTCAGCAGACTTGGCACCGCAACCATAACAATTGCCCCCAAAATAAAAACGAGAAGAGTTCGTATAAAGATGACGCGAGAAACAACGACATTGCGCGCACGCACAATCTCATCCCCTTCGAGTGCTTCTGGCCGAAGGTTCAACACATGCTCCATCACCAATTCAATCGAGCGAAACGCCTGACTGGCAGGTAAGACGAGAACCGCGAGCCCACCCAATGTGGCTCGACCACTCTTTCCTGCAAGCGACCTCAAAGGATCAAGAACCCATTGAATTTCGACAGCACTTTGCTTCCCGAGGGCAATCAGAAACTCGTCAAGATTCAAGGCAAACACGTCCGGAAACAAGTCAGCAACAAGCCCAAGCGCCGAAAAACTGAGCAACAAAAAGGGGATCATGGAAAGCAAAACATAAAACGCGAGCGCAGCTGAGAAGGTCATCCCGTCTTCTTGAACAAATGTCCATGTCGAGGACCATAAACCTCTCCCGAGGGTCCTTAAAACCCGAAGGATCCTGCTCCAAACGTTGCGCAAAGCACTCATAAACCAAGGTTAGCGCGGAACCGTCCAAAGATGCCAACCCAAACAGACGCCTTCACATCAATGTCGGCGGCTCCCTCGTTTTTGCTGTTTCGCGATAGTTCTGCGCCGAGCACGAGCCTCAAGATTGTTAACACGACCCTCGGGGTCATTCTTCTTCCGAAAAATCAAGCGCACGGGAGATGCCCCGAAATCAAAGTTTTTACGTAACTGATTCTTCAAGTAACGCACGTAAGAGAAATGCTTGAGACGTGGCTCATTACATACCAACACAAAGGTGGGTGGCGCAGCGCATACTTGCGACGAAAAATAGATGCGTAGTCGTCTATTGAGTTCTTTACTCGGCGCTTGATGCTGATCCTGCGCAAAACGTATCACACGGTTAAGCTGCGAAGTTGAAACCACACGGAAATAATTCTCAAGATAACGCGCGACGGTCTCAAGTGTGCGATAGACATTACGGCCGGTCAAAGCCGATGTTCGGACTCGCGGAGCGTAGGCAATAAAGGCGAGCTTCTCATCCATCACACGTTCAAGGTCTGCGGCTTCGTCCTCCTCGAGTAGGTCCCACTTATTACAGACAATTAGGAGCGCACATCCTTTATCGTGGGCAAATGCTGCAACTTTGATATCTTGCTCTGTTAGGCCTTCCTTCGAATCGATCAACAAAAGCGCAACATCCGCAGAATCCAGGGCATTGAGCGTCATCGACACCGATATCTTCTCAATCCGCTTATGAATTTTACGCTTCTTCCGAATCCCAGCGGTATCGATGAGTGCGTAGTGTACGTCGTTGTGAGTGAAGCCAGAATCAACAGCATCCATCGTCGTCCCCGCGACAGGTGAGACAACGTGCCGTTCCTCTCCTAATATTTTGTTCACAAAGCTGGACTTGCCAACATTGGGTCGGCCGACAAAGGCGATTCGAATAGGGCGTTCTTCACTGCCCACTTTTTCGTAGCGCTCTCGTAATATCTGCGCGTAGGGTTTCTCAACTGCCTCTTCTTCGCGCGATGTCTCCGGCGCCAGGCTTCCATCGGATGACAGAACCGCACCCGCAGATAGACTTAGCGAGCTTATATTTTCGATCTCCAGGGCAGTGCTCTCAAAAAGGTCCTCAAGGACCTCACCTTCAAGTTCGGTGCTGTCAGCACTCGCATCATCTGTATCTTGACGATCGAGTGCCTCCTCCGCAAGGCGCGCCTCCCGATCCTCGCGACTCTCGTAGGGGTTCGCCTCTTCATAGGCGAGCATCTCACCTTCGATCCAGGCATCCAGCGAACCATGCAATCCATACTGCGAAGCGTCATCTTCTTCTGGCACCAGACCTGCATCATCATCGAGATGTGCAAAGACCGCGTCCATGACCTCTTCAAATCCACGTCCATGCTCTGCAGACACCGGGTAAACCTCATCAAAACCAAAAGCATAAAAAGGCCCGGTGTAAGCGTCAAAGCGAGGCAAATCGGCCTTGTTGGCTACAACGATAACCTTTGCAGACACCCGACGCAGGTAGTTTGAGACCTCGGTATCCAGAGGGTGTACATCGGCACGAAGGTCGACAACGTGCAGAACAACATCAGCCTCATCAATCGCGAGCTCGACTTGCGTTTGGATATGAGAAGATAGTTTCTTCTTCGGATCGTAATCCAACCCTCCAGTGTCGATCAACACGTAGCGGCGGTCATCGAATGTGCACTCGCGATAGAGTCGGTCGCGTGTCACACCCGGCACATTCTGTACAATCGCATCACGTGAACGACTCAACCGATTGAAAACGGTGCTTTTACCAACGTTGGGTCGTCCAACAATCGCAATTACAGGTACACGTGCCATTTTTTACCCTTCCAAGACAAAACACGAACCAAAGTGGTTCGTGCTCTTGAACAGTTCACAAGCTAGCGTTTTTACGCAGAAGCACCAGAGGGTAGAACACCGCCGGCAATCCCACCTTTGCGCCTGGCCCTCTCTTCTTCAAGATCTTCACGAGTCTTCAATCGAATCGTAGGTTTCGCGCGTGTAATTTCTCCACCGGACATTAATGTATCAATATCCGCCGCATCAATCGTCTCGTATTCCAGGAGCGCTTTTGAAAGCAACTCGAGCTTATCTTGATTTTGGGCCAACATCTCTTCAGCCCGCTGATACTGCTCCCGTACAATCCGTCGGATTTCAGAGTCAATAAGCTCAGCAGTCTCCTGAGAAACGTTTTCTTGGCGGCCATAATCACGCCCCAAAAACACCTCTCGCTCTGGACCACCAAAATTCAATGGGCCAAGCTCCTCTGACATTCCCCATTTACAGACCATGTTTCGCGCAAGAGAAGTCGCCTGTTCAATATCGTTTGATGCTCCAGTCGTGTATTTCCCAAAGATTTGTTCCTCTGCGATTCGTCCGCCCATCAAAACTGCGATTCGGTTCAAGGCATACTCTTTGGTATAACTCATACGATCTTCAGGAAGCTGCATGGTCACACCAAGCGCTCTCCCCCGCGGAATAATCGTTACTTTATGCACCGGGTCGACATCTTCGCCAAGCAAGAGTCCAACCAAAGCGTGCCCCGCCTCGTGATAGGCTGTATTCTCGAGCTCGTTCTTACTCATAATCATCGAGCGCCTCTCTGGGCCCATCATGACTTTGTCGCGAGCTTCTTCAAAATCTTTCATGTTCACAGAAGTCTTGTCGTTGCGTGCAGCCGTTAATGCCGCTTCGTTGACAAGGTTCGCAAGGTCCGCACCGCTCATACCCGGCGTTCCGCGTGCCAAGATTTCAATATCAACATCGGAGTCTTGAGGAACCTTCTCAATATGCACTGCAAGAATCTGCTCGCGACCGCGCAAATCGGGTAGCGGAACAACAACACGACGATCAAATCGCCCTGGACGCATAATCGCAGGGTCGAGTACGTCTGGCCGGTTCGTCGCAGCAATAATTATTAAGCCCTCGTTTTCTTCAAAGCCATCCATCTCAACCAGAATCTGATTCAGGGTTTGCTCACGTTCATCGTGACCACCACCCATACCCGCACCACGATGACGTCCAACCGCGTCAATTTCATCGATAAAAATAATACAGGGCGCGCTTTTCTTACCTTGCTCAAACATATCGCGAACGCGGCTCGCGCCGACACCCACAAACATCTCAACAAAGTCTGAACCCGCAATGCTGAAAAATGGGACACCTGCCTCCCCCGCAACAGCTCGGGCGAGAAGAGTTTTACCGGTCCCCGGTTGGCCCATCAGTAAAACACCTTTCGGAATTTTCCCACCAAGCCTCGTAAACTTTTTAGGGTTCTTCAAAAACTCGACAACTTCGCGAAGTTCATCCTTCGCTTCTTCCACACCTGCAACATCCGCGAAGGTTACCTTCTTGAGGCTATCGCCCTGAAGCTTGGCTCGGCTCTTACCGAATGACATCGCACGACCGTTCGTGGAGTTGAGCTGACGCATTAACAAAAAGAGGAATCCAACCAGAATTAAGACTGGCAGCGCATTCAATACATAAATCCAAGGACCAGGACCATCGTCCGCAATTCGATTGAAGACAAATTCCTTATTCGCCTCGTTGGCCGCGAGCAACATGCCTTCGGTTCGCTCGCTCATGTCGCCATACGTGATGAAGCCTTCACCATTCGTCAGTTTGCCGCGGAATTCAAATCGGCTATCGACCTTTTTAATATCAACATTTGCAACCTTACCGCCCGAAAGTGTGCTGACAAACTCCGTAAACTTGATTTCCTCTGCGCGCTTTGCGCCTTGGACGCTTAGATAAAGGGTAGAAACGAAAAGAAGGCCTATGCCCATGTAGACGGCTAGAGTTTTATGGCTCTGCTTCATTGAAGTCATCCTTTTGAGCCATTAGAGGCCCGCTCCATAAACATAACCAGCAGCACTAAAAAGACAAGTCTTCCCAAAGACATAACACGAGTGAAATCAGTGCAGATTTTCCCAGCGCACTCGACCGCAATGAACATGAATGCGAGCATGTTTGACTTCGAAAACTCGCCTTTTCTCTCTCTTAAAACGCAATGAGGCGATCGCGTTCGCAAGCTGCCATTTGCTTTGACGCCAACGCGACTCACTTGCCCGTTCTCGCAACCAAAGGTAAAGTTCAATGCGCAATTTTTGTACGATTGTTGAAGTGTGCGATGGATAAAGAGTGTTCATATCAAACTCAAATGTCTCGGGCTGAAGCACCCGAGGGTAAGTATCTCTTAAGTAAGTAAAAAGCTCTGCATGTTCCGATATTCGCTCTCGCCACTTCGAAGAACTTAAATCCATATTCGAAAGAAGTTCCGACTTCTCAAGTCTTGCACGATCGTTGATGCATGCTTCGTCTTCGGGATCGCGCACGTAATCGTGAACGCCGAGCCCACTTAACACCTCGCGTAGCGCTCCCTGCGACACCTTAAGGAAGGGCCGTAAAAGCTTCACACCCTCACTCAAAATACCTTCCTCAGAAATGCCTAACCCTGGGTTACCCGATAAAAAATGCATCATCGCACCAACCGCAACATCGTCTTGGTGGTGGGCTAGAACAATCGTTTTCGCACCTTCGCATCGTGCAGCTTGAATCAAGACTTGGTGCCTTAAATCTCGGAGCGAAGACTCAGAGTGTCTCACACATGCATCTGTGCCCCCCCCTCTCACGCGCTCCTTCACCTTCAATATCGACATGTTAAGCCCGAGGCCTTCAATCAAAGAAAGAGCTTTGCCCGCGTCCGACAATGTTCCTTCCCGGTGATTATGATCGACGACTCGAACCCTGGCCCTCGATCGCATCGACTCAGGGAGCAGGGCCACGAGATGAACCAGCGTTAGACTGTCACGTCCACCGCTGTACGCAACGATGAATGGCTCGTCACTCTTTTCACCATCAAGCGCATTTTTAAGATTATTTTTTAGGTGCTTAAGCTTTTTATACCCAACGCTTGCATACGCGTGGCTCATAGACTCGACGTTCTTCCCGGCACTCAACTCAGAATGTCTCGCGCGATAACCAAACGTTGAATCTCGCTAGCACCTTCATAAATACGCGTCACGCGTGCATCTCGGTATAAACGTTCGATCGCGTAATCTTCCACGTAGCCATAACCACCATGAAGTTGGAGCATTGCATCGGCAACACGACAAGCACTCTCGGATGCGGTCAACTTTGCCATGCTGGATAAGCGTGCAGACTTGCCTGTCGTATCGCGTGCTACGGCTGCCTGCATCGTTAAGAGCCACGAGCGTTCGATGTCACAAGCAGCATCTGCAATCGCAAATTGGGATGCTTGAAAATCAACAATGCGCTGATTAAAGACTTTGCGTTCACTCGCATAGCGCAGGCCCTCTTGCAATGCACTATACGCGATACCCACTGCTTGCGCGGCGATTCCGATTCGACCACCATCAAGATTTGCAAGGGCGATTCGATAACCCATGCCCTCTTCACCGATTCGATTGGCCGCAGGGACAAGTACATTATCAAAGGTCAACCCAACGGTATTCGAGGAACAAAGTCCCATTTTGCGTTCCGGATAACCAACACTCACGCCGTCGGAGTCCGCGTCGACAATAAATGCAGAAATACCTTTCTTTCCGAGTTCGGGCGCTGTCTTGGCAAAAACGATGTGGGCTTTTGCGAACGCACCGTTTGTTATCCATTGTTTTGCACCGTTAAGGATGTAGGTGTCTCCGTCCAAAGTTGCGCTTGTTTTCATGGCGCTCGCGTCGGAACCATTCCCAGGTTCACTAAGACAAAAAGTGCCAGCCCCGAGCTTTCCTCTCAAATAGGGCTTCAAATAACGTTCACGCTGCTCTTCATTCGCAAAATGCGACAACACATCCGCAAAAAGATTGCACACGGCCACCGTGACGCAGGTCGAGGCGCAGGCTTCCGCAAGCTTTGCGAGCGCAATCGCGTAACTCACCGTGTTTGAGCCAACTCCACCATGCTCCGACGGAACCTTGATCCCAAAAAAACCAAGCTCAGCAAGTGGCTTTAGAAGTTCTACAGGGAAGCGGTGCTCAGCGTCGCGAGACATCGCACTCGGTGCCACTTCGCTTGAAGCAAAACTTGCCGCCGCATCGTGAATCATGCGTTCTTCATCACTAAAAGAGTATGGAAGATTCAGGAACATTAAAACTCCAGTCTGAAGCGTTCAGGGAACTCTAAGTTAAGGGAACTCTAAGTTAAGGGAACTCTAACTCATCGACTTTAACACTTGGCTTGCGATAACCACACGCTGGATCTCACTCGTTCCTTCATAGATTTCTGTGATTCGCGCATCGCGGTAATAGCGCTCTACCGGGTATTCTGTGACATACCCGTTTCCACCGAATACTTGAATGGCCTGATGCGCAACATAGGTCGAAGCTTCCGATGCCACAAGCTTGGCCATCGCAGCTTCTTTTGTGTATCGCGCACCCGAGTCTTTTAAACACGCAGCCTTCCAAGTCAAAAGCCGTGCAGATTCTATTCGTGTCGCCATGTCCGCAAGCTTAAACTGAATCGCTTGTAGGCCTGAAATTGGCTTACCGAAGGCTTCGCGCTCTTTCGCATATCCCACTGCTGCTTCGAAGGCAGCTTGCGCGATCCCAAGCGCTTGGCCTGCGATTCCAATACGGCCACCATCAAGCGTACCCATTGCGATTTTAAATCCCATGCCGGGCTCACCCAGCATGTTTTCGGCAGGAATACGACAGTCTTCAAAAATAAGATTGCAGGTGGAAGAGGCACGAATACCAAGCTTATCTTCTTTTTTGCCCAACGACAGACCTGGTGTTGGCATCGGTACTAAGAATGCGCTGATGCCCTTGTGCTTCATCGAACGATCCGTGGTTGCAAATACAATCGCTGCATCCGCCTCATACCCGTTGGTGATCCACGCTTTCGTCCCATTTAGAATCCATTCGTCTCCGTCTTGCTCTGCGATACATCTCGCAGCCCCAGCATCGGAGCCATTTCCAGGCTCGCTTAGAGCAAAGCACCCGAGCTTTTGCCCGCTCGCAAAAGGCTCAAGCCAAATCTTCTTTTGTTCTGCATTGGCAAAACGCATGACGGGGTCACAATAAAGAGAGTTGTTCACGCTCATGACCACACCCGTCGATGCACAACCTCGACTGATTTCTTCCATCGCGATGGCGTAGGCCAAGTTATCAAGGCCGGAACCACCGTCTTCAGGCGAAACCGCAACTCCCATCAAACCCAAGTCGCGAAGCTTGGATACTTGTTCCCCAGGGAAAAGATGCTTTTCGTCATGATGGGCGGCTTTGGGTGCGAGCTCTTTGTCCGCCAAATCACGACACGTTTTACGTAGCATTTCGTGGGTTTCTGAGAGTTGAAACATAGTGATGCCTCCAAATGATATAGGCCCCGAACGCGACGACCTGCACTCCCACACTTACACTATCGTTTCATGCAAATCATCATCAAAAAACGTATGCGTGTCATCGAGCGAGGAAGTTGTTCAAGATGCCTGCCTCATGCTCCCCGATATTGGGGTGCACGCTTTTCGAGAAAGGCTGTTTTACCCTCATTTGCATCATCGCTTGCATTGATCAGACCAAAATAAATCTGCTCCATTGAATTCGCCACTGCCATCCCTGAATCTTCATTGGTTTTAAAAAGTCGCTTGCATGCTGCCACGGCCAAAGGTCCCTGCTGACAGATTGCTTCAGCACTTGCCTTGGCCCCTCGAACCACTTCGCCTTTCGCAAATACTTTATTCACAAGACCAATGCGTTTCGCATCGTCCGCACTCAGTTTCGCTGACGTGTAAACCAGCTCCTTTGCCATGGCGATACCCACGCGTTGACTCAGGCGCGCAATCCCGCCAAATCCTGGAATCAGCGCGAGACTCGGCTCAACAAGACCAAGTTTCGCATTGTCACTTGCGTAGATGTAATCGCATGCGAGAGCAAGCTCAAGACCGCCACCCAGCGCAAAACCATTGACAGCTGCAATCACTGGAATCTTCATATCTGCAATTCGATCGAAAGCGATATGGCCTAAATGGCTCAGATCACGCGCACACTCTGGGGAGACATCTTTCATCTCAGCAATGTCTGCACCCGCAACAAAAGACTTGTCGCCTGTCCCCGTTAGAATCACAGCGCGGATATCAGCATGCGTCTCCGTTTCTGAAAACACAGTTGAAAGTTCTTCGAGCACTTTTCGGTTCAGCGCATTAAGAACATCCGGGCGATTGATTGTAACAGTTCGAATACCTTTTTGTTCGCTGACAATGAGTGTATCATAGGCCATTTGGAATCCTCCGAGGGCTCATAGGTGAGAAGGGTGCTTTTGAAGAAGAGAAGCCCGAAAGTCAATAGCGATACTCAGCCTAAAAATGCTCTAGAGCTAATCATAGGTGTAAACGCCACGCCCCGACTTCCTACCCATAAAACCTGCGTCAACATACTGAATTAAGAGTGGGCACGGGCGGTATTTCGAGTCACCAAGGCCATCGTGTAAAACTCGCATAATTGCGAGGCAAGTATCCAGACCGATGAAATCTGCCAACGCCAAAGGGCCCATCGGCTGATTGGTACCAAGCTTCATCGTCGTGTCGATGTCTTCCGCCGAGCCGACACCTTCCATCAACGTGAAAAAAGCCTCATTAATCATTGGCATCAAGATACGGTTCGCAATAAATCCAGGGAAGTCCTGACTGAGTGTAGTGGTCTTGCCAAAGCGCTCCGCAAGGGCGTTAACACGCTGATAGGTTTCATCTGAGGTCGCGATGCCTCGAATCATCTCGACGAGCTTCATAATCGGAACGGGGTTCATGAAATGCATCCCAATGAAGCGGTCCGAGCGCGTCGTACTCGCAGCCAGACGACCAATCGAAATTGAAGACGTATTGGTCGCAAAGATTGTTTCCGCCGGGCAACACGCATCCAGCTGCGCAAAGATACTTTTTTTGAGTTCTTCGTTTTCGCTTGCAGCCTCAATAACAATTTCGCGGTCCGCATGAAGTGTAGGGTCGGTAGACCATACAATACGAGTCGCTATTGTATCTGCTTCCTTTTCTGAAATCCTTTCTTTCTTTACAAGGCGCGCAAGGCTTTTTGCGACGGACGCTTTACCCTTATCGCATGCATTCTTTGAAATATCCGTACATCGAACGTTGCAGCCCGCTGCGGCTGCAACTTGAGCTATGCCTGCGCCCATCTGCCCCGCCCCTACGACGCCCACTTTTTCCATTTCTTGAACCATGATTAGACCTCTACCATCAAGGCGACTGCCTCGCCACCGCCGATACAGAGCGTTGCAATCCCGCGTTTCAGCTTTTTCTCTCGCAAAGAATGGATAAGCGTGACAAGAATTCGTGCTCCAGAACACCCGATTGGATGCCCGAGGGCCACAGCACCACCACGCACGTTGACTTTTTCGCGAGGAATTCCGAAATCCCGCATGGTGTTCAATGTTACCATTGAAAATGCTTCGTTAATCTCCCAAAGGTCGATATCGTTTGCATCAAGGTCTGTTTTCTTCAGCAGACTCTCCACTGCACCCGAGGGTGCAGTGGTAAACCATGAAGGCTCCCCCGCAAAAGTTGCGTACCCAACAATGGTCGCCAGAACTTCCTTGTTGTTTCCTGCAGCATACGCTCCAGAACTCAATACAAGGGCAGCCGCCCCATCATTAATTTTCGATGCATTCGCAGCAGTGACACTACCTTCTTTCGAAAAGGCCGGGCGGAGCGAGTCCATTTTTTCGGGCCGGTACCGCCCCGGCTCTTCGTCAGCATCAATAATGACCTCGCCTTTTCGTGTCTTTAGAGTCAATGGAACCAGTTCATCACTCAGAACACCACGCTCTTTTGCAGCTAAAGCGTACTCGTAGCTCTCTTTCGCAAAAGTATCCTGCTCTTCACGCGAAAAGTTCTTCTCACGAGCACACGAATCGCCAAAATTACCCATGTGTTGATCACCATACGGGTCCCATAAACCATCGTGGATCATGGAATCCAAAGCTTTCGAATTACCCATGCGCATCCCAGAACGTGCACTCGGTAAAAGATATGGAGCATTGCTCATCGATTCCATTCCGCCCGAAACGACCACGTTCGAGTCGCCAAGCATGATCGACTGCGCACCGAGCATCACACTTTTGAGGCCTGAACCGCACACTTTGTTGATGGTCAAACAGGGAACTGAAGTTGGGACCCCACCGCCAAGAGACGCTTGACGCGCAGGGGCCTGACCCACCCCACCGGTTAACACTTGCCCCATAATAACTTCATCCACTTCTTCAGCACGAACTTGTGCCGCACTGAGACTCTCACGGATCGCGGCCGCACCCAACTCAGGAGCTTTTACGGACGACAATGCGCCCTGAAAGGAACCAATCGGTGTTCTTTTACCGGATAAGATTACCACGTTCTCAGTCATGCAAGCCTCCCACTTCGAGCGATTCTCCGTTATTCAGGGTGGTCGTAACACGAGTGTGAAGGTGCAACAAGCGAAAGTCCTCAAGAGGACCGACACCTGTGGCATACACGCGCTCTTTTGCTGGCGAGGCACCTCTGCTAGCATTTTGTCATGCCTTCCTTACCAATCGTCTTAATAGCATTGTTTATAGGCTTGGGCCTCACCGCACTTTTATGGAACCAGCGCTCGTTCATGACGCAAGAGAAGGGACAGCGGGGCTTACGCAAGCTTTTGGATGAGCGCCCGATGATAGTACTCGCGATTGCCCTAATACCGATATTGATTTTATGCATCCTGTCACTTGGTTTCATAATGGCTGGCAACCAGCTCATTTAGAGATATGCTGGTTGCTGCGCTTTGCACCATTACATCTGCATTCAGAGAATGCTCCTCCTATCACTTTTAGTACTACTTGGTATGACAAGATATCTTAAGGAGAGATCACATGAAAAAACTTGTTGTATGTTCGCTATTTGTACTGGGAATGATTGGCTGTAAAGGTGCCGCTGTTGACCGCTGTGTTTCAAACAGCTCATTTGCATATGAGTGCCAAGCGCAAATGGCGCCAAGCGAAGACCAAGTTGCGACATATGAAACATCTTGTTCCAATGCATTCGACGATGCAAAAGAAAAAGGCTGTTTGGGTGAAGGCGACGACTATCAAAGCTGTCTAGAAGATTTGGCAGACGGTGGTTCTGAGCAATGTGTCAACTTGGCGAGCTGTAATGAACTTGGTGTAGTCTATCAAACGTGTCTTGGCGCAGCCACTATGACAGAAGAGGAAGACCTCGCTGATGAAGAAGGCGAAGACCTCAGTGGCGAAGAAGAAAACATAAACGGCTAAGTACTTACGACATTTTTAAGGGTTCAATCATTTCTATGAATGCTGCCCAACAAAGGCTCCTTTGGGAGCTTTTTTTCATTGGGTTAAAGACTCGCAGCATGCGACGAAACTTGATTGTATGCATTGTTGCAAGCTAACGTATACATAAAGATACTTTCATGCGAGAACGCCGATGCCATTGAACGCTCTAAGAGATGGGTTCCCCAAAGTTATTTACGCAAAAAGTCCTGGCCTCGCACTTAGCGCTGAAAATGTAAGCGCGTCTCTAACAAAAACTTGCGACGAATCGCTCAAGGACGCGCTGCTCAACCATGGGGCTCTTCTTGTACGCGGTTTCTCGGTTGACTCAGCCGAGCAGGCTGAAGCGCTTGTGCACGAAATCAATCCGAATCTTCAAAACCATTATTTGGGAACCTCCCCACGATCAGGACTTTCAAAGTATTTCTTTACTGCGAGTGGTCTGCCTGGTTTCTTTCCTATTGCTCAGCATTGTGAGATGAGTTTTATCGCTGAACCACCGAGGCACCTTTTTTTCTGGTGCCAAAAGGCCCCTCGGGAAGGCTCCGGCGAGACACCCGTCGCAGACTTTCGAAAAGTCTATCGCGAGATTCCAGAAGAAATCTTAAGGCCTCTCGAAGAGAAAGGTCTTCGTATCACTCGAAACTATCGGAGCTCATCTTCTCGATTCGCCAGCCCATTTCAGCTCAAACCATGGGATCATATTTTTAAAACAAAAGAGCGAGACGAAGTTGAAAAGCAATGTGCAGACGCCGGCTTCACGCCGATTTGGGGCGATGGCGAGCGCTTACGCCTGGTCAGCAACCAGCCCGCTACGCGAATACACCCGGACACCGGTGAAAAGGTCTGGTTCAATCACCTGCACACATTTCACTATGCCGGTGGCCTTGGGGAGTATCATGAGATCCATAACTTCAGGCCAGCGCTAAAGCACTTGGCTGTAAAAACACTCTTACGCGGGCTCACTCGCTATGAAGCTTGGCGGCGCAGCCCTGAAAGTCGCCCAATGCACTGCCAATATGGGGATGGAAGTGAAATCCCAGAAGCCGCGATCCGAACGATTCGCGAAGCTGTCTGGAGAAACATGTCGGTGACCTCGTGGAAAACGAACGACTTCTTACTCATCGACAACAGGAGCGTCTCGCACGGGAGATTACCCTACTCTGGGCCCCGGAAAATAGCTGTCGCTTGGGCCAATGCTTAGTATTGAAACACGGTGCTTTCGGACATCTAGGCGATATTACTCAACATGAAATTCGCTAGCGGAATCCATTGACACGTCAAGGAAAAAGCGCTACACCTAAATTACTAGATTTTCTCCTCCTTCTAGTAACCGCTGGCTTGCCTAGCGGTTTTTTTCTGCCTCAGACTCCGCGCACATCTCACGGACAAGACATTGATGTTCGCCTGATGCACGCAGGAGCCTAGCGTTCCCACACAATCACTTGAGTCTCACGACAAGGGTGATGTTGCTTTTACAAATCTACGCTAAACCCAGTTCTGATCTCCTTATCCCTTTAAGGGGTAGAACTTCTTTCTGTAGAGGTAATTCCAAATGGTGCATGGTACATCAATCCGTCTTTTTCTTCTCACCATCGTTTTTGCCCTTGCAGGGTGTACAACCTGGACAAATGCGACCTGTGAAAAAGAAAAGCGCCCCTCGGGTACTACAAGTGATAGCGCTGCCACGACCGCAACGCACACCAGTGGAAGCCCCTACCCTCTAGGGCTACGTACGTATCAAGAAGAATCGTCATCCCCAAAGAGTTCGGGGCTCTATCTCAAGGATTACGACTCAAGTGCACGTGTCCAGGATGACCTTTTTAAGTCCACTAATGGGCGGTGGCTTGAACGCACCCAGATACCAGACGATCGCTCCAATTACGGACGTTTTTCTGAACTTGCAGATGCAGCAGAGAAAAACCTCAAAGAAATTATTCTCGATGCCCGAGCTGGGAGAATCGATCATCCTATGAGTGACTTGATTGGCCAAGCTTATGCCTCCTACCTCAACACCGATGCGATTTCTAAGAAAGGGCTACAAGAAGCGCGACCTTTTTTCGAGGCGCTTGCCGAAATTCAGTCTCACGATGAGCTTGCATCCTATTTCGGGAAAGTCTCTCGCTTCGGCATCGATCTGCCTTTCGGGATGTGGATCGATCAAGACAAAACGAACCCGCAAGAATACAGAATCTACGTGACTCAGTCCGGTCTTGGGTTGCCCGATAAGTCCTATTATGAGGACGCAACATTTGAGCCACAGCGCAACGCCTACCGTTCGTACCTTAAGACGCTCCGTTCTTATACAGGTCAAGACTCGGCAATTGGCGACTTTGAAGATAAAAGTGTGTATGCCCTGGAAGTTCAGCTTGCAGCTATTCAATGGGAACGCCAAAAAAGGCGAGAGCGAGACTTGGTCTACAATCCTTTGTCGCTTCAAGCCATGCAGGAATATGCTCCACAATTTAGGTGGAATCGTTATTTTGATGCTGCAGAAATAAAGAATAGCGACGATGTTGTGTTACGCGAAAAAGACTACTTTCAAAAGTTTGCGAAACTCTTTCAAAACACACCTGTAGGTGTCTGGAAGGATTATCTTCGAGTACGCATTGTGGATGATATTGCACCCTATCTCTCGGAACCATGGTCCAATGCACATTTTAATTTTCACGGTACAGCTCTTAGCGGCGTACCAACACAACGCCCCCGATGGAAACGTGCCGTGTCTTTTGTTGAAAACACTCTTGGGGAAGCATTGGGGCAACTCTATGTGCAAAGGCATTTCCCTCCGGTTGCGAAACAGAAAATGGAAGTTCTCGTTCGAAATCTTTTAGCGACCTACAACACTCGGATCAGAAACCTGGATTGGATGTCGGATGCAACAAAAGAGAAGGCGCTCGAAAAACTCTCGAAGTTCACCCCTAAAATTGGCTACCCGAACAAGTGGAAGAGCTACCAGGGTTTAGTAATTAAGGCGGATGACCTTTTGGGTAATATGCTCGAGTCTGCACTCTACGAGCATCGACGAGAAATCAGAAAATTGGGCCAGCCCATTAACAGGGAAGAGTGGTTCATGCCGCCGCAGATGGTCAACGCCTATTACAATGCAGGGATGAACGAAATTGTTTTCCCTGCTGCAATCTTACAACCCCCCTTCTTTGATTGGAATGCCGATGACGCTGTGAATTACGGCGGTATCGGTGCAGTCATTGGTCACGAAATATCTCACGGTTTTGATGATCAAGGGCGTAAAAGCGACGGTGACGGACGACAGGTTGATTGGTGGAGCGCCGAAGATGCAAAACGCTTCAAAGAGCGAAGCGAAAAACTCGTCGCACAATATTCAAGTTACGAAGCCCTTCAAGGCAAGTATGTTAATGGTCAACTTACCCTCGGGGAGAACATTGCGGACTTGGGTGGGCTTACCGTTGCTGTTGAGGCTTACCTTTCAGCAACACCAAAGTGGGAAGAGAAGATTGACGGGTACGATGGCCTTCAACGAGTCTTTCTCTCGTGGGGGCAAATCTGGGCGCGTAAATACCGAGATGCCGAACTCTTAAAAAGACTGAAAACGGATCCGCACTCGCCTTCACAATTTCGTGTGAACGGTGTTGTGGTAAACATGGACCGCTTTCATGAGGCTTTTGATACGACCCAAGGGGACCAATTGTACACTGCCCCAGAGTCTCGAGTTAAGGTGTGGTAAGATGGACTTAAGCACCTGGGGCCTTGAGTCCAATCTTCTTGATTCGATTGCACAGTGGACCTTCCGTCTGGGTGGCGCAGTCGTCTTCTTGGTACTCGCGTGGTGGGTCGGCGGGCGCGCAAGACACTGGTCACGGACTTTCCTCGAGAAGGCCAAGCTCGATCAAACGCTGGTTAAGTTTGCGTCCAACGTCTTGCGCTGGGCAATCTTGAGCGCCTCGTTCATTGCCTGTCTTGGTCTGCTAGGTGTAAACACGGGTAGCTATGCAGCGATTCTCGGCGCAGCAGGTCTTGCGATTGGCCTCGCCTTTCAGAACTCCCTCTCGAATCTAGCCGCCGGGATCATGCTTCTCATCTTTCGACCTTTTAAGGTTGGTGATGCGCTCACCGTCGGTGATTTAAGTGGCATTGTTGATGAGACCGATATTATGCTTACAAGCATCAATGGCTTCGATGGCAAGCGTTATATCATCCCCAACCATCAACTTTTTACTCAAAAAATTGCTAATCTCTCGCATTACCCATATCGCCGCGTCGAGGTGATTTTGCACATCCCATATACCAACGCGCAGGATACCGAGTTAACCCGTGAAGTGTTAAGCGAAGTTGCAAGTTCACATAGCGACCCACCTCAGGGAAGTCGTAACAGCGTGAACCTTATCGACATCAAGTTCGGTATTGCCTACTGGCGTG
The DNA here is from genome assembly GCA_020630615.1 of Myxococcota bacterium. Taxonomy (GTDB): domain Bacteria; phylum Myxococcota; class UBA727; order UBA727; family JAHDBA01; genus JAHDBA01. The sequence continues at coordinate 2,330 of JAHDBA010000030.1, read as the reverse complement.
TACGCATATGGCACAAGTTTGACAGGGTTTCAGATGAACGTGATGGCCTTCTATCAGATGCCCATGCAAAGCTCGCAGTCGCGAACATTCAAACTCAATTCGCACCGAACATTAGCCTTTCTATCCCGAATTGACTGACCTTTCCTACAACCACACCCTTCACTTTTCACTTGCGAGACCCGTTTTTTTAAAGAAATATCCATATAGATCAATTTTTAGGAGGTCATTATGTTCGATTTAGATAAAGTTTCAACAATGATTGTGGACAATATACCGGTGGTCGCCGGGATGTTGTTAAAGTTGGTGGCTGCTGCACTTATCTGGTGGATTGGCGGTAAAATCATCAAAGCCATTATGGCTGGCGTTAAGAAGTTGATGCATGCCAGAGAGCTTGACTCAACACTGCAAAAGTATCTCGTTGATATTATTGGTGCAGTTCTGAAGATTCTCTTAGTGCTTGCCATTGTGGGTTACCTCGGAGTCGACACCACTTCATTTGCAGCCTTGATTGCGGGTGCGGGTCTGGCAATTGGTACTGCGTGGGGCGATATTCTTAAGAATTTTGCTGCAGGAGCATTCTTGCTTGTTTTACGTCCCTTTAAAGTTGGCGACTTCATTCAGGCTGGCGGTGTTATGGGTACCGTTGAAGAGCTTGGCATGATCGTTACGACCATCAACAGTCTGGACAACGTCAAACATATTGTCGGCAACAACAAAATCTTCTCAGATACAATAGTGAACTACACGACAAACGACACTCGTCGTGTGGAACTGCTTTGCCAACTTAGCCATGGCACCGATGCAGCAGATGCGATTAAGATTTTGAGTGCTGAAGTTGCGAAGATTCCTAATGTTGCCTCAACACCTGCACCCGAAATCAATATTCTTGAGTTCAATCTTGCAGGCCCTGTGCTTTCTGTTCGCCCTTACACACACAACGACCATTACTGGCAAGTGTACTTCGATACGAACAAAGTCATTCGTGACCATGCCGGAAAAGCAGCAGGTGCTGGCGTGCCGACAACACATTACAACATTAATCAACAGTAAGACTTGTCGATATTGTTTCACTAATCCAAAGGGGCCCTACGGGGTCTCTTTTTTTGGTACGCCTTTAGCGCTCTTCCACTAAACTCATTGCTATGAAAACTCGAATCGCCGTCATAGGGCTTGGCCTTGCAGGAGCCACGTTTACTCACATGGCACTCGAACGTGGCATGGAGGTTGTTGCCTTTGACGCGGGAGAGCCTCTCGCGGCCTGGCAAGCGTCCAATGGACACCTCAATCTCATCACAGGCCCACGGCTCAACTTGATCGACGAGTGGCGTGATGTTTTACAGTTCAGTATACCCTTCTGGCGTTCATCAGGGTTCGGGTCCTCCGTTGCGTCTTATCGATGGGTACGAGAAACGAACCTCCCGAGGGCCCTTGAGCATATTCATACTAAGCGTGCACGGTGGGTGCAGAGTGACGAGGAGATTCCGGAAATATCTCGTTTAAGTATCTCGCCGAGGGCAAGATGGTTGAAACTTTTTGATTCGATACGTGTTGACGTGTGCTCCTTCATACAAACTGTACGTGGTCTACTTGGCACACGAAACCTGTATTCAATGTCATTAACGGCTCAACAGGTTTCCACTTTGACAGCAACCAATTCACTAATGCTACCCAATCGAGACGTGTCAGTAGACTTTGTTGTTGATTGCCGAGGCGCATGGGTTGATGCTACCCAGTGGACAATCAAAATGAGAAACGCATTCGGTGAAAGCCTTCGAGCTTGGGACGTCTCCCCCAACATAATGTGTAGTCTTAACGGAAAATCAACAGAATGGGATAACTCCAAATGCATTGGGTTGGGATCGACCTATGCCTGGGACTTTGATCCCACTTCAGATATTCCGGACACTGTAAGCCAACTACACAGCTACGCAAAAGCCTACCAACTCAACATCTCAGATCTTAGCGCTCGGCACGGGATCCGCCCGGTGGTTGAGGGTCGTAAACCCATCATCCTTCAACACACTAATTTCCCAGATTCATTCTGCATAAATGGGTTGGGGTCAAAGGGTGCCGCATACGCGCCAATCTACGCGTCTCGCTGCCTAGAGAAAATTTCTGTAAAATAGGTGTCTCGATATATTTCCTTCTCTTCAACCCTTCAAGAATCTGCGAGTCTTGAGTCACCTCAACCCTTCACCCCCCCCGAGGGCCCCTGCCCTTTTGAAGAATCTGGGAGTCTTGGGTCAATATCCTCCTTTGGCCTTCGCATGGGTACTGAAGGTGTTCACAAGGAGGATTAATGGCTACACTTCCACGCTGTGTTGAGGCGG
>JAHDBA010000029.1 GCA_020630615.1 Myxococcota bacterium | reverse complement strand
TCGCTATACTTTGACCCAACGATTCCGATTCTGCCAATATGTTCCGCTTTTGCTCAATCGAGAAACGACGACGCCTTCGTACGTTATTCTCTTTAAACTTCTTCCATCTTCAGCTCCTGGTAGGTGTCGGGCTGAATTGGGGGCTACTTCATACTACCGATATACGGTGGCTCACTTTCGTGCGCCAATCTTGATAAAGTGGTTGTGCACCTTCAAAGCGAGTCAAAAGTTGTGGTTTTTTGAGTTCGATTTCAAATGGAAGAATTTGTTGTAACCTCATCAATAATATTGGAAGCCTGGTATCGATCGCAGCAATTCGACAGAGCGTGACATGAGCTTGAAAAGGTTCGTGTTTGCGTGGGCGCACTTCGGCCATGGTTTCGAGTGCCTGATCAAGCCTTTGTGCGCTGAGTGAGAGCGTTTCACTTTGAACACCCAAACACAAAACCTTCCTTTGCACTCCGCCGAGCCTAAGAATAGTTTGGCTGCGGCATGTTAGAGTTGGGTTCAATGTTTCAACAATCGCTTGCACACTGCGTGCTTGCGCGTGACTTAGGGTGTCCATATAACGTAACGTCACATGAAGATTGCTAGGACGAGACCATTTCAAATCTGAGAAGTCCTCACGAAGCGGGTTAAGTATGGTAAAGATTTTTTCTTGCGTCGATTCGCTTAACATCACACCAACAAAACAACGTTTATAATTTCTTGCGTTCAGGGAAGGGTTTGGCTGTGGGTTAGACGTCATGGTTCCAACTCTTGAGTTCTATTGTATGCCAGTTGTTTGAGTCGCCCATCGAACCTTCTTTTGATTCAATTAAAACTGGAAGTAAATGAACTGGGTTTGTTGTTGAAGCATAATGAGGGATGCAGCAAAAAGGAAACCATGAAAGACAGGGGAGAGCCACTCGGTTAAGCGACCGAAACGAGAGAGAACTTGGGCTCTAAGAATTGCCAACGCAAACATAGACACCGTGAGCGCCGCACCCAATGCGTAATCGTAGATAAGCGCTTTGTGTCCATCAAGGCCATAACGCAGAGGGTTCACGACCGTGCCAAAGTAGGTCAATGCTTGTGAAGCGGAATCCGCCCGGAAGGGTATCCAACCAAGCATTGCAATGCCAAACATGCAAAGCGTTGCGACAACAGGCCATTCTTTTGAGAAGTTGCGCAGAAGACTGAGTTTTCGCCACAACAGAATGGTCGCTGCGTGATAGAGACCCCAGAGTGCAAAGTTCCAACCTGCGCCATGCCAAAAACCCATAATAATCCAGGTCAGCCAAAGTGCTCTCGTGGTGCGTATCGGTTTTCGGTTTTGGTGAACTTCCGATTCGTCTTTGGCCTCAAGTGCTCCGATGCCACCTTCACTCTTTTGTTCACTGCTCTTGAATGCCGCGCCTGTGAGAGGAATGTAAAGATAGTCGCGAATCCACGAACCCAATGAGATATGCCAGCGGCTCCAAAATTCGCGAGGTGACTTTGAAATGTAGGGCCAGTTAAAGTTTTGTGGGAACTCAAAACCAATCAAACGCGCAGAACCGATTGCGATATCGGAGTAGGCTGAGAAGTCAAAGTAGATCTGAAAACCAAACAAAATGGTACCCGCCCAAACATCAATCCCCAGCAGGTAATCCGCTTGCACTGCAAAGATACGTTCGACAGCTGGCGCGATGGAGTCCGCAAGCACAACTTTTTTGAAAAGACCGCGTGCAATTTGCTCAAGACCGAGTTTGAGGTTGTTGGCGTCGAATTGGCCCTGCGTTTTAAGGGCTGGAATCACTTCGCCTGCACGTAAGATGGGGCCTGCGACGAGTTGCGGCCAAAACATAACATAAGCCAAAAAGGTGATAAAGTTGGCGGTGGGTTTCGTCACACCTCGATAAACATCGATCGTATAGGAGATGGTCTGAAAGGTATAAAAAGAGATGCCAAGCGGGAGAATCATGGTGTCGATCCACAGGGGTGTGGATGCCTGCCCACCCAAGAAGGATTTTAATGCCGACAGGTTCGAAAAAATAAACTTTGAATATTTAAAGACGACCAATAGCCCAAGGTTAATGGTGAGTGAGAGTCCAAGCCAAGCCCTTTTGTGTCTCTGAGATTTCGAGTGTGCAATTTGAGAAGAGGCAATAAAATCCACGAGGGCCGAGAAGACCACAAGAAGCGCGAAATCAAGACGCCACATCGCGTAGAAAACAAAGCTCGCAACGCTATAAATGACCTGACGTTGCAAAGCACTACGACAGAGCCAGATGCTTGGGACGATCAACGCCAAGAAAAGAATATAGCCCCACGAATTAAAGAGCACTGCTTTCGTCCTTCTCGATAGCTTCAGCCTGAGCCTGAGCCTGAGCCGGAGCCTGCGAGTTGCTAAGAATGTCTGCGATGGCTTTCCCTAGGATTTGGTGGCCTTCATCTTTAAAGTGAAAACAATCCGGCTGACCGGATGCACTGAGTCCCCACAAATGTTGGGGGACGATATCTTTTAAATTGTGAAAGGAAATATCTGCATGCTTTTGAACTTGGTTTTGAAGTGCCTGAAAGTAGCCCTCGTACTCTGCGAGCGGATGATAAAAAGGTTTCAAGCCAGGTTGATGAGGTGCCTGATAGATGTGCACATGGATGCCTCGGCGCCGCGCATCGTCAACAAGTGCCCATAATGCTTTCTCGTTTATTTTTTGTATTTTTATGGGCACTCGAACTTGAGGTTTGCTCGCAAGTGCATAGCCAAACTTTGTCACCCATAGTTTAAGTTGTGATTCCCAGAATGCACTAAACTTGGCTCGTTTCTTATAGAGTGGAGCAAGACGTTCAATGTTGGAGATTAACGAGTCTTCAAAACGTTCTTGTCGGTTTTTGAGACTGTCAGTTAGGGCACGACCCTTCGCTTTATGTACCCATGGCTGATGCAAGGGGGCCAAGGCGTAATGCTTCTGAAGTGCAGGGCGGACTCCGACTTCACGAAGATCGTCATAGGTTAATGCAATGACGAGGTGTTCGAAATTTAGGGTTGCGTCTCCATGTTTTCTTTCTCTATTTTCTGCTTCACCTGGAGGTAATCGATTGAGACATTGCCACATTGCCCACAATTCATGAAAGTTACCATTTGGGGCAGAGGCTTGAAACACTCGGTGCGAATCTGGGAGGTGTTGATTGGCATAGTGAACCGCAAGATGGTCGCCATCAACCATCGAATTGATTGCGTGAAGTTGTGATGCTCCAAGCCACAATGTTCTCTTGCCTTGAGGAAGCAAGGTGCTCTTTTTAAGTGTGTCACGTAGATTGATGCATCCGCGACCAATCGATGACATCTGTGTGCCATCTTCGAAACGCTCATAGGTCGAACTGGTGTTCAACCCCAAACCAAATTCGCTGGGTTCAAAATCTTTGGTGGAATTCAGCATGAAGATTAGCGCCCCAAGGGTCGCCACTACAAAAAAAGCAATCTGCGCGAGATGAAGGTGTCGCTTGGAGGAGCCAGCCATACGTTGCGATAGGATTCACTCATGGAGGTGTCAAGCACATGGATTTCTTTGACCGGAGAATCCCATGTGTGATCGGTCAGTGCGAAATCAAAGCGGGTTCAATCGTGGGCCTTCAAGCTTGAGCGCCACCATCGACGTGGACCAAAGCCGCGGGGTCATAGCCAAGGCGACGATGAAGTGCAGCCAATCTTCTTTCGAAATGAACATCAAAAAGAATCGATGGATCGAAATCAACTTCAAGCCAACCGGATTGCTGAAGTTCTTCATCAAGTTGGCCCGGCCCCCAACCCGCATAACCCAGCAGAAGTTCGAAATTCGAGTTCAATCGGCCGGAGGAGGCTGCATCCAAGGCTTCTTGAGAAGGACTAATTGAAATTGTATTGGTAACGGCAATGCCGGGTGCGAGCGCACCTTGTGGTGAATGTTCATAAAGAACAAAGCCGGCAAAATCAGACACGGGCCCGCCCGCCAATACGGTCTGGTTTGGAATCTTAGTCTCAAGCTTCAAATCTCGACAAACTTCATGAAAGGTTAACTCGGAAGACTTGTTAATCACAAAGCCCATCGCCCCTTCGGATTCATGTGCAACGACCAATATCGCTGCACCCGCGAAAAAGCCCTCTTGAAGGTGAGGTGGTGCCAAGAGAAAACGTGGCGATTGATATTGAATATTGGGTTCGAACACCATGATTCATCGTAACATGGCGTGTTCAAGCTTTCCCATTATTGGGATAAGAATCCCTCACAAAAACAACATCGCCTGCGAAAGCCCAGGTACACATCACCCCACATGCTGCTTTGCTCATGTGTAACTTACCAATAATGCGAGAGAATATGAAGACTGGTCTTTTGTGTGTTTGTGCCTATATAATTGTTAGAGGTAGAGTGAATACTCGACCTTGGAGGACGCTATGGCCGGTTTAAAGGACCTCATTGTTTCAGCATCTGTTGCGGCGGGAAGTATCATCACCGCAGAGCGCGACCGCTTACTCGCAACGACAGAAGATGGAAGACCGAAGTCACTCAAGAAAAGAGTGCCAGAGCGTATGCGAAGTGCAGCCGCTGAGGGTGCTGCGAAACTTGCGATTTCACAGGGAGCGCATTTGGGCGCACGAGAAATTGCAAAACGCGTGAGCGGCCCGACCCTTCGGAAGATCTTTGGAGTACTCGGTAAACACCCAGCAGCTGCATCTGGAGTCCTTTTCATTGGTTGGGATACGATGAAAGACACCTCTCATTTTGTGTCCGGTAAAATCACGAAGAGTGAACTCACTGCGCGGGTTGCTGGTAATTTTGGAGGTGTCGCTGGGTCCGCTGGTGGAGCCTATGCCGGTGCCGCAGTTGGGGCGGTTGTGATCCCATTTGTCGGTGCTTTTGTCGGTAGTGTCGTTGGTGGTGTCTTGGGTGGCGTTGCCGGAGAAGCATATGCGCGCGAAAAGGTTGGCATTGATGAACAATCATCGGGTATGCTCGCTGAAGATGAATACTTCGAAGATTACGAACCCTAATTTCTTTCCTTTGACCAAGCGAAGCGAGCGATTTCGCCTTGTTTCGATCCTACTTCTTCTGGTGTTCGTGAACGCACGGTGTTCCTGCACTCAAGAAACGTGTACAGCAGAAGAGAGTCTTGCTGCATGGCATGAGGGTGAAGTGTGTGAAGCAGCATTGAACGAGCTCGACTGTGCAGATGACGGTATTCCATGTCTCGTCGGGTTTTCGTATGCTGGCCAAGCGGATGAAGCAGACACTGTGCTGGTTTTTGATGTTGCATTTCATGATAGCGACGCAGATTTGATCCCGGTTGCGGGCTGCAGCCAAGGTGACACCTCGACGGAATGCGCCTCAGGTAAACTTCGGATTTCCCTGAATGGTGAAGTCGCGGACGGCGGTGCAGACTGCAGCGTAGGGCAACCTGGGTATATTCCTGAAGTTATTGATACCATGCTGCCGCCTTTTGCAAGAGCGGGCGTGCTTGATGTGGGTGTTGGAGCCAATCACTTTTGTGCGATCGGTGTCGCGTCGAGTGCAGAGAGTGCTGGAGCACTTGCATGTGTAGGGGATAACAGTGCTGGGCAGCTCAACGCCCCTGGCGGCAACACATACATTGACGTTGACGCTGGACAAGACTTCACTTGTGCGCGTTCGAATAACGGAGCATTAACGTGTTGGGGTGATAACAGCCTGGGGCAGTCAAGCCCACCGACCGGAACATTCAGACATCTGAGCGTGAGCGCCTCCTCTGCATGCGGATTGACTGCAGGAGGATCCCTTCAATGTTGGGGCGATCTTGCAGGAGAGATGACTCCCTTGTCCTTGACACATCTTGCCGTGGGAGACGGCTTTTGGTGTGGGATCGCAGAGGATGGCTTTCTTGCTTGTGGTGGATCAGAGGTTGCGCGTTTGGGTTCTTTGCCCTCGAGTGCTCTCACCACTTTGGTTGCCCATGATGATGCCCTTTGCGTTTTGACTCGCGGGGCATCGTCTTGGGAGTGCGTTGGAAACACAGAGACGATTCCAGGGGACGCACTTTTAAAACCGTATCTGGCCCGCGACTTCGGTGCAGGTTTCATCTGCGGAACGCGAAATGACTTGGCGCCCAACCTTGTTGAGACCTTTGCAACGCAAGGACTGCAACGCGATACGACAACAGGGACATTCTCATTTTTCTTAGAGCTTATCGATGCGGAGATCGTTGACCAATCGGTCTTTGAAGTGGGTCTGCAGCTTCAAGACCGAGCAGGGCAACGCAGCAATAGAATCGTGCGAGAGCTGCAGTTTCGTTTGCCCTAGCTTGAGAACCTGTTTTCGCCATAAAAAACTCCAGCGTACGCTGGAGTTCATTGTTTGTTGTTGCTCGAAGAGAAACCTTAACGCTGAATCGCTTTACGCCCGATTTTAACTTCTTTCAAAAGGATATCAACCTTGGGGGTCGAGCCACCTGGCCGCGTTTTTTCAACATTCGCGATCGTGGTTACAAGGTCTAGGTTGTCTACAACTTTGCCAAAGACTGTGTGTCGATTGTTGAGATGAGGCGTCGCTTTTTCAGTGATAAAGAACTGTGAACCATTGGTGTTGGGGCCACGATTTGCCATCGAAAGAATACCTGGGCCGTCATGACGCAAGCTTTCATCGAACTCATCTTTAAAAGTGAAGCCTGGGCCACCTCGACCGGTTCCTTCTGGGTCACCGCCTTGGATCATAAAGCCTGGAATCACACGGTGAAACTTGGTGTTTGAGTACAAAGGTGTATCCATTTCCTTTTTCGTTTTTCGATCCGTCCATTTTTTCGTTCCCTCTGCGAGCCCCACAAAATTGAGCACCGTCATCGGCGCCTTTTCCCAATAGAGCTCAGCAACGATCGAACCCATCGAGGTCACAAAAGTCGCAAAGAGTTTTTCGTCCCGAGCCAAGCCAAGCTTCTTAGCAGCATCGGCCGTCGAGACAGTGTTCGCATTCGAACCCTTTTGAGTCGCCTTCATTTGCGTAGAGGACTCAGCTTTTGGCTTGGTGGCTGTCTCAGCTTTGCTTGCAATATCACGCTTTTGCTCAGCCATTGGCTTTGAGTCTGGCACCTCGGCTTGAGTGCCATCTTGGCCCAGCATGCTGGAGACTTTGTCGCAGCCTGCGATAGTTATCGAGAGACTGATACAAGACACCATCACAGCCTTTTTGAATACACTCGCGTTCATTCGAATCTCCCTTATGCTTCGATTTTAACACTGATCATCTTGACTGGGGTGGTCGGACGATCGTTGCGGGTCTCGGTTGTTGAAATTGTGTTCACGATGTCCATGCCATCAACAATTTTTCCAAAAACGGGGTGCTTTGATGGTGTTCTTGGGTTGAACCAATCCAAGAAATCATTGTGCACCGTATTGATGAAGAACTGAGAACCACCACTGTTCGGTGCACCCGTGTTTGCCATTGAGAGTGTCCCAATCTCATTTGAGATTTGGTGCTCGGGCGGGAACTCGTCACGAATGCTGCCAGAGTCTGGACCGCCCGTGCCAGCGATGGGGCTTGTTGGATCTTTTGAATGCGGGCAACCAAACTGAATCATGAAGTCTTTGATCACACGATGAAAATGCAACCCGTCGTAAAAGCTTGAATTTGCAAGCTCAATAAAGTTCCCTGCGGTGATCGGCATCTTGTCCTGGAAGAGTTCTGCCTTAAAAGTACCTGCACTTGTTTCGAATACTGCGATTGGATTTGCCATGTCGTTCTCCTAAGAATTAAGCTCATTCAGAGCATGTACGTGAAGCTTGCATGCACCGCGCATCGCTGCAAGACACATTGAAGTTCCTCGCGTGGACTTTGACCGTACACATGTCTTGGTGCTCTCAAAACGAGAGCTTTGGTTTTAGCCCTTGATCCCAATCGCTTCTGTCCTAGGCTAGAGCTATGAAGAGACAACCTATCAAAAAGGTCATCGTCGAGGCATGGACTCAAACCCTAGCCGAACTCAACGTTAGGCTGCATACGATTGAAGCGCTGCTTTCACGATTGGTGAAACGTGGCCGCCTTCATTGGGAAGACGTGGGTGATATTGTTAATGCGCTACGCTTGCATCGCAACGACTCTTTCCCTACGACACATGTTGACGCCGTCACCTATGCAAGATGGTCACAGCAACTTGATACCCTTGAGGGGCGCGTTGCAGAACTTGAAAATGAGTCAAAGTCCTGAGTGTCGTGCACGATAGCTTTATTCAAGTGGGTCTTCGCGCTTGTGAGCACGCAGGCTTTAATGCCCAAGGTTATAAGGGTTGGTCCTTGAGTGGAAACCCTGAAGATTTTATCGTTCGAGAGTGGATGAACAAACCTGAGACGCTCGACGATGCCCCTCATACCTGGCTAGAAATCGAGAAAGAAGGTTCAAACACTTTGGATGTCGTCAAAGCACTCGCGAAGTCTTTGAACTTCAACGATCGAGACATTGGCTTTGCAGGTCGTAAAGATAAAAATGCCCGGACATGTCAGTGGCTGAGTATCCCTTTAGAAAAAAAGAGTATTGACGTGGCGCAGCTGACAGATGCTCTGGCATCGTGCTCTGCACGCCTTTTAAGGTATGAAAGCCAAGCGAAGAAACTTAAATTGGGACAACTTTTAGGAAACCACTTTGAGATTCGTTTGTCCTTAGAGAGTGAGCGCGTACGACAGCGAGCGCACGATTTTATCAAAGAGTACCAACGTCAGGCAAAAGGTCAGACGCTGCTGGTCCCCAATTTCTTTGGGCCGCAGCGTTTTGGCAAAGAGTTCTCCGGGCTTTTCAGAGCATGGAATAAAAGTTGCGACGGCACTTCTAGTGGCGAAACTGGTGATCTGAAGGGTGGTGCCAACGAGGACTCCAAAAAGCGAACACCCAGAAAGCAATGGCTTTCAAAATTTGAGGGTAGTGTTCTTCAAAGCACCGTGTTCAATGCATGGCTAAGCAAGAGAATACACGATCATGGTTATGCTGGACTTCTTGAAGGGGAGCTCCACGTAGGTAACCGCTATGCTTCTGATGCAATATTGCGTGGTGAAAGCCACAAGGCTCTGGAGCCCTATGATGCAACAGGGCCACAGATACTTGAGCAGCGACGACTTCCTGCAGGCCCGCTTCTCGGTGCAAAGACATTGATGCCTACTGGCCTCGGAATGACAAAATTGTCCGAACTTTGCACTTTGATGGGAATTGCACCGGCGAACCCAATGATTGCAAAATGGGGACGCGGTGACGTTCGCGCGGCATTTATCGCACCACTCAACCTAAGCCTTGCGATGGAAGGCACGACATTGCGTGCATCTTTCTCTTTATTTAAAGGGGCTTATGCGACGACTGTGATCGCTTGGTTGCTCGGCACTGAACACTATTTGTTGTGCAATTGTCCCTTCGAAATTTCCTAATGTAGAACGTTGCCGATAAGTACGAGTTGGCAACCTCCTTGCACCATTCATGAGAGAAGAGGTGCACTATGACATTCAGTAACGATACGAGCTCAAACCATCGCATTGATGTTAAGGCGGACACTCGTGATTCCGGTGGACGACAATCTTTGGTTCAGCCCTTGCAGATTCGAAGTCACACCTCGCAAACTGCCAAAGCAGGGGCGACAGAAAAACGAAGCTCAAACGCCCACAAAAGCGATGCGCTCGCCTTGTACATGGCACGTTTAAAAGATGCGGAGCCCCTCAGCGCCGAAGATGAGACGACGATGACCGAGAACCTTGTTGCGCTCGAGAACACCTTGTGGGAGCTCGCGATGCACTGGGTTAGCGGTCTTGAGCGTATTGCCTTTGCCGCTCAAAACAATCTGCTGAACCTCAAGCTTCCAAAGGGTGAAGGTCAAGTATTGGTCAAACTCAGCGCTTTGAGGGAAACATCAAAGCGTGGCCCGATGGTCAAGCAGGGGACTAAAGTCTCAAGACAGATTAGCCAGCTTGCGCGAAAACTACGGAGTCTGGACAAGGAGGACGAACTTCTAGCGCTTTTATTCGACTCCATAGAATCGCTTGAGCTCTCAGGGGATTACGAAATCGAGCGCCAGCGTCTACGAACCATGCAGGCGATGGCCCTCAATGCCAAGCAGCGCTTCACGCAACATAACCTTCGGCTGGTCGTTAGTGTTGCGATGAAATTCAAGCACCGACGACTCGATCTGGTGGATCTGATTCAAGAAGGGAACATCGGTTTAATTCGCGCCATTCGTCGATACGACCCCAGCAAAGGTTTTCGCTTCTCCACCTATGCGCACTGGTGGATTCGACAAGCGATTGAACGTGCCATGATGAACAAAGGCGGGACCATACGATTGCCCGTGCATGTTTTCGATGCGCGTCGAGAGATGGACAAGCTTCAACGGGAATGGGTGCAGTGCTACGATCGTGAACCTGGAGTCGAGCTCTACGCAGAACTCTTGGGTGTGTCCGAAGTTCGAGTTCACGAAATTCTTGCGACACGGCGAATGCAGCCCGATTCTTTAGATGGCCCAGTTCATGGTCAGCCCGACCGACTGATGTCTGAGGTTGTTGCAGACCCCGACCAACACACCCTTGATATACAAGTTGACACCGAAATAAAACGTCAGTCCTTGCACCGACTCTTGAAGCATTTGAAACCGATGGAAGCCGATATCATAACCCGTCGCTATGGCCTGAACGATGGTGAAGACGAGACTCTGGAAGCCATCGGGCAACGTTATGGCTTAAGCCGTGAACGAATTCGCCAGATACAAGCGCTCTCACTCAAGAAAATGCGCGCGAAGATGGAAGCGCGTGAAGAACGGAATTTCATGGTTGCATAGATTTTTGTAGGGGAATCTGATAGCTGAAGATGAAGGAGTCCTCATGCTATCTACGATTCAAAGTCTTCTCGGTGACCAAGACCATTTACTTGCCCACGAATGCAAAACAATCGCGGCATCGCGCTTGCACCAACCTGCTCCTGACTTTGTGGATAAAATATTCATCGATTCGGATCGCAATGCTGCGGTCTTGAGGAATCTTCAAACAATGTTTGATGCAGGTCGGCTAGCGAACACGGGATACATCAATATTTTACCTGTCGATCAGGGAATCGAGCATACCGCAGGGGCTTCATTCGCACCCAACCCAGATTATTTTGACCCTGAGAATATTTGCAAGCTTGCGATCGAGGGCGGGTGCTCTGCGGTCGCGACCACCTATGGGGCGCTCGGCTTTGTTGCACGGCGTTACGCGCATAAAATTCCATTCATTCTAAAGATCAATCACAACGAACTTTTGAGTTATCCCAATCAGCACGACCAGGTTCCTTTTGGTTCAATCCAGCAGGCGTTCGATATGGGTTGCGTCGGGGTAGGGGCGACGATTTATTGGGGCTCTGAAAACTCACGTCGTCAACTTCAAGAGATCTCTCAAATCTTTGATGAAGCGCACGACATGGGGATGTTTACAGTACTTTGGTGTTACGCGCGCAACAATGCCTTTAAACATGAAGGAACGGATTACCATTCCGCAGCGGATTTAACAGGACAAGCGAATCATCTGGGTGTCACGATTAAAGCAGATATCATCAAGCAAAAAATGCCGACCAACAATGGTGGTATCACAGCGTTAAACTACTCAAAGTCACATCCGAAGATGTACTCCGAGCTCGCAAGTGATCACCCAATCGATTTGTGTCGTTATCAAGTTGCGAACTGCTACATGGGACGAGCCGGTCTGATTAACTCGGGCGGCGCATCGGGTTCAAACGATATGCAAGATGCTGTGGCGACTGCAGTAATCAATAAACGTGCGGGCGGTATGGGTCTCATACTTGGGCGTAAGGCTTTTCAGCGACCTTTGAACGAAGGCGTTGAGTTGTTAAATGCTGTGCAGGACGTTTATCGCTGCAAGGACATCACCCTGGCTTAGCAGCAAGAGCTTGTCCAAAGCTTTGCTGTACGAGATGTTCTTAGTCACCAGGTACGCTTTCTTAGATCTTTGTGTTCGTGGGACTCGTGTTGGATTGTCCGAAAGAGTTTCTTGTTTGAACACTTCATTTCAATGTGAGCGAAATGAAGGCAATGAATCCTGCAAAACTCCGCGAACGGTGACTCGAGAGAGCACCATTGTGTGTGAAGTCTACTGCTCTCATTGGTCATCGTCAATTGGTCGCGAATGCAACAAGGACGCCCAAGACTCACGCTCACTCTCTTCAATCTCTTTTTCAGCAATCACTTTTTCAATCTCTTGAAACCATTGTTGATAGGCTTCACAGCCATAACGAAAGACGCCAGAGAAGTAGCTTCGGTTGCATGCATACCATTCAGGGGAACGTTCTTGCCAACCCACTTGCTGCACTTGAATTGAGTTTTGAAATCGTACGCTACGGTATTCGTTAAACGAGTTATAAAGCGCATCTGTGATCAGTTGCCCCATCAGGTCGAGACCTTTTCGGCGCGGGTGAACAAAATCGGGTTGCAACCAGCCCTTTTGATGAAGGCGCTTGAACGCTTTCGAGGAGCCCATCGATTTATATATATCAAAATATGCGCAGCCCGCATCACGCGCAGCGTCACGATAGAGTTTTTCAATGGTGAAGAACTGTGAGCGTGTCTGAAATGCACGTTTCGATGGTGGGCGCAAAATGTTCTGCGGCGGGCCAACCACAAGGCAACTCGCACCCGGTAACGCTTCTTGATGGCGCTTCACAAAAAGGGGGATGTCGCGTGCGTAATCTTCAAGATGAGCCCAGCCAAAGGCAAGCTTCTTAATCTCATTGCCACCATGAAGATAAATTACGAGGTCGGAGTTCAAACCTTTGAATGAGGGGAGCATCGTTTCATCAGGGGCCTTCATCCAGTCCGAAGCGTCCGTTGCAACAATCCCCATCGTATCGACAATCATGCCAGGGCCCTCACGCTCAAGACTTGCACCATAGCTCACATTGGCATGGCCCTTGACCTTTGCCCATACTTTTGTGGCGCCCTCAGGGATGGCGACCGTATCCACCCTTAACTCGCGTTTGTGTTTCGCCTCAAGGCGAGACAGAAGGTTGCCCTCGGGGTGTTCAAAAACAAGCTTAATATCTTTCGCATACGCGTGGTCGAGCCAGAAGAACTTGACCCTGTCATGGTTGAGAAGACGATCGTAGCGGGAAAATGCGCTCCCACTCGAGCTGACAAAGACGGCTCCGCCGATACCTTTCGGGTAGCGTGTCTTGTCATCCATCACCAACTTGTGGATGGACCACCCTTTCGACCAGTTGGCTGTGCGGCGACGTGGAGCCTTCGGCAATTGTGGATTGGCCAAGAGGAAACCCCGCCCAGCATCCCCAAAGTCGCGCTGGAAATTCTCGCGAATCACACGAACAATATTATCGGAAGCAATCAAGGAGTTCCCAAAAACTGAGATCCGAGTGCGTTGCTCTTGTTTTTGTAAAAGCGGTGCTTCGATTGTGTCTTCAAGACTTCGAAAAAATGAAGTGAGATGTTCTTGGCCCTCGAGAGCTTCTGCTTTCATCTTAAGCAGCTTTAGTCGTGAGTTCCGTGTAGTGAGAAGTTCCTTGAGTTCGTTGTCATTCGTATTTACGAAGTCATTGCGCTTAAGGTTCTGGAGGCGAAGCCATTGCACAAAATCCTGTGCGCCGAGCCCTTCGGGGGTGTCGGCTTGAGGTCGGGGGAGTGAATTGAGCTTCGCGTCCGTAGAGTCTGCGGCCGATGCGCTGAGCGAACATCCTCCAAGAGAGGACCCAAGAGTCACATAGAAGGGTAATGCGATAACCCATCGGCATGCTAATGAACGCACACTAGGCAAGTACATACGCGTTCCAATCGCCTTCGTTGAGATGGTCGATGAGTTGTCGTCCTGCATTCACATATTCATGAAGCGTCTCGTCCGCCTCGTGATTGATAATCCCAGACAAAATGATGCGGTTGTTTGGCTTGGCGGAGCGCTTAAGAATCTGAGGTGCAAGTTCGCGCAGGACCGGCGCAATAATGTTCGCAATGGTGACATCGTAGGTTGGCTTTCGTAACGCATCCCAATCCACGGTGTAAAAGCTTCGCTGGCTGAGGTTGTCTTTTGCATTCTCGATCGCGATACGAATGGCGTCGGGGTCGTTGTCGAGACCGTCAACGCTCTGTGCGCCCATCGACTCTGCGAGTAACGCGAGTATTCCAGTGCCGCATCCAATATCGGCGACGCTTGCATTCTGAAGAGCAGACGTGTGCTTCACCATCATCTGTGCACAAAGGCGCGTGGTAGGATGATCACCCGTACCAAAAGCCATTCCTGGATCGATCCAAATCACATGTTCTGCGTTATCCTTTTGAAATGCGTCGCGCTTCCACGTCGGTGCAACCCACACACGCGGTGCCACTTCGAGCGCTTGCCATCGTTCTTTGAACTTTGCGTTCCAATCTTCATTCCCGAAGGTTGACCAAATGAACTTTGGGGTGTCAAAACCAAGCTCTTGAACAAAGGATAAAATCGAAGACTCAATCACTTCAGAGCTTGGGAGCTCAGGGTTAAATGTGAATCGAGCGATGAGCTGATTGTCGGCAAGTTCTTCACCATCGGGGCCACGGGTCATCGTATCGAAAGCTTGAAAGCCGATACCTTCAAGTTCTTCAGAATGACCGCAGAGTGCATCTTCAAGCTCAGGCAAGGTATGAACATCGAGTCGACGAAAGAGCGTTGGTTTTGACATGCTTGCGGTGTCCTTCATAACCCTTGGAGCCCATACATGATGCAGGTATCCCAAATGTTGGAATCCTCGATTGTATATCTATCAGAGCTTGATGTTTTTAAAAAGATCGCCGAAGTTCCCAAGAGTCGCCTTGGCCGCGTCTTTCGTATAGGCATCAACCACTGCTCGCTCTTGCACACGCGCGATTTCTTTAATCGAACCACTTGCACGACCCTGCTCATCAATGTTGATAATGATGGCTTCAACTTCTTGATCGGCAGCAAAGGCTTTGCGAAGGTCTGCATTCCGATCGATATCAATTTCACGTTTGGGCACAAGTAAGCGTGCACCCTCGGCATTTTCGATAAAGATACCGTAGTTTTCAATGCGAACAACTTGGCCTTTAAAGGTTGCACCTATAGAACCCGGTTTGGGCTTGGCTGCCTCACGTTCTTCATCACTCATGGGTTTGACCAACGAAAGACTGACCTTCTCAGAAGTGCGATCGATGTCTGTAATGTAGACGTTGACCTCTTGACCCTCTTTGAGGACCTCGCTTGGGTGCTCAACTCGCTTGTCGGAGAGTTTTGAAATATGAGCGAGGCCTTCGATGCCAGAACCTTGTTCAAAAAGTTCAATGAAGGCACCAAAGTCGCTGAGGCGAACAACGCGACCTTGCACGTCGTTTCCAACAACGAGGCGATGTGCGTTTTTATCGAAAGGATGATCGAGAAGCGCCTTGCGGGTGAGTAAAACACGTGAGCGCCATGGCGTTTCTTCATTGGGCTCGATTTCAAGAACACTGCAACGAACGTTTTGAAGTGGCGCTAAAATATTTTCAGGGTTTGAGACGAATTGATGCGCGAGTTCACGGTTGGGTAAAAAGCCTTCGAGACCCTCAAAGCTGATGAGCGTTCCACCATTCACAAAACGTTCGACCGAACCGTCAACCGTGTCACCAATTGCGAGTGTCGAAAGTGTGTTCGAAGCAAGCTGATTACGCTTTTGATCCAGGAGTTTCCGTCTTGAACATACAAGCTGTTTGCCATTTTCTTTCACTTCTGAAATCGAGACCTCTAAGGTCTTACCAACCCAAAGAGATGCGTCCTCTACGCGTCGGGTATCGATTTGCGACATGGGGCAGAAGCCTCGAGTCCCGAGAAGCTTGAGCTCGAGTCCTCCTGTGTTGTGACCCACGACCTGAGCTTCAACGGGCGCCTGACTCGCGTATGCCTCTTGAATTGTGTCGAAATCAAAAGTCCCGGCGGCGAGTTTGGTTGAAAGTTGAATCGCGCCCTTCAAGCCGGCGATATAAAGCTTGATTGTGTTCCCAACCTCTAGATCGGCACGCATTTCGTCATCGAGAGGTGCAAGTTCAAGAGTGCCTTCTTGTGTTGGTGAAATCTTACAAAATGCAAAGTTGTGATCGATGTGTTCGATACGGACTTCAACAGCGTCACCAATCGATAGCCGTTTTGAATTTTCTGGCGAGTATTCTCCCAGCATGTCTGCAAAGTTGAGTTCTTCGACTGGCGCAGATGCCTTGATGGGCGCAGCTTCTTTTGCAGGCGATGCACTATCGATGGGTGTCGTGGCAGTGTGCTCAACTTGACTGGACGGCAGCTTGTTTTTCGCTGCGCCAGCACCACGTTGTGAAGGCGATTCTTGAGGGTCGTGTTGCTTGGCCGAAGGAGTGCTCTCGCTCTTCAGGCTTTCCACTGCGTTATCGCTATCTTTCAGCTCTGGCACGGCTTCTTTTTTTGAGCGCATTCTAAAGTTTTTGCCTTTGGCCTTCCCTTTGTTGCTGTGTGACAATGTGGAAGGGTCGACGCTTTTGCCCGTTGGCACTGCATATGTTTTTTCACTCATAGCTTATCTCCTAGCGGCTTTAGGCGAAGTAATCCACTCCTTCTTCGAGTGTAAAGATTTCAACGCCCTTTTCAGTCACACCCATCGTATGCTCAAATTGAGCGCTCGCTTTGCCATCAAGCGTTATTGCTGTCCAGCCGTCATCCAAAATCTCAGACTCCCAGGTACCGAGATTGATCATGGGTTCAATTGTGAACACCATGCCGGCCTTGATGCGCGTACGATCGCCGTTGTCATAGTGTGCAATCTGCGGGGGAGTGTGAAAGCGACGACCGATCCCATGGCCCACAAAATCTTTCACAACACCGTATCCGCGGGCATGCGCACAGGCTTCGATAGCTTTGCCGATGTCGCCAAGACGCGCACCGGGTTTCACGACCTCGATCCCTTTGCGCAGACAAAGCTCAGTAGTCTCGACGAGTTTCCGAATTTCATCTGAGGGCTCGCCTACAAAAATTGTACGTGACGTGTCCCCGTGATACCCGTCAGTAATAGGCGTGACATCAATATTAATGATATCGCCCTTTTTCAGTATCTCGTGCTTGTTGGGGATCCCATGACAAACCACTTCATTCACACTGGTGCAAATCGACCGAGGGAAAGCATTGTCAGGTCCACCATAACCAAGAGGCGCATTGATCAATCCGCGCTCTTTAACCCACGCTACAGCAGCATCATCCAAATCTTGAGTACAAATGCCCGGCTTCACCATTGTTGAGAGGTGATTTAAAAGACTTGCGGCGTTTCGCCCAGCTTTACGCATTCCTGCAAAACCCTCTGCATTCATAATTTCTATATTTTTCTGAACTTTTGAAAACATGATTGGACTATGATGCCTTGGTGAAGGAACGCAAGTATCCAAATACCAAAAAAGAAGGAGGTGCTGAGCACCTCCTCAATCACTTAGCTTCAGCAACTTAGCAACTTGCGCTACCATCTGCCAGGCAAACACATCCTACGTTCTCGGAGCCTTCGTTAAAAAGTTCACCAGCATCGACGAGTTGAAAACCATTGTTGTTGTCAACACAAATGTCCACAATACGTTCGTATATATTGTCATTGGCATCAGCGATCCGACTTCCTTGCGCGTCCAACACTGTAAGTTCACTCGTGTTCGCAAAGCCATTGCTGTTTAAAATAATGATTGAACCACTAGCGCGATTTATTATTTCATAGCCACCCGTCAGCGGTACGAGTGCATCGGTAGTGCCAACTGCAGCTCGCATCCATGTATTGAATACGATAAGCTCAGGCGCATTTCCAAGCTCTGCTTCTTCGATAAGAGCATATGCGCGACCGATGCTAAAACCAAAACCATTGGTGAGCTCAGGTGCAAGAGTTTGCGCATCTTCACTACAGAATGCAGCGCACGTTTCGGAGTCACAATCCGTAATTCCGTCACTATTGTTATCAATCCCATCTGAACATTGTTCGAAGGTATCTTCAGCACCTTGCACACACGTGGCGTCACACGTCATTTCAAGACTTCCATCGTTTTGACGGATTAGAGCTTGCTCACCAGTTCCTGGGCATTCTGAAGTATAGGATTGAGTTGTCGGAAACATTTCAATAACCTGCTCGTACGAAGTGGGGTCAACACATACACTCTGATGCCCACACAAGACACATGAATCGGTAGCAATCCAAAACTCATCACTCATTTGGCAGACTTGTCCGCTATCACATTCTTCATTCGTCGAGCATCTCAAGGCTACGCACGCAGCATCATCTGAGATATCGAGACAAAGTGCACCGTAACATTCTTGATTTTCACCGCAGTCTTCGTTGGAGTCGCAAAATCCCATCAGGCTATCAAGCTCTTCGGCTGGAATCTCAGGGAAAAGCTCATCCGTCTCATCAAAGTTGTTAATCTCATCCAAAGGTAGCGAGTCATCATCTTCGACATTGTTTTCAGAATCAATGAGAGCAAACTCTTCACGATCTGGGCTCGCTGTACCCAGAACCTGCTCATAATCACAGGCGGCCCACATCGTCATGATGATTAACACGATTCCTGCATTGCTATATTTTTGTATATTTTTCATTTTTATGCTCCTTGCACTAACAACCCTTTCCTGGGCTTACTTACTAGTGCTTTTTGAGTGGTGCATTTGGTGCAAAAAAGATCTTTTTTTCTCTTTTTTTGCGAAATTGACCAATTTATTAATATCTGGATGATTCACACCAAAAGTCGCCTGATATTGTAAACCGTGCTCAATGCAGTCCTCCCATATACTCTGGGCACAATAGGAGCGGACAATATATGCCTGACTGTCCCTGTTAAATCGGCCATTCGGGAACCGTTTGGTGTATTTTTTAAAGCGCTGAAGAGAGTTGTAATAGTCGCCTTTTTTGTAAGCATTACGCGCGTCCTCGAACATTTTAACTTCTTGTTGCAAGGTTCCATCACGCTCTTTGCCATCACGCTCTTGAAAGGTGGGCACTGTTGCTGATGAAGTTAGGTGGTGGGCTTTTTTTAATTCTCGAACACCCGAATTTCTCTTGGCCTTTGTCCGTTTTGCAGCCGCTAGCTTCATTTTAGATTCCTTCTTCACTGCGAGAGGCTCCAACATATTCATGTTCGTCGGGTTGATCTCTTCACAAATCTGATTGTGCCCAACTCCCCCGTTTGGCTCACTTTGCGAGACTCCATTTTTCAGATTCATGTCAAGTTGAGGCTTCGGGGAGCTTTGTACTAAGTCGTTTTCGGAATCAATCAAAGTCTGGTTTAAAATTAGTGCTGAGGTACCCACTACACTGATTAATACCAACGATTTCGCCAAGATCGACTTTGACCTATGCACAATGTCGACAAGATTCTCTTTTTGGGTCTTTAGCTCTCGTGCTAAAACTTGCAGGTCATCGTTTTGCAGTATTTGATGACGTGGCAGTAATGTTAGCTCTGTCGGGACGGTTTCAGCCATGTTGGTGTGTGCAGTAGTCAACGCGCTTATAAAATCACTTTTGAGCTCAATATTTGAATCCTCGGACAATGATATTGCTTCATTGACCTCGTTTATAATTGAATCGTAATCAAATTGCTCGCTTTTCATCGTGCCCCCCCAGTTAGCGATGATTTGCTCTGTCTTTGGTACGCGCTTTGAAAGTTCTTTCGGCCCCGACGAAGATGGCTTCGCAAAGTGTTTTCATTCATACCACTCAACTCGGCTGCTTCGGATGATGTTAACCCTTCAAAGTCTCGTAAGACTATTGCTTCACGCTCTTCATCTTTCAGCGTCTGTAAACACTGATGAACTATTTTTCGAGTCGAGATATTTTCCTGAATTTTTGTTGTACAGTTATTCGATTCAGTCTCCAACTTATAGCGCGAAAGCAGTCGATGTTGGACACCAGATTTTTGATGGTGCCTTAAGCTATGAAAGCGTGTGACTCTATATAACCAAGTGCGAGTATAGTCCGGGTATGGGAGCTCGTCACGCTTGTTAAATGCAAAAATAAATATCTCTTGAGTGATGTCATCAATCGGGCCAGCGGGTCCAACAAACCTCTGTACCCATCGTTTGACGTCGCTCTGGTATTGCCGATAGAAAATTTTCCAGTGATTACCAGTCCATGCTTGTGGCGGTTTTGCTCCGCATATGACACCTGCTTCTATTGCAGATGAGGGTGGTTCTTGTGTTTTCTGGGAAGTACTTCGCACATAGTTCTATTGCTATCTCGACAACGCTTTGGTGCAAAAAAAATAATAAACAATAACATTAAAATCGGTAACTTAGCCCAGAACACAGTTTTAAAGGTGGGTGCCGATACTGAATTTCTCCCGCATTCAGGCTGTAAATGGGGTGTAAAACGTGCGATCGTGACTCAAGAAAAATAGAAAGCTTATTGACTAGAAGGTAGCTAGTTCTTAGCCCAAAACCTGCCAAGGGGCCAATCTGTCTCCCAATGTTGTTATTGTCCTCTGAATTCGCAATATCTATTCCGAGAGTTGGAAAGAGCTCAAAAGTTAGATGTCCTCTTTGATAATTCAGAACTACGTCAAAGGATAAGCTTTGGTACTGAATGTGGGCATCGCCAATATTTGGGGGCGCAAAGTACAAATAGTTGGCGCGCCCACCAAGACCCCAATGGAGCGACTGAAGTTTGTATGCTGCAGATAAAATACCATGCCAGTTCGGAGCTTCGTCCATGTTGGTATGAATGCCAATCCCAAAGCTAGCCATAAGCTGATGCTGATATTGCTGTGCTTTATTTGATCCTGATACGAGTTGGGTAGGCTCTTGTATATTCGCAAGCTCAAGCTCCTCAAAAATTGAGTTGACCAAGAGCATTGTCAAATCCGTCGCTTGCTCACATTCAACTTGATGAAAGACAGCGTTGCGTTTAACCGTGCCGCCGGCGTCATTATCCGTGGAGATTCTGAGTGCGAACGAGTTAGTGCTTTCAGCGGAAGTTTTGATGAGAATATTTTGAGTATATTTTGGATTCAGTTTTCGTTTCAGTTCTTCCGATTGGAGACAATGGCTTGGGTCGATAAGAATAATTTCAGCGGAAAGACTCTGTGACATCATGAGTGTTGTCCAGAGTATGCATTTCGCAACGTATAAATGTACGCGTTTCGGCATTTAGGGATCTTCCCACACAAACTAGTGAGTCTTCAAATCTGTCGCGTGAAAACCTCTAACACAGGATTACCACTCGAGTGAGAACGCGAGTTCGCATTAGTGTAAACTTTGGATCTCATATTTATCAAAATACTTGAGATGTAGGCCTAGCATTGCTGAAAAGATATTATTTTTCAAGCGCGTAGGGGAAATGTCTTTCTTGGCATACTTCCTGCTCCGATGTACGCAAGGAAACATGAAACCTATAAAGGAAGGTTGAGTATCATGACTAAAAAAATCGTATGTGCATTATTTTCACTAACACTATTAGGTGCGGGTTGTGGCACAACAGGTTCGACCCTTGGCTTCGATCAAGACAACGCTCAAAGGGGCGACCTTGAAAACAACGAATGCCCTTCAATGGGTTGTCAGTTTGGTGAAGGGCCCGATGAAGATGAAGATGGCGATGGCTGTGCTGATAGTTGTTTGGAGGAGCCTGTTGCTTGTACCGAAGAGGCAATGGTTTGTGATGACGGTAGCGTAGTAGGCCGCACCGGTCCCGATTGCGAATTTGTTTGCCCTGAAGAGCCAGAGCCAACCGACTGTCCAGAGGGGTTCATGCTTTTGGATAATGAATGTATGGATGAGTGCATCGTAATGGATTGTGGTATATTGGTGTGCTATGCTGGCCAATGTCTTGAAGAATGCCCCCAAGACATGCCTGATTGTGTCGAGCCAAGCGAGGATGAGTGTCCACTGCTTGGTTGTCAGTTCGGTGAAGGCCCCGATGAAGATGGTGATGGCTGTGCTGATAGTTGTTTGGAGGAGCCAGTGGCTTGCACTCAAGACGCAATGATATGTGATGATGGTAGCGTCGTTGGCCGCAGCGGTCCCGATTGCGAATTTGTTTGCCCTGAGCCAAGTGAACCTACGCCAGAAGGTGAGTGCGAATCCGATTCCGATTGTGCAGATGGAGAGTTTTGTGAATTATTACTTGCGTGCTCGTCCGCGGATTGCCCACCCTCCGTTGGTGTGTGTTCAGCCGTAGTTGATGAGTTTGTTGTCTGCACACAAGATGCAATGATTTGTGATGACGGGAGCATAGTAGGCCGTACCGGTCCTGATTGCGAATTTGTTTGTCCTGAAGAGCCAGGCGACAACCTTGAGTGCCCCGCAATGGGTTGCCAGTTCGGCGAAGGCCCCGATGAAGATGGCGATGGCTGTGCTGATAGTTGTTTGGACGAGCCTGTCGCCTGTACTGAAGAGGCAATGGTTTGTGATGACGGTAGCGTAGTTGGCCGTACCGGCCCCGATTGCGAGTTTGTTTGCCCTGAGCCAAGTGAACCTACGTCAGAAGATGAGTGCGAATCCGATTCAGATTGCGAGGCTGATGAGGTATGCTTCTTTTATTTTCATTCCCTCGTGGGTGAATGTGTAACCGAAGAGTCACCCCTATGTACGATGGATGTCTTCGCATGCACAGATGGCAGTTATGTCGGCCGAACCGGCGCCGATTGCGAGTTTATTTGCCCTGAGCCGAGTCAACCTACTCCAGAAGGTGAATGCGAATCCGATTCCGATTGTGCAGATGGAGAGTTTTGTGAACTATTACTTTCATGCTCAGCCGAAGGTTGTCCACCTTCTGTCGGAGTTTGTTCGCCAGCAGTTGATGACTTTGTTTTTTGTCCGGAAGACGCAATGGTTTGTGACGATGGTAGCGTTGTTGGCCGCACAGGCCCTGATTGCGAGTTCATTTGCCCTGAGCCAAGTGAACCTACGCCAGAAGGTGAATGTGAATCTGATTCAGATTGTGAAGATGGCGAGTTTTGCGAGTTATTACTCTCATGCTCGGCCGAAGGTTGTCCACCTTCTGTCGGAGTTTGTTCGCCGGCAGTCGCTAATGTTGTCGCTTGTCAAGAAAATGACGATTGCGAAGAGGGCGAGGTTTGTGACATTTACTTTGGGCAAGAGTACGGTGAGTGTGTTGTTGCTGAGTCGCCATCAACCGACGATTGTCCATTGCTTGGGTGTTAGTATGGTGAGCTTCCAGATTCCAATGGTGATGGTTGTGCCGATGGCTGTGTGAGCGAGCCCGCAGGCCCCATTGGAGAAATTTGTCAAAATATCTGTGAGGATGCGAACGATGGCGAGTGTGACGACGGCGGTGATGGGGCAATATATAATATTTGCGGCTTTGGTACAGACTGCGGAGATTGTGGTTCTCGCTAACTGAAGATAACAATTGAAGCGGCGCAGGCACATGCCTGCGCTATAGTTATGAATATCTTTGGCGTAAAACTTGCTCTTCTTCTCCATCGAGGAGAAGTCATGAGATTAGAACAATATTATAACCGTAGAAAACCCAAGTTCCGCAAAGAAGCAAGGATACAAAGTTCATTGTGATGCCTCTTTGCCATTTCGCTGATTAATGTGATTTGTTCTTGCGGAGCGAATCACCCAACAATTCGTGTTGGGCCGACAAGAACGCAGCTTTCACACCATCAAGCCCGTGATGTGAGTGATAGGGGAAAAACGGCTGCAGTAGTATGTGGCGAAGATTCGAAAAGAGAAACACGAAGAGTTCCAACTTGTTTTCATGGTTGGGATTATTCTGAGAATGATCGGCCACTCGCAAGAACTAAGACATTGTTGTCACCCAAGTGACATTCGTGTCTTAAGCTCATTAATATCATCTGCGCTCACAAGACAAAACCATACGAATGCGAAGAGAGGGGGGACGCAGGGGAGGGCAAAGAGCGAGGTTACCCACAATCCTATGATGGAGTGTTTACCTGGAGTGTAAAACGAATAAATTGAAACGAATACAAACGCTGTCATTACGCTTACCAAGAGTGCTCTCATTACTTTCGCATGTATTCGCCATCGCCACATCGACAAAGTACAGACCTTATATGTAATGAGTGAGGTAAGAGCCCACCCCAAAATGGCCATGGTCAACGACGGAATACCTTGCCTTGGGCCAAATTGTACTGCGCAAAATCGAGCTAAAACTACTAAAAACGAAAGTGAAAAAAAGGCTCCCAAATACGCACGAAACATGAGCGTGGCTGCTAACCCAAGTCGAGTTGGCTCAACTTCGTATTTTAGTTTTTGATGAGGGATATGACGGGTCAATGTCGGTGTCATCGGTGTGTATGCGGGTACGATTGGTTCATGCGTTTTCATAAGGTCTCCTTGCGCTATCTTAAATAGCGGTGAGACGTTGTCAGTTGTCGAAGGAATTTTGACGCACCAATTGCACACGATTTGCACATTTGGCTTTCATAGTGTTTGGAGAGTTTGTGACTCGAATTCAAAAAGCCCCAGCTCGTGCTGAGGCGTTTTCTTTCATGAACCCTATTTCACTTACGCTACTTCATTTGGGCAAGCTCTGGAACAGTCATGTATTTTGCATCCGGTTCACCACGCAAGGTCTTGAACCACTTGACCATCAAATCCACATCTACATCAAGAATTTCACGACCAAGCTGATATTCACCCATCATTTTAATTGCAGTTTTGATGTCAGCAGTCTCGCCGTCATGAAAGTAAGGTGCTGTCTCAGTCACGTTTCGCATCGACGGCACTTTAAACATCATCTTATCACTTTCTTTCTTCGTGACTTCAAAACGACCTTGATCTTTTTGATTTGGCCAGGGCTTAACAGAGCCAACCTTTTGGTACATTTGACCGCCTAAGAGCGAGCCGGCATGACATGCCTGACACCCGTACTCGATAAACTTAGCAGCACCTTGAAGCTCGTCCTCGCTCAGTGCATCATCTTGACCTTTCAGGTACTTATCCCAACGACCTGGTGTGACAAGCTGGCGCTCAAATGCGCCAATCGCAACACCGATATTTTTGTAGCTCATCCCAGAGTCTTTCTCACCCGGGAATGCTTTTGCAAAAGCGTCTTTGTAGCCTTTAATGCCTTTCAGCTTTTTAACGACCGCGGCTTCACTCGGCATAGCCATCTCTACAGCGTTGAGAATCGGCCCGATCGCTTGTTCTTCTACATCTGCGGCACGCCCGTCCCAAAACTGCGCAAAATGCCCAGCCGCATTGAACGAGGTCGGTGAGTTGCGTTCACCAAGTTGGCCTTTGTGACCCGGCGAAGTCTTTTTATTGTCAACGCCGAAGGTGTCCATCGCATGGCACGAGTTGCACGAGATGTCGTTTGCTTTTGAAAGCCGTTTCTCATGATAGAGGGCCTGACCGAGCTCAATTAACGCGTCCGAGGGTGCTGCGCCAGGCTTATTAAAGTTCGAAGGCAGGGCCTTAAAAAGTGAAAACTGCGCGCGTGAAATCTTTTGAGCTTTCGCTTTAACCTTCGCGGCTGCTGAAGCCTTCTTATCGCCGGCGTTCGCAACCTCAACCTTTGAGGGGCCTTTCGAATCCGATTTTGAGCACGCAGTACCCAACATCAACAACGACCCGATGAATATCGAGACCACGATTCTTACATTCTTTTTCATTCAACCGCCTCCTACTGGCCCACGGCGAAGAGGCCAGGGCACGTTTCTTCAAAACTATGATGATCGCTAAGCGCAGGTGTTACTTTTTCTCGCAAGCTGCTTTACCGCGGTAGCCTTCCATTGCCATACGCATCTCAATTGTGGGTATATCGCGAAGCAAATGAAAAGGTCGCCCATTGATAAAGAGGGCGGGGGTTGCTTCAATGCCAAGGTCAACGCCTTCACTGCGACTAAGCTTCACTTTTTCTTTAATCGTATTGGTATTGCGGTCTTTTTCAAACTTAGCCATGTCGAGACCGATGGCTTTTGCGTGCCCGCTCAACATTGTTTCATCCAGAATGTCTTGCGTCTTAAATATGGCATCGTGCATGTCCCAGAATTTTCCTTGAATCGCTGCGGCTTCAGATGCATGTGCCGCAAGTTCAGCGACCGGGTGAAAACTCAATGGGAAGTGTTTATAAACAACACTCAGTTTGCCGCTATGTTTTTTCTCAAGGCGCTCCATTGTTTCACTGAGTTCTTTACAGTGCGGGCACTGAAAGTCTGCGAATTCAACCATGGTCATCGGTGCGCTGACATCGCCTTTGCGTGCAAATCCTTCTGTTTCAATCGTTTTGGGGACACTCGAGAAACCGGCCACCTCTTTCGCGATGACTTCTCCAAGTTGCTCAGGCGGGAACCCATCGCGCAGCGCTTCTTTAAGCCAATTGCCAAGAAGGCGCGCGGGTTCACACCCTGCATTTTCCTGCAAGCACTGGGCAAAGGTAGCCGCACATGCGCATGGGCACACTTCATCATTCACGATTGCAATGAAGGCTTCTTTCTCACTCGCTTGCAGTCCTGCTAAATCCACGGTGTCGAAGGCGCGAATCGTGTCGTCTGCAGCCCGCGCACCCTTTTGTTTTGTAGCTTCAGGCGACGCTTTCGTGTTCGCAGCGAATGTGTTCTTGCCAAGGTTTGCTTTTGCAGTGCTGTCTTCTTTTGTGCACGTGGCGCCCACGAGTGTCATGAGTACAAGTAAAATCGCGCCCGTCGTAAGCTTGGTAAAGAGTGCGTTCGATGATTGATTAACGGTGCTTCGCATCTGGCGCTCCTATCTGAACCTATCCACTTCTATGGGTTGCATTGTTCATAGCCAAAGCGCAAGTCGGTTCAGGTTGATCCTTCGCATTGCGCCATACTTCGTTTTGACAGGATTTTGAAAGCACGTTATCCCACACTACGATCTGTCAAGGATGGCCCTGTGGAGAAAACATCCGTACTCGATACGGTAGATATGAAAGGCTTTGCACGCTCTCGTAAAAAAGGTGGGCGTCTTTACTTTGTGGAGATTCGAGGGCGACATGTGGGTCGCGCACATCGGATTGACCAAGAAGTTGTTCATATTGGAAGGGACACCGAATGTGGCATCGTAATCGATGATGAGGGCGTGAGTCGTAAGCATGCCCGTGTTGAGCACCGCACTGAAGAAACACGGATCTTTGACAATTTCTCGACCAACGGTCTGTTTGTGAACGGCGGTCGGGTCGAGTCCCACTGTCTTGCAGATGGCGATAGGGTACAGGTCGGTTCAAATACCATTCTCAAGTTTTCAGTACAGGACGATGTCGAGGAGAATTATCAACGCAAACTCTACGATCAGGCAACGCGGGACGGACTGACGGGTGCCTTCAACAAGAAGTATTTTGCAGAGCAGTTGAAATCCGAGTTTGCATATGCGTTTCGACACGGGATCCAACTCTCACTTCTTCTCTTCGATTTGGATCACTTTAAGAATCTTAACGATACCTTCGGTCATTTGGCTGGAGACTTCGTACTCAAAGAACTCTCACGCCTTGTCCAGAACACGTTGCGGGGAGAAGACGTCTTTGCACGCTACGGCGGGGAAGAGTTTGGCGTCATATTACGAGAAACCGACCTGGAAAAAAGCGTACTTGCGGCAGAACGAGTTTGTGCCGCTGTGTCAAACCATAGCTTTATCTTTGAAGAAGAGGCGCTGCCAGTCACGATTTCTGTTGGTGCTGCGACGTTGAATTCGGGTAATATTGCGTCGCCGAAAGATATGGTCGCTCTCGCGGACCGCTATCTTTACGAAGCAAAGCGGGCCGGTCGAAATCGGGTGCGCAGTGCTCAAGATTCGTTGGTTTCATCGCGCATAGATTAACGCAGCTTAGCTCGTTTGTGTTTGACTCGAGAAGAGTGGCCCAGAGGAGCTAAGGCACAAAGCAAAAATGGAGAAATACGATATGTTGGAAAAAGGAACAAAAGCCCCAGCTTTCTCGCGTAAGACACACTCGGGCGACAGCGTGGCTCTGAAAGATCTTCGAGGTCAAAAAGTGGCACTCTACTTTTACCCCAAAGACGACACCCCTGGTTGTACCAAACAGGCTTGCAACCTCAGAGACCATGTCAAAGAGTTAAAGAAAGCAGGAGTGGTTGCGATCGGTGTGTCACCTGATGATGATGCCTCACACGAGAAATTTACTGACAAGTACAAACTAAACTTCCCTTTGATTGCGGACCCCAAAATGACAATCATTAACAAATATGGTGTTTGGGGCGAAAAAAATATGTACGGTGTCAAAAAAATGGGGCTGAAGCGCACGACCTTTTTGATTGATGAAGAGGGCGTGATCGTTGATATCATTAAACGGCCTAAAGTTGCCGAACACACTGAAGAGATTTTGCGACGCTTCGAAAAGGCGACCCAGTAAGCTGCCTTCCATGTACCCTCTGCTTCGGTGGGTGGGGCCGCAGTGACGGGCGGCATGAGGACTTCTCAAGGTTTCAGAACGTTTAATGCAGGAGAAAAAAATCAATGAAGGTGGTTTCCCTTTCGAGACTTGTTTTTGGTTTTATGATTCTTGCATTGACCGGGGTTCTTCTCGCATTTGTACTGATTGTCTTGCTACCCTTTCGTAAACTGCGTATTTTAACATGCAACTTTTATGCGCAGCGGGTGCTGCCCGCAATCACCTGGGCTGCCAATGCGAGGGTCTCGTTCAAGACGCCAAGACCATCTGGGCGTGCGGCAAATGCGATTTATGTTGCGAACCACACTTCGGTTTTAGACCTCTTTCTTGCATCCATGGCAGCACCAATGGGAACGGTCGGAATCGCAAAACAAGAGATTATCTACTACCCCGTTTTTGGTCAACTATGGTTTCTATCGGGGCATTTAAGAATTAATCGGCGTAATCGTGATGCTGCGATTCGTTCAATGAATACGCTTTCGGATTATGTTGAAAGTGAAGAGTTAAGTATGTTCCTTTTCCCTGAAGGAACTCGTTCTCGAGACGGTAAGTTGAAAGACTTCAAAAAAGGCTTTGTACATCTAGCACTCGCAACCGGTTTGCCGATCGTGCCGGTTGTCATCAAAGGCGCATTTAAAGCGTGGCCATCAAAGACATTTGATATCCCCGGTGGTGATGTTGAAATTGAATACCTTGACCCGATTCCAACTCACCATTGGCGGCTCGAATCCGTGGCTGATCACATTCGGGAGGTTCGACAAAAGATGATTGGTGCGCTCCCCTTCGAACAAAGGCCTGATGATAGCCTTAGGTCTTCAAATACTGAGAAGTCAAAGGCTTCCTAGGGGCGTTACCCCGAGTCTGTTTGAGAATAGCTTTGTGCGGTTAGCAGATTTGAACACACGTGAAAGCGTAGAAGATTGTAACGCAAAAATAGACAGGGCTTATTTGGGTTGTCGAATTGGCAAATTACCTTGATTTCATAGAGTTCGTGAATATTTTTGAGTTTGAGAAGTCCTAGTAGAGAAAGACTTCTCTTTCGTAACCTTGGTCTTTGCATAGGAGGAACAATGCAAAAGAGTTCAAAGTGTCATGATGCAACGAGACATCGATTAGCTGTTATTCCCATGAGCCTCGCAATAGTCATCATGACTGCGCTTCCGGCAAGTGCACAGCAGCCAGTGTCGATGAATCAGGTGAATGCTTCTCTCTTTGGAGCAAACGTAGCCTCGATACCCGATGTTACCGAACGGGCAATCCAATCTGTTGTGAATGTGAAGTCAATGAAGAAAGCGCCTGACATGAGTGAGCAGATGCGAGCGCTGCAAGAACACCCATTTTTTCGTTATTTCTACGAGGGGCGAGGTGCGAACCCTCGTGGTGGGCAACCTGCACCGGGTGAAGAATATCAAAACAGTCTCGGGTCGGGTGTGATTGTTTCTAGTACAGGCATCGTACTCACGAACAACCATGTCGTTGCCAAAGCCGACTCTGTCAAAATATCGTTGAACAATGGTGATGAATTTGAATGTGACATCGTGGGTACAGACCCTGAAAGTGACCTTGCGGTTTTACGAATTAAAAAAGCTCCCGCAAATTTAGTGCCCATGAAGATTGGTGACTCTGATCAACTTCGATTGGGCGAGACGGTTCTCGCGATTGGTAACCCCTTTGGTGTCGGGCAAACTGTGACGATGGGCATCGTGAGTGCAAAAGGGCGCTCTGATGTGGGTATCGTGGATTACGAGAATTTTATTCAGACCGATGCTGCAATTAACCCGGGAAATTCTGGTGGTGCTTTAATCAACTCGAAAGGTGAATTGGTGGGTATCAATACTGCGATCCTAAGTCGAAGTGGCGGCTATCAAGGGGTTGGCTTCGCAATACCATCGAAGATGGCAATGGCGGTTCAAGAGTCGCTCGTTCGTAAAGGTCATGTTTCTCGTGGATTTCTAGGGATTGGTCTTGATGATATCAGCAGAGATGTTGCAAAGGCTTTGAAGTTGAAAGGCGGACGCGGAGTCAGCGTTACGGAGGTCGCGGCCGCTAGCCCTGCTGTAAAAGCTGGCTTGGTTGCCGGTGATATCGTCACCCATATTGACTCTGAGGCGATTCTTTCTGCGCGCCAACTTCGAAACCGTATCGGTCGAAAAGCACCTGGAACACGAATAAAGCTTCGTGTCTTGCGAGACCAAAAAAGTAAGTCCTTGGTGGCGACTCTGGGTACGAGACCCGGTGATGAGGCATTGGCAAATACACAAAAGGGAAAAGCAAAAGCGAATGGAAGAGCGGGTATGGAGCTCGAAGCTATTCGTAAAAGCTTGAAAGAGCGCTTTAATATTCATCCACAAGTCAATAGTGGTTTGGTGATCACTGGAGTTGCTCCAAAAGGTGCTGCAGCACGCATGGGTTTAAAGCCTGGCGATGTGATTCTATCGGTAAATCAAAGCAAGGTTTCACGTGTGAAAAACTTTGAAGCAGCGCTTCAAAAGAGTGAAGGAGACGTACTTCTTCTTGTCGCACGTGGGAGGCGAATTGATTACGTGATGCTAAAGTTGTAGCACCAGTCTTGTGGAGCTCCAAGGGTAGGTGCGAACATAAATACGTAATCGTTTTTGTGATTCATAAAGTGGCATCGATAGTGCACGCAGTGCAGAGACCGCCGCAATCCGTGCCGGTCTCGGTGCCGTCTTGAACTCCATTAAAGCAAGACGTGTAACAGCGTCTTTCGATTCCAGTCTTCGGGTTCATATGTTCAATACAATGGTCGGAGAGACAGTCCGAATCGATGTTGCACAGTCGACCCTTTGTACACCTAGGGCAGGAAGCGCCCCCACAGTCGACATCACTCTCACTCCCATTGGGTATTTGATCGAAACATGTCCCCGGGACACACACCTTGCCTTTATCCAAAGCCTCGTCGAGTACACCTTCGAGATCTTGGCTCAGTACGCAAGAACCGGAATCACAGTCGCTATCCTCTACACATGCTTCGAGAGCTTGGCATTGCTGCGGGCAGTGATCACCACAGTCGCCACGATCAATATGGCTGAGCGAAAGAACTCGATATCCATAATTAATTGCTAGGACTCCGCCATGTTCATTCACTTCGGTGTTGGGTATGTCATCGTTACAATAGTTTTCGGCTGCAGTGCATATACCAGGTAGTACTCCGTTCATAACTGAACATTGCAGTCCAGACATGCAATCGTTTTGACTTAGACAAGGTGCATCAAGAGCACACGGGTGACATGAGCCGCCACAACTGGCACCTGTTTTCATGAGTGAGCCAGCGGGAAATTCTTCTGCCCGAAGACCATCGCTTGCGATTGTGAAATCTGGCGGTGCCACCCACTGGGTCGGTTGAGTGGTGCAAAGCGATTCGGCATCAACGCAGGTGCCATAAAGCTCTCGCTTTAGATTCAAAAAGTGGGCATCCCCGCTTGTGAGTGTGACTTCGGCGATTCCTCTTGCACAAGTCCCTGAGGTACACTCTGTGTCGCGTCGACACTGTGCACCGTTTTCGCATGTTGGGCATGAGCCACCGCAATCAACGTCGATTTCACCGGGATCCTGTATTCCGTTAACGCATAAAGCCTGATCGTAGGTCGTGCAGACGCCGATATCTGAAATATTCGCATCGTCGTTTTTCGCGCATGTGATATTGCCTGAGGGCGAGTAGCCTGCACAATCGGTATCAACCATGCATCCTTGACCTTGTGCGCAGGCATCACAAAGCAATCCTCCACAATCGATATCACTTTCTCCAATGTAGTTGAGATGTGAGCGGTTGAGTATTGCAACTCCATTTGAGCATCCCGCATCGAGGTTTAGATCTTCGTTGCAGCGATCAAGGTAGTCATAATCTGCGCGACTGTGCGCAGCCACAGCTCTTCGCATGAAATCTTCTTGTGAGATGAGGCTTTGCATAAACTTGAGTGCATTGTTGTGTGGTCCAGATTGATCCCAGTCATTGCCGACGTCTTGTGCGGACGCACCATTGAGAAGAAGTGCAAACTGCTCTTCGACAAGCTGAGAGTCATCGAAGGATTGCCATGTTGAATCCAGTATGCATTGGCGAGGCATGAACCCTGCCTTCGGGTTTTGTCCACTGATACTCGAGTATTGGGATGTATAGAGTGAATAGCCTGCAATATTATCTGTACCGAGACTAAAGTCGTTGTAGGACAGTGAACCATCAATGTCCAGATAGCGATCGAGGGGTAGGTGGCGCGGTGGAATGCTAAACCCGATCGGATAAGGATTCTGATACTTGGAATACGAAATCGTTGGGAAAAAGTTTTCGGGGCCAAATCTAAGGGTGTCAATCATTCGACCGATGCAGATGTCATGACGTGAACATGCTCCAAGCCAAGATTGGAAGTCATCATGATCTTCGAAGTCGGGAATTTCCAAGCAGCCAGCTATGGGCGGACTGAGTCTTTCAACAACGTCCGTCGAGGTCGCGATCGACGTGAAATAATCTTCAAAAGTATAAGCCATGCTTTCTAGGAAAGCTATTTTAGGTGGTTCGTTGCAGCTTGAAGTTGCAAAATCCAAGCCACCCAAGCCACTTAGGTACTCGTCGAGACTTTCGCTCTGACTCACGTTAAACATGGCATCAAGCCATGGGGTCAATGCTGCTGCACCCTCCTGGTGAGAATATTGTGTCAAGTGGTAGACCTCATGCGAAGCAAGAGGCGCCTTAAAGCGGGTTCCATTGGTTAGAAAAATAGTTTTAAACACTGGGTGTGCGAAGCCGTTTGGAGGGAAATTCACGGGGTAGTAGGCTTCGATGTGGTCTAAGGGAAATGTTGTTTCACCGAGCGCATTGATGAGATCATGCAGAAAACTATAATATGCAAGACGTGTTGAGTCGCTTCCGTCGCTATTGGCAGAAAGGTCGAGAGCTCCAAAGTCTCTACTCGAAGAGACTTCTTCGTGATGCATACCAGGAATCGTTTGTGTATTGGGATCAAGGCCTGGAGCAATGGCAGAGAGTGTGTCGCTCAAAAAATTGTCGATCTCCCCTAAAGCCGCAGGCAAAATCAGACCATTGCGAAGCTCAATCGAGTCCGAATAGAGACGGTAATAGGCATTGATGCGATCACCTTTGATCCCGAGGTTGATATTAAAGTGACCTTCTGCGTCAGCATGGGTATTCTTTTGAGAAAAAGGAATCGGAACCCAAAAGCCAGGGAAGGGCCAAACTTTGATCCATTCTTCCGGTTGGACAATTACTTCAGCTCGCGGAATCGGTATTAGATCGTCATCGCCATAGCCCGCGTAAAGTCTCGCAAGTTCAAGGTTTCGATGATTGAGTGAGCCATAGAGAGTCGTGTTGGAGCGCGGAGGAGAGTAGGAATTTTCATTGCAAAACGCTGTGATGTCCCTCGCTTGATACTTGCCGACAGGTAGTTCGTTCGAGGGGACAACAACAAAAACCAAATGCTTCGTGTCCAGTTCCCCTTCTGAAAATTGAATTGACGTTCCCGCGCGTAAAGTCTTTGCGGTAAAGAGGACTTCGCTTCCCTCAGAGTCTCTCGAGTTCTCGGACGCAAAAACTTCAAGTTCCTCGAGTCGACGGGAAGTCAGTTGAGAGAGCGATAAGGTGTTGGCTGAGCGTGTGATTGAGATTCCTGAGAGTTGCTGCATGTAGTCTGCGATTCGCTGACAAGGGCTGACGTTGGCATTCGCGCTCTCCAAGGTGGATTGCTCCATGCATGGGGCAAGTTCTTCAAAAGCAGAACCCAAATTCTCATGGTGATTGGTTGCGCTCGGACACTCGACTTCCGAGTAGCGTATGGGGACCAAGTGCGTAAATCCCCCATCGTGTAAGACGAGTTCGTCACCGACACGTGGTGTGTTCGCACTTGAAAAAGTCAGACGTGAACTCGTTCCTTCACGTGCGACGGGAATACTCGTTGGCGCAACACGTAAACTCGATGCACCTGCCACACGCTTTGAAATCCGTAAGGGTCGCGAGGATTGAACAAGAATGTTGGGAGCACTTTCTGGTGTCGCGAAGAGACCACGGGAGTCACGGTAGACCCCTCTCTTTAACCTCATGTCCGATTGAAGTAGCGCAGGGCGAGCTCGCTGTGCATCAAGTTCGCTCTCTTGAGCGCAGCTCGAGAGGATAAATGCAAAGGTTGTGAATGTGATGATATCAAAGCGTGCAGTCATAGCTTAGTTTCGCGTAGCCACTCACAATCATCAATTTGGAAGTCGAACGACTGAAAAGTGACTCACTTTGACTCATATGAAAACACCCCTTCGAATTCTCGAACGCGTTTCATGTACGAGGCAAGCCGCGAGCATTGGAGCCCAATCGGATTGAGTACACCCAAAAGAAGCGTTCGAAGACCATGAAAAAGATGCCAAGATTGAGCACTATGCTAACTTAAGTTCGCATACAAGGAGACCCAACTTGGAGTCAGCGCTTTTTGAAAAACTTAAGGAGTCTGCACGCGAAGGGCAACTTGAACTTGATGTGCGAGGGTCATGCATGCGCCCACACGTGCTCGATGGCGATGTCGTAACCATTAAAAGTAAACGTACCTATTGGCCCGGCGATATTGTTGGGGCATGGCATGAGTTGGATTCGCGTGTACGTGTGCATCGATTTCTCGGTTATAGACTCACACGAAAAGGAAAGCTCTTGGTTCTCTCCAAGCCTGATGATCAGGTGAGGACTGATTTATGGGTGGGATACGAATACCTTTTGGGGGCTGTGACCCATGTGAATGGAGTTGAGCTGCACAGAGTTGAACCGAGAACGAGAGTTGAGGCAGTGAGCTTTTACATCAAAGTTCTAGGTCGTGGGCTCAGGCGCAGATTCAATGGTTTGATAAGTTAAAATGCGCTATGACATGGCGATGTCACTCGAACTTTACATTCACAACAACCACGAGTTGCTGAGTGCAGCCGGCGTGAGCGCTGGGGCTCTTAGTGCTACACTCGATCATGTGGGTGGTCCGGTACACATTGTAGGTCTTGACCCTATGAGGCTTGCAATTTTGGAGCGCCACTACGGCTTTCACTTCAAACCCGGTTTGTTTGCGGAGGCCAAACTTGTTGTGTCTCTTGAGAATTCACCGCAAAGCTTTTTCAAGAAGATTGAGTTGCGTGGTCGAGAATATATCTGTGGGATCTCAGAGCGACACGCGCAGGCATGCGACATCTTTGGTCCATACTTTTGGGGCTTACATCAAAGAAGCCAGACCGGTCTCAACCATCTCCGTTTAGTTTGTCACAGCGAACTCCACGATGCTTTCATCGGCAGTTTCGTAAATGCGATTCGCATTGCTTTGTCGGTCGATATCGTTGCACGGGGTGAGGGTTTTGCACTTCATTCCTCGGCCCTTTCTTTTGACGGAGAGCACGCTTTGGTTTTTTATGGGCGTTCTGGTGACGGAAAATCCACATTAGCAAAAAACGTATTGTCTGCTGGCGGAATTGTGCTGTCGGATGACTACAACGTTATTGAGCACGATCCTTCTGGTGGCTTTAATATTGAGGCTGTTCCGT
>JAHDBA010000046.1 GCA_020630615.1 Myxococcota bacterium | reverse complement strand
GACTTGGGCGGGACTGCGAACACACAAGAATTTACGGACGCGGTGATTGCAGCGCTCTAGTCACTTGCGAGACGAAAAAACTACCATAGAAAAAGGAGTGAAGGGTTCACTCCTTTTTTTATTGGAAAGCAATCGTTGTTGACGCTTCGGGGTTTAACGTTTTGTTCGTTGAATCAAGGTGAAGCCCAACACAAGAGAAAGAAAAGCAAAGTTGCTTGGTGCGCTTTTCGCATTATCGCAGCCGCAACCCGGGTCGTCGGCGTCAAGATTGTTGTCCTCGAAGCGATCGTCTTCCCCACCCTCAAGGACAAAGTCTTCGACCGCCGAAGGTAGAACCATCTCGCCTTCCGCGTCAAACCAAGACGCTGGGATTACTCCTTTACTCTCACACCAAACGCGAGACGCTTCTTCTGCACAGCGCTCCGACATTGCAGAGTCGATCCACTCAAACCAAACGTCAACCCGAGTGTCGACGCCACCTTTCATGCAATCCGACTCATCGTAGGCATGTGATGTGATGCCAACCACGCGTCTTGAATAGTCTTCAGTCGTTTCAACGTCCATGTAACTCGGGCCGCCAGAGTCTCCATGGCACTTTCGTGATGAAGCAGGGTTGTTTCCGATTTGCATCTCGTGCTCACCAATTTCATTGATGAAACTTAGGGCGCAGATTTTCATTCCCACGCTGCCTTCCGGTGGTGCATCAAAGGGGCCCCCCGTACTTTGCTCTTGTTGCCCCCAGCCCGCAATATCGACAAGCACATCAACATCAGCGCTTGTGGAAAATTCTTCAGGAGTAACAACAACTGCGGGGGAGCGGTCAGAACTTTCCGCAAGGAATGCCAATGCAATGTCGTAAAAGTTAGCAGTGCCACCCTCGAACTCGTTGAACGCTTCAATGTTAAAGCCCTCATGTTTGAGCTCTTCCTTGACTAAAATTGCATCGGGCGGAAGTTCTGGAAGCGATTCTGCACCACCACCCATCACACTTTCATCGGCACCGCTCGCGAGATATACCAGGTCATGCTGAAAACTCACATAGAACTTCGCATCGACAACCGGTATGAAACCACCGCCGAGAAGGTCTGCCTCAAGACAATGCGCTGCGGTGAGAACCACATCGGGTGCGATGAGGGTTCCAGTGCATGATACCGCCCGGAATGGCGATGATTGGCCACCGAAAACACTAAGGTCCAACGTTGCTTCTGTAATAATCGCAACAGCGGTCGGAGCAAAATCTTCACTGCATTCTTCCCCGTTAATAATAGGCGCCGAAAGCGAAGAAGCTTCTTGTAGAAAGACCTCATGGGCCCTTTCGTACGACTGAGGCAAGGGGCCGCAAGCAAGAAGGCCAAGACAGGGGATCGCGTAGAGGAGAGGTTTCATACCCTTCGGATACCATGTGTCAAAATCGAGGAAAGTCAGAAGTGTTAACCAAGAACTATTTACGCATAAACCGTTCAAATATGCATTGGCGCAAGGCTAAATCCAGCTCTTGAAGTGCTTTATCATTTTTGTGATTCCGGAGTAGACTTGAGTTGGGCTTGCATCGCCATACATGTAGGCAGGACATGTCGAAACCTGGTACACGTCATCGAAGCATGCATCTTGAACACGGCACTCAACATGCGAAACACCCAGTGTTTCGAGTGCTTTCGTACTTTCAGGGTCGTTGCCGATTGTGAGTCGGAGTGGGCGCTCACGCTTTTCATCTGCGCCGAG
Organism: Myxococcota bacterium; assembly: GCA_020630615.1. Lineage (GTDB taxonomy): Bacteria > Myxococcota > UBA727 > UBA727 > JAHDBA01 > JAHDBA01. The sequence continues at coordinate 5,011 of JAHDBA010000046.1, read as the reverse complement.
TTTGGAATACGCCAGTGCAGCCAAGGCCGGTGCAATACATGCAAGCGCCATGGGGCGGCGAGTAGCGAGTGAGCCATTGATAATTCTTGCAACATCACTTTGAAGCGTGGCTGCTGTACCCTCCGTTGCAAAAGAGGAAAGATTCTTCGCGCAACCAAATCCCCCAGGAAAGATCCAGCCACAATGAGCCTTTGCACTAACGCCATCGAGTGATGAGACTTTTCCGCGAACGATACGTGCACTTTCTCGAAGAACGTTTCGCGTTTGACCCCTGGGCTCACCTGTAAAGGGGTCGCATTCCTCACGCTCCATGTCGGGTGCATAAAAAACGGGAGTCAGACCAACCTCGTCGAGCGCAAGATGGCAGAGCACAACTTCGTTAATCTCGGCACCGTCAAGGTAGCCGCAGCCCGATAGAATGACACCGATGGTTTTTGCTTCAGTCATTCTCCCTCTATAGCATCAAAAGTATTTGTTGCTCGAGCTTTTTGAAACTTGTATTCGGAATATTTCAGAACTAGAGAGTATAGCATGCTGACCTAAGGGTTGACGAAGCATGTTAACTCCAGTCTTCTCAATGCAGAGGCCCGTCATGAATGCATCACGACTGAAAGATATTTTTGCCGACCCAAATAGAATGAACTCGCTTCTTGTTGTAGTGGCCTTTTTGTGTGTCAATTCGTGCTCGAAAGGTCAGCAGGCGGGTCAGCCCTCAGTGAAGCGCGTTGAGTTTCGCTCGGAGCTTATTGATGGCCCCCGCGCAATCGGTGAAGTTGGTGATTGGCTGCTCGAGAATGATTATGCGCGATTCATCGTTCAAGATGAAGGGTACTCGCGCGGCTTTGGCATGTTTGGCGGTAGCCTGATCGATGCCGATATTCAGCGCCATTCACGCGAGTCCTCAGCCTCTGAGGTTGGACCCGGGCACGACAACTTTGGAGAGCTCTGTCCTTCATTTTTTTTACAGGCTTTGGAGCCACAAGACGTGCGTGACCCGAATGCTCCGGAGGGTGAACTGGGGCAACTTTTGCCTGCGATTGAGATCGAAGAGGATGGTCAGAAGGGTGCGGCAGTTCTTGTGGTTCGAGGCTATGGCAACGACTTTCTTGCGATGACACAGTTGGTGAATGAAGTGGTCCTTGGGGACAACCGCGCCGAACCTAATCTTCTTTTTGAGACGCGTTATCGGCTGCGCAACGATGGACCCTACCTTGAAATCGAAAGCAAGGTCCAAAACATCTCGCCGAACGCAAGTGAAATCACGTGGGATGGGGCAAGCGCTTTGGGAATCGACCTCACAACTGCCTTTGGCGACATCGCACTCTTTGGCGCAGGAAACGAGGTTTTTGCGCCGGGCGAAGCCGGTTTCAACTTGAGGTACACTCTTGAGAATATCTATGCGAGTGGGCAAATTCAAAGCCCAACTTTGCCGGGAATTGCGGTTCCTTTTATCGCTTCGACAAATCCCGAAGTGAGTTATGGTCTTGTGGGTGTCCCATCTGCGAACAATTATGCCTTGAACTCTTCGCACTTCCCGGATGCAGACGAGCGCAGTCTCCATATCCCTTTTATTGCGTCTGCATTCACGGGTGTGTTCTACACTGTGCCGACACGCTTGGCTGCAAACGATCGTCAAGTGGGCGGCGCGGATGAGTACACATACAAAAGACTCTTTGTCGTCGGGGACGGCGATATCGCAGCGGTCAGTGATTTTATGCTCGAACACTATGAGGTAGGGGCCCACACCTTAAGTGGGCAAGTTCGAGAGCGTGTTAGTGGTGTGCCTCTTAAGGGTGTTTCGGTTGTCGTACGAGACGAGGCAGGTCGCTTTGTTACTCAGGTTCATACAGAGGCCGAAGGGAATTACACCGTGCTTCTTGCACCAGGGACGTACACGTTGCAGGTAGTTAACGAGCCGAGATCCCTGGGGCCTTTGGCTACGGTGCAAGTGAGCCAAGCGACACAACAGAACCTGATTGCCCCGCAGGCTGCATCGCTGCATGCGATTGTCCGCGATGCTTCTGGCTTGCCATTGAATGCTAAAATCCAACTTATCGGCGTGACTCCATCGGACACGATTGGGCAGGATAAACGCGAGTTCCTTTTTGACCTTGGTGTAGGCCAACATTGGCGCGTCGATGATTTAGTGCCGGACAGCGCGGACCCCAGTACCCGGCGCTATGTCGAGAACCACACCTATACCGATGGGCAAGGAATCGCGACCTTAACTGGGCGGCCGGGTAGCTATGTCGTCGTTGTTTCTCATGGCGCAGAATATTCGACCCATTCTCTCCCCGTGACTTTGATTGAGGGCGAGGTTCAAGAACTCGAGTTTAAACTTCATCATGTTGCTCCAACGGAGGGGTATCTAGCCTCGGACTTTCATGTTCATTCTCAGTTTTCTTTGGACTCCTCTCTTGAAATTCCAGAACGCCTTCTCAGTTATGTCGGGGAAGGACTCGAGTTTGTGGTGTCAACCGACCACAACTATGTGGTCGATTACGAGCCGATGATTGAGCACTTGAAAGTGGATCAAGAAATTGCGTCTGCCGTGGGACTGGAACTCACGACAATTGATCGAGGCCACTTTAATGCATACCCGGTACACTTTGGAACGGGCGCACTATCGCAACCTCTCGATGGAGAATATGTCGGTAACACCTTGGGCGCGCGGACACATGGGTCTATTGTCTGGAACGAAGCGAACACGGGTTTTGTTTTTACTTCGTTGCGCAGGTTAGGTTTGAGGCCCGAGGGCGATGCAGGATGCCGTTTTGAAAACCTTCTCACGCCTGAGCTTTGTCGTGGCGAGGGCGAGAGTGTCTTGGTTCAAGTAAATCACCCGCGCGACGGCATTCTGGGTTACTTCGACCAATTTGGTTTGAATCAAGTCAGTGGCGACATCGAGGGGCCTTCGGGTATCTTTGCACCCAATGTTTCGACGAACCCTGAATATGGTGCAAGCGCGTTCTCATGGGATTTTGATGTCATTGAGGTCTTTAATGGGAAACAGTTTCTCTTTCTACACAATGCGAGAGTTCCAGAGGGGGTATTTGTAGACCCGGTGTCGTGTTGCCCGCTGACACCCGGCCAGGTTATCTACGATAACCCAGCCTTTGCCTGCAACGCCGCCCAGCGCGATTGTACGTGTACTGCAAGTGACACGTCTGCTCAGGTTGCCCAAGGGCATTGTGACTCGATACAACCCGCGTTTCCTGGCAATCTTGATGATTGGTATATGCTTTTAAGGCATGGGCGTAAAATCATAGGCACCGCAAACTCCGATAGCCACGGCCTTGAGGCAGAGCCGGGGGCACCACGAACTTATGTTCACTTTGATGTGGATCATCCCAGTGATGTTGACGCGCGTGAGCTGGTGCCAAGTTTTGAAAGAGGCAACATCTACGGTACCAACGGCCCAACGATCGATCTACGAGTCGGCGGAGCTGCGATCGGCTCGACTATCAATGCGAGCTCCGGGGCGGTGTTGGTTGAGGTTGGCGTCCGAGGGCCGAAGTGGGTGCATGTCGACAGTGTTGATATCTTGGTCAATGGTGCAGTTGTTCATAGTGAAAGTGTGTCGGTCGATTATGCCGGGCTGAATGAAGAGAGCGGATGGGCTTTCAACTTTCAACACTCGGTAGCGATCACTCAAGACAGTTTTATCACCGTCGAAGCACACGGTAACGATTCCCTTTTTCCTGTTGTGGTACCCGCGGACCAAGCGCCTGTTCAGTTTAATGAAGTGGTTGGAGCAATCGGTGGTGCCTTTGGTGGTGCCTTTGGTTCCTCTGTCTCGATTGGACCGAGTTGGGTGACTCAGGCAACACCCTTTGCATTTACAAACCCAGTCTGGGTCGACGCGAACGGTGATGGGGTGTGGACACCCCTAACTCCGCTTGCGAACATGAAAGAAAGTACGTCATCTCGACGTCTCGAAGACCCGCACCACTCGACAATGCATACTCACATGAACGGTTCTCACTTCACAAACACTTCACTTGAGCATCATAGCAATGGTGGATGGACAGCGCCCAATGGTGGGCATACGAACTCAACTCTGGCTCAACCACTCTCCCAAAAAGAGGCTGCGATGCTTCGCAGAATACCCAAATGGCTTGTGCCGGTTCATCATCGCAAAGATATTCGCCCCGTACTCTTACAGTTTACACGCCATGCGCATTAGGACAGGTTTAGAGGCACGATTGTCTTCGTGATACCCCATAAAAAAAAACCGACTACAATAAGCCGGTTTCGTTCTGGAGCGGGAGACGAGATTCGAACTCGCGACTTCAACCTTGGCAAGGTTACACTCTACCACTGAGTTACTCCCGCACTCGTTGATTGTTTGTTGCACATTTTCTTCTTCGTCAAGCGGTGAACGAAGATTTTTCATATTTTGTCCTTTGGGTTGATTGGGATAGGCGGCGTACTACGAAAGCGAATTACCGCGCGCCCAGGCCCAGAGTTCGTTCTTTATCCAGGCATCTGCCAACTCAGCGCCTACGAAAGCTTCTTCGAGAGCTTTGAACTCTCGATGATGGACTTGTCTGCGTCCATTGGTATTCTTTCGAGGTGGAGCCGCAACATGGCAGAGCTCGTGATGAATCACCCGTTCAAGAACAACCCGTGGAATGTCCGCGTGACCAAGAATTGGGTGGATGCGAATACGGAAATCTTCGGGGTAAAATGCTCCGAGCCTTAAGGACCGTCTTTGGGAGTGGCGTTTTGTCGATGCATTGGACCAGGTGATATCCACATGTTCGGTCTTTAGACCATAGTGCTTCTCTAGTTTTGTTTTGATTTGCGCAAGGCAGCGGCCATCTGGAAAACGGGTGCGAGCTTTTGGGAGTTTGCCGCGAGAGACGCTGGGGCTCAAACCTTTATTGGACGAGTTGCGTCGTCTCTTCAAAGTAGGATTCTGGTGCGCAGGTGTATTGGCAAAGCCTGTTCTCAGAATTGTGTCCATATCATCGGGGTTGACCGTTAATGTGGAGCCGATGCCGGAGGA
>JAHDBA010000028.1:20294-37217 GCA_020630615.1 Myxococcota bacterium | reverse complement strand
CTCAAGTTGAATCGATTTCCGGTCGAATGGTTCAGGTTCCGCTTATCCCAATTGATTTCTTGAATGGGATTCAGCAAGGAGTCTACAATTCCTTTTGCACCTCCGATCGTAGCAGTGGGTCGGCGACTATCGGCAACTCTGCTCTTTGCTTCGATACCGACCCTTCAAATCCAGGTGAGCGTTTTGAAATGGCGCCGGTCTCGTATTGCGACTATGACAACTTGAATATTGTTCGAGTTCTTGCTCATGTTCAAGTCGAAGCTGTTGCAACGACCGGTGCTATTGTTCGCTCGCTAGACTACTCGTTTCCGATAGATTTTTGCAGAGGCTGTCTTGGTCCAGCGACCAATGCCGTGTGTCCTGAAGGTATTGTTCCGTCAGGACAAACGACGTGTAAACCCGTTGGGCAAGACGATGTCCATTTCGTGTGCGGAGCCTCAAGCGAAAGCGGCTTGATTGGTGGCTGCAATCCAAACGTGAGCTTTTTCTAGCGAAGTTGATACGCACTGCCTTGCGTGCACACGGCAATTTTATAAGTTCAAGATTGAGGTAACGCTATGTATACAACTTCAGATTTTCGCCGTGGCTTGAGAGTTGAGTTTGAGGGCGAGCCCTATATCATGACCGAGTTTCAACACCACAAGCCGGGCAAGGGCGCAGCAGTCACTCGCACCAAGCTTAAGCACATGATTTCTGGGCAAGTGATTGACCCGACCTTTCGTTCAGGCGACAAAGTCGGAAGACCGGACTTGGAAGAGAAAGCCGTCACGTATCTCTACAACGACGGAGACCATTTTCATTTCATGGAGCCCGCATCATGCGAGCAGTATGAGATCGATCGTGAGGTGCTCGGCGATACCACGAACTATATGACCGATGGTGCTACAGTTGAGCTTCTCTTTTATAAAGGAAGCGCAATCAACATCGAAGTTCCGAATCATGTTGTGTTGACGGTATCGGAATGTGATCCTGCTGTTAAGGGTGATACTGTGCAGGGCGCAACGAAGCCTGCGATATTAGAAACAGGTCTCAAAGTGATGGTGCCGCTCTTTATTAATGAAGGTGATCGACTTAAAGTGGATACGCGTGAAGCCAAGTATATTGAACGCGCAAACAGTTGATTAAGGGTGGCTCGTCAACGCTTGCCAGTAAAAGAGAAGAGACCGATACGGGACCCTGTATGGGAGCAATGGGTTAAAAACTTGAAAGGGGCGCTTCCGAAGCGTGCACTCTCTGAAGAAATTCGAGGCGTGAATGCGCTCTCGAAGTGGCTCACATCGGATCGTTCGAAACGGCCTTTCGACTACATGAACAATCGGCGCGCTCAAGAGAGCTATCTTCGCTATTTTTGGCCTCGTCAAAGTTATTTGGTTCATTCACTTGCAAAGCGCATCGATCAAGAATCCTTAATTTTACAACAGCTACAACATCAGAGCCAACAATCCGGAGTTCCACCGAATATTTTGGACGTCGGTGCCGGACCCCTTTCAGCAAGCGTTGCGCTGATGAAGCTTTTCAGGGATGGAGCAAACTTTCATGCGATTGACCGATCGCTCTCGATGATGGAAATGGCGCGTCGCAATTTGAAAACACTTCCGTGGTATCAGGGCCGCGACATCCATTCCTTTGAGTTGCAGAAATCCGATTTCCGGCGTTTTCGCACGCAAAAGCGTTTCGATATTATTGTGTTTGGTCATGTGCTCAACGAAGCTTTGGAGCGAGAGACAATAAACACTCTATCGCGCTTTCTTGTCCAATACTTGCGCCTATTGAAACCTGGCGGCTTGCTACTCATTACAGAACCTGCAACGCGCGGCGCCTCTCAATCGTTATCCAAGCTTCGTGACCTTATTGTGGATGACGATTTTTGTGATGCGATTGGGATGGCACCTCAGATTATCTCACCGTGTCCCAAGCGCGTTCAAATCTGCCCCTATCTGGATACATTCAACGGGTGGTGCTTTCAGACATTCCCATGGGGTAAAATAGCGCCCTTGTCGAAGTTGAGAGAAGGGCTTGGCTTTGATGACACTCTTCTCAAGGTTTCCCACCTCGCTCTACGAAGAGCACATGCGAATGAGAAATCTGTAGACGGTGTCCTTATTGACGATCAATCTGAACGCAAAAGAATTGAGGGGGATAATACTTCCAGTGTCGTCGCGCGTATTGTGAGTGGGAAGATGCATGTGCGCTCAAAGGTTCACCGATACCTATGCTCAGACGAGGGCGCATTCGACTTCGAGCTTGCAGACCCGCATCACGCTCTTGCAAAAGCACCTCGGGGCGCAGGCATCACGATTCACGAATGGGAAACTTTATAAGCGTTGAGTTGCATGGCATGTTTGGGGTGAGGAGTTCCCATGGCAGACGATGGCGGCACTGGCGAAAAAACAGAAGAACCGACCCCGCAGAAACTGCGTCAAGCACGCGAAAAGGGGCAGGTTGCGAAGAGCCAGGACATCATTCAGGCGACAGCTTTTGTGGGCGTATTTTCTGTTCTTGGCTTATCAATTGGTTGGATCGCCTCATCGTTGATGAGCTTTATGACCAACGCATTCTCGACGGGTTCACGCTACCCCAGTACAATTTCTATTGCTCATGTCATGGAGGATGGTCTATGGACGATGCTCGCAGTGATTGCACCGGCACTCGGAGCGGCATTTGTGTTTGGAGTGGTTGGTAACTATTTGCAGATCGGTTTTCTGTTTACGGCGGAGCCCTTGAAGCCTGACCCCAAAAAGCTCAACCCTTTTACGGGTGCAAAAAACCTTTTTAGTAAGAAAAAGCTTGTTGAGGCGCTTAAACAAATCTTGAAGTTTCTTTTGGTGTCTTACGTCGCCTATACCGCGCTTAAAAGTGCGAGGCGCGAGATTATTCTTACCGCCCGCATGGATCTTTATTCCATCCTTGCTGTTGGCGGTCGTGTCATCTTTGATATTGTGGTTCGTGTCGGAGGATTGTTTTTTGTGATTGCTGCTGCAGATTTTTTTTGGCAGCGGCATGTTTTTAAGAAAGACATGATGATGTCCAAATACGACATCAAACAAGAATACAAACAGTCCGAAGGCGACCCACAAATGAAATCTGAACGCAAGGCGTTGGCCCAGGAGCTAATCATGCAAGGGAGCTCCGAGAATGTTGCGAAAGCGGATGCGGTGATTACCAACCCTGCACATATCGCAGTCGCGATTAAATATGATGAAGAATCGGGAGGGGCACCTAAAATTGTCGCCAAAGGGCTTCGAAAAAATGCTGAGCGTATCAAGGAGATTGCCCGGCACAATAACGTACCGATAATGCGGAACATCCCTCTTGCGCAAGCCCTGAACGAACTCGACCTTGACGAAGAAATCCCTGAAGAACTCTACGAAGCTGTCGCAGAAGTCCTTAATTTTATTTATGAAATGAAAGAATCGGGTAAAATATAGTGTGTTGATGATGCATGCGCTGAATCCAGATGAAGAGCGCGTGGAGCAAGCGATGCGAGCATGTATTTGCGTTTCTTTTCCGGCAGTGCGCAACTTTTATGGCGAAGACCCGATAAATGATTTGTGGCGTGACTCTTGAAGTCCGGACTGGATTTTGAGAGCATGGCGATGAGCAAACGAGGAAGCAATGTCACAAGTGAACAACAACTCTGCCAACTTGTCCCGATACACGAACGACTTGGCTCGCGCAAAAGGGACATCGATCGACGAGCTTCGTGTCAATCTTGATGTTGCGGTGGAGAAGGTCAGCGATGAAAGTGTTGACCCGGTTGCAATTCAACCGATGGCGACGCGAGAAGCCGCAGACTTTATCTCTCCTTCAAATGGAGCCGATAACTTACGTTTGCTTGTGCCCAATGCTGCAAATCCTTTTGCCTCACCGACTGGGCCGGTTCCCGTCCATATGCTTCTTCGTAGAGCGCTAGAGCGTTTTGGTGGGCAAGAAAGTCGCGACTTGATTGCGGCGCTCGATTCGCCGCGCGATGATATTCCTGTCGATGCTCAGAAGAAGATGCGGGCATCTTTATCTCGCCTTCATGCGATGGACACCATTTTAAGGCAAGTTGGTGCTTGGGCTGAGCATATTAATGCACATCGCTCGAGTCGACAAAACGGTTAGTAGGTCCTTTTTAACCCTTCACGCTTAACGCGTTGTGAATGGTATGGAGGCCCTAAAGTCCGGGCTCACATTTCTTTGCGAAATAGTTCAGATTCACCCTACATTTTCTTGTGGAGATCCAGCATACTAGGCCTCGTTGTAACTTTGGGGGCTTTATGAGCGAAGCTGGCTTTGGATTAAACGATATGTATGTGGCGAGTTTACGAGATGAGTGGGTTCGTGACCCGCGCTCCGTAGGGCCTGAGTGGCAAGACTTTTTTGAGAATGAAGGTGGTGTGCCGGGAGTGATGGCACCGAGTCGTCTTCAAAGTGCTTTGTCGGATGCCGTAGAAGCGAGCTATCGAAATGGGCCGAAAACAGGTGCGAGCACTTCAGCAGGCTTATCAGCATTAAGCGTCAAGGCAGTTGTGTCGGTGGGAGACACCCCTCAAGAGCAACATCACAAAACACAAGCAAAAGTCCCTGCTAAGCCAGCAGTCAAGACAGCGGGGGGGGATAGCGATGAAAGCATAAAGCGCCAGCCCATGCGTGGAATTAGTGCTAAAATTGCAGAGAACATGGAGCTGAGTTTAGGGGTTCCGACTGCAATGTCCACGCGTGTTCTTCCCGTAAAAGTCCTCGAAGAAAACCGTCGCATTATCAATCAACATTTGATTGATGACGCACGCCCCAAAGCATCTTTTACGCACATCATCGCATGGGCTTTGATCAAGTCGCTCGAGAAAGTTCCGGCGATGAACAATGGCTACGAGCTTGGTGAGAAAGGGCCAGAGAAACTTACTCGAGCATCCGTCAATTTAGGGCTGGCGATTGATTTACCGGGTCGCAATGGAACACGTACATTGGTTGTTCCCAACATAAAAAATTGTGAAACTTTAACGTTTAAATCCTTTTTAGAGGCCTACAATGACCTCGTTGCACGAGCGCGGAAGAATAAGATCAAGCCGGCCGAGTTTTCGGGGACAACACTTTCACTGACCAACCCAGGTGGTGGCGGTACTGTGGCATCGGCGCCACGTCTCATGGCGGGTCAAGGTACTATTGTTGCTGTGGGTAAAATTGGTTATCCAGCAGAATATGAAGCGAGTGCTCCTGAAACACTGAAGACTCTGGGTGTTGGTAAGGTTATGACGATGACCTCGACCTACGATCACCGGGTGATTCAAGGCGCTGAAAGTGGTGCGTTTCTACGTCATGTTCACGAATGTCTGAACGGCGAGCACGGATTTTATGAGGATATCTTTTCCGCTTTGGGGATTCCGCACGTTCCTTACCATTTAGAGCGCGATCGAAGTCACGCTCTTCAGGCGGAACGAACTGGCGCAAGTACCGAACGGGCGATGAAAGTGTCACAGCTTATTCATGCCTTTCGCGTTCGAGGTCATATCTTAGCCAACTGCGATCCCCTCGATTTAAGGCCACGCCATCACCCTGAGTTGGATCTTGCAAATTATGGACTCACAATTTGGGACTTGGACCGCCGTTTCTCGAGTTTCGGTGTTCTCAACGATGAGCAAGCGACGTTGCGGGACATTCTCGACAAGCTACGTGAAACGTACTGTCGTCGAACCGGCGTCGAGTATATGTACATTAATGACCCTGAAGAGCGTGAATGGCTTCGCGCGCGTGTCGAGGGTAAACCGGAGCAATTTGAAAAAGAGATAAAGCTCAAAATACTCGAGCATTTGGCGCAGGCAACGATCTTTGAACGTTTTCTTCATAAGCGTTATTTGGGACACAAACGCTTTAGCCTTGAAGGCGGTGAGTCGTTGATACCTTTGTTGCGTGCTTGCTTGGCTCGCTCCGCACATAACGGTGTAACGGACATCTGTATTGGGATGGCACATCGTGGTCGTCTCAATGTTTTAGCGAATGTTCTTGGCAAGAGTTACGAAGCAATCTTTGCAGAGTTTGACGACGTGGATCCGAAGACGATGCATGGGTCCGGTGATGTCAAGTATCATCTTGGCGCCACCGGAGTCTACGATTGGAAAGGCGGCTTGGGCAATGGCGATGTGAAAGATGGAAAACGCTTGCGCCTTTCATTGGCATGCAATCCTTCTCATCTTGAGGCCGTGAATCCAGTGGTGTTAGGGGAGACACGCGCAAAGCAAGACCTTCACGGGGACCTGGAACGACGTCAGGTCATGCCGATATTGATTCATGGCGACGCCGCATTTGCAGGTCAGGGCGTGGTGTACGAGACGATGCAGATGGCATTGCTTCAGGGATACCGCGTGGGTGGTAGCGTCCATGTTATTGTCAACAATCAGATAGGCTATACGACAGGGCCGGAGCGGGCTCGCTCAGCTTTGAATGCATCGGATATTGCACGTACGGTTGGCGTACCGGTGTTTCGCGTGAATGGCGATGACCCCGAAGCATGCGTGCGCGCGATTCAAATCGCGGTTGATTATCGCAGTACCTTCGGCAAAGACGTCGTCATTGATTTGGTGTGCTATCGACTTCATGGTCATAATGAGGGGGATGAACCAAGCTTTACTCAGCCCATTTTGTATGACGCGATACGGTCCCATCCGCCGGTGATGGAGAATTACGGGGATTGGTTGGTACGACATGGCGATCTCGAGCGCGACGACGTTGAAAAGGTGAATGAGGCAACCTATGCCTGTCTCGAGCGCGCTTTTGGCGCGATTAAAGAAAAGGGTTCTGATGCGGTGCCTGAAGTGGGCCCGACGGTTCCAGGGTATCAAGATGCTGACGCTGAGGAGGAACCGGTCACAGCGGTTGCGCTCGAGGTCTTGGAGCACGTCGCGAAAGCGATCACGACGGACCCCGAAAGTGTCAACGTTCATCCGCGTCTGAAGAAACAAATTTTAGACAAGCGTCATGCTATGGTTTTTGGGCCGGAGCGCAGCACCCAAAAGGCTATCGACTTTGGCATGGCTGAGATGCTTGCCTACGGAACTCTTCTTCTCGAGGACATCCCTGTTCGCTTGAGTGGTCAAGACTGTGGACGTGGTACTTTTGCGCATCGGCATGCGATTCTATATGACTGCAAAGAGGGGACACCTTATGTCTCGCTCAACTATTTGAACACAGGGATTGACGAGGAGACGGAGTCCAAACAACGTGTTCGCTTTAGTGCCTACGATTCGCTGCTCAGTGAAGAAGGTGTGTTGGGCTATGAGTACGGATATTCGTCCATGCATCCCGATGCTCTGGTGATTTGGGAGGCGCAGTTCGGAGATTTCTTTAATGGCGCTCAGATTCAGATCGATCAGTTTATTACCAGCGGTGAAGTCAAGTGGGGGCAGCGAAGCCGAGTGGTTATGATGCTCCCCCATGGGTATGATGGTCAGGGGCCTGAGCACAGTTCGGCGAGAATGGAACGCTTTCTTCAGCAATGCGCAGAAGAGAACTTGCGGGTAGCAGTATGTACCAACTCTGCACAACAGTTCCACTTGCTTCGTCAACAAGCGAAACAGCCTAAAAAGCCTTTGATCCTTTTTACGCACAAGAGTTTACTGCGATCTTCGGATGCAGCCTCGGGCCTCGACGAGTTTACATCGGGCGAGTTTCAGACTGTGATTGACGAGCCAGAGAATAAAGGTGCACCGGTCGTGTTGTGTGCGGGCAAGATCTACTTGGAACTCGAAAAAGAGCGACAAAGACGCCGCCAAGCAGGTGAGCCCGTTCAGGACCTCCGAGTGGTTCGGATTGAGTCACTTTACCCCTTTCCGAAGACCCAGATTTTTGAGGAGATTCTCCAAAATGAGTCATCGCCTCTGTGGCTTCAAGAGGAGCCTCGAAACATGGGAGCCTTCGAGTATATCGCGAAGGTTTTCCGTGAAAAGGGCCGAAAAATCGGCTATTGTGGTCGAGCTGAAGCGGCAAGTCCTGCAACGGGATCAAAGCGGCGGCACATGACACAACAGCGCATGATTTTTGATGCACTGTTATCTGGGGAAGCTCTGCGGGGCGATGTTGACGTTAAAGCCTAAGTGGGCTCCTCAAACGTGTCATGGTGAGCGTAACACATGCTCGTTGTTGATCGGGTGCGTTTTGGGTCCCGGACTTAAAACATCCCTGCGCAATGAGCGGCGTGGGTGAAAGGGTTGTACAATGGATTCGAGTCGAAACGAGGGTGGTTTGAGTAGATTAAAACGCGGTGTGGATAAAGTTGCAGCAACCTTTACAAATGGTCGACAAGGGCTCGCACCCAATGCTCAGCTCGCACGCCAAGATGTACCGAAATCCGAGTCTCGCTCAGGGCTGTCTAAAGATCGTCTTTTGGAGGCATATCGATTGATGCTTCGCTCTCGACTTCTCGATAAGAAGATGTTGGTGATGTTGAAGCAAGGCAAATCCTTCTTTCACATCGGATGTATGGGCCACGAAGCGGCCCAAACTGCGACAGCATTTGCTCTTGAGGCTGGGAGAGATTGGGCATACCCCTATTATCGAGGTCAGGCTTTGTGCTTGGGCCTTGGTATGACCGTTGAGGAATGCTTTATGGGCTTTCTTGCACGCGCCGATGACCCCAATTCGGGCGGTCGCCAAATGCCACAACATTATGGTCACAAACTTTTAAATATTCCTTCGCAATCGTCCCCAACCGGAACTCAATACTTGCAAGCCGTAGGCTGCTCGTTTGCCTCGATGTTGGATGCTTCCGGTAGTCTTAAGGGTAGTGCACCCGCTGAAGGTTATGCCGTGACTGTTGTTTCTTCTGGAGATGGCACGACGAGCCAGGGTGATTTTCATGAGGCGCTGAACTGGGCGAGTCGTGTAAAAGCCCCAGTTATCTTTTTAGTCGAAGACAACAAATATGCGATCAGCGTTCATGTTTCAGAACAAACACCGAATGGCAAAGTTGCCAATCTCGGTCGTGGCTATGACAATCTTAACGTTGAAGATGTCGACGGATGCGATTTCGAAGTCATGCATAGTACTATGCAGCGCTGTGTTGAACGAGCGCGCCGTGGAGAAGGACCTTCTCTTGTCGTTGCGGATGTTGTGCGCTTGCTACCGCATTCGTCCAGCGACGATCAACGAAAGTATCGTTCAACGGATGAATTGAATAACGATCTTGCGCGGGACCCGATACAAAAACTGGGTGAGCTTCTGGATGTGAAACATGGAGTTAGCAGAGAAGCATTGGACGCAATCGAAGTTGCGATTAAGTCTGAAATTGATGCAGCAGCCGATGCTGCTGAGGCGCGACCGATGCCAGAGCCCAGCAGCGCACTTGATTGGGTGTGGTCGAATACGCCGGAACCCGCATTGGTGGAAGCGACCACCGGGGGCAACCCTACGGTTCTGGTTGATGCCATTAACCGGGCTTTGTCTGAAGAGATTGCGCGAGATCCCAAAGTCATGGTTTTTGGTGAGGATGTTGCGGGGAATAAAGGCGGCGTCTTTACGGCGACCCGTGGTCTGACGGAGCGATTCGGTGCGGATCGTTGTTTCAATGCGCCTCTTGCTGAGTCCAGTATCGTTGGCGTAGCGATTGGTCTGGCTATGCGAGGATACAACCCCGTCCCAGAGATTCAGTTTGGTGACTACGTATGGACTGCAATGATGCAGATTCGTAACGAAATGTCGACGATGCGTTACCGATCGAACAATGCATTTTCATGTCCCTTTGTATTACGGATTCCAATTGGTGGATATATTCACGGGGGGCTCTGTCATTCTCAAAATATCGAATCCTTCTTTGCGCATATTCCTGGTCTAAAAATCGCATTGCCTTCTACCGCCCTAGACGCATATGGCCTCTTAAAATCTGCAATTCGTGGCGATGACCCTGTCCTCTTTTTAGAGCACAAAGGTCTTTACCGACAAAATCATGCCAAGAGTGTTCTTCCCCTGGGTGACGACTGGGTACTACCTTTTGGAAAAGCGAATATCCGCAGAGCGGGTGAGGACGTTAGTGTTATTACCTATGGTGCGATGGTATCGAAGGCTTTGCAGGCAGCGAGTCATCTTGCGGACGAAGGAATCGATGTGGAAGTCGTTGATTTACGTTCGTTGAACCCTGTGGACTGGGAAACCATTGAAGCAAGTGTGCGTAAAACCGGGAAGGCTGTTGTTATTCACGAAGACTGTCGTTTTGTCGGTTACGGTGCAGAGATTGCCGCAGAGATCGGTGAACGACTTTTTAGTGAGCTGGACGGACCTGTACGGCGACTGGCAGGCAAGGACAGCCCGGTCCCATTCAACTGGGAGCTCGAGCCGAAGATTTTGCCGCAAAACAGTGATGTTCTCGATGCGATTCGAGAGATCGCCAATTACTGAATCAAGAAGGCAACTCTTTGCCAAAGGTACGCCTTCTTAAGAGAGTCCTCCACGGGATACCTCGAGGGTGCTTAACTCGTGTGAAGAACTCACTTTAAATTTCGCGGCAAACGCTGTCTTCGGTGTAGACTGCTCCGGATGAGTCCGGGCGGTATATACTGCTTGTCGCTTCTCCAAGTGACTCGATATTTTTCTGCGCTGCACTCATTGAAAGGTTTTGAAGCCCGTTGTCGATCACGATCGGGGTTCCGTTTTTAAGCGAAGCAGCACAATTGGATTCAAAGGTTCCGCCTGTGACAAAGCAGGATGCAAGTTCGACTTCTATTTCGGTTTTGTCATCAAAAAGGCCGCCCTCACCACTAAAGTCAATCACCGCACTGCATCCTCGTGTGTGGAAGTTTTGATGTGTGCAGGTTGTGACGGCTTCTCCGCTTTCACTGTCAACCGCATCATCACAGAGTAAAACTTCGACAACCAATCGATGATCGGTTGCGATGTACCCATCGGCATTGAAAGGGGAGGGCGGTAGGACATTGCCCCGTGGATTGCCATCGCCTTGCAGGCAATCGTTTGAAGCGTTCTGATCGTTCACATTGGTTACGATGCAAGCCGTCTCCCCGAGGTCGTAGCGGTGAAAGGGTATACCATTGGAGTCCAGCACATGAATATAGGTGCGCATTGACTTCGTTGCGGATTCTGCAGTCTCACGTTCAACCGCAGACATCTGGGCAAAGTCAATAATTACATCGAGTCGGGGCTCATACTCGCACGAACTCAACAGACTCAGTGTGAGTAGGGTTGAAAGATAAACCCATCGATTCTGGCTTGCTGCACGTACAGTCTTTTGACAAAAATTCTTCATAAGTTGTGAACACCCTTAAAAGAGGAGACAGAATGAATACTTGTTATGGAACAAGCGCTCGCGCATCGAGAACCGGTCGACCTGTTTCTCCAGGTTGACGCAAGACAAAATACCATGTTGCCGCTGCACCGGCTCCAATCAGAAGCGCGCCGCCAACACCAATACCTGTCCATAGCCCTACCCGGGAACCACTCCCTTGAGCGCCAGATGCGGCCCAAAACGCATCCACTTTTTCAGCGCTGAGTGTTCCACTCGAAGTTAAATCCTTTCGAGTGTTTTGAATTTCTCTTTCGAGATCCTCAGCGTTTAAACCTTGAGAGAGCTTTTGAATCTTTAACGCATTAAGGTTGGACCCAACAATTCGTCCGACAAAGAGTTCGAACTCTCCATTCGCATCCGTGCTTTTTGTATCTTGACCACCTCGAATCAACACTACATCCATCGGAACAGAGGGGAGGTTTAAGCGGCGAAGCGCTTCCTGAGGATCGCTTGAAGTGAAAGCTTCACGAATCTGCTGTGCCACCTTGCTATTGCTTGGCAATATATAGGGCAGGGAAAGCGTTTCATGAGAGTTTTCATAGAGCGATAAAGTCTTCACATAGAAAACTTCACTTGGAGAAGAGCCAAGCCATGCGTTAACTCGATAGGTTCCGGGTGCGATTTCAATGGACGCTTCATCACCCCGGTACTCAACTCCATTGAGCGAGAGTATGGCATTTTGATTGTAAGGTGCTATCAGCGCTACCCGAACCTTCTTTGCATGCGAGCGTTCGTTCTCTATTCGTTTCAGTATGCCCGGTGAGACCAGCCCTGGTTCGGATGTATAGCCTGGGTCAAAACTTAAGGCACTTCTGACAGAGGCCAGGATTTCTTGCTCATCGTTCTGGAGTCGCTCTTGCGTCATCGCCTCAATGACTCTCAATTCTGCCAAAGCATGATAGTCGGAAGCCTTCAACACAAGGTTTGCATCATGAACAATAGTATTGATAACTGTCTTCGCCTTGCGCCCTGCTTCAGAGAAACGGGCTGCAAGAAAGATCTCTCGAACTTTTTCGAGTTCAGATCGGAGCGCCTCACTCGGCGACTTTCGAGCGACTGAGGAGGATGTTGTCGAATGTTGAGTTATGGATTCGAGCGAGGCGTTGCCCTCACCTTGATTCTCGAGTTGAGGCACGACGATATAGGGCCCCTGGGCCAGAGCGAGGCTTAAAACGAGCTTGTTGAGTTGAAGAAGCATGGTCAAAGCTAGCGACTTTCAACTCGAAAAGATAGAGAGGTTAGGGCTTTAGAACATTATTTTGGCGCTAACTTTGTTTACATTTGAGGCATAGTCAGCTTCAAAGGTGTCCAACATTGCTTGGGTACGAGCTTGTGGGTTAAGGTATTGTGTGGGTTTGCAAGAAGATCAAAGTAAGCGCGTTGGACGCTACCGACTGAAGCGCCTCCTTGCGAAAGGGGGGATGGCAGAAGTCTATTTAGCCTCTGCAGAGGGTGCGCACGGTTTCAAGAAAGATGTTGCCGTCAAACGCATCTTACCTGAGTTTGCAGCGGAAAGGCAGTTCATCAACATGATGGTTGATGAAGCAAAAATAATGGTTCTCTTGGGGCACCCGAATATTGCTCAAGTGTTCGAGTTTGGTCAGCAGGAAAACGAGCTTTTTCTAGTCATGGAATACGTTCGAGGCGAACAGTTAAATCGTGTTGCGTCGCGGGTGCAAGACGCTGGTGAACCGCTGGACCACTTGGCTGCTGCATATGTGATGATGGAGGTCTTGCGTGGTCTTCATGCAGCGCATGAACAAAAGGACAGCCAAGGGCGTCCTGCGCAGATAATCCATCGCGATGTTTCACCTCAGAACATTCTCGTAACATACGATGGGCACGTCAAAGTCATTGACTTTGGTGTCGCAAAGGCGATGAATCGCCTCGAGAAAACCAAACAGGGTACGGTTAAAGGTAAACTCCGATACCTTGCACCGGAAATGTTGGATGCCGAAGAATACACGGACTCACGCACTGTGGATTGTCGCGCTGATATTTTCGCGTGTGGTTCGGTACTCTTTGAACTGCTCAGTGGCGAAAAGCTCTTTTCTGGAAAGAGCGCTGTCGATATCTATCGTGCGATCTTGGAAGCGCCGATTGATGTTCAACTTGAGAGTATCGACCCTGCGTTGGCGGAGATACTGAGAAAGGCTCTCGAGCGCCATGTGCGCGACCGGTATGCGAGTGCTGCAGACTTTGCCGATGAATTACAAACCTATATTTATCGAAATGATCCAAGTTTTAGTGCACGTCATATCGCATCGATTATGAGTGAGCATTTCTCAATAGAACGCGATGAAAAAGCAAAACTGGATCAAGACTTTGACACAGGGATTCAACGTCTTTGGCCTGACGACCTTGAGATTGAGAAAACCCAAATACACGTCGCTGGCGAGTCAACGCGGGGGGATAAAGCATCCAATTTGAAATCGGCCGGCCTTTCATCAAGGGCATTGTCGCAGAGTGACGCTCAGATTTCTGCGAATCTTGGTTTGTTGAACCCTGAGGAAATTACGGCCCTTTATCGGGATGATATTCCAACACAAACGTCGAGCGGGTCTCCAAGTCGTCTCAAAGAGCTGGTAACTCAAGAAACAAATGCTGTCGTTGCGCCAGGTCCTGTAGACAACATCAAGGAGCGAAGGCGAAGACTATCTCTGCTTTGGTTGATTTTCATTCCTCTTTTCTTGGTTGGCTCGATTGCGTTGAGTTGGAATTTTCTCAATCGGGCAACGCGCGATTCCAACAATGCTCAACTCGCACTATCGACCTTCCCTACTGCGTGTGAAGCGAAGATTCTTGGGGTTGATACAGTGTTTCGCTCGACACCCTTTGAAGTGGATTTGCCGCCAGGCGACTATGAAGTTCGAGCGCGTTGCGAGAATCATCAAAGTGAGAATGTTACGCTTTCATTGAAACCTCGAGCGCAACTACGGAAAGGAATCACACTAAAGAAAAATCGTGTGCCCCTTGATTTGGGACCATTGCCTTCAGGGACACAATTGTTTTGGCGCGCTAAGGAGTTTGCGGCCGGCGAAGGTTTACCTGCAGGTGAGTCCGGTGTGTTAGAGGTGAAAGCACCTGGCTTTGCGGAATGGTCAGAACGAATCGATGTTGGTGAACAAAGTTCCATCCGGGTTGATGTGTCGCTCTTGAAAGAAAAGATAGAGCCGACTCCAGAGAGTCGAAAGGTGAATACGAACCTGAAAAAACGAACGATACGCAAAAGCAGGTTGGGGAAAAACACAGCAGCGACGAAAGCGAGTCCAGGCACGAAATCTGTAGCGGTTGATAATGCGAAGACAGAGGTCATCATCGAAAAACCTCAGCCTGAAGTCCAACCCGAGCCACCAAGCAAAAATCGTTCCAAAGCAAAAGTCGCGACCGGAAAAATCTTTTTGAAAAGCAAACCTTACCTTGCAGAAGTTTGGGTCGACGGTAAAAAAGCACCCAACACCACACCTATTCAATTGAAAGTTGATGCAGGAACACGAAGAATTACGCTTAAAGTACCCGGCACCGATAAAAAGAAAAGCTTCAAGATCAAAGTGCCCAAGAATGGCAAGGTCGAAAAGACAATTGTCTTTGATTGATCGTGTGGGTGTGCGTCCGTTAACGAAGACGTCACCTTACCCGACAAACATAGAATGCTGATCGTACAAACCAGGTTTTTGCGTGAACAGCCATTCACCCATTCGAGCCAGCCCAAGGGCAAAGACTCTTCGCTGATCGACTGTATGCGTAATCTCGATCCGTTCGCCTTCAAGATAGAGGACAACCCGATGTTCGCCAATCACATCACCTCCGCGCAAAGAGTGAATTGGAATCGTACATTCACTGTGGCTATGGGCTTGAACGTGTCCAAGGCGAAGGTGCTCCCTTAAAGTTTTTGCGGTCCCACTCGGTGCATCGAGTTTGTACTGATGGTGCGACTCGATAATTTCAGCGCTTGCGTCAGGCATAAGCCTACCGATATTTTGTGTCAGTCGGTGGTGGATCGCGGAGCCATGGGACCCATTCGACGCAATAAGAACAGGCGCATCACTACTGTATTTCTGTAGACGTGCCAGTGTTTCTTCGGAGTGTCCTGTGGAGCCGATTAAGAGCGCTGGTTTCCAGGTTAACTGCGGAAGGTAAACTTGAGGGACGTCTGCAATCGAAACGTCGATAACGAGGGAGACCGATTCTGGATTGCTTTCGATTGGATTGGAGGACGGGGGCATAAGCTTCTCGAGAATTCGCTCTTCAGGAAGATGCCTTTGCTTCGTTTTGGTGCTCGGTGAGTTTGTTGTGGCGCTGTCTCCACGAATTCGGTCTTGCCTTCTCCATATTTGACAAATCTCAAGACGACTTTCTGCGGACTCACGTAGGAGCGAAGTTCCGAGTCGGCCGGATGCGCCAATAAGCGCACAGCGAATTCGCTTGTCGCTGTAAAGTGCGGAAGTACGTGTGGTACCATCAGGGTTCGCCACGATTCGTTGCCTCCGTGTTTTCCCGAACAAGGTCGATCGGCTGCTTATGAAGGATTTGACGTAGGAAGTCATAGTCTTCTTTATTAAGCTCGCTCAGCGGGGCACGAAGCGAGGGCGACATCCTCGTATATTCGGCAAGGGCTGCCTTCACCGGGATTGGGTTTGAACGGAAAAAGCAGAGTTCAACCAAAGGCCATATTCGTGCGGAGAGCTCTTGCGCATCGGATAGGCGCTTGTCTGCATAAGCGTCAAACATGCGTCGCATCTCAGGGAGACATAGATGCGATATGACACTCACAACGCCGTGTCCCCCAATGGATAAGAGCCCTAGGATAAAGCCATCATCGCCGCTCAGGATGCTAAAGTCTGGACGCACATTTTGGAATCGGTGAATTAGATCTTGGGCTCGTTGAATTGAACCCGATGCTTCTTTGATACCAATTGCCTGCGGGATATTCTTTGCGATGCGAAGTACCGTCGAAGGCTCAAGGTCGACTCCGGTGCGGCTCGGAACATTGTAGAGAAGGATCGGAAGTTCACAAGCGTTTGCGATACGTTCGTAATGCAGATAGAGACCCTCTTGAGTTGGTTTATTGTACCAAGGGGTCACATGTAAGGCTGCATCGTAACCCAGTGCATGCGCCCACTGGTGCATTGCCTCAGCTTCCCGAGTACTGTTTGAGCCCGCACCGAGTATTGAGGTGACTCGGCCGTCGATCACCTTCAGTGCGTGCTCGGCAAGAGTATTGCGTTCGTCTTGTGTCAGTGTCGCAGATTCACCGGTTGTGCCAAGAACAACAAGGCCGTCGACCCCTTGGCGAATCTGTGATTCGATGAGCTTTGTTAGTGCGTCGAGGTCAACACACCCATCACGGTGCATAGGCGTTACAAGTGCTGTCATAATACCGAATAGTTGCATTGTTCTCCCGCGTGTCTTTTGCCTCTTCTGCGCTGCCTGCCCTAATCAACGGAGCACATCAAGTGAGGACATCGTCTTTGTTTCTCGTCTTAGCATTAAGGGTTAATCTCTCCCAGGACACTAAGCAAGGTGCAGGAAAGGTGTCCGTCCCGCTTGAAGAGAAACTTCGGCCTCGTTTGTTTAAAGCGTCTCCAGCGACTTTTGAATGCGTTGACGTTCGCTGGGCGTTTTTGAGAACTTGAGCGCTTTCTCATAGTTTT
>JAHDBA010000028.1:0-20284 GCA_020630615.1 Myxococcota bacterium | reverse complement strand
TAAATGGCCAAGTTTGCGTTCACTGCTTGCAAGACCCACAAAAGCATCGCTGTATTGCGGATTGTCATCGAGCGCTTCTTCAAACTGATAACGTGCATCCACGACTTTATTCTGCTCAAGATAGCACCACCCAAGACCGGATAGGGCTTCGTAAATCTCATTGCGTTTTTGTGCTTGAGCGCGCTGATAATGTTCGCGCGCTTCCCAGAAGTTACCTCGGAGTCGTGCTTGGTTACCACGCTCGACGTATTTTCGATAACGTTCCTCACGTGGATCGACTTCGACTTCTTCCTTCGCCTCAACTGGTGCTCCACCGCTAGCAACGCTCGGTGTTTTCGCCTCTTGCACACTTGGAGTGTTAATAACCTTGCTTTTCAACACTGGAGTGACATTGGGGGTAACAACCTGTGCTTTGTCTCGTACACCCGGTTCAGACGAGTCCCCTTTTTCATTGGTGGAAGGTTTTGTGATAGCGCCTTGAGCTTGTCCAACCTTTTTTGAGGGTTGTTTTTTGTTGGTGTTCTCGCTTTCACCCTTTTGGGGTAACGCTGCTTGTTGGATCGCCTGGGCTTCTAGTTTCCCTTTCACGATATCCGCTTCACTCTTCTCAGATACTTTCGTTGGTGTTTTGCTTTCTTCTATTTCTGTCCTGTCGATCTCTGTCGAATCACCATCGTTACTTCCCAGCTTTGCATCTCCAAGGCTTTTATCATTCGATGCGTTGTTTTTTTCAGACGCACCCATTCGAGGGTCACCTGTGACCCCATCACCTTGCATGAACCCACATTCTCGCGCCAGCAAAGCAAGAACAAGAGAAGCGAGCACGAAACTCACTCCAACCCAAAGTCGGCGTGAGGGCAACCCTGCCTCAAAGACAAGAGAATCCTCATCACTTGGAACAGGTTCTTGGTTCACCAATGTTGAATTTTTCGGGGACGTACTTTCTCCGTGATTGTCCTCGATAGAGTTGGAGGTGTCCCTTGAGTCGCGTTCCTTCGATTCGTGTCGGTCGGCGAAGGATTTTTGAGGAAGTACGCTGGTGTGTCGAAGTTGCTCGCGACTCTCAACAATGGATGCGCTTTGTTTTTCAACGTTGCTAGCCCCGTCGTATTCAAATACAGCGGTGGAGTCCATCTCCTCAGTCGCAAACTCTTCACTGGAATTGGAGTGCCTCGAAGCGAGAGGCGTGCCCACCCGTGCTTGAGGTTCATCCTTTGGAGTGTTTTCTTCTTCAACTTGCGCAGGGATTTGTGAGGCCTGCATGAAAAGATGCGCCAACTCTGCATAAAATGCTGCGGGTTGCCACGCAGAGCCGTAGTTCGAAAGATGATCATCCTCGAGAATACGCCCCTTTTGAATCTCTTGGACCAGTTGAAATCCTTCAAAACGATAAACAAGATTTTGACCTTTTTTACGAACCCGCCATGGGACGTTTTCTTTTCGGCGTGCATCTTTCGGATCTGCTTCTCGTACGGGTGCACGTGGAGAGCGCTTCTGAGCCTCTTGTTGCGTTAATCCGTGGGCAACAAAGAACACTTCTGGGCATTGTGAACATTGTACTTGGACTCCTTGCGGAGGTATGAGCGAATCGTCAAAATCGTAGGTATGACGACAACGTGGACATGCATGAAACATCAAATACTCACTTAAAACTGGCAACCACTGCAATAATAGGAGGATCTGCCCCCCTGATTCAACCGTAGGATGTAAGAATTACGCTCTTCAGAGCACCTTGGGCAAGCATCACCATCACGCTGAAACACATAAAGGTAATTTTCATTCTCGCCGCGCTTGCCACTCGGCGTTTTATGCGTGGCAAAGCTCGTGCCATCATGGTCTGCAGCTTTGCACAACATGGGTTTAATCTCTCTCAAAATCGAAAGACATTCATGCTCAGAGAGCGTATTGCCCGGGCGCGCAGGGTGTACGTGCGCTCGAAATAGAATCTCCGACGCATAGATATTCCCAATACCAGCGATCCAATTCTGATCCAAGAGAATCGCTTTCACCGAGCGCCCAGAGCGCATCATCGTTTTGATCCGCTGCGGATATTCTCTTTCTTCAAGATGAAGGCCATCCGGGCCTAGGTTCGAGTGTTCACGCCAGGTCGAAAAACTTTCAACATCTTCAATCCCACCGAATCTTCGTGGGTCGACGAAATCAAGGTATGTCCTTTGCTCTGCGTCTTGTTGGTCTTGTCTACGATCGCAAGATGCTTTCGAGGGGTGGTCTGGCACAGTGGGACGCAGTTGCAATGTCCAATGCGCATGCTTGGGGCGTGGCATTTTTGCTTCTCTCCAGAGCAGCGTACCACTCATGCCCAAGCGAAAGAGAAGCGTGGGTTTCGAACATACCACTGCGAGAACCTTCCCGTGGCGTCGTAGTTCTTGAATGCACCCCAAGTTTTTAAGGTGAAGCTCTACTTTCGGCTCATAGCGCATTCGTAGGGCTGTGTTGCGAATCAGCGCCAGTGACTTCCCTTCCAACCGAGGGGCCAATGATCTGCGTATCGCTTCGACTTCGGGGCCTTCGGGCATCTTAGGGCTCTTGCGCTCCACTCGAGTCTTTCTCGTCTCTTCTTTTTGCCAGGATTCCCTCGGCTAATTTCAAAAAATCTGCTGGGCTCAGGTCTTCCGGTCGGTGAGTTCGCTTAAAGTTTATTGCGTCAAGATGCGTGTCCAAAGAATCGATCGACTTTAGACTGTTGCCAAGTTGTTTTCTTCGTTGTTGGAAGGCAAGTCGGGTAATCTCGTTCAAAACCGCCAAAGTCTCTGGTGAAGCCAAGTCACGTCGAGGTCGTAAAGAAATTACGCCACCATCAACCTTTGGGGCGGGGTCGAAGGCCCCTTTCGGTACCACATGAATCAAGTCCACCTCAAAATGGTTTTGAAGCATCACACTGAGACGACTGTAGTTTTTGGTATTGCGTTCGGCAGCTGCACGTTGCGCAACTTCTTTTTGAATCAGGTAAACACCACCCACGAGTTTTTCGATTGCCGTCATCGTTTTGGCAAAAAAAGAAGACGTTAAATGATAAGGAAGATTCCCGCACCAAAGTGCTTTCGACGGCCCTACAAGTTTTTCGGTGTCGATTTGAATCGCGTCCGCCTCGGCCAGGTGCAATCGACCACTTGCAAGTTCTTCTGCGAAGCGTTCTTGAAGAATCGGGATGAGATCTCGGTCTCTCTCAACTGCATTCACCTTGTGAAACGCAGAGACAAGCACTGCTGTGAAGTCGCCGCGACCGGGACCAAATTCGACGACGGGCGTCGTTTTTTCCGCAAGGTTTAGGCAAGCGTTAAGAATTTTCTCGAGATGAAAAGGGTCTCGAAGAAAGTTCTGACCAAAGCTCTTCTTTGCACGCGGAAACATATGCAAAGTTAGCACATGGAACTCAAAACACACGTCAAAGCGTGTCAACGTATTTGCATCGATAGGAATCGCCAGCACGCATTGATGAGCGAAGCGAAGCTTAATTCAAACACTTTTTTCAGTGTCTCGAGGTCCACCTCTCGGTGTTGTAAGGATAAAGCCAAAAGTTCGCATGGGCTCTAAGACTTTGCTATGAGATAGCTTAGAGCGGGGCTCTTCATTTTAGCGTGAGAATGGCAGGTTTATGTCCGAAAGTGTGCAAGAAAAGCGAGACGCCCAAAGTGAAGGGGTAGTGAAGAATGCACTACGAACCAACCTTGTTAAAACGGTTCTCTTGCTTAGCTCGGTAATAGTGGCTTTCGCAATCATCCCTGTACATTCTTCATTGCGTATTCTGGATCTAAGCTCGCAAGAGGCCCGTGAAAGCGCGTTTTCGGGTTTGTTTCGTAAACCTAAGATGAGCTTTGTCCGTTCACAAGATCTTGAAGGCAAAGACGAGCTCGAAGTCGACGACTACGAAAGAGCTGATGGTGACATACACGATGCGAATGAACGAGCTCCGGACGGTCTCTTTTGGGATCTCTCACGTTATTCCCAGCCAAGCGATGCTAAGGGGTTCGCATCAGGGCTGCCAACCGTTGAAGAGAAGGCTAGCGCTAACTTGGGAGCTGCAATACCGGGACAAAGGGATAGGCAACGTCGAGGGATCATCGAAAGCAGGAAAGTTCTCAGAGTGCGTAAGAAAGCGCAAACATTGAAGATGCCTGAGGTCACAATGGTGAACCCCTGTGCGGAAGGGAGCGAGAGTCGTGGGTGCGATCATGCACTTTCTCGTTTTTACGAAATATTGGATAGTGTAGACGATGGTCGACGAGGTGAAGCCGTTCGTATTCTGGTTTGGGGCAACTCATTGATCGCTTCTGATCATGTTACCGATAAAGTTCGCGAAAACCTACAGGAACGCTTCGGCGATGGTGGGCGGGGTTACTTGCTGCTCGATAGGCTTCACCCAGAAGCCGGCCGAAGGGTTCGAACAGGACGATCGGACAAGGGGTGGACGATTCATACCATCGCTCAAAAGAAAGCGAAGCCATCCCAGTTTGGTATTGCGGGTTCCTATCATTCATCCACACGAAAGGGGCAAAAGGCACGTTGGCGCCTCGATGGAGCTCGGCGTGCAACAATTTGGACACGACAACTTTCGAAAGGAGGATTCGATCTTTTTGCCGACGATGTTTGGCTTCGAAGCGTCGATTATGAAAAGGGTGAAGTTGAGGTGGGGCGGACGCTTTTCACCGAACTCACGTTGCCGGCACAAAGCACGTCGCTACGTCTTGTTGCACGAAATCGCAATGTGGATGTCTTTGGCGTTGAGTTGGAAAAAGACTCGGGCGGTATTGTGATGGACACCATTGGTGTTCCTGCTGCCGATGCTGGCATGTACGAAAGTATGAATCCCGAGCTGGTTGTCGAGCAGGTCGTTCAACGCCAACCGGACCTTGTTGTTTTTATGCTGGGTGGCAATGAAATTCGTTCCCGTTCTTTTGGCTGGAAGAGTATGGAGGATCTTGAACGCGAGTATCGAAACTGGATAACACGTATCCGGGAGGCGCAAACCAGCGCAGACTGTCTTGCGATTGGCCCTATCGATGCTGCAAAGGCCCGAGGGGCAGGGGCGCAACTGAAAACGCGTCCTGAAGTGGAACCGGTGATTGCGATGCAAAAGCGAATTGCGGCAGAAGCGGGTTGCGCCTATATCGATCTCTTTGCGGCCATGGGCGCTAAGGGCTCGCTTCAGAGAATGTTTCGAAAGGGCCTTATTCATGACGATTTAGTGCACCCTCGCGCAAAAGGTGCCGACATTCTTGGGCAGCAGCTGAGTGATATTTTCTTCGCTGATTTCGTGAGCAAGGGACACTATCGACTTCATTATGAAGCCGTCCACAACGATGAAGACAACAACGATGAAGACTCGAAACGCGAAGACCGGCATGATGACCGTCCGCGCGCAATACACCCAACATCGATAGGAAGGAGTCTCAGCCATACCTTCTTCGCAGAGCATGCGACAACGTCGATCAAGGATGTGACAGCTTTAACGTGTGGCGCGGTCGCACGAAAACATCGTTCCTTCAATACGTCTGCGAGCAACAAATTTCGTATTGTTGATTTTCACAGTGACATCGAAAACTCAATAGAAAGCGATGACGAGAGAGCCCAAGACAAACCCAGAACCCTTAGCGCTAGACTTGAAAGTTTCGTACTCGAAGACGACGCAGGCTTATGTTTCCTTGTCACGAATTTATCGGATTTTGACTCCGCACAAACCCTGCGACCCAGGGGGGCTACAATCCCCGTCGAAAACTGCGTCGAGCTCAAACTGACTTCCCTCTTTGGAGAGGCAAAGATGCTTATGGAGCCCCGCGCTGTTCACACAAAACAACCAATATTAAGAAATAATCTGGGAACGACAAAAAAAGGTCGGGAACGTCTTTTGAGTGTTATGGAACTTGTCTGGAATGATTTCCAATCTTCTCATCCCTGTGTGTATTAAATGCTTTTTCACTCGCTCCAATTTTTAACTTTTTTACCCATCGTCTTTGTCCTTTTTTGGTCGGTGGCTTCGCGAGTGCGGGCGCGAAAATGGATTTTATGGCTTGCGAGCATGATCTTCTACATGGCGTGGAATCCTGCTCCAGTACTTCTGGTTCTTTATCTTTCAACAACAGATTGGTTTATCGGTCGTGCAATGATGAATACGACGCGCCAATCACGCAGAGATTTATGGGTCGCATTGTCGGTCACCAACAATTTACTGCTCTTGGGCCTATTCAAATATGCGGACTGGTTAATTACTTCGCTGAACGATGTCCTTGCCTGGGTTGGGATGGAGATTGTATACCCCCGACTTGGTCTTGTATTGCCCGTCGGGCTTTCTTTCGTGGTGTTTCAATGTATGAGTTACACCATCGATGTTTACCGCGGCGACATCAAAGCTCGAAAGTCATGGCTGGATGTTTCTCTCTATATTGCTTTCTTTCCGCAGGTTGTTGCAGGGCCAATTGTGCGTGCGGCAGACTTCTTACCTCAACTGGATCGCCGACCCTCGTTGAGCGATAGCGATGGTTCGAAAGCGCTCCTACGTATCGCACTGGGCATGGTCAAAAAACTTGTGATTGCCGACTATTTGGCTGCAAATCTGATTTCACGTGTGTTCAGCGATCCTGAAAACTACAGTGCACCCGAAGTGGTCACTGCTGTTTTCGCCTATACGTTGCAAATCTATTATGATTTTTCGGCATACTCGGATATCGCCATCGGTGTCGCTGCGCTCTTTGGTTTCTCTCTTCGAGAAAATTTCGACAAGCCCTATCTTGCGACCAACCTCTTCGAATTTTGGAGGCGATGGCACATCTCGTTGGGGCGGTGGCTTTTTGATTATTTGTATCGTCCCCTCGGTGGAAACCGCAAAGGCAAGTTGAGTACATTATGGAACCTTTGGGTTGTGATGCTCCTTGGAAGTGTTTGGCACGGCGCAGACTGGCGCTTTGTCGTCTGGGGGTTCATCCATGGCATCGTGCTTCTAGGGAATCGCGTCATGTGGTGGACACTCGGTAAGCCGGACCCAAATCGTTCATGGACGCAGAAGGTTATTCCATGGTGTCTAACCTTCCTGATCGTTATGGAGGCACGTATTGTATTTAATGCAGAAAACATGTCCGTCGCTTGGCGTGTCTTTCTCGCGCAGTTCTCTGAACATATGAGTGTTGCTCAGCTACGCTGGGAGCTATGTGCAGTGCTATTCGCTGCCATCGCTGGCCATATTATTACACATCAATTTTATGCATCGTTTGCATCTTGGTTTTCGGGGGACTCGATTCAACTTTCGACCCATGGAAAGGCGCTTCCAGGTTTGTCCTGGCCCTTACGTGCCATCTTTTTATTGGGTGTCGCTTTGGGGATCAAGCACGCGATGAACTTTGAAGTGCAGCCATTTATTTACTTTCAATTCTAAGGCACGACGAGCCGGGCGCACAGAATGCAAGTGGGCATTCGGGTAAGCACCTTCCCTCGTGGTTCGTGCCCCCTTCGCGTATAGGAATACAATAGCTTTCTTCAGGGCAGTCGAAGTCATTTTCGCATCGTTCGCAACGATCATCGGAACATCGACTTGGATCCGAAGGCACACACACGCGCCTTTGACTTGGCTCACATATCGACGCGCCCATTTCTGTGGTCTCTGAGGTTTCAGAGGTGCGTGGTTCGAGGCCTGTGCAGCCACCGCTGCAGTCCAAACAATCGAGCTCAATGCGAACCTCATCTTGAAGCGGAGCCTCCACATTCGAAGAATCCGAAAGTTCAAGAGTGTCACTTTCACCAAAGAGAATCCAACGGTCCCGATCGTGCGTATTGTCACAAGGATCACTCTCCAGCTCAGAAGTAACCGGGCCCAGCCCGATAAAACGTACTTTGTAGGATGTGCTCGTCTCGAACTCATGTTGCAATGAAAGCAGTTTATCATTGTAGAGTTGCAATTCTCGCAAGGTCTCAAAGCCTGCACTGTTAACAACACATTCCGCAGCTCCAATCTCAGGGACCTCAATCAACCAGGCTTCGATACAGGCAATAGAATATCCACGTGGATCGCCGCAACTTGCGCGTCTGGGTACGACACGGATGCTGCGATTATCGCGAAGGGTATATTCCTCGTCATTTTCATCACGTGTTTGGCCGCGCTGACAGGACAGGCAAAGTGACATGAAAAAAGCGGTCACGAGTCCCAATTGCGCTCGAGTCCATTGTCGATGCATGGCGTCAAATGCAGTCGTTGGTGTTATCGGGCACAGCACGAAAGAGAAACCTCATAGTTTGGCTTAGTAGGGCCTTCCTGTGTGGAGTACCATACTCCGAATGCTCCTGCACCTACCAGTGCAGTAGCACCAACACCGATGCTGGGACCAACCACCCACCAGAACCACTTTGGGTGTTTGCTCTCGCTGTCTTGTGCAAGGACAACTTCCCTATCGACTTCCGAATCTGCCGTTGTGTCAAGAAGAGGCGTATCAAGTTTACGAAGGCGAGATGCCGCAATATGGTCACGTAGCGCTGCCGAAAACTGCGACGTGGTCGCCTCCCCGGAAAGCGCCTTGCATTCCAATGGGTGTTGTCGAGTTTGTGAAGATTTTGACAAACACCATTCATTGGAAAAAACCATCACAAGGGTGCTGCCATGGAATTCCGGCAAAGCTTGGGGGGCAGACACGTCACTTCGAACCTGGTTGAGGAGCTCAACGAGTTGCGCCGTGTTCGGGGTCACGACTTCACGCGTTCTAAGTTTTAAGAATGTTTCGATACCGAGAGCATCCCTATCGCTCCAGAATGATATTGGGGTGCAACCCGGCGCCTCCGCATAGATCCAATGGTATCCACGTTTGACTTTGAGATCGCCGCTCCCCGGCTGAAGGCGACCATCGACCCAAATGCTCAGCGTGGCATCGGAGTCGTTGCACGAGTCGAGTTGAATCGACATTGAACGAGCGACTTCATGTTGAATGTCAGCAAGCATGGTTTTCCACATTTGCATCACTTCTGGCTGTGCGTTTCGTGCGCTCAGTGCGCCAGCACCACGCAGGAAGAAAAGTGAGCGCATCACATCTTGAACACGCCGCATACGTTGAAGCCCAAAAGCACTCTGTATCTCCAGCGCCAAAATTTGCTCAAAGGTTTCCGGCAGAGAAGGCGAGTTTGCACGCCGAGCAAGCTCTGTCTTGAGTTGTGTGCACAATGAAAGGGCGCTCTCGTACTCAAAATCCTGGTAGGCCTCTTTCGCGTCTAGAAGGAGTCGGTCCACATCGATACTCGTGTTCATCAACATATGGCCGGCACTCAAGGGTTTGGGGACAAGTTGCAGGCCCAACGCTTTAAGCTCAAGTCGAATAGACTCTTCCGAATAGGAACTCTCCGGGGCAACCCAAAGATTGAGCCCATAGTATGAATCCCTTTGTTCGGCCAAGGACTCCTCTTCACTGTGGCGCGACAGCAGACTCTGAGCTTCAAGTTGGAATGAAGAAGTCTGAATCCATACGAAGGCGCAGCTTAACTTGATCAAGGTGAAAGTGGGGAGGCGCATGGTTCGGAACATCAACTTAAGCTCGTTAAAGTCCGGTGCGAAGAGAGTCATGCCTTCATTACAACATATCTCTTAAAAAAGTTCACGCTTTTGTCTGAGATGCTTCGGCAAAGGGATTATTTTAAAGGGGCAAACTCTTTAATCGCTTGATTCGGCGTAACAACTACGGTGAGTGAATGTTGTAGATTGGATTCGGGATTAACGATACGTAGCCGGTGCTTCCCTGTGGGGAGCCTCCAGTTCATTGCGGGTGTTGTCTTTGTTGTTTTTTTGCCATCAAGCCAGATTTCCCCCCAGGGCTCGGAGTTTAAACTGAGTGTTCCAAAAGACACATGTTTGCCGGGCGATCGTGCCTTTGTCCTTAAAGCGCCTTTTTGTGTTCGCGTTGTTGATTTTTCGGTCGTCTTTCGGCGACCTGCTAAGGTACGAGGTTTTTCCTTCGCAATCTTTTTCGATTCTTGGCTGGGTGAAGAGATTCCAGGCGAAGCTTTCTTTATTTCTTGTTCTTTGATGCTCTCGCTAAGGGCGGACTCCTCATGTTGTCCGGCCGCTATTGTGTTTGTCTCCGCGATAGTGGGTTGTATCCGTGTGCCATTCCTTTCGGAGCTCACGATGGGCGATGGTCCCAACCTTTGTTCCACGGGACTAGGCCGGAACCAATTTGCCGTACCAAAAAATAAGAAGGTGATGACTGCCAATCCGCCTGCTGCGAGGATTGGAATTCGTAAATTTGAGTTCTTGTTTGGTGTTGGTTCTGTTTTTGAATCGGAGATCGCGATGACTTTTTGAGTTTGATTTCGTCTCGAACGCATCTGAACTGGATTGCTCGTAATTCCTTCGGCAGTTAGTTCGCTTTTGAGTTTGGTTTGAATCTCTGTTCTGAAATACTTTGAAAGATTGCGCTTCAGGCCACGATGAGCGCCGGCCTCCCCCAAGGTTCTTTCGAGTACGTCTGCAACTTCACGTGCAGAGGGGCGATGTTCCGGGGCAAGCGAACATATCTTTTCGAAGAGTTCTTTTGTTTCATTTCGAACGAATAACGAGTCTGTTGGAATTGGGTCTTTCTTATTTTCACGTATCGCGAAGACAAGATCGGCATCGGTACTTTCTTCGAAAACCGGTCGCCCCTTCAAGAGCTCATGTAAAACAATCCCAAGAGCATACACATCGATTGCCTGTGTGACAGGTCGATCGCCGTAGGTCTGCTCGGGCGCCATGTACTGAAACTTACCCTTAATCTCGCCTTGCGTCGTTTTGTGAGTACGCATGATGTTTGCAGCAACACCAAAGTCAATAAACTTAAAGGTGCCATCTTCACACCAAAATATATTTTCCGGAGAAATATCGCGGTGAACAACATTTAAATCTTCACCGGAGTCGAGTTTCGACTCGTGAATGTGAGCAAGCGCATTAAAGAGGCTTGCCGCACATTGAAGCCACAGTTGCGCTTCTAAGCCTCTTTGTAGTGTCGAAATTACGGCTTTAAAATCGCAGCCTTGCAGCAATTCTTGTGCTAAGAAGAGATCGCCCTCGCTTTCACCTGTCGCGATAACTTTCGGGACGAAGTTGCACGGTGCTAAATCGCGTAAGAGCTGACACTCGTCGGCAAAAAGCTGGCGTAACTCAAGGTCGTATTTGAGGTGAGCTCGAAGTCGTTTAACCGCGACACGCTTACCACAGTATTCGCCTTCATACACATCGGCCATTCCACCCTCACCAATCTTCGGCCCTAAGCTAAGATTGTGTTTGGGGATTGTATCTAAATCGTTTGATCTCGGAGTGCCCATGCTACCTAGCGTGTTGAATACCGTGCCTCTTTTTTATTAGCAGTCGTTTCACCGAGGCACAACGTTTAGGCCATTTCGACAAAATCACTTGAGGGCCTTATCGTTGGGAATGAAGATAAGACTCAAAATATAAAAAGGCTAACGCTTGGCTTTAGAGACTAGCCGCCTTCCTCAATGGAAGTGTCGTCATTGGGTGCTTCGATACTTGGCATATCGCAGGGACCGAGTTCTTGATTCGCTTCATTTAAGTCGTCGATCAATGTTTCCAAGCTGCCCACACACTCATCTCGACACAACGCCGCAATTTCTTCATTCTCCCAACACACACCGTTGGTCCCATATGCAAAAGTCGAGAACTCGTCGCGGCCAAGCACTTGGGCTGCATGCTTTTCACATTCAACATAGACAAGGCATACCTCAGGCGTCTCTTCCGCACAGCCAAGTACGGTTAATACGAGCGTACATGAGAAGATGTGTCGCGCAAAAACTCGTATCGTTTTTAACTTCATATCAGCCTCATGTGACACTATTCAACGCAGGTTCCGCAACCTGTTGGTGTATTAAGCGTGCCATCAATGCATGACGTCCCGTTTGCAAGGCATGTGTAATACTCTTCACAATCTTTACCATTGCTATCGAGTTCTTCAGAGCAAACGATGTCATTTTCATTCATGTCGCGGCCACAATCTTCGTGAGCTTGTTGAAGTTTGGCAGCGTAGGCCTGGCATGTCCCCAGGTTGTCTGGAGCACAGCCGAGTGCGCTTAATACTGTTGTGACAGTGACAAGAACAAAGAAGAGATTTGTTTTCATTGTTTTTCCTCTAATGCATTCGAAATGCGTTTAACTAGGTATTGTTGAGATAATCAGGCTTAGCAAGCCCCGCAAGCAGGATTTGGGTCTCCGATGTATTCTCCCTCGACACACTGAGCAGATTGAAGAAGGCAATCGTAATACGCTTGGCAGCTTCGCTTCGTTTCATTCAAGTCTGCCGGACAAACCTCTTCACTTTGAAGTGGGTAGCCTGCCTCGGGGTCTGTCAGCCCACATTCTTCGAGCTCAGAGTTCACCGCAGAAACCCAATTCTGGCAGATCTTCACATTGTTGACCGAAGCACAACCGGAAGCCACAAAAGCACAAACGCTGAGTATAAGACCGAGTTTTGCGGAAGACGATCGTCGTCTTGATGGGGTAAAAAATGAGAATTGTCTACTGAGATTCATGTCTAAACTCCATTCAGGTTGCGCTAAAACAATATGATAGTGTAGTGATACTCAAATCAACACCCAAGATGCAAGCACATGTTCTGAGATAGACTCACTTTGCTTTGAGCGCCATTTTCGCTAAGCGATATTCGTGATTCGAGAATCATGTTTTAAGTTCAATCCCAACGGGAAGAGCGGAGATGAGAGATGGCGGAAGAACAAGAGATCCCTAGCGAAGCCGTGGAAATTAGTGCTGAAGACTCCGAGACCACTCTGGACGAAGCCTTGGCGCAGACAATTGCTGAGATTGAAAAGCGCGAAGATGAAGAAATAGGTCTGGAAGACGATGACGCGACTTTCATATCGAAAGGCGCTGCACCTGACAAGAACTCGAATCCACTCTTAGAAGCCATGATTGCTGCCAAAAATGAAGCGGTTGAAGCTTTGGAGCAAACCCAAAAGGAAGCAGCGGATCTTCAAGACCGATTGTTACGTGCGAGTGCAGATTTCGAAAACTATAAAAAGCGACAGATGCGAGAACGCGAAGAATCTGCAAAGTATGCGAACGAAAAAGTGATACAATCTTTTCTGCCGGCGATCGATAACCTGATGCGCGCAACGGATGTGGCTCGCGAACAAATTGCTGGGGATGGCGCGACGCCGGTTGCAGAGACGCTTCTTGAAGGTGTCGAGATGGTTTCCAAACTATTTACGGACGCACTATCAAAACTCGGGGCTGAACTCTTTACATCCGTTGGGGAGCCTTTTGACCCTGCACGCCATGAAGCTGTAGCCCAGCTTGAAAGCAATGTGTTCGAGAAGGGGCAGGTCATGCAAGAATACCATCGCGGCTGCATGTTGCATGAACGTTTGATTCGACCTGCGATGGTGGTCGTCAGTCAAGGCCCGGGTGGAGACTCGGCTGAAGACTAACACAGTGTTGTTCTGAATTTTGAGAATGAGAACCAGGTGGAAAAAATGATCGTGGCGAACGCAGCAGATTATGCGACCAAACATTTTGACGAGACCTTAGAGCTGCTGAAGGGGTATCTTCAAATACCGGCAATTTCGTGCGATGAACGCTATTTTCCTGACGTCGAAAAACTCGCCAACCATTTGGTGGACGCACTGAAGCAACGAGGCTTTGCGGACGCTCAAAAGGTTTGTCTTGAAAGAGCGTTGCCACTGGTCATTGCTTCAGACATGAGCGCGGGGCCAGAGGCAAAAACAATTGTGATTTACGGGCACTTTGACCTTCAACCGGTCGAGGGAGAAGACTGGGATTCAGACCCGCATGAGCCCGAGGTCAGAAATGGACGCTTGTATGCTCGTGGTTCAGCCGACGATATGGGCGGATGGGTTTCACATCTTGCAGCAATTGATGCGTGGCGAGCAACCAACGACGCAAAGTTGCCCGTCAATGTGAAGTTTGTACTCGAGGGAGAAGAAGAAATTGGTTCGCCAAACCTCGAACGTTATATGGATGAATACCCGGACGCATTTGAAGCGGATGTTATGATCTTGACGGATTGTGAAAATCCTTCCGAGGAGATCCCCGGGTTAACCGTTTCATTACGCGGGCTCTATGAAGTAAGCGTGTCGTGCAAAGCTTTAAGCGGTGATGTCCATTCGGGCTTGTGGGGTAATATGGGGCCCGATGCCGGCAATGCTCTAACTCTGCTTATTGCGAGATGCCTCGATGAAAACGGTCGTATGAAACTTGGGAGAATGGAGCCACCTGAGTCTTGGCGCGCTCGCGCACGGGAAGTGCCGTTGAATGATGAGGTCATTCGTGATGGGGCGAACCTGCTAAAAGATGCCAAGGTTTTGCCGGAGTCCGGCTTAGCACCTGCTGAATGGCTTTGGCGCCAACCCGCTCTGACGATTTTATCCACAACATTGCCAAGACCTGGGCAAGAAAAGAACGCGTTGCGAGCTGAGGCTTCAGCAAAACTTTCAATTCGTTTGGCCCCGGGGCAAACACGCGAAGAAATGAGGGCCTATTTAAACGAGGCCTTCCAGAATCCGCCGCCAGGTGTAGTTGTTGAGCTACATGAAAAAGAATCTGGCGCAGAAAGTTGGCTCTACGAGCCGAAAGGGCCAGCGTTTGAGGCGGTTGATCGTGCTTATGAAGCGGTATGGGGAATCAAGCCCCTAGAGGTGGGTATTGGTGGTTCGATTCCCTTTGTTGCAATATTTGGTCGTCGTTTCTCAGACTTACCCTTGATTCTGAATGGCGTTATGGATCCAAAAACAGGAGCGCATGGCCCGAACGAGTCCATGTCACTTGAGGTATTCAGAAAGGCGATTTGCGCGAACGTTCATCTTTATGATGAGCTTTCTCGGATCTGAGGCGCCTGTCAACTTGATGCAGGGCCTAATGTGCAGGGCAAGCGCAGGAGGGCTAGGCATCGGCTCGTAAGACATTAAAAAAGCGCCCGAGGGCGCTCTATCAAAGTGAGACGAAAATCGTAGCTTCTACTCTTCTTCAAGCTTCTGAAGTTTCGCGGTTGTTCCATCATCGACAAAGTAAGCAACATTTCCAGTCACGCAAACTTCGTAATCAAATTCCTCTGAACCGGATACATCAACATTACACTCACAACCCTCACTCAAAGTGCCGGTACAGGTATAGGTGACATTCTCCGAGTTTGCAAACGCATCGTTACATTCTGTTGCACCGCTGATATCATCGTTTGCTGCGACAACTGCGTCAAAACACTCAGCGGGAACACTTGCCGTATACGTGATCGCAACTTCTTGGGTCGCCTCGCTTGAACCGACTCCGCGCGCAACAAAAGACACGGACGTTACTGACGATGATGATGAATCACATTCAAAATCGAGTTCCTCAAAAAGATCGTCCACACTGTCGACACTTTCATCACACGCGCCAATAATCACCCAGTCTGCAACAGGAACATCAGCATCACATTCAGTAGGGACTTCCTCACACTCTCCATCCGTATCAACGGTCAGGTCTACGACTTCACTCAGAGGTTCACTGTCTTGGTTTACCTCTGAGGGGTCTGGTGACCCAGTGTCATCAGCGCTACAAGCAACACCAAGGGCTACAACTGCTGGGAGTAGTATGTATCTTGAAAGTTTTTTCATTGTTTTCTCCTTTTGACTTGTTTTTAACATCGCTCCGGTGGTGTGAGTCAAACGCGTAGAAGGAATTTAGCATCATGATGCCGTTATAAATAGGTTGGGAGGGGCCAAGGACTATGAAGAACACGAAAGTGCAGAAGCACCTGCCTTAAACTTTGCCCAGTCCGGGCGTCGTGTACACCATGTTTTGTGTTGTGGAGAGTTTCGTTCATAGGGTGTTTGAGTTAAACTCATGAGCGTCTCCAACATGCGTGTCGAGCCCTTTTCAGCATCGTCAATCGCAAGTTGAAGTTGATAGTTTCGACAAATATAACTTGGGTTTGTTGTACGCATCAACACACACACATCATTCATATTGAGGTGCGATGTGCGAAGAGCTTTTCGATAATTGATGAGCCATGCATTGAGTCTTCGAAGTTCCGCTAATGAGAGTGTTCTGTACAGTGCGTTTCGGAAAGTGTTGCTCAACCCACCGGTTTCTTCCCGCTTCATTGTGTTGCCAATAAGGAAATTTTCGAGCGCGACATGTGCCAAAGTATAATCGAGGTTTAGATCGTGGAGTATGTCATGCCATTCGTGCACCAAGCCTCGGAGTTCTGTGGATGTCCATGAAAACCCAAGCTTGTTCAGCAACATGACATTCCGGTCACGGTCGCCTTCTTGGTCTATGAGGTAAAGCTCCTGCAAAAAATCTTGCAACTGCTCCTTGGACGCCGACAGTGCTTCCGCAAGTTTCCCGAGATTCCAAAGAACGATCTCGGGCTGTTTTTCAAAAGCATAGCGTGCATGCTGGTCACTCGTATTGGGTGTCCACCCTGGCGTATACTCGTCCAAGAAAGAAAAGGGGCCATAATCGATGGTCTCACCCAGTATTGACATGTTATCAGTGTTCATGACGGCATGGATGAAGCCGACACGCATCCAGTCGGTGACCATCTTGAAAGTTCGCCTTGTTACTTCGCAAAAAAAGTGGAGCCGCGCATCCTTTTCATTCGTACTCTCAACCCCTAGCAACTCTGAAGAATATTTGACCAGTGCATCTAAGGTTTTCTCGTCGCGCCCTTGCGCCAAGAGTTCAAAGTGCCCGAAACGAATAAAGCTTCTGCTCGCGCGAATACATATTGCGCCAGGTTCGTGGTTTACGTTTCCGTTGTAAAACATGTCGCGTTTCACGCGGTCGGGTGTTTGTAGAAGTCCAAGACTGCGCGTTGTCGGAATCCTGAGGTGAGCCATTGCCTCTGCGCACACATACTCGCGAAGAGACGAACGAAGTACCGCTCGACCGTCGCCGAAGCGAGAGAAGGGTGTGCGTCCTGCGCCTTTAAGTTGGACTTCCCATTTTGACGCTTGACCCTCAACCTCACCAATCATCATCGCACGTCCGTCTCCCAGTTGTCCTGACCATCCACCAAACTGATGGCCGCCATAACGGGTGGCATAGAAGGTCCCTCTCGATTCAGGCTCAAGAGCTGCTAGAATCGTCCTCGCATCCATGCTGCCAAGTTCTTCCGCGAAACTTTTGTTCCAATGAAGCATTCGACTTCCCCGTGGGATATCGGGTGAGACCATTTCAAGAATGGAGCGCAACGAAAGTGGGTAAGGAATCGTAAAAGAGGGAAGCATTGTTAAGTCCTATCATGAAATATTTAACGATATCACGCATCCTAATATCATGAGTTCCGATACGATACATCGCTTCTATTACGAAACGCGTTTGAATAAGCCCGTGGACGCCGTGTGGGATTTCTTTGCCGAGATGAACAACTTGAAAAAGCTGACCCCAAAATGGATGGGTTTGAGTTTCGATGCCCCAGAGCAATCTGGAACTCGGGTGGGGGAAGAGGTCAGGCTTAACTTTAAGGTCTTTGGATTTTTACACCAGTCATGGGTTGTTCACTTTTTAGAGTGGGAGGAAGGCGTGCTCTTTAAAGATGCACAAACAGAAGGGCCCTTTCGCACTTTCGAACATACGCATCGTTTTGAAAGTCTTGGCCGGGAAAAAACACTTATGACTGACGAGATAGTTTTTCGACTGCCGAGCTTGATTGCGCCTCTTCCTGGGTCAGGCATCGTTGCAAAGTTTTTTTTACGGAAGATGTTTAAGGACCGCTCAACGCGACTGATGGCCGCTACTGGCTGGCCGCTCTCGGAAAGCGATACATCCAAAGAATAAACGCGAAGAATAAAAAGACAGGAAGGAGCACCTTCAACCACCCGGCGAGCCGAATATCAAAGTTCAAAATCTCTCGATGTTTTTCCTTGTCGACTTGAACTCCTGCGGTCTCTTTGAGGTGTTCAAGAATCGTAACAGCAAGGTCTCCATCCGGTATCGACTCGTGACATGAAATGCAAACATGACGCCGATCCAACCGACTTCGCTCCTCGTTGTTGAGCGGCCGTGATTTTGAGAAGTGGTGACCCACACTTTGGAGCTGCTCGCCAGCTTCTGTGACAAATCTTGACCAATCATGATCGAGGCCTTCAATAGCATTAATTTGTGTGGGTGAGGTTTTTGGAATCACTTTACCTTCAGCATCACTCAGGTCGATCGCATAGGGTTTACTCGGGTCTGCAAATGTTGCGCCGGAGTCAATTCCATAACCCATTGCAGCAGGGTTGGTGTGACAGCTTTCACAGGTGCGACCCGATTTTGAAACCGTATGCGTATGGGTCGGGGCCATGTCGAGTCCTTTTTGGCCTTCTGCACCTTTCCCTTCAATATTTGGGATTTTAAAAATATGATTGGTTAAGAGTGGGTTTCCGTTCTCTTCAATGATTGTGACGGTTGTTTGGCAGCCGGGTATTGCAGGGGCAATGCGCCCTTCACCGTTGACAACCAAAGGAGGATTCTCAAAGCGCAAATAGGAACGCTGCTCACTCACTTGGCCTTTGAGGCCGTGGTTGAGAAACTCTTTTTTGGAGTCGGACGCATTGAGCCCATGCTCATCAATCTCGTTACTAAGATGCACCCAGTCTTCACCTCGAGCCTTGGCGGAATAATCGATTTTGATGTGACACCCATAACATTGGGGTGCCCAATCATCGTGACAAGCATAGCACTCCATTGTGTCAATATGCCGTCCAACATTAACCATTGCGACACGGCCTTCTGTGCTGAGCAAGTCGTTTTCGTTTAACGATTTCAGCGATTGAAAAACGATGTCTCGCCCGCCAGAAGACTCCAGGACTATCATATCACCTTTCTTTTTGACGTGAGGCATCGGGTTTCCTCTTGCGGAAAGAAGATAACCATCATGAAAAGGGCTTTTACCATAGGTTGCCAAGTTGGGTGTCAATGTTTGGGAAAGACCGCGCGGGTCACCTTTCATCGGCACATCGTTTGCAATTTCATCGCCGTAGCCGAGCGGAAGTTCCCATGGTTGTCGCAAGGGAGTGCCGTGGCAATCCTGACACTCGATTTCCACCGGTGCGAGCGTAGTGCCTGTTAAATTTCCGTCCGAATGGAGATCCAATGAGGTATGACAATCTTGACAAAGCATGCCTTTGTCTTTGTGAATATCAGCATGCAGGTGAAGATAATTCTTCCCAAAGGTTTTGGCTTGATTCTCTCCACCCGCCATGAAGGGTGAGCTGTAGGCTGTTTCCATCAGGCCATAAAAAGAGGTCCCGATCCGCCTTCCACGGTTGTGGCACGTCACACAACTACGAACGGGCACGCCCGTATATCGCGCACCATGATGCTCAACCGGGGACGCACGCCCACTTTGCATTTGATGGGATAGAAGATGTCCAGGGGTGTCAGCGATCGATGCATCATTCCCTTCATAAAGCCCTTGGGACGAATAAGGAATGTGACACGCACTGCATCCAATCCCTCGATACTCACCCGGTTTTTCACGCCCTTTCCCACCAAGGTGACATCGTTGACATTCTTGCCTCAAGTATGTGAAGGCTGCTTTGCGTGGGTCATCATGAACCTCTTGACTCGAAGGTGCCTCTGGCACAACCGACATCGACTCGGGAAACACTTGTGGCTCAGCTTCGCGAAGACGTTGCATGTATGTTTTATAAATATCGGTACCAAGCCGCTCTTCTTCACTCATTTCTTGAGTCTCAAAATTAGCCCAGTCGTGCTTCATCCCGTTCAGGGCGCCAAAGCCCCATTGCGTTCCTTGGATCTTACCCGCCTCGGTGAACATTAACGAGGTTCGCTGCGTTTTCACATAATCCATGTGACACACTCCACAAGTGTGCTGATTGATCCATGGGCTGCCTGGGTCTGGGTAAAAATTCTTAGGTCCCTCGTTTTCGATAAAATAGGGGACAGTGCCTTGGTGTGCAGATTTGGCTTTTTGAGCCATGGGGTTTCCCCCGTGACATACAATACAGTCGACGTCTTCATACCCTGCCTTTGCGGCAAGCTCGCGAATGCCCTGCATCATTTTGGTCTCGGGCGGGCGAATACTTTCGATGCCTGCATGGCACTTTAAACAGCCATAATCAGCGGAGCCGGTGCTCACGGCCTCGGCAGAGATCACCGAAGGAATACTCAATAGGAGCGGGGCTATGGCTATTCTTACGAGCTTTCCCAAAATCTCTCTATTTTTTTGTGCCGGTTGAGGTGAAGAAAGCATTCGAGAGCTTAACCCTTTTTGGGGAACTTACTAGAGCACATCGCATAACCTCTTGTTTTTGATTTTCCTGAAGAGGATGACCATTG
>JAHDBA010000027.1 GCA_020630615.1 Myxococcota bacterium | reverse complement strand
GTGTCTGAGTTATCAGTGTCTGAGTTATCAGTGTCTGAGTTATCAGTGTCTGAGTTATCAGTGTCTGAGTCATCAGTGTCTGAGTTGTTGGTATCTGTGTTGTTGGTGTCTGAGTTGTCGGGTTCACATGAGCCCTCCACATTTTCATGCAATGCAATCACATCTCCGTCCCCAGGGTGTCCACCATCTGCGATTGGCCATAATACGTCGTCATTATCGCCTGCCCATTCGCAACAGGGGTCGCCGAGCTCAAAACCATTGCTTTGTCCGTCTCCATCTGCATCTCCACCACACACTGTGCTCCAAAGACCGGATGCAACGCGCCCATTATCTTCATAAGCTGCTTTAAACTCAAGACCAAAATCATTCCAACCGGCACCACCGCTAGCATTGCTATGACAGGTCATACACGCTGAATCAGCACCGACTGTTTGGCTGACATTTTGCGGCAACTCTCCCACAAAGGAACCAAAGGCTGAGGCACCCAAGCTTAGGGTTCCAATACATACTGATGTTAAAATACCTTCAATTGTCTTCATCGACACTCCTTATCACGCGTGACTTACGCGCCCTCTCCGTCTTTGAAGTGTTCCAAAGTAGAACCCAGGTGTCAAAAATCTTTTCATAGGATGCGGGACCCTAAAACCATAATGAATAATTAAGCGAACTTGACCTTTAGTCGAAAAGCTCTTTCACTTTGTCAAAAAAAGAACGCGATTCTGGGTGAACCTCTTCGCCACTGGCATCTGCAAACTCTTGTAGCAAGCGTCGTTGGTCATCATTCAGCTTGGTCGGTACTTCAAGCTTCACTTCAACAAACTGGTCGCCCCGCCCACGACCGCGTAAATGCGGGATCCCCTTCCCTCGCAATCGAAACGAAGTCCCGGGTTGCGTTCCTGCAGGGATTTTCATTTGCACCTTGCCATCAATCGTTGGGACATCGAGCTCATCACCCAGCGCTGCTTGCGCAAAGGAAATCGGTAAATGACAAAATACATGTTCGTTCTCACGCTGAAAGATCGGATGCTCAGCAACCGAAAGCACGACATACAAGTCTCCTGAGCCACTCCCGTATCGAGAGGCGTGCCCCTCCCCGACATAGCGTAAACGAACACCAGAATCTGCTCCTGATGGCACCTCTACTTTGACTGTTTTGGTCGTCGCATTGAGACCTTGACCCGAGCAGTCGCTGCAAGGTTGTTCAATCCTTGTTCCCTGCCCCTGACATTGTGGGCAGGTACGCGCCATCGCAAAGAATCCCTGAGAGACTCGAACTTGGCCTGCTCCGCGACATGTCGTACAGGTCACAGGGCTGGTACCAGGCTTTGCACCCGAGCCATTGCATGGCTCACAGGCTTCGTGGCGTTGGTAGGTGAGCTCTTTTTCACAACCGAATGCAGCCTCATCAAACTCAATATTGAGAATCTCTTTGAGGTCGCTGCCTCGACCGCGACCACGGGATCCGCCGCTACCACCGAAAAAGTCTCCAAAAATATCCCCAAAGATATCTTGAATATTAACAGAAAAACCACCCGGGTCGAAGCCGCCCTGGCCACGTAACCCTTCGTGGCCGTATTGGTCATAGGTGCGTCTTTTCTCAGCATCCGAGAGTACCGCGTACGCTTCTGACGCTTCTTTAAATCTCTCTTCGGCCTGAGCGTCGTCCGGGTTTTTATCGGGATGATATTTTAACGCAAGCTTGCGATATGATTTTTTGAGTGTTGACTCGTCAGCATCTCGCGACACCCCAAGTACTTCGTAATAATCTCTTTGACCCGACATTCGGGGATTTTAAACATATTAAGCAGTGCGGCAAGTGCGTTTGCTTTTTATTTTTGGCTTCTCGCCCCTATCACAATGTCCGCATTCGGGTTGCGTGTTGTGTTTTAGCAGCTCAAGGTAGAATTAATGATCAAATACCTCGGCTCCAAACGTAAACTCATTAAAGAAGTGCTTCGCGCTCTTGGGCCAGCCGAAGGACGCACTCTTCTCGACTTGTTTAGTGGAACCGCCCGTGTTGGTCACGCAGCGAAAAAAGCGGGTTTTAGTGTCGTTTCCAATGATCAAAACACCTATGCAAAGACCATTGCCGAGTGCTACGTTGTCGCCGACGCAAAGGTCATCGCAGACGATGCAACGAAGATCCTACGCGAACTCAACAGTCTCAAAGGCAAGCCTGGCTACTTTACGGAACGTTACTCTAAAGCGAGCCGCTATTTCCACCCGAAGAACGGAGCCCGCATCGACGCGATCCGCTTACGAATTGATGAGCTCGACCTAGAACCGACTCTGAAATCGGTGATCTTGACCTCCTTAATGGAAGCCGCAGATCGGGTTGACTCAACTTGCGGCGTTCAAATGGCCTACCTCAAAGAGTGGGCAAAGCGAGCCCATAAAGATCTTGAGCTACGCTTACCGGAACTTGTGCCAAACAGGCCTACTGCACACTACCAAGCTCACCAAGGAGACGCACTCGAGCACGTCAAAGCACTCGCTGCCGATGTCACCTATCTTGACCCTCCTTACAATCAGCATTCGTACCTTGGCAACTATCATATTTGGGAAACACTTACTTTAAACGATCAACCTGAAACCTACGGTATCGCGCAGAAGCGAATTGATTGCAAAACACGTAAAAGCGCATTCAACTCAAAGCGTGCATTCAAAG
Organism: Myxococcota bacterium; assembly: GCA_020630615.1. Lineage (GTDB taxonomy): Bacteria > Myxococcota > UBA727 > UBA727 > JAHDBA01 > JAHDBA01. The sequence goes on along the minus strand of JAHDBA010000027.1, from coordinate 35,084 downwards.
ACGCGTTCTCGAGTATTGTACAATATGCACCGGGTAATCAGCTCGTTGTTTCCTTCAACAATGAAGGTTATCTCTCAACAGATGAGCTGACTCAGGTCCTCTCCACGCGTGGTGAAGTTGAACGTTTTGACATTGATTACAAACGCTATGTCGGAGCACAGATTGGCGTTCACAACCTCAAAGGCGAGAAGGTAGGTCAAGTTTCACATCTTCGAAATCTGGAGCACATCTTTGTCGTGAAGGTGAATACTCCCTTGCGAGTACCTTCTTAGTCGCGTTACCCTGGCTTCTGTGCTAGAGTACCGCCCCATCGATGAAGACTGGAGTAACATATGACGACAAAACCCCAACGCTTTTGGAAAACACTCCCGCTGCTGAGTGGTCTTCTCTCGTTTAACGTTATTTTGGCATGTTTACCCAGCGGCGAAGTGGGTGAAAGCTGCGAAACGACTGGCGACGGTTTTACGCGCCGCGACCCTTGCCGGGAGCTGTGCGTGGATTGGGAAATCGCTTGCGAAGACGGTACGCGCGTGAACCCAATGATTTGTGCAGGGGAGCTATGCGAAGACACAGGCTGCCCAAGCGGTTTTGTTTGTATGCAGATTGATAGCTTTGCCGACAACAGTCGCTGTCTGCCCGATGACGTCTGCAACCGATAAATGAAAGCTCGACACTATTCATCTGCCAAGGTTGTTTCATGTCATTTGCCATCGCGATTTTCTCTCTTGTCATCATATTAATCGTACTTGCGGGGTTAACGGAGTACCGATTTGTCCCTGCGTTAGAAGTACTCTCTGAGCGTTGGAAGCTCTCACCGAGTGTTGCAGGTGCAACATTAATGGCGATGGGTTCATCCGCGCCTGAGCTTGCAATCGCATTCATCTCTCTTTTCTCGGGTGGCGGTGAACACAGTGAGCTCGGCCTTGCAACAATCGTGGGCTCTGCGCTTTTTAACTTGCTCGTCATCGTGGGAGTCTCGGGTCTTGCTGCAAGTGCCAGTATTCGCGCCAAAGTATTCCTTCGGGATGCTTTCATTTATGCTTTCGCTGTAGCCGCCCTACTATGGGTCTTTTCAGATGGTGTGATTCATCTCTACGAAGCGAGCATTCTTGTGCTTTCGTATCTCGCTCTTGTGATTTGGATGATTACCAATGATCGAAAAAGCAATGCAAAAGTTGCGGCATTCGAAACAAATGCAACAAAGGAAGTTGCCAATGAAGCCTTATCGAGCTGGTCAACTTTGGGCCCTCAGGTTTTTCACCCACAAAAGTCGCCGCTTATCGTCTTTATTATCTCAGTCATCGCCATTGCAACCTTATGTCACTTTTTGATTGAATCGGCTTTGGTCATTGCCCACGGGATGAATATCTCACCAACGATTGTAGCATTAACAATACTTGCGGGCGGAACCTCTGTCCCCGATATGTTGGCGTCGTACTCTGTCGCGCGCAAAGGCGAAGGTGAAATGGCTGTTGCCAATGCGGTCGGTTCAAACAGTTTTGATATTTTGGTGGGCTTGGGCTTACCGTGGATGGTCGCGATATTGCTTTCTGCGGGCCCGATTCATGTGAGCCAAGGTGACCTCTGGACATCGGCAGTGCTCCTTGGCTTATCGCTCGTAGTCGTTTCAGGACTTCTTCTTGCGCGAAGAAAGAACGATACGATTTCGGCTTTCCTTTTCTTGGGTTCTTACGTTGCTTACTGCGGATGGGTTTGGCTAAATCAAGGCTGAGGTTGCGTTCATGAATACAGAGATCACTCAAGTAGAGCTGCCAGAGGTTTCCCCAGACGATGCGCCAGTAATAGCCTTCTTTGACCTCGATTTGACGCTTCTGGATTGCAATAGCGCAAAACTTTGGGTGAAGCGCTCGTTGAACGAAGGTGACATTACAAAAGTTCAGGCGATGCAATCGCTCTATTGGATCACGGCGTACCACCTTGGCTTTGTTAAACTGCACGCAGTCATGGATGATGCGATGCAAGCGGTTACCGGGATGCCCGCGGTTGAAATGATGAAGAAGAGTGATGCCTTTTGGGGGCAAGAAGTTCGCCATCGCTTTCGGCCTGGTGCTCTCCAGCAGATTCAAAAACATAAAGAACGTGGACATCGTATCGTACTCTTGACGAGCTCAACAAATTTTCTAGCCGAGCGCGCAGCAGCATATCTTGGCTTTGATGGTTTTCTATGCACTCACTTTGGTGTCGATCGGGGAAAACTTAACGGCACCGCGCGTGGCGGATTCTGCTATGGTCGTGGCAAGGTCGACAAAGCCATGGGCTATGCCCATGCGCATGGCATCAAGCTTGAAGACTGCTATTTTTATACCGATAGCTTCAGTGATTTGCCACCACTGCTCGCGGTAGGACACCCTGTTGTAGTCCACCCCGACCATCGACTTCGAAAGAAGGCTAGAGAAATGGATTGGCCCGTCATGGACTGGGGCGTTTCCCCTTCACATCCAAGTGAAGTGAAAAAGGCAAAGTCACGAACGCAAATACCGGCTGAGCTTGACGACCCTGACACAATGTTGGATCAGTCTGCCCTACCCTCGCTATTGTAACCCAAGATCAAATGCATTTTTGCAGCCGAATGGGTTCGCATCAGTCAATTCGATCATCTCTTTTTGAGTTTTTGTGTCTGAATTGACAGGCTAACATTATGGTGTGCATTACGTACGCAACTTGAAAACCGAGGGCGAAGTGAACGTTCAAGAAAGCCACCCCCTATCCACACAACCAATTGGCTCCGCGCTCGGCCTTGCGCTAATTTGCTTATTGCACACATTTTTAATCACCGGGTGTGGTGAAGATGTGGATACAAATACCGAAAGCAATAACGTCTCGGAGCTCAGCGATGATGCGACCGTTCAAGGTCCTGAAAACGCAAATCCAAGCGGGTCAGAAGAGAACATTGATTCTGAATCTGAGGTGGAAGCTGAGCTTGTCAACGTGGCTCAGGAAGAATCCGAGTCCGAATCCGAGTCCGAATCCGAGTCCGAATCCGAGTCCGAGTCCGAGTCCGAGTCCGAGTCCCCTGAAGATGAGCCACCCATGACTTTTGAAGATATTTTCCTACGGGTATGCGAACAAACTTTGGAATGTGAGGGCGCACAGGCCAACATTCAAAACTGCACTCCTGAAGTCATCACGATTCTCGCTGCAGTTGAAGCATGCAACGAAACCTACATTGAATATTATGCTTGCCGTTCAATGTTAGGTGATTGCCTTCAGGCATCGAACGGTAACAGCTTCGAACCGGATTGGAATGCAGGGGAATGCATCGAAGAATACAACAATCTTGCAGCCTGTGTACGTGAAAACTAAGGGCGCCTGATACGTGCAGAGCTTCGTGATCTTTCATACCTCAAGAATGCTAAGAATATCAAAGACTTCGTCGTTTTCGAGAAAGTAGCGCCTCAACAATCACTTGGGCCTTGATGTGATTTTTTGGCAGGATATCGTTCTGGAACGAGGTGTTTGTAATGACAAAAGTGTTCGTCCTATTCAGTTTTCTATTGGTTTTTGCATGTTCACGACCTTCACATGCCGACTGCGTTCATGAAGGCGAAACAACCCCATGCGGTACCCATAAAGCTTCTTCCCATCCGAGCGATGGGCAATCCAGTGTTATGGTTGCCAAAGGGCGAACGCCAGCAGAACGCGATCAACGTGACAGTGACGGCGTGGTACGACGGGGGATGAACATCCCAGTCAACGTCAAAGCAATGTCTGTTGATAACGCAGTGGCACAAGCCAAAGAGCTTGATGGTAAAAGCGTACTACTAGAAGGTGTTGTATCGAAAGTTTGTGCACGGAAAGGTTGCTGGTGGACGATGCGTTCAACAAAGGACCCAAGCAAAACGATTCGTATTACTGCCAATGACTACGCATTTTTTGTGCCTAAAGATGCGGTATCGATGAAAGCGCGAGCGATGGGTGTATTGAAGGCAAAGTTCCTTGATCGCAAAACAGCACAACACCTTCTTGAAGATGGGCTCAAGAAACATGAGCGCAAAAATGCAGGTCAAGCGAAAGCCGGAGTCGAGCTCAGATTGACAGCGACAGCAATTGAGATGCAAGCCCCACACAAAAGCTAAATATACCTTAACACTCACCCAAACGAATCACGAGGCAGAACATGAAAGTAGGATTAACGGGTGTGTCCGGATTGGTTGGTGGCAATGTTGCTGTCGAGCTCCATAAGCGTGGACTTGACCTTGTGGGTATCAAGCGAGCGAGCTCAAAGGTTGACCATCTTTTACATCTCCCAATCCAATGGCATGATGTTGACCTCCACGATCATAAGGGGCTTCAACAATCTTTCAAGGAATGTGAGGTGGTGATTCATTGTGCCGCGTCTGTTGCGATGCCGAACACTTTAAACGATGAACTCAGGCGCACCAATATCGATGCGACTCGTGTGGTCGCCAGTGCTGCACATCAAGCTGGCGTAAAACGCTTTATTCATACTTCAAGTGCTTCTGCGATTGGTTGCCTGGCATACTCCACACGACCCGCAACAGAAGATGACCTGTGGACGGCAGAACATGAAGCCAACGGAGGCGGCTACCCCAAATCAAAACTTCTTTCAGAAGACGAGGCTTTTGCATTCCATCATCAAGCCAAGATGGAAGTCATCGTTGTCAACCCCTCGTACATGGTTGGGCCTTACGATGCGAAGCCAAGCTCAGGAAAGGTGATGCTTCGTATTGCGAAAGAGAGGATCCCTGCGAGCCCACCCGGTGAGGTCAATGTGGTTGATGTCCGCGATGTCGCAAAGGGCATGGCGAATGCGTTAACCATGGGGCGTTCCGGTGAACGCTACATCCTGGCCGGTGTTTCGATGAGCTACCGTGAACTGTTCTCACAAATGGCTATGGTTCTTGGCACACGCCCACCTCGGTTTAGTTTTCCTAGATGGCTTGGCGTCTCGGCTGGCCATATTGCCGACAGCCTTGGGCGATTTCGAACAAAACCTTTTGAGCTGAATGCGCACATGATGAAGATGGCATCGCGTCGGTACCGACGTCTTTCATCAAAAAAAGCTGTGAATGAACTGGGCTATTCAATCTCGCCTATTCAGCCTGCGCTTAAGAGCGCAAAAGACTGGTTTGAGAAGCACGATATGCTCTAAAAGGATGTCACCCACGCCTCTATTAGCGCAAGGGTCCAACTCTACTTGAGTCGATCCGCCCGACTCTCTTCAAGGACACCTTTGAGCTTCCCAATCACGATGCCCTTTTCGTGCTCGGAGAAACCAAGAATCTCTTGAAGACCGTCGGCAATCGGATTCATATATTTTTCGATATAACTGCGCTTCTTATGTTCATCGGAAATGCGTTTCCGCTTCTTAAGAAAACGCTGCAATCGACGACCGCACTCCATGATCGCAAGTCTTAGTTCTTTCAAGATCTCATCGTAATGTGCGATCGCTTCTTTTGACTCCGATGTATAGGGGACCCAGGCTGAGGCAATATGGGTCATAATTACCATTGGCCCAACCGGAATCGCACCTCGAGACTGCTGGAGTTGATAGCTTTTCCACGGGGATGAAATCACGGCTTTGGTCATCGCGCAAGCAGAGGTTTGATATTGCAGCGGAACACGATTCGCAAAACGATAAACGTGCGCCTGTTGGTCTGCCGGGAGCCCTTTCCCATAAAAGAGACCAACCTCAACACGAAAAGGATTGCCACGATACACATTGGGCGGCCGAGACACTGCAGTCACAAAGAAGTTCTCTTGCTCAGACTCGAGCGCTCCGTCCTCATTCAGCTCAAGACGCTCCATTCGTTTTGCTACACCATCGTCTTCTTCAAGAGTCGGGTCATCTAGAGCATTGCCCTCTTGTGTCTCAAGACTGTCGTCGATGCCATCCAATAACCCCATTTGAGCAGCAGCCTCCTGCTCTGCAATCGCTTTCGCTTCTTCGTTATGCTTTTGCGCTTCTACGAACAACCAATAGAGACCCTTGACCAGTGACTCTTCACCGATTGCCGACAAGCAATTGGTCGGTGGCGACTGAATTTTGGTTTCTTGAATCGCATTGTAGAGAGCCTCGACCTCGCCTCGCTGGGCTTTATCCGTGCTCATTCGCGTCGAGAGTCCGGCCACTTCGCATATGACCTGGGCGACAGTCGGGCTAACACGACTGAAGTTCTCCCGAAGAAAACTCGAAATCGAAGTCTTTGGGCTGTCCTGAAGCATACGCATGAGTGTTCCGAGCTCGATTCCGTGTGGGTGGGGTTTAATCTCTTTAGGCTCAATAGGAAGCTCTTCTACAACTCGCGGGTACTCAAAACGATCCCCCTTCGGTGAGACAAAGGAAATCTCAGCATGCGGGTTCGCCAATGCGGTCTGACGCAAATAAGCATCAATTCCGTGCTTCCCGCCTTTGTAGTTTCCTTGAAGGACAATTGAAATCTCAGTGCCACTTTCAATCTCAGCCCATTCTTCTGATTTTTCCTCAGACTCTGAGACAATTTGGGCTTTATTTTTCTTGGTATCAATTTGTAGCTCAACGCGATTTGCACTTTTTCGTGGCCCTGTCTTTGAGATAACTCTTGCCGGCTGCCCTGTTGTCATCTGCCCATACATCACTGCCGCAGAAATCCCAATACCTTGCTGTCCCCGTGACTGTTTGAGGCGGTGAAACTTAGAACCGTACAGAAGCTGCGCAAAAATCTTGGAAAGCTGGTTCTTGACAATCCCTGGGCCGTTATCCCGAATCGTCAACCGATATCGTCCTTCTTGAATTTCACTGCATATGACGTCAATCGCAGGCAGAATGCCAGCCTCCTCACACGCATCGAGCGCATTATCTACTGCTTCCCGTACTGTCGTTAACAAGGCCTTTGTCGGATTATCAAAACCAAGGAGATGCCTATTTTTTGCAAAGAACTCTGAGACAGCAATCTGCTTCTGCTGTTCCGCCATCGATTCAGCACTTTTACGTTGACGCTTTTGTGGGCTCTTCCGTGATACTTTCTTTGCCATGCTAACTCCCCTTCATAACGTAGTGGATCTGGTGGTGAAACTCCAAAAATCAGGCATGCATAGAAGCTTTCAGGAATGAGTCACGAAGACAGAGCACCCTTCAAAGATATTTCCACAGAAATTACTGGTTTACATTTGTCGGTGACGAGAGGTAACAACAACAAATTCAATACGGAATTCTCCAAATAAGCACTTGGACTATCGAACTTATGAAGATCGAGTCGTAAAAGAAGACGGAACGCGGATTGGCGATGGCCGAGAAGCGAACTTCAGCGAAAGTTGGCAACTCTTCAAAGATGGTGCTGCTTTACAACCAACGACCTTACCTCAAAGTAAGGACACGAAGGGCGGCACGTGTTCTTGGGTTACTTTAGAGCTTCTGCACCACCAATGATTTCCATCAACTCTGTGGTAATCGCAGCCTGGCGTGCGCGGTTGTATTGAAGCGCGAGCTTATCCACCATATCTTTTGCATTGCTTGTCGCGTTGTCCATCGCCATCATTCGCGCAAGGTGCTCAGCCGCAACTGTCTCTTGCAAAGTCTGAAACATTTGAATCGCAAAATATTTCGGGATTAAATCGTTCAGGATTTCGGTTCGCGAAGGTGTATACTCATGCTCAACAAAAGAGTCATCATCTTCAGGACAATCAATTGGTAGCATCTTCTTTAACGTGATGCCCGATTTAAAGTGATGGTAAAGGACAAAAACACCGTCCAAACCTTCCTCGAGATAACGCCGACAAAACTCTTTACCGAGCTCTTCGCCTTTGTGAAACGCAATCGTATCGAGGTAACCTTCATGATGCTCACGAAACTCGGGAATCTTTTTGAGTGCATCGCGACCTTTACGTCCAATCGTAGAGATGGTGATTGACTCATGTTTAGCAGCTTCATCTTTTAAAAACTGCTTTGCTCTTTTAACAACCTGTGCGTTAAAGCCGCCACACAAACCGCGGTTCGAGGTCACAACAATAACATGAACCGGGCCGCCTTTTAAACCCGGTTCAAGCAAAGGGTGACCAACTTCACCTAAATTGGTAGCACGAGTTGCTAGTGCAGATACCGTGTCATGTATCTTTTGCGCATAAGGGCGCGAGGTCTCAACGGCTTCTTGGGCACGACGCAGCTTCGCCGCAGAAACCATCTTCATTGCTTTGGTAATCTTTTGAGTGTTCTGAACACTTTTGATACGCTTCTTAATATCTTTTAATGAGGGCATGGCTTAGGTCCCAGTCTTGTTGAATATGTTATTTAAAAGCAATATGAAAACACGCGAGATTCAAATGCCACATTCGTTTCTGTATCAAGCTGTTGGCATGGCACACTGGCAGCATCGGTGATGGCCTCATAAGAGGTTTGTAAATAACCATCAAAGCATCCGCATTCGATTGCTGTCTGGTCACTGTTTTGAAGGCACTTTAACCCTCGCTGACAGTCATCCGGTCCGCAGTTCCACTTTGCCTGGCACCCGATTGCAACACCTTCTTGGGTCTCACTAGGAATCGCGACAACACCTAAAAGTTGGCAACCCAACTGATCAAAAGAGTTTTCACCGCATTGCCGATCACTCTCACTGCCCTGGCCACCTTCAATCGGGTTCGGTGGAAAGTTTGGGTCCACAAAAGGTACGTCATTAAAGCAACGAGAATCAGGCGCCAGAGTATCGAGCAACAAAGCCTCATCTTCAAAGCTTGCTGCATTCGCACACAGATTGCTCTCTATAAAGTTGGACCCTTCTGGAGTCTCCCCATAATAGCATTGGCATCGCTGGTTTGCAGGTGAGTCTGGCTCAGAACTGCACTCAAGTTTCACCTCGCAGCCTGAACACAACCAACTAAAGGTGCACATTTGATTCACTTCGTCATCGTTGCGCTCAAAACCGTTGCCTATTTCGCAAAAAGCAAGGCGATCAAGTGGATTCGGGTGATCGGCAATAAGCTTATCGCATGCAGCTTGATTGCTCGTCACGCCACTGTTTTCGCTTTCAGAATTGGGAGTAGTTGTACTGTCAGTCGTTGTATCAGTGTTGACAGTCTCGCTAGCCTCAGAGCCTATATCGTCTGAACACGCAGCACCCAATGCTACGCTTAGAAGCAATGCGAGTGTTGCCAGAAAGTTCTCATGAATGCTTTTCACAATGACCATCAATTCCCCCCTGTCTTGCTCGCACTTAGACCGATGCTTTTTCGCCTTCAAACTGTTCACTAAAATGCTTCAATGCTCCATCGAGGCGACCACGCATTGCATCGTCAACTTTATTCTTCGGGTTATCCCGAATCTCGTCGAGAATGCCTTGGTGTTGTGAACGCATATAATCAATCATTTCGACCATATAACGTTGTGTCTCCTTGGTTTCGTAATCGCGAACCCAAGTTTTGCCTGAAGCACTCTTTTGCGACGCGGCGTAAATCATAACAACTTGCTCAGCAACAGGTCTTGGTTCATATTGACCCTGCTTCAGCATTTCAAAGAGACGCTTACCGTTCTCAATCTGCTCGAGTGTTGATTTATCCAGGTCTGAACCAAACTGGGCAAAGGCCGCAAGCTCACGGTACTGCGCCAAGTCAAGACGCATACGACCTGCAAGTTGCTTCATTGACGAAATCTGAGCGGAACCACCCACCCGTGAAACCGAAAGGCCAACGTTTACAGCGGGTCGCTGGCCTTGGTAGAACAAGTCTGTTTCAAGATAAATCTGGCCGTCTGTAATCGAAATCACATTGGTTGGAATGTACGCTGAAACATCGCCCGCCTGCGTCTCAATAATCGGCAATGCAGTCAATGAACCGCCGCCTTTCTTGATATTGGGGTATGCTTTGAGTTCTTCTTCGTTTGAGGAAATCTTTGCTGCACGCTCAAGCAAGCGAGAGTGAAGATAGAAGACATCGCCAGGATACGCCTCACGCCCAGGTGGACGACGCAGAAGGAGCGAAAGTTGACGATAAGCAACGGCTTGTTTGGACAAGTCATCGTAAATGATAAGCGCGTGTTCCCCATTGTCGCGCCAAAACTCACCAAGAGTACAACCTGTATAGGGTGCAAGAAACTGCATCGGCGCTGGATCCGAAGCACCTGCCGTAACAACGACAGTGTAATCCATCGCACCCGCTTTCTGTAAACGCGTCACGACCTGCGCAACAGTGGATTGCTTCTGACCGATCGCAACATAAATGCATTTCACACCCAGCCCGCGTTGGTTAATAATAGTGTCAATGGCCACAGCAGTTTTGCCGGTTTGACGGTCTCCAATAATTAGTTCTCGTTGACCACGGCCAATCGGGATCATCGCGTCGATAGCTGTGATTCCGGTTTGCAAGGGTTCAGACACGGGCTCACGCGCGATAATACCAGGAGCCTTCGTTTCGATCATGCGTCGTTCAGTCGCTTCGATCGGACCTTTACCATCGATTGGGTTCCCGAGAGCATCGACAACACGACCGAGTACACCATCACCACATGCAACGTCAGCAATACGACCCGTACGCTTGACGTTGTCGCCTTCGCGGATCGAAGTACCATCGCCCATCAACGCAACACCGACGGAGTCTTCCTCAAGATTAAGAACCAGCCCCTGAACACCGTTATTAAACTCGACAAGTTCACCCGCCTGAACTTTCTCAAGGCCATAGATCCGTGCAACACCGTCCCCGACGCTTAGCACCGAACCGGTTTCTGCGACTTCGGTCTTCTTGTCGAATGACTTGATCTGGTTCTTGATGATTCTCGATACTTCTTCTGCTCTTAGTTGCATCGTTGTTTTCCTTTAAGTCGCGTCGCCGCGGGCCTATAAGCTTTCGTTTGCAAGTGAAAATTTAAGTCGATTCAGTCGACCTTGAATTGTGTTGTCCCAGACTTTACCTTCAACATGTACTTGTAGCCCACCAATGTGATTGGGCTCGACAATGCTTTTGACTGAGGCTTTTTTGCCACTTTCAGTTTCGATTCGATGAATAATCGAAGACAAGGTGCTCTCATCCACATTACGAGAGGAAGACACTGTGACACGAACACGTGAAGCGCGCCTATCAACCTCGCTGGTAAATGAAGCCGCAACACTGTCAATCGTCCCGATACGACCTTTTTGAATCAAAAGCTTTAGTAACGCCAAGGTTGAGGCATGATAACCTGCCGACTCGCCAATTGCTGCAATGACCTGGCTTCTCTCATCAGGGGTGAATGCTGGGTTGTGCACGACCTGGCGCAGCTCTTCACTTTCGTCTTTAAGTGAAGCGAAATGTTGCAACTCGGCGTCGACACGCTTTGTAACTTCAACATCTTCACCATCAAGACTCGACAGTGCGGCTCTCGCATAACGTCGTGCTATAGTAGATGTGCTCATAACGACCTTCCCGCCTTAAATGCGCTTGCTGTCCATTGAAATCGATGCCCCGAGCTCTCCCTCTAGACGCGAGAGGTCTCCAGCCTTAACTTCAGAAGCGATCTTATCATCGACAATGCGAAATGCCTTTTCGAGCAACTCATCTCGAAGCGATTTCTCAACCATTCGACCTTTCGCAGCAATCGAGTCCTCGGCATCACGTAGAATTCGTTCTGCGCCTTTTGCACCAATACTGACGAGTCGGTCCCTTTCTTTTTGTCCTTGCGCACGAAAATCGTTTTTCAGAAGGGAGATTTCATCGTCAAGTTGGGCGATTCGGGCTTCAAAGCTCGCTTTTTCAGCCTCAGCCTTTTCTTTCGCGATGCGCGCTTTTTCGATCGCCTCTTTCACATTGGTGTGTCGCTCGGCAACGTGTGCTTGAAGTTTGGCCACACCAAACTTGTACACGAGAGCAACGAAGGTCACAAAGGTCACGATCAACCAACCGAGAGCTGGTGCTTCCTGATTGGTAAGGGTCCACCAGTTCGCAATGTGTGGTGCATGATGTTCTGCCCCACCAGAAGCCAGAAGAGCCTGAGATGTGAGGGAGATTGTAGTGACGACCATGATTCGTTTTGAACTGAGCTTAGGCATGTGCAACTCCACGCTCGAGCGTATCTTCAATGATAAGGTTCGCTAAAGCTTGCGCTTCGACATCGGCATCTTTTGAAGCTTTGGCGAGCATTCCCGAGAACTTCTCGTCAGCAGCATCAAGCTCAACAGCTGCTTGGCGTTTTGCATTGTCAAGAGCTCTTTGCTCAGCGTTGCGACCTTCATCTCGTAATCGAGTGAGCTCTTGGCGTGCTTCAGCATTGGCTTTAGACAATCGAACATCGATCTCGCGTTCATAATCTGCATTCATTGCTTCGAGTGATTCTGCCTCTTTAGCAGCCCCTTCGATACGTCGTTCGCGCTCATCAAGGACCTTTAATAAAGGCGTAAAGAGAAAATAACGCAACCAAAAATAGAGAAGGGTAAAGATACCTAACTGAACAAAAATGGAGATATTGAGTTCCACGGCACGTCCTCGAGATCGCTCTAACCCCCGAAGCCTAACTTTGGGTGAGTCCATGTCAACGGAGACCGTGTGAGAATATCTGTCTTTTCAACCGGTTCTATTGGTCATACAAAAAAAGCAGCTCCACTGAGCTGCTCGATTGGTTTGACACTTCCCAGAAAGGTATTAATCTTCAAAACATTCTTGGCAGTTTTCGACACATGAGAATGCTACGCCGTACTCAAACTGACAAATCTCTTCATGCCCAACATCATCGCTTTTGCCCTCTTCACATGTAATGTCTTCCGCTTCGCGTGCTATACAGCTTATCCAATCGGCATACACAGCAGCACATTCGGTATTTTGTAATGTACCAACCCAATAACATGTGCGGCCTTCCTCGAGAATGTATTGATAGTTCATGCTTTGGCACTCTTGTCTTGCTTCATCGCACAAACGTTCTAGTTCTTCACATTCAACATCACCTTGACACCAGTAGTCATAACAGAAATCATTGTCATAATAATCGCTGATGTCGTCACACTCATCTGTAAGCGGACACGCAGAATAAAGTGAGTTATAACACTCCTCACGGGGCGCAACACAAGCGTTAAATTTGGCGTCAAAAAAAGCACATTGCTCTTCAATCGAGCCATTGGGGTCACCCGCAAGTTCGCTATTATTTACGTTTGGGTCATCGCCACTTGATGAGCATGCGATAACGCCAGTCAGTGTAGCTCCAACAATGAGAAATATATTTAAATAATCTGTCTTCATTTCAACTCCTTAATGGCTCGATGATAGCCTTTGAAGTATATGTGTCCAGACGGGTTGGAATTGTTTCAGCCCAGCAAACGTTTCAGCAACTATTCTGATGTCATTGTGAGACGCTTCTCAACACGTTGGGGTCTGATGAAACCTATCGAAACTAGAGCACAGCTCCTAACTCTTCATAGAAGGATCTACAGCTTGTCTTGATTCTGCTTTGGAAGCATAATGAACGTCATCAATGCCCAATAGGCGCTTGCTGAACCTCGCCTACCCGAGTCGCGGCGGCGCAAAACGTCAAAGAAGGGTGGCCGCCCCTTTGTTCCAGCCCGTAACATTGTGAATGGCTTGCTCTCAATTCATCAAAAAGGCACACCCTAGTAAGACTTACCTACACGCTATGGCTCCTTGCAAACCTGTCATCGACGATTCCAGCAATGGTTTGCACAAATAGACTTTTGAAGATCCTCACATGATCGAGGCAGCATCTGAAAGAACTGTGTCCCTCGTCAGAATCGATAAATGACTAACGATATATGTATAGTAAAAAAAATGTGAGCAGTCGTCAGTCCGTTTCAAAGCTGATGAGCTGGCTTTGTACGTGAGGTAAAAAATGGCGCGCCCGGCACGATTCGAACGTGCGACCCTCAGAATCGAAATCTGATATTCTATCCAGCTGAACTACGAGCGCCCAATTGTTGTATGGATTACCCGCCGCAAGACGTCAACCCCACCCTTTAAATGCTGTCCTAAAAATGCTACATTGGCGACATGATCAAGTTACTTCGTGTGATTGGCTTGTTGGAAGGACTGAGTTATCTGGGGCTCTTTGGGATCACAATGCCGCTCAAGTACCTCGCGGATAACCCAACCCCAAACAAAATCTTGGGTAACATTCACGGGATTTTATTTATCGTCTATATTCTTCTGGTGGTAGCTTGTGCTCGGCAATTCAAATGGTCAGCCAAAGAAACAATTGCGTCGTTCATTGCCTCTGTATTGCCATTTGGCACATTCATCGCAGACGTAAAAATATTTAAACGCTACCAACAACCTGAGAACAAAGCTTAGGGCGCGCTGAAAACATAATGCGACATGGTTACCGCTAAGGTCTCTTCTGACAATTCAGCACCTGAACATCGTACAAAATCTCTGTCGTGTGGGTGCGATATTGTTTCATCCGCGTCCTCGTCAAGCCAAGTCACAAATGCCAGGTCGTCGAGGACAAAATAGGAATCTTGGGTGGAAGCAGGTAAAGCTCGCAAGCGAAGTTTAAATGCCCTCAGGTCGTCTCGTCGTGGGTTCTCCCCTAGTGAGAACGCAAACTGAGGACTCACAGCAAAAACACTTTCAGAGCTTGATAAATCCTCGGGCAATGTCTGAGAATTCCATGACATTGCGTTGACAATCCCGAAACGTTTGGAGCCTTCGGCCCCCCGGGTCTCGACTTCAAAATGTACTTCAGAGTCAATACGACCCGCAGCATACCCCAAGAGTGTGATGTCAAGATTGGGCGTATCTTCCGTGAAATCATAAGCACGAAGTCGAGGGCGAAATGAAGATACTGTGTCGTCTTCTTGATTCGTTGTCGCGACCATGCATAAGGCGGACAAGCCCCGGCGGGTCATAAAACCACACGGGTATACGTTTTGCGAGTCCTGTAGCCAGTAGGTCATCTCATTGGTGTCGAGATCACCATCGACATCTTCGAAATCTCCGTAAAGGAGAATGTCGGTGCCAAGGTTTGGGCTCTCGCAGCGCGTATCAAGACCACTGAGCCATTCGCCTTTTTGGCGAACCTGCCGTAAATCCAAATAGCGTTCACCGTCAAAGGCGCGAATAAGCGGAACATCCACGCTTCGCTCTGAAATTGTCCAGCCTTCCGCCGCTGCATCTCCCTCTCTATAAATTCGCAGCCGGTACCCATCAGCAATAAGCTTGAGGCCAGCCCTATCGCTGTAGTGGATGATTCGCCTGAGCGATACATCCAAGAGATCCCCCGCGCTCAGTTTTGGCTTAAAGTCTTCAATGAAAATGGGCAATGCGCTGGCATGGTGCCATGTTTGAGAACCCCACGTAACCCCAGCAACAATACCAACGAAGGTTTCATGACGCTGCGAATCGAATACGAAATTCCCAAGACTGTGTGCGACCAACGTATCACCCGAGAGACCAAAACCTTGAGGCGCGTGGGGGTGATGCCCAATGATCAAGTTTGCACCCGAGTTTGCGGCTTCCTCAAACACCGCACGCTGAAAATCCCCAGGGTGTCGAGAGTACTCGGATCCGGTGTGCGCCTGAAGAATCGTAAAGCGCTCCTCCGAGCGCAAAGCTCCAAGGACTTCTGCCATCAATACACTATCATTGAGATCTGCTGCTCCGCCCTTCGTGCTTGATGCATTATAGGTGACTTCATGTTGATTCCCGGCAATCGAATTCGCGCTCGCAATTCCAAACTCAATCCCCTCAAAAGACAATCGCGCCGGCGCCCAAGACTCAACATTGTTGAGGCCGGCCCCAGAATATTTTAGCCCGAAAGAATCCAATGCATTGAAGGTGTCTTCAAGACCTTGCTCAAGGTAATCGTAAGTATGGTTGTTCCCCAATGAAACATAATCAATGTTCAAGTGACTCAAAGCAGTCAGACTGGCAGGCAAAGTAAAGTATACGAAGTCCTTACTCGGATGTGGTGTTTCGGGGGCACGTGTCGCCACAGACTCAAAATTCAGAGAATGAAAATCCGCCTCGTTAAAAATCTCTAGCATGTGTGCAACCACAGCGCTTGCCCCATCACTCGGGTTCGAGGCTAAGATGAGACTCTCCTCGTCATCAAGAGGAAACACATCAGGCCGCGACGGGGCTCCTTCTAAAAATCGACGTCCCAACATGAAGTCTCCTGCAAAAAGCCCTTTCATTGAGTCTGGATTTCGTTTCTCCAAGACTATCGTATCAAGCTTGAGCTCAAGCGTATCCAATGCGTCGACTGCATACGCAGCATTGAACGAATAATATCCCTCAAGTTCAACGTGAAGTTCACCTCCCCCCCCGCTGAGAGAAGGAAACATGAACTCACCTTCATCGTTGCTTTGTGCGATCAGGGTTGACTTGTTGAGGCTCACTCGTGCACCCGAAAGAGGTATCCCGCCCTCGTCTACGATATGCCCGGTCAACGCAAAACGTGCGGACTCCCATGCCTCGCGAAAACGGATTTCTTCTGGCAACAAGCGTTTTCCTCGAACGACACGCCACGGACTCGAAGCGCGTTCGGTCGTCGCCGTACTCGTCTCTTGCCCCTCCCCCTGAGGAATAAGCAAGCACGAATCAGCACTGCATGAGACCAAAGTTGCAAAGAGCGTCAAGATCATGACACGCGAGAAAACAAAAATGTCACACAACGTTAATCGCATGAACGTCTCCTTTTGGGTAAAAGTTCTCGCAGCTGGTCTTCGTTGGCCCCCAAAGTTTTACAAGCTTTTTCCTTCCATTCGACATTGATTGTAATCGTTGGGTCAAAAACCTCGGTGCATAATTTTTCAAGTCGAGAAATCTCATATGCGTATCTCCCGAAACGAAGATATCCGAAGGGGAGCAAGTCTTTCTCCCGCCAGGCTGAACATTCAAATGCGCGTCCCTCTGCATCGCTCACTTGTGCCCACAATTCATCTCGCTTGTCAGAACCCGTCCAGGCGACCAAGACCTTACGGGCACTTAACTTAAAGTGTGTTGCGTACAATGCATGATAGCCGACGCGAACTCCCCATGAACGGAGTATCGCTTTACCCTCAGCGGATAACCCGCTTAAATTTTCACGAAGATCACGCTTTGCAGCAAAACCATGGCCACGCTGCAAGCGATAAAGGAGGGCCCTCAAATCGGATGAGCATTCTAAGCCTTCAACCTTTTCAACTGGAACATTAAGGACTTTTGAGTTTTGAGAGAGCCACCTTCGAACGTGGGACCGGCACGCAGCGCTGACATCCCCTCGGATGGGTGGAGACCATAAGGTGATACTCTCACCCCGGGGGTCATCGCCGCACAAGAGACAATCAAAGACCAGCCCATGCTTTGAGACGCCTTGCGTTGAAATTTGGGCGACCGGCTCTCGTCGCCAATAGAGTATGTCGTGCTTGAAATGTAGCTCTTTCAACGGCGCGCGTTCAAAGTCTGCAAGGAGCTCTTCGACTGTAGAGGCACCTTGAGTTTGAAAAAAATTCCGGACGTGGCGATTAATATGCTTTTGGTTCACAATGCTCTGAGTGACCCCCTTGGGTTGACGCCAGACAAAGCCACGACGGAGCCCAAACTTTTCTCCCCCGAAGACCACCTGCCCCTCGATGAGTCGAAGTTGCCCGGTATCAAAGCGTTGCGCCGATAGACCTTTCAAACGTTTCACATTGTCTTCAAGCAAGCGCTCGTGAAGCGCATCGGACAGGGTTGCCTCAACGGTACGTAAGACTTGCATCACTTGGGCTGTCGCACACACTGCCGGGCCAAAACAAAGGGTTGACCAGAAACGGAAGTTTTCAAGCTGACGTGCGATTCCGTCTGCATCTTGGTGCGCTTTGGTGAAAGGCTGAATATTCTTTTCAATCGTTTGAGTCTCGATTTTTTGCCCTTCAAGAATATAGTCTTTGAGGTTCTCGGCGATTCGTTGACCATGCAATCGCGCACCACGCCCATCAAAGTCCGGGATCCGAGCACAATACCACAACCGTTTCAGCACACTTTCATTGCCACGCAATGCGAAAGAACCAAGTTTAAGATCTGCAGCCACCACTTTCATAACATCGAGATCTTCATGCTCTTCATGCACTTTTAGGATGTGTCGTAATGTACTGGGTGGATGAAAGCCCTCCAACTCATTTTGCATTGCTTGCAGTGATGAAAAGTCACGTACCCGAGCGCGATAGTACACTTTGTGTTGAGACTGAAAACGGTGGTTGAGTATTGCGTCCAGTTCATTCTCTTCAAAGTCTTCTGCACCGGCGGTCACTCCGAAATTTCCGTCGATGTGGTCTCTCCCTGCACGCCCTGCAATCTGTGCCATCTCACTGGGTCTCAAGCGCCTACGCATCACACCGTCAAATTTAGATAGGGATGCAAAATAGAGGGATTTTGCTTTTAGGTTCAGGCCATGGCCCACTGCATCGGTCGCAACAAGGTAATCCACATCTCCACGGTCAAAGAGTGCGACCTGCTGATTACGCGTCTGGGGCGATAACGAACCAAGGACAAGAGCAACCCCACCAAAGACCTCGCGAAGCGTTGCGGCAAGCTCATAGGCCTGCGCGCGCGAAAAGGTCACAATAATTGAACGCGGAGGAAGCCGAGAAATCTTCTTACGCCCGACATAAGATAAGCTCGAACGTCGTCTTGCGTACTCCACCTGTATCGAAGGGTCGAAATCTTTGACCCATTCAAGCATTGTTTCTGAGCCAGCCCAGATTGTTTTTTGCGTCCCGCGCGAATGCAAGAGGTGATGCGTGAAACGGTGACCACGCTGACGATGCGCAGCAAACTGTATTTCATCCAATCCAATCATCGCAAAATCGCGCTCCAAACGAAGCGCATCGGTAGTGCACACCAAGTGCGTATAGGATCCAGGAACGCGTCTTTCCTCGCCGGTTAAAAGCGCAACTTTCGACTCGCCAAGGTTTCGCACCAATGCTGCATAATTTTCCTGGGCTAGAAGTCGCAAGGGGTAACCCAAGGCAGCACTGGGTGACGCGATTGCGTGTTGCAACATGGTGTACGACTTCCCAGTATTGGTAGGGCCAAGCAGTGCGAGGTGTTCGTCCATGACTTAGCCTAATCAGAAAAGACTATTTCTCCAAGCTTAGCTCTGACTTACCATTCCACGCGGGTACATGCCTGAGCAATCGAGTTGTAAATTTGTCCATTTTGATAATCAAGACACTCGGCGATGTAGGCAGCAATTGTCGAAAGTATCGTTGCACCCTCTTGTGGTATAAAAATCCAGCCTCGAATCCGACGTGTGGATGCATCCCACAAAAGATAGTTTGAGTTAATAATCGTGGAAGCATAAAGGCGACCATGAAAACCATAACGTCTCCCCAACTCAAATATGCGATTTGTATTAAAGTCTCGAATTGTCGAAACCTGCGGGAAGTGTTGATATACGTCTTCAAGCAGCCCCTTTTGAGTCTCGTAAAACTTCGGGGTCAGCTGAATTGAGAATCGCATGCTATGCATCAACTGACTTGGTGTCGTGATATCGGACGAGGTCATCGGGATCGAAATCGCGTACTCTTTTAGTAGGTCACTTGCATCAAGAGCATGATGGGTACCCATTTGCTTATCTCGATGTCGAGACACGACATTGGCGCCGACAAGACGCTCGCTGTTCGAGAGGTCTTCTGAGCGGCGCACTACGACAAAATCGGCTTCCTCAACTGTATTGAACTCCTGTCCGACAAAGGCCAGGAGTGTGGCGATGATTCCATGCGTGTTACATGAAACGATTTGTTTGAATCGATTTTTGGCCGCACCACATCTCGGCATCCCGACGATGTAGGACTGGCCAAAGGCTTTTTCGCTCCCTTGAGCACACGCCCCCTTGAGACGCGGCAAGCTTTTATACAATTCTAGATTTGCGATTCCCATACCCGATGCATTGCAATCAAAGATGTAATCTGAAGCATGCAGTGCACTTTCTGCGTCTACAAAATGATCATCGTAATGGGTCGCAACCTCGACACCGAGTTCTTGTAGGTACTTAATTTCCGTAACTCGCCATGATTGAATCTCAGACTTTTTGTAGGCGAAAATATTCGCAACTTACAACTCTTCTCGAAAGCGCGACAAGTTAGCGAGCAAAGTGTGACCGATGTTTCCGATTCCGTTCACAAGTACATTCATCTGAACGGACCTTTGCCGCGAAACGGCACGAGAAAAGACCTTAGGAGAATTTTGATATCGCCGCTAATGCTTTTCTCTTGGGCGTATTTCAAATCGCATTCGAGTGCTTGCTGAGCATCGCAAACCCTTAGTAGTTGCGCAGCCCCAGCAACCCCCGGCAGCACTGATAGTCGCTTCAATGCTTCGGGTTGATCCCACCCAAGTCGTATGATGTCCTTCCCGGTTAGAGGCCTCGGTCCGACGAACGCCATCTCACCACTTAGAATGTTCCAAAGCTGCGGTAACTCATCGAGTCCTGTCTGACGTAGAAGCTCTCCGATTCGGGTGACGCCCCCGAGAGCCATTGTGCGAAACTTTAAAACTTGAAACGCTCTTTGATCTTTGCCGACACGCATTTGTTTAAAAAGTATGGGTCCCCGGTCATCAAGTTTAATTAAAAGGGCAATAGTCAACAGCAGTGAACTCGTTACACAAAGGGCACTCAATGTAACCACACGATGAACCACGCTTTCTTTCTCTTCTTAGTTCTTGACCAAACCAATCTCTTGCAAACGTTGATTGAGGTAGTCGTCTGCTGTGATGGGTTCAAAACGTGGGGGGTTGTCCTCTGACACAAAGTCTTTGTGCGCTGTCAGGTCCATGTCCCCGACTGGGTGCAAAAAGAAAGGTGTCGAGATTCTATCCTTATGCCAGTCTTCTTTGGGCGGGTTTAACACCCGATGGGTCGTTGAGGGCAAGTAGCCGTTCGTGAGGCGCATCAGCATATCACCCACGTTGATGGTGAGCTGCCCATCGGTAAGATCTGCGCTCACCCATTCATCCTCAAGATTCTTAACCTGAAGACCGCCCTCAGTGCCGGCAACTAAAAGAGTAATCAGGTTGATGTCTTCGTGCGCCTCGGCCCGAATCGCACTCTCGGGTTCTTGGCGAATGGGTGGGTAATAGATTGTCCTAAAAATGCTATTCCCTGTTTTGACATAGGGCTCAAAAAACAAAGGCTCGAAGTTGAGATAATGTGCTACCGCAACCATGAGTTCAGAACTCATCTGCTGATACTGACGGTAAAGCTTTTCGGCCAAGTCATCGTACCCTGGCATATCTGCGGAAACGGGCACATTCGAGGGGTAGCCGAAACGAGGTCCCTCGGGTTGACCATGTTGTAGAAATTCTTTGAGGTCTGGCTGGTCACTTGTTTTTGCATGTTCGATACCGAAAGGTGTATAGCCTCGTTGCCCGCCGCCATCTGAAATGGCGTACTTCATTTTTGTTGCAACCGGCAAAGCAAAAAACTCTCGAGTCATTGCATAGTAGCGATTTAAATCTTCGATATCGATGGCATGGTTTTTCACTGTTACAAAGCCATGCTTCCGGCAGGAGTCACCAAATTCTTTCACAAAATTTCCGCGCTTCGTGACGTCACCTGAAACCCAGTCTTGGTAATCCACCGTAGGTAACTTCATTGATTTGTATGACATGACTTCCCCTCATATACGTAACGTTCCAATACTGCGGCTGATGCACACCCGAAGTCAAGATTCTATAAAAGTGAGTCGATTCGAGCCAAAGAAGCGCTAGTCTTCTACACGGCCTGCTTCAGCTTCTTGCCTCTGAGCCAATTGATGCGCACTAACTCTTGAAGCAATCCGAGTTTTTAGCTCATCACTGTCTATACCCGTCATTTCTTCGGGCGTTAATGTAATGACAAAATACTCGTCACCATCTTTCACGGGCGCAAAAGAACTCAAGTTTAGAGAAAAATCTTTGGTCCCTAGAGATTCTGCAAGGAGTTCCTGCTCCTTCTCCCCAAAATCATGCGTCGTATTGGGCTTGGCTTTCCCCAAGAGTAAACAGGGAAACTCGGAGCAATCTGCCCCGTCAAGATGTATGGCTTCAGCAGGGAATGCAGACTTAAGAGCACTCTCCAAGTTGTCAGGCTCAAAAGCTTCTGGGTAATCGACCGGTTTCCTTTGTGCTTTACCTGCAATCGATTCGTATCGGGCTTGCATCAGTTCAAAGTCTTTGGACAATACTTCGTGTTCACGAATCAACTTCGCGAGTTCTTGCTCCAATTGACCTTGCTCTTTCAGTACCTCTGCGATTGTCACTTGATTGACATTCGTGCTTTCATGCCTATCACCATGCATCGCGAGTGGACGGTGATTCGATCGATGCGTCTTTTGCGTATCCCTAATTTTTGACGCGCCGATTCGAGCTTTTGCCCCAATATTGGCCTCTACTTCAATAGGAGCACCGCCCTCTGGGCTTCGCCTTAGCGAGTCTGCCCCCATATACGGAGCAACGTTTGCACCGATGATGAGACCGAATAAAAATAAAGAGGCATGTGTAAGAATACGCATGCCCCTTTCTAACATTCTATTCAAAAATGAACAGTAGCGACTAAAGCTTATGCACCACCATAAAAATTGCCTTGCTCGGCTCCACTCTCAATGAGCTCTAGCAGTTTCTGGGCAAAGGGTAGTTCATCGCGTAATGTATCGGCCTCATGGAGAGTATCGATAACGCTACTAAAGCGCTCGAGAGCATCGCGCATCAGTTGTGCAGCCTCCTCCGGGTTCTCAGCATAAAGCGCTGTCGCTTTAGCCATGCCGTCGACAAGTAAGGCAAGCGCTGCGGCCCTCTCAACACTGAACTTGTCGAAGTTTGGCTCTGAGTGTTCAACGACAATGTTCTGTGCGATGGTAACGCCTTCTTGATCTTCATACGAAAGGTTCAGCTCAGCGGTGAGTTTGCTTTGTGCAATATCATCCACTTCAATAAGTAGAGCGCCGCGATTTTTGCTTAAGAAAACCGACTTCACTTCAAAGCCGGTACATTGTGCGTAATGTCCAGGGAATCCAAATGCATTTGCAATGGTCTGACCTTCAGCGGGTTGGATCTCAATATTAAGATCATAGGCGATAGGCGAAAACATATAGGGGAAATTATCGCCAAGAAATTCGTCTATAATGTTAAGGCTGGTCACGCTGAATGCATTGCCTCCACGATGATGTGCCATCGCCTTAAAGGTTTCAACGCCCATACCGATCCCCGTACCAAAAACAGTTGTTGATATATTATCTTCAGCCGCAGCTGCCACCATTTCTTCAAATTCGCTGGGTGTGTCAGCACCAACGTTGGGTTGAACATCTGTAAAGAGAAGGATTCGAGACTCCTCAGCCTGACTTTGATTCTGCCTCGCAAGCTGAAATGCAAGTTCAAGTCCTGCTTCCATGTTGGTAGATCCTGCGCTTTGAAGATTTCGAATACTGCGTTGGATGGCGTCTTGTGCAGCTCCATTGGTTTGGCCTAAAACCTCCAACACCTCATCGCCATAGGTCACCAAGGTGAAGTCGTCCTGAGCATTCAGTTCAGAAGCAATCCCTTTCAAAAGATCTCTCGAAATTTCGCCTGCGCTGTCATACCGACTTTGGGGGTTGGTTTGAAAACCCATCGAACCTGACACGTCAACTACAGCAATCAATGACAAACTTGGGCGTTCGAACTCACTTACGATAATATTTGAACTCAAACCAACCTGAATATAGCCTTTCTCGTTGCCACTGTTATCGATACCGATGCCGGCACCAGCACCAAGACATAACGTTTCGGCACATGCACTCAGCTCAAGCGGGAGGTCATGTTCAGAGAGTATTCCTTCGATGACAAAGGATTCCGTGAAGGGTATTTTTCCTTCATCAACGACACCTCGAGCAAAAGTGATGTCTTGTATACCTCCTGCAGTTGCACCGAGTCGGCCTCCACCATCGAGATCTACATCGGCTAACAATTCGGTTTCATTGATCAATACCACCGGCTCCGGCTTCTGACGTTCGATATACTCCTTGTCAACAAAGTCTTCACAAAAGGCTAGAGGCTCTGAAGATGTGCTTGGGTTGTTGACCACCGGGTGTGACTCGCGGGAATGATCTTCTGACTTCAAGGATAACGAACATCCAGTTAATATCCCGACCGAACTCGTGATGGATAAGGTGAGAGTTAAAGAATATAGGCGAAAGCGTTGTTGGTTCATTGTAGCTCCACAGTTGTGCCCAGAAGGCATTTGTCATACATCAAGCAGACTTTATGCCATGTTGGAATTGTTCTTTTTCATAAGGATATCAGCGGCCTATCTCTTTAGATTTGTACTCACTCTGTACGACGCGAACTCAGGTTCTCACTTTTGATGACTTCAAGTTACAACAGAGAGCATGGAAGTCAGGCTGATGTAGGTGTAGGTCCCATCGACTCTTTGCCTGTCGCGCAACCATCACGTCGCTCGCTAAACTAAGTTTGAAAGATTTGGAGGAATCATGAAAAAGTTTAGTTTTGTTTTTCGGAAGTTTTTGACGGGTACTATTTTGGCACTCGGCGCGATCCAGGTGAGTGCGCAAGCAAGTGTCGCTACCATTGACCCCACAGGTGCATCTCGCCCAATGATCGATGGGGATTACGTAAGCGTGAACGGAACGCCGGATGAATGCCCTGCAGTCGGTGATTGTATTCTCGACGAGGGAGTACCAAACAGCACATTTATTGTCGATGCTCTAGATGGGGGTACCAATGGAACCGGCTTCTATTTTACACAGTTTAATGAGATTATTGCCACGCCACTTACTGGCTTGACCAGCGGAGCAACCTACGAACTATGTATTGATGCTCAACAGGTGCGACAGCTTCAAATCAGTGATTCAACGGGCGACGTTCTCTCTTCACCCTTACTTAATTTAAGTTCGAAGTCTCACTTGGCCGTAATTAGCGGCATGACTGCCGCACCGGGACTTGTGGGTCCGAACCTACAAGCATCTGTAGTTGTGGAGAGCGCAAGCCAAGTTGATGCGTGGGCCGCATCGTGCGTCACTTTTAATGCTGATGCACCCACGATGATCGCTCGTTTTGGCGGCCAGGCGGACCCTGCACACTATGACAATGACCCGAATGCCCCTTCGCTCGACATGAGCACATTTGCATGGCGTAATGCACGTATTTCAGAGGTGGCAGCTCCGACATGCGAGAGTGTCCCGACAGGACCAGCATGTGACCCCGATAATGACGGTCTTACCAACGCAGAAGAAGTAGACCTCGGCACAGACCCGAACAATGCCGACACCGATGGTGATGGCATCAACGACGGCGATGAAGTTAATGGCGCACCTGCAAGCGACCCACTTGACGCATGTGACCCGGATTCAACACGTGATGAATGTGACCCCGATAATGACGGTCTTACCAACGCGGAAGAACTGGATTTAGGAACAGACCCGAACAATGCCGACACCGATGGTGATGGCATTAACGATGGTGACGAAGTCAATGGCATACCTGCAAGCGACCCGCTGGACGCATGTGACCCGGACGCGAGTGCACCTCAATGCGTTGTAGAACCCGAATGTGTTGTTGATTTGGATTGTGATGCAGGATTTGTGTGTTCAGACGAGCAAGCATGTGTGCCTGCACCTGTAGAACCCGAATGTGTTGTCGATCCGGATTGTGATGCAGGATTTGTGTGTTCAGACGAGCAAGTATGTGTGTCTGCACCGGTAGAACCCGAGTGTGTTGTCGATTTGGATTGTGATGCAGGATTTGTGTGTTCAGACGAGCAAGCATGTGTGCCTGCACCTGTAGAACCAGAATGTGTTGTCGATTCGGACTGCCTTGACGAAGAAACCTGCACAGAAGGTATTTGTGCTGTTGAAGACTTTATCGACATGCAACGTTTCCTAATTACAGGGGGCGGTCTCGGTGGCTGTTCAAATGCAGATAAAAACAGTTCGGTCTTCTTCCTGGCGCTCATGCTTATTGGCATTGCCCGGCGGAAAAAGTAGCACCGGGGACTCCGCCGAAAAGCGCTCACACGAGCGCTTTTTTTTATTGTAAAATCGAGGCCAGTTCTATTCTCTTTATGGGGTCAAGACTTGACAAGATTGAAAGCTCGCACAAAATGTCAGTATGATAAGGGTTCTTTTTGTATGCCTTGGCAATATTTGTCGCTCTCCTACTGCAGAAGCAGTAGCCCGAAAGCGGATCAACGACGATCAACTAGATTGGCTTGAGGTCGACTCTGCGGGAACCTCCGCGTTTCATCAGGGTGCGCAACCCGATATGCGATCAATGCAAGAGGGACTCGCTCGTGGATACTCTTTTGAACGCCAAACGTCCCGCCCGGTCCGAGAAGACGATTTCCAGGACTTTGATTACATTCTTGCCATGGATTCACACAACCTTCGCGCATTACGAAAAATGAGAGACCGATGCACCTACCCGCGAGCGAGCCTATGGCTTTTTATGAATGAGACGATCGGGATGACGGAGATGGATATGCCAGACCCCTACTATGATGACGGCTTCGAAAATGTTCTCTCGTTGTGTGAAGCCGGGGTGCAGCGCTGGATTGATTTTCTGAGACCGGATGCTCATGCTTGAGTACGTGCCAAACTTTCTGGAAACCAAGCTCGCCGAGGCTTATTTTCAGGAGCTCTACTCCTCTCTCAAGTGGACAACACAACACTTCAAAATTTTTGGGCGAGTTGTCGAAGAACCGCGTCGTGTTGCCTGGGAAGGGCGCCGCGGAACAAGCTACAGATATTCAAAGGCTAAGATGGAAGGCCATGGGTTTTCAGGTATCGTGAACAGCTTGAAGCACGAGTGTGAAGAAGTCGCCCAACACCCTTTTAATTTTGTACTTTGCAATCTGTATCGAGATGGTGATGACTACATGGGCTGGCACCGGGACAATGAGAGATCACTTGGCGAACGCCCAATCATTGCATCTCTAAGTTTTGGTGTGGCTCGGGATTTTCTAATGCGGCCTTACCCGCGGGGCGACAACGAAACAATTGTTCTCAGTACGGGTTCACTCTTAATTATGAGTGGTGAACATCTGCTGAACTGGGAGCACTCTTTGCCCAAAAGACCAAGGGTGAATGAAGCTCGCATCAACCTGACTTTCCGCGCGCTAACACCTGTCTAGCATTCAATAAAAAAGCGAGCCAAAGCCCGCATGTTCAAAGCTCATAAAAGATTCAACTATGCAAAGATTTCTTCTTTCTTAAACTCTTTCGCCAACAAATAGTAAAAAATCGCGCGATACTTGTTTGGGTTCGAAGAACCGAACTGTTCGACCACTTTCGTAATCGCCGTTTCAATTGCAGCGTCGTCCGTGACACCTAACTTTTTATTAATAAAGTTCGTTTTCACCCGATCGAGTTCAGTCTTATCACTCGACGACACCTTGGATGCATCGTTGTTGTAAATTGAAGGCCCGAGACTCTTGGTCACCGACTTCAATAGATCATCGTCCCAGGTAATATTCAGCTTGGTCATTTCTTTCTTGTAGGTTTCAAGTGCTTCATCAAATTTGCTCATAAAAGCCTCCCTTTTTCTATTTGCTAGCACTTGGCAACCACGTGCGGCAAATCGGAGGGCGCATAAAATTGGCATGAAAAAAGCGCCCCGAAAGACGCTTACAAGGCAGATGCCTCGGTTGCCTACCTACCTTAGTGGCCAAGGCCTTTTACCGCATCACCAGTTTTCTTTAGAGCGTTACCAGTTGCACTCGCAGCACCTTTCGCTGTGTCTTTCACTGCGCCACCCGCTGCTTTTGCGCCGTCAACAACTGTGTTGCCTGCTGCTTTTGCACCATCAACAACTTGACCAGCGCCGTCTTTCACTGCGCCACCCGCTGCTTTTGCGCCGTCAACAACTGTGTTGCCTGCTGCTTTCGCACCATCAACAACAGCGCTACCCGCTGCCTTCGCACCGTCAACAACTGTGTTGCCTGCTGCTTTCGCACCATCAACAACTTTACCAGCACCATCTTTCACTGCGCTACCCGCTGCTTTTGCGCCGTCAACAACTGTTCCACCTGCTGCTTTCGCACCGTCCGCTACTGCTCCGCCAGCAGCTTTCGCGCCGTCAACTGCTTTCCCTGCTACATTGGCGGTAGCATCAGCTGTTGCTTTTGCAGCGTTTTTAGCTTTGTCACATGCAACAAGAGAAAGAGTACAAAGAAGAATAAGTCCTAGTTTTTTCATATCGGCCTCCTACAACCAACTACATTGAGTTTCTAACACCCATCTCAAAGTGATCAACCGGATTTTGACTTCTTCAGTTTTACCCCAACTCGCTAAACCTCTAATATGGCGAAGAAAATACTATTGCAGAGGAATCTTATGAGCATGATTAATCCCTATTTTGAGCTTTTTTTCGCACATCAAGCGGAGTCTTTGGCCTTTCAGTCCAATCAAAAAGTGATCTTAACGAAAGGTGGAAATAACCATGAGATCACGCAAGCGCCTCTTTCACACGAGCAAATGCATCAAATCGTCCAAGAGGTGGCACCGAGTTTCATTGAACGTCTAACCCCAGGACAAGCTATTAGTGTTGAGTATCAAACTGCTCAAGGCGAAGTACATTTACAAGTTCGAGTTGAGGACAGTGGCGAGCTTTACGTCATTTTCACCCCGACGCCTGTGGAACCCGAGGTCTCTGCAGGAACAGTCCAAAAAGCGATCAACACATCAAAAGAACTCGTTGTTCCGCCCTATCCTACAGAGAGTGAACTTGATACATACCGAAGCGACTTACGAGAACCGGTCCTTGGTGATTGTCCGCTTGATCCTTACTTTGAGGTTCTCATCGAAAGCGGTGGTTCTGACCTCTATATATGTTCAGGAAAAAAAGCGATCATGAGAAAAGACGGCACGCTTGTCCCATTGGAAGGGAGCCCACATTTTTCAGAGCTCGATGCCGAGACACTGCTCTTTGGAATCACCCCCGTTTCGGAGCGAAAGATTTTTCGTGAAACCAACGATGTCGATTTCTCGTATGAAATCCCTGGGCTGGCTCGTTTTCGTGCCAACATTTTTCGAGATCGAAACGGTATTGGTGGAATCTTCAGACAAATCCCGTCAAAGATCTTAAGTGCAGAACAACTGAATCTTCCTGAGGCAGTCTTAAAGCTTTGCACTCTTGCGAAGGGCTTGGTCTTGGTCACAGGGCCGACAGGTTCGGGTAAGTCAACAACGCTTGCTGCGATGATTGATCATATCAATCAAACTCGAACAGACCACATTATTACAATTGAAGACCCGATTGAGTTTGTACACCAAGATAAGTCGTGTGTGATCAATCAACGTGAGATTAAAAACCATACCAAAGGTTTTAAACCGGCGTTGCGAGCAGCGTTGCGTGAAGACCCTGACATTGTGCTTGTTGGCGAAATGCGCGACCTGGAAACGATCGAGATCGCAATCGAAACTGCAGAAACGGGTCATCTCGTCTTTGGCACGCTGCACACCAATACCGCGCACTCGACTGTCGATCGCATCATCGATCAGTTTCCAGCTGATCGACAAGAACAGATCCGAACCATGCTCTCAGAATCACTGAAAGGCGTCGTCTCACAAACCCTGTGTAAAAAAGAAGGAGGCGGCCGCGTCGCCGCTCTTGAAATCCTTATTGGCACCAATGCGATGGCCAACCTCATCCGAGAAGGGAAAACCTTTCAGCTTCCCTCGATGATGCAGACCGGTAAAAATGTCGGGATGCAAACACTGAATGACGCGCTATTGGCACTTGTCGTGGATAAAAAGATTAGCCCAGAAGAAGGTTATTTTCGCTCTCTCGAAAAATCCGAATTCGACAAGGCCCTCAAAGCCAAGAATATTAAGCGTCAAGAATAGGTGCCGCTTCATTCTGCTCAGTATTCGCGGAATGCTGTGCACTCGGTACAGCGATTGGTACGCCGGCTGAACTACCCGACGACACCGGATGGTCCTTGTCATGAACCCGATGCTGTGTGGGCTCTTCTCTTATCAATATCGCCTCAATCTCTTAAGCAAAAAAAGAAAAGAATCGCTCTTGAGTTTTTTCTGACTTCGATATTTGTGAAAGAATCTTCTTAAGACTTTGACCTGAGAGCCATGCGCGGCTCCATTCTTCTTGTCGAGTGTATGAGAACTGATGTTTACCAAACAATGTCGATTGCCCTCTTAAAGACGACTGCTCGGAGGCACCCGGTAAATACTCACTATCAATAAGATCTTGCCTGAACGAGCCGACAAGAAACTCCATAAGCCACCATGACCACGCCAAAAGTATTAATATCACAGCGAGATACCGATCTCTCGAGGCTCCGATAATATTCGCAATCGCTCCGCAAAGAAGCGATAGAGGCAATACATGCTTCATGGCGACATGACGTCTCTTTGCAGGCCACGCATTGAGCGACTCTCGAAGCTTCGATAACATAGGAATCACTTCTTCATGTTGCAGGTTCGAGATGAGCGCAAGCTTTTGTTCTTGAGTCACGACCCCTTCTGCTTTGAGCCACGGCAACAATGCTCGTGTTTCTGCATCACGTTGTGCTTTTGGCAAGTCTCTCACTTCACGCCAACTTCGTTTGCTGAGTCGGTGGAATCGCTGAAAAGGCGTGTTGCTGCCTTGGTTTTCTTGCGCATTCATCACATCGACCCCGTTCATACCAACACTTAAACCTACTGAAGTCTTTCCCTATCAACTTTTACAGCAAGGGGCACGTTAAGTCCAACAGGTCGCAATCGCACACGCTCGAGTTTAGCTTGTTCTTTCAGACACCACGAGCGAAAGTACCTCGCAAACTTTCTCTCAAGAAAATCTTGTCGTTTTCGAAAAAGCGGAAAACCTTCAACAACATGTCTGAAACCAAAGCGGGTCATCTGTCTCGAGAATGATGCTCGGCGTACAAAAAGACCAAAACTCATGGCCAATAATGCGAGCGTTATAATCAATGAAAAGGACTTCAACCCACCCAAAGCGCAGGCAGCCGTAAGGATAGCGAGAGCTGCCAGGTAAAGTGGACTCACCAGGAGTTCAACCACAGGAATCCGATAAAAGCAATCCACTGCGGCGCTGGGGAAGAGTCGACTACCCACAATTAAAAATTCGACCTCACTATCAATATCGATAAGTTCAAGACAACGCCCTTGCAAGCGTTCACGTGTACGCCAACCCATATGCTCAAGTTCGTCTGCAGACAGCCCTCGAATATGCGCAAAAAAAGCATGCCGCCCAAGAGATGCCGGGTCGACATGCCTT
The DNA here is from genome assembly GCA_020630615.1 of Myxococcota bacterium. Lineage (GTDB taxonomy): Bacteria > Myxococcota > UBA727 > UBA727 > JAHDBA01 > JAHDBA01. The sequence continues at coordinate 3,992 of JAHDBA010000027.1, read as the reverse complement.
CCTGAGTTGATCTTCAACTCACTCACGCTCTGCGCCTACTCTAGCCGCGTTTTGCAACTGGAACAAAGTCACGAGCGGCAGGTCCTGTATAGATCTGTCGCGGGCGCCCAATACGGGTACTCGTGTCTTGACGCATCTCGTACCAATGCGCGATCCACCCGGGAAGACGACCCAATGCAAACATCACTGTAAACATATTGGTTGGTATTCCCATCGCACGGTAAATAATACCAGAATAAAAGTCCACGTTTGGATAAAGTCGACGCGATACAAAGTACTCGTCGTTGAGTGCAACTTCTTCAAGCTTCTTCGCAATATCCAAAAGTGGGTCATCGACACCGAGCTTTGAGAGAACTTGATCGCAAGACTTCTTCAAAATACGTGCACGCGGGTCAAAGTTTTTATAAACGCGGTGACCAAAGCCCATCAGGCGGAAGTCATCGTTTTTATCTTTGGCGCGATCCACAAACTTTTGAAGGTCTTCACCCGAACGTTGAATATACTTTAATTGCTCGATAACTTTTTGGTTTGCACCACCGTGAAGTGGTCCCCATAGCGCGCAAATACCAGCAGCCATTGAAGCAAACATATTGGCATGCGAAGAACCGACCAAGCGTACGGTTGAAGTTGAACAGTTCTGCTCGTGGTCCGCATGGAGAATAAGAAGCTTGTTCAATGCGGCTTCAAGGACTGGGTCCACCGTATAAGGCTCCGAAGGTACCGCAAACATCATGTTCAAGAAGTTCCCACAATAGCTCAAGTTGTTTTGTGGGTAGATGAAGGGCTGCCCAATACTGCGTTTATAGGCGAAGGCAGCAATCGTTTTTGCTTTCGCCAACAAGCGAATAATATTTAAGTCGAAGCCATCTTCATCTTTCTCGGGGTAGTAGGTCGCGAGCGAACCGACCATCGAAGAGAGTACCGCCATTGGGTGAGCGCTTGCAGGGAAGCCCTCGTAAAATTTCTTCATGTCTTCATGAATCAAGCTGTGCTGCGTCAGTTTCGAACTGAACTCTTCGAGTTGAGTTTTATTTGGGAGGTTCCCATAAATCAGCATGTAGGACACTTCAGCAAAGCTAGCATTCTCTGCGATGTCTTCGATTGGGTAACCCCGATAACGGAGTACGCCTTCTTCACCGTTGATAAAGGTAATCGCACTCTGACATGAACCTGTTGAGCCAAAGCCGGGGTCCAATGAAATCACACCACTTTGTGCGCGAAACTTTGTCATATCGATGCCGACTTCATTTTCGCTACCCACAACCAGTGGAAGTTCGTAATCTTTTTCGCCTACACTAATTTTTGCGCTTGTCATAAGATCTCCTGCCCAAAGCCTAGTACAAAACGAGGCAATTGTGGCACTGAAACGACGATTTTTCTTAAGAACGAGGCTGCAGAGCATCACTCGCATCATACGCACCAATTTGGTCGCAGATGCAATCCCATAATGCAGCGCGTCTCTCGAGGGCTACACGAGCGCTATCAAAAGCCTCTTGCCAGTATTCTTCATTCTCGCCACACAGCTCTGCGACTAATTCAAGCGCCAGTGGTCCATGTTCGTCTCCATCAAGTTCGATATGACGTTCAAAGTAATATCGGAGCTTAGAATATGTGTTGTCTGCGAATAGGTTTGAATTTAAAAGACGAATAAACATCTCGGGAATCATATCTTCTCGCCCAAAAGCAAATGACGATGCGATTCGGTGCAAGCTTCCAGACTCTACCACCTCAAAGGTCGAGCGAAGAAAGTCTACAACTCGAAAATCTAGAGTGTTTCCCCCCCACGATTGCTTTTCGATAGCGTGCACAGGCGTCTGCCCAGTTCTCACCGAGTTCAAAAACATGTTGATATCGATTATTGATGCGCCCAATACCTTCATGGCTTCGTAGTACATTTGAAAGTGACTCTTGACTTCGCCGCAGGCATCGAGGTCGCTTTCTTCCGCAAGTACAATCTCGTTGACAAAACGTGCGAGCCTCGGTCGTTTTACGGGTAACCACGGTGTTTCTACGCAGGTCACGCTCCTTTGAAGCGCTTTTACGAGAGACATGAAGTCCCAAACCGCAAAGACGTGGCTCTCCACAAAGATGCAAATGTCTTGGTGTGACCGCATTCGCGAGTAAATCGGGTGCTCACAAACCTTTTTGCGGTACGGTTCCAAGTCTTTTTTGAGTCGTTCCAACCTCGCGTTAACCATTTCGAACTCCCTTCTTGATGTTAACAAAAAATACCCATCGACCAAGTCGATGCTTGAGCCTCTATCGAAAATATGTTCATGGTTGCGTTATAAGTTATCTTTACCGACAGCTCATTTGAGCTCTTGGGCGGAGAATCAGAATGCATTCCCTAACAGAATTCAACCTTCGAACAATCCGCGAAAGTGATCTTGAAACGTTAACAAAAATCGCGGATGATTTAAGTATCTCTGAGATGCTCACTGATAACTTCCCATTCCCATACACCGAGAGTGACGCGAGGTCATTTTATGAGCTCGTGCACGATTCAAACAACCCACTTTGGTTTGTGATCACAGATGCAACAGATGCTATGATTGGCGATATTTGTGTTCGACCTAAAAAGGGTTCCAACTATTCTCATGTCGGTGTCCTTGGGTACTGGCTCTCAAAATCTGCGAGAAGACATGGGGTTATGTGTGGGGCCATCGAACGCGTTGTAGAGATTGCATTCACGACATATGGTTACCTTCGAGTTGAAGCGGATGTGTTTGAGCACAACCACGCGTCGATGAAAGTTCTTGAAAAAGCAGGTTTCCAACATGAAGGTATTTTATTGAAAGGGGCTCAGAAAAATGGTGTCTTGCGTGATTTGCACCTTTTTGCGCGTGTCTCTGTTTTAAGACCTTAGTTCCTATCAATGATTTAAGATCAAACCCGCGCGGAAGTCGTAGATTTTAACGATGTGCTATTTCACTATCCCGAATGACCGTGAGACTTTAAAGTTTTGAAGTCAACAAAACATTCGCTTGTCCCAAATGGACACCACGCACTATGCTGAGCTCATGGACCCACTACGCGATCAGAATCTCAAAGCGCTAAAAGAAGAAGTTTTTGACGTCTGCGTGATTGGCGGCGGAATCAACGGTGCAGTCAGTGCGGCAGCGCTTGCATCACAAGGTCTCAAAGTTGCCTTAATCGAAAAGAATGATTTCGCATCGGGAACAAGCCAAGAGTCGTCGAATCTTGTGTGGGGTGGGATTAAATATCTTGAGAACCATGAGTACGGTCTTGTCTGGAAGTTGTGCTCTTCACGTAACCGATTGATGCGCGCCTACCCCTCAAACATTCAAGAGATTCGATTCTTTGGTACAATATCAGAATCCTTCAGACATAAACCCTGGTTCATCTTTCTTGGTGCGCTTTTTTATTGGTTCATGGGGCGATGCTTTACAAAACCCCCCCGCCTTCTTTCTCGTGCGACGATCGAAAAAGACGAGCCCAATGTGGATGCGTCCGTTTTTTCGGGCGGCGTTGAATACTCAGATGCCTATCTACTCGATAACGATGCTCGATTTGTTTTCTCCTTCATACGTCAAGCGCTCAATGCAGGTGCAGTGGTTGTGAACTATGTGGGAGCCGATGACATTCAATCAACACCCGAGGGCTGGGTTATCGATGCGCGAGACCACGAGTCGGGCGAGCAATTTGAAGTTCGCACCCGCAAGATGGTGAATGCTGCTGGCCCCTATGTCGATGACATTATCGAGGCCGCCGAACTGAAGAGCACCCACCAACATGTTTTCTCTCGCGGTATACATCTCATTGTTAGACCTCTCAATAATTTGAAACGCATTCTTGCCTTCTTTGATGACACGGGTCGCCTCTTCTTTGTGATCCCAATGGAAAACCGTTCGGTAATTGGCACCACAGATGTGCGCGTCGGGCAACCCGAAACCGAACCCTCTGATGACGAGCGAAACTTTTTACTCGAGAACATTAATCGACGCATGAAGTTAAACCCGCCGCTGACACGT
>JAHDBA010000045.1 GCA_020630615.1 Myxococcota bacterium | reverse complement strand
TTGAGGCAATCAAAGAGCTCCCAGATGGCCATATCCAAGTAAGGCCGTCGGGGGGGGTAACCGTCGGGGGGAACAAGGGAAACAAAGAACAAAGGCAAAGGCGCCGGGAGGACTAAAGGAGAATAAAAAACAAAAAAAATCATACGTAACTCGACCGATGCGACATGTGAGTCTTTGTGTACTCTTAATGTATGAAGATTTCTAAGCCTCTGCAGACGACAGAGAAACTGATCACAGCACTTAGCCAGAAGGCTCCAGAGAAAGCGGTCTCAGAACTTTCGAACTTGATGCTTGATGAGGGTGCTCAAGAAATTCGTGCGATTTACGAATCAGCAGGAAGAAGCGTCGGTCGCGAAGTGGCAGGCTTTTTCAACCCCCAAATGCAAAAAGCTCTAGACGATGCTCTCGAAAAATCATGCCCCTGGACGCTCCCGGCCCAATTGTGGCAGAAACTTCCCTCCTCTGAAATGCTTGAAGTTCTTGAACTCTTTGCAAAAGATGGATCAATAGAAACCTTCAAGACAAAACTTCAAGACCATGGCCATAAGATTCCCAGTGCGCTGACAAAAAAAATGAACTACCGCCAAGTTCAAATTGCTAAAGACCTTTTGGCGGGTGATGTACACGCTGCTGATGTTGCGACTATTCGCTCAATGCTTCCTCTTACAAATCGTAGTCTCAGTGACGAAAAAACCATGACGATTATTGAAAAACTCAATAGCAATCCTCATTGCATTGCGCAGAGCTATCAGGCTCGATACAAACAGAACCTCGTGTCTGTCTTACAGGAAAAAGCAGACTCAAGTGAACTTGCAGAGCTTGCAGACGCATTGATTAAAGGAGATGCGGAGCGTGTTCGTCAAATTAGTCTTGAAAGAGAGCTCAACTCCAAGGCGCCAAATCACGTATCGATCTTGCGCTTGCTTGACACCATGCATCCTGACGAGCGCAAAGAGCTCCAGTCAGCCCTATCCTTGAAGGCTCAAAAGAGCCTTAAACCTTTCATGCTTAATAATAAGGATAGTAGCTATTTAAGGGACCGTATAAACATAATTGTAAACGATAAGAACTCATCCAGACGAAAACGAGAGCTCATCAAAGCGCTCATTTCGATGTCACCAAAGGAGCTCAAAAGCGCATTCCCAGATGAAGCAGGTCAAAAGTACACAGCATTAAAGAAATTCTGTGAAAAACACTTTGATAAAGAAACTGCTGGACGATTAATGATAGAGCTCACCAGTTCTCAAGACACCCTAGACGAAAGAGCCGATGTTATTAGGCAAAAAGTCAAAGGCTACGGGAAAGACGTCATCGGTAAGGTTGCGCGCCCTTTTGCTTTTGCGACGTCGAATAAAGATGAATTCATTGCAAAACAACTGAAAGATAACTTCGACGAACGCGCTGTGCGCGTGCGACTTGCAGAACACGCAGAAGTGGGCCTCTTTGACCATTTTAAGAGAAGTAAAGAACATACCACAACAGCGATTGAAGTTGCGCTCTCACTCAGCACCAAGCCTCTGATCGGCGGCCTAGGCCTGCCTACAAAGGGGCTGGCTGGTAAACTTATGAAACAAGGCATCAAGTTTGCAACCAAAACAGGCCTGCGCGCAGCTCAAAATGACATGTCCTTGGGCAACGCACAGAGCGATGTCGCAAAACAACTGTCATCTTTTGTTCGCGGAGAACTCATAAGTCGGGCCATGGCAAGTGATCTGGTCAGCAAAGGCCTCGACTTTACCAGTATACCTATTGAATATGACAATGTAGAAATCCTAGACACGCGAAACATCACGTCCAAGCTGACTTGGCACTCAATGAACACTGTACTTTCACAGATCGAACGTACAATGTTGATGACGGGTGATGCGCCTAAGTTGAGTGACTTTCAACTCATCGCTGAAAGCATCGAGCAAATTGTAAATGAATCGTTGGATGGCGGTGCTGCATTTTTGTCTCGGCTAACACGGAGCGAGGCGCCATCCGAACTTTTGGACCTTGCTCAAAGGTTGCGCTTGATTTCTACTGGTGAGCTTGCGAAAAAAGTTAGAATGCTGCCACAACCGACGACAAAGTGGCTTTTACGCGAAATAATGGACCAAGCCCGCCTCGAAAACAAGCGTCGAGACAAACGCAATGCAGTTTAGGCTGTATTACGCGTTGGCGCTAACCACCAAGCACGACATCAATCCGGTTTTGCCTATCTAAAGACACCGCCTCAAAATGGGTCCAAATGCCCTAGCTCTAAGGTGTGTGAAGTGTTGATTCGCACAGATTTCACACACTTAACGCGCTTTAGAGTTGAGCATTCCCACAAAATCGCATAGCGTTTGAGCGAATTCATTCGAAGGTGGTTTAGGATGCAACGCAAAAAAATAGCAATGATCGGCGCAGGACAAATCGGTGGGACACTCGCGCTCTTAGCGACTCAAAAGAATCTCGGCGATGTTGTTCTCTTTGACATCTTTGGTGGAACAGCCAAGGGCAAAGCGCTAGATCTCAATCAAACCTCAGCACTTTTGGGCTCCGATTGTCAGCTCAGCGGCACCGATGATTACGCGGACATCGAGGGTGCAGATGTGTGTATCGTCACCGCAGGTTTCCCTCGCAAACCAGGCATGAGCCGCGACGACCTTCTGCAGAAGAATATCGAAGTCATGCAGAGTGTTGCAGCGGGCATCAAAGAGCATGCTCCCAATGCTTTCGTGATTGTCATTACCAACCCTCTTGATGCTATGGTTTTTGCGATGATGAAGGGGACAGGCTTCCCAAAAAATCGTGTAGTCGGCATGGCGGGCATTCTTGACTCTGCACGCTTTCAAACTTTCATATCATGGGAGCTTGGTGTCAGCCGCGACGATGTCCGTGCATTCGTACTCGGCGGCCACGGGGACACCATGGTGCCGCTACCTCGTTTCTCGACAGCAGGTGGAATCCCTCTCACCGAATGGGTTAAAATGGGTAAACTCAGCAATGAACGCCTTGAGGAGATCGTGACTCGAACGCGCAAAGGCGGTGGAGAGATTGTTGGCCTTCTTGGAAATGGCTCGGCATTCTATACACCTGCCCTTGCCGCGATTGAAATGGCTGAAGCGTATCTCTTTGACAAGAAGCGAGTCCGCCCTTGCGCCGCACTTCTCGAAGGTGAATACGGCGTTGATGGCCTCTTTATCGGTGTTCCAACGATCATTGGTGGTAATGGTGTTGAGGGTGTCGTCGAGTTTGAATTGAGCAGTGAAGAACAAGCCGGTTTTGATAAATCGATCCAGGCCGTCCAGAAACTTGTTGACGAGCTGCATGAGAAAAAGCTCGTTTAAAGTGAACTCTTGCCTTGTGTACAACTTGACCTATGCATTAACGAAAATTGTATAGACTCGGAGATTTAGAATGTCAGCACAATCACAGAACAGCGGTACCAACACACTTATGGGTGTTCTTTCCCGTTTCATGAATAGTTCTATTGGCATGAAACTGATTATGGCAGTCACGGGTATTGGTTTATGGGGTTTTGTTCTCATTCACATGCTTGGGAACCTACAAATTTTTGCTGGCGATGGTGGTGAGGCCATCAATGCCTACGGAGCAATGTTAAAATCGATGGGGGGCGTCCTATGGGTCGCGCGCCTGTCATTGCTCGGAATCGCTGGCTTGCACATTGTAACGGGCATTCGATTGGCTTCACGCAATAAAAAGGCTCGAGGACCGAAAGGATACCAGACGCTTCGAACACAATACGGGAACCCACTTTCACGCTTTGTGGGACAAAACATGAAGGTTTCCGGGCTTATTATCCTCGCATTCATTATTATCCACCTCTTGCATTTCACGACCGGGACCCTTGTTAGCGATGATATTTTTCATAGCGCTGATGCGCAGGGCCGTCACAATATATTCAATATGGTGACTCAATCTTTCAGTAATATTGTCTGGGTTCTTTTTTATGCCTTCGCAAATCTGATGGTTGTTGGGCACCTCATGCACGGTACGCAAAGCCTCTGGCAAACTCTCGGGATCAAGTCCGGCAAGTGGGGACCCACTCTTGAAAAAGTTGGGCTGGCAACCGCCGTACTCATTTTACTCTGTAACGTTATCTTACTCCCTTTTGGAGTATTCCTTATGGGTGCGAACTCATAGTATGACCTTACGGGCGTCGCCCGAAGTCCAGGAGTCACCATGGCACGCGAACTGAACTCAAATCTCCCAGAAGGCCCTATCGAGCAACGATGGGATAACCATCGCTTCAATATCAAACTTGTAAACCCCGCCAACAAGCGCAAGTATAAGGTGATTGTTGTTGGCTCAGGGCTCGCTGGCGCATCGGCATCGGCCACCATGGCTGAGCTCGGCTATCAGGTTGACTGCTTTTGCTTCCAAGACTCTCCTCGGCGTGCACATTCGATCGCAGCCCAGGGTGGTATCAATGCGGCGAAGAACTATCAGAATGATGGAGATAGCGTATACCGCCTCTTTTATGACACAGTGAAAGGCGGTGACTTTCGCTCCCGCGAGGACAACGTTTACCGCCTCGCTCAAGTGTCTTCGAACATTATCGACCAGTGTGTTGCACAAGGTGTTCCCTTTGCGCGTGATTATGGCGGTCATTTGGCCAACCGATCTTTTGGAGGCGCCCAAGTTTCGCGTACATTTTACGCCCGAGGGCAAACAGGGCAACAACTCTTGCTTGGTGCATACTCTGCTCTCTCGCGACAGATTGCAAAAGGTACTGTCAATATGCACACGCGTACTGAAATGCTCGATGTAGTGGTCGTTGACGGTCATGCAAAGGGGATTATCAGTCGCAATCTCACGACGGGTGAGATTACTCAGCATTCTGCCGATGCGGTTGTTTTGGCATCGGGTGGTTACGGCAATGTATTTTTCTTGTCCACAAATGCTATGGGTTCGAATGTCACTGCAGCATTTCGTGCGTATAAACGTGGCGCAGCGATGGCGAACCCCTGTTATACGCAGATTCACCCGACTTGCATTCCAGTGAGTGGTGACCATCAATCCAAACTCACACTCATGAGCGAGAGCCTGCGTAACGACGGTCGCATTTGGGTTCCGAAGAAAAAAGGTGATACGCGCAAGCCAAGTGATATTCCAGAATCAGAACGCGATTATTACCTTGAGCGTCGGTATCCAAGCTTTGGGAATTTGGTCCCTCGCGATGTGGCAAGTCGTGCAGCAAAGCTTGCCTGCGATGAGGGTTTTGGCGTTGGCAAAACTGGCCTTGGTGTCTACCTCGATTTTGGTCACGCTATTAACCGCCTCGGTGAAGATGCGATTTCCGCTCGCTATGGGAACCTCTTCGACATGTATCATAAGATTACGGACGAGAACCCCTATAAGACCCCGATGCGTATTTTTCCTGCCGTCCACTATACGATGGGGGGGTTGTGGGTTGACTATAACCTCCAAAGCAATCTTCCAGGTCTATTTGTTATCGGTGAAGCAAACTTCTCTGATCATGGAGCCAACCGACTTGGGGCAAGTGCCCTTATGCAGGGTCTTGCAGATGGCTACTTCGTGTTGCCTTACACCATTGGGCATTATTTAGCAGACGCCCAGCCTGGCAGCGTAACCACTGACGACAGTGCATTTCGAAATGCGGCCCAAGATACGGATGCACGCCTTGACGCACTCTTAAGTGTCGATGGTAATAAGTCGGCCGACTGGTACCACCGCGAGCTCGGCAAGATTATGTGGGATTCATGTGGGATGGCACGAAATAACACTGGACTCAAACAAGGCATCGAATCGATACAATCGCTGCGCAAAGAGTTTTGGCAAAATGTAAGTGTACCTGGAAGCGCAAAAGAAATGAATGTTGCACTTGCAAACGCCGGCCGGGTTGCGGATTTCCTAGAGCATGGCGAACTCATGTGTCACGATGCCCTCACCCGCGCAGAGAGTTGTGGTGGGCACTTCCGCGAGGAGTACCAAACCGATGAAGGTGAGGCAAAACGTAACGATGAAGATTATTGTCACGTCTCCGCTTGGTTCTATGAAGGTGAAAATAAAACGCCGACGATGGAAAAAGAAGATTTGAAGTTTGAGTATGTCAAACCAAGCCAACGAAGCTACAAGTAACACCGTGCACGCCCCCTGAAAGGGCGCCGCTGCTCAAAAGAACACCACGAGGTTTAACAATGACCACGCAAAACATGACACTGAATCTTAAAGTTTGGCGACAAGATGCACCCGGTAAAAAAGGAAAGTTTGTTTCCTATATCGCTAAGGATATCTCGCCGGATATGTCCTTCTTGGAAATGCTCGATATTGTGAATGCCGATCTCGCTGGGCAAAAGGAAATGCCCGTCGCATTTGATCACGACTGTCGTGAAGGTATTTGTGGAATGTGTTCACTGGTAATCAATGGAAAACCGCACGGCCCCGATGAGGGTACAACCACGTGCCAGCTTCATATGCGTCGCTTTACGAATGGAGACACAATCTGGATCGAACCATGGCGCGCGGAAGCCTTCCCGGTGGTTCGTGACCTTGTTGTTGACCGCTCCGCCTTTGATAGTATAATTCAAGCTGGGGGATTCGTTAGTGTGAACACAGGGGGCGCACCCGACGCGAATGCTCTACCGATTGCGAAAGAAGATGCCGACATGGCTTTCGATGCTGCCACCTGTATCGGTTGCGGCGCTTGTGTTGCAGCATGCCCGAATGCATCGGCGATGCTCTTTGTTGGTGCAAAGGTTTCACAACTTGCGAAATTGCCACAAGGTCAAGCTGAGCGTCCTGAACGTGCGCTCAATATGATCACACAGATGGACAAAGAGGGATTTGGAGCGTGTACAAACCATTATGAGTGTACTGCCGCGTGTCCAAAGTCCATACCGCTTCGGGTGATTGGTGAGATGAACCAAGACTATACCAAATCGTTGATATTCTCTGGTCGCTAAACCACGAAGCAATATTGCATCAATGAAGGGGTGCCCTATCTCCAAAGGAAGCCCTAACTTCGCTGACATCAGGCTGTCGGTAGATACTCTAACGAAGTTAGAGCGACCGCTCCGATACGCAATTTCTCTCGGCGATGGGGGCATTCATCGCTTTAAGGGCTACTCAAAACTTTTAGAACTTCTTTCCAAGTACGAGAAAGAGCTCCTTGCAGATTTTGTAAGTGAGGCTGTAAAGCTTGATACGCTGACCTCAAGTTTTGAACGAAGTCAGCACGTTCGGCACCTTTATGCGATGCTCGAGACCTTCAAAACAAAAGCGAACGCCAACGGGGTACCAAGCGCACTCGAAGCGTCTCTTGACCAAGAACATGGTTCTTCAGGCAAGTTTGAAGGTCACTAGAACTTATGCAAAATAACGTTTCATA
>JAHDBA010000026.1 GCA_020630615.1 Myxococcota bacterium | reverse complement strand
ACCAATGTTTCCAGCACCAATCAAACCAAGTGTACGGCCTTCGAGTTCTATCCCCATGAATGACTTTTTATCCCAACCGCCCTGCTCGAGCGTTCGAGTTGCACGGGGGATCTGGCGTGCCGCCGCAAACATCAATGCGATCGCATGCTCTGCCGCACTGGTCGCGTTACCAAAGGGTGTGTTTTCAACAACGATATCCTTCGCTTTGCATCCTACAAGGTCGATATTATCAACCCCGATGCCTGCGCGGACAACAATCTTGAGTTTCTTTGCACTCTCCAAGAGCGGTCCCTTCAGCTTTGTTGCAGAACGAACCACCAAAGCATCAACGTCGCCAATGATGTCACACTGCTCTTCAACACTTAAGCCCGGCTTTGAGACCACACTGAAGTGACCACTGGCATCGAGATAGTTTGCACATTTGGGCGAGAGTTTGTCTGCAAGAAATACGTTATACATGGCGCCCCTCCGCAAAGCCTGGCTCTAGGATGGGCGATGCTGCTGCAATCGACGCCCCAGGTGTAAAGTTGGAGTATCCTTCTTGTTTTAAGACGATTTCGATTGCGCTCAACCCAGTTAAGACATCCAACTCATCGTAATGACCCAAGTGAGCCACGCGAAAGATTTTCCCTTTTAACGCCTCTTGACCACCCGCAATCGTAAGATTTGCGCGGTCTCTCAAACCTTTATTGACCGCGTCATCACGAACCCCTTCTGGATTCCATACGCTGGTCACGCTGTCGGAAGGTTTCTCCGCCAGGAGTTTCAGGTTCAATGCTTGCATTCCTACACGTGTCGCGCGGGCCAAGCGAGCATGACGCTCAAAAATGTTCTGCAAGCCTTCGCGTTGCATCATCGATAGCACTTCTTCCAGTCCTATCATCAATGTGACTCCGGACGTGTAAGCACTTTGTCCTTTTGCAAGAGCCTTTCGCTCTTTATGCAGGTCAAGGTAATATCCAGCGCAACGTGCCCGTCCTTCGCTCATTGTCCACGCTTTATCGCTCACCGATGCAAAACCCAATCCCGGTGGAAGCATCATTCCTTTTTGAGAGCCTGAAACCAATACATCAATGTTATCGCGCTCCGGCGATATGTCCCAAACTCCTAAGGCTGTAATCGCGTCAACCATAAAAATGCATTCGGGGTTCTCTGCGATTATTTCCCCAAGCCCCTCGTAGTCATGTCGAACACCCGTTGAGGTCTCCGATGCGACACAGACGACCGCACGAACATCAGGGTTTTCTTTCAACTTCTGTGCAACGCTCTTCACATCAACACATTGCCCCCAGGGCACATCCACGCGAATAGGGGTGAGGCCAAGTTGCTCTGCCATGTCTCCCCAGCGTTCTCCAAACTTCCCTCCACCAATCGTAATGACTTTATCATTGGGTGAGAGAAGTGATCGAAAAGCTGCTTCGAAAATGCCGGTTCCCGATGTGACGGTTGTTAAAACATCGTATTCGGTCTGAAAAAGCCACTTCAAGCCTACCTGACATGCCTTGAATACATCTGCGAAATAAGGCGTACGATGATGTTTAATTGGTAACGACATCTTCGCTAAAACTCTGTCGGGTACAGGTGTGGGCCCTGGCGCAAGCAATCGATATTTCATAGGAACTCCGTCTCAAAAGTTGTCCATACTATGAAACGCTCTGACGTAGCGCGTCAAGTCAAAACTCTTTCAAGTTTAGCTCGATACCGCACTTCGATTTAAGTCTTCGGCATGACGCAATTTCGCCCTGCACGCTTCGCCTCATAGAGTCGGGCATCGGCCCGAGCGATGAAGGTTTCCGGGGTATCGCTTTTTTCCATTTCGCTCACCCCTATCGAGATCGTAACGGGAATCTCCGTCCCCTCAAACTCAAAAGGTTCCTGGTCGATGAGCGCCCTGATCTTCTCTGCGGTTTGCAGTGCACGGGTCAATGACGTGTCTGGCAGCACCACCGCAAACTCTTCTCCCCCGTAGCGTGCAAAGCATTCTTCTTTTCGCATCACGTGCTCACGTATGAGGTCCGAAACCTGCTTCAATGCGTAGTCTCCAGCCAAATGACCAAACTCGTCGTTGACTTTCTTAAAGAAATCCAAGTCGAAGAGTGCAACACTCAAAGGACGTGTATAACGTTTACAGCGAGCCAATTCTCGGTCCAAGAACTCGATCAGATAACGTTTGTTGTAGGCCTGAGTGAGGCCATCAATAATTGCCATTCTGTAGATTTCTTCGTAATAGAGCTGCTCGATATTATCGCCACCAATAAACTTGAAGATGACGCCGCCCACCTTCAACAAGTCATCGTTACGCAACACCTGTTGCTTGCGCAGCTCTCTATCGTTGAGAAATGTTCCGTTCGTCGATCCGAGGTCCAATACCGAGTACCCAAAATCACCACGGATAATCACACAATGGGAACGCGAAACGTTGTCCATGTCCACGACAATCGACGAGTCGGGCCCTCGCCCTATTGTGACTTCTCCATCGCTGAGCTCGTACTTTCGGCCGATGTCGCGACCGTAAATCTGAACGAGGCACGCGACGCGGTTTCCGAGAACGTGCTTGTCTGCAATACGACTCACTTGCGAGACTCGAGTTCGGTCTCCTTCTCGACTGGGTTCATCAAAGTCCATCATGACGCTCCTCCGATGTGAGTATGAGTACTGAGTCTTGTCCTTCCTGCGCGGGGAAATTCGTTGTTTTCGATTTGCCTTGATAGCGCGCATCGCTTTCGCGCAGCCTCTGGCTCATATGACTCCCGATACTCCATAAAAGCTTCGTGCCCAACACAGGCTGCTCGCGAACCAGTTTGAATATTCGGTCACGACTCACAGATACGATCCGCGCCGGACTCACAGCTCTTATAACAGCAGCAGACTCCCCCCCATCCAAAAGCTCCATGTCTCCGAAGTGCTGCCCAGAACTCAAACGAATACAGACCCCCGACGGTGTGGTCAACTCAACCTCTCCACCCATAACAATTCGTAGACCCGCGTCGAATGTCGCATCAAAAACAGTCTCCCCCGCGGGATATTTCCGAACCTCGGCCAACGCAAGAAAGCGCATCAACTCCGTGTACGACAGGTGTTTAAAGAGGGGTACTTTCCGAATTGCTGCGAGGCGAAGATTAATATCCTGACTCTCAGAGCGGTCCTTGATATCACTGCGCTCCTGAACCTGGGTGTGCTCAACTTCCTGGTAGGCATCCAGAAGAATGCAGCTAATATTGTCAGGACCACCAGCCTCGTTTGAGTACCCGCATAGCCGTTTCGCTAGGTCCTCCAAAGGGATTCCGACAACATGCGCTGCAATCCTATCCGGGTCATCAAAACATCCATGGTAACCATCTGAACACAGCAACACTCGATCACCCTCAAAAAGGTTCATCACCAACACGTCAGATTCGACATGCTCTTGAATCCCGACGGCGCGTGTAATAACATTGGCATAAGGGCTTTTTAACGCTTCTGCCGGTGTCATTTTACCGCGGCGAATCATCTCCTGACAATAGCTGTGATCTTCGGTCAACTGGTGCATTTGCCCGTCACGAAACAAATACGCTCGACTGTCGCCCACATGCGCGACAACCAAAAAATCACCGAGATGAAGTGACATGACGAGAGTCGTCCCCATACCGGCTTTACCCTGCTCTTCAACAGCAAGGGTATAGACATCATGACAGACCTTCGTGACAATGTCCTCAACCTTTTTTGACAAGGTATCTTTTGCAACCACACTGTCCCGAAGCGCAACACGGCGGAGCTCTGTAATCGCAAGGCGTACTTCGTCTCGGATTCCTTTAACCGCCGCCTGACTGGCGACTTCTCCGGCTGCGTGCCCCCCCATGCCGTCACAAACAATGCAGAGGCCAAGCTCTGCATCAACGAGCAAGCTGTCTTCGTTGTGGTCTCGTGCTTTCCCAACATCCGACCAAGCATCTGTACGAATCGCAATCATGGGCTGACTTTGCACAGAGTGAGTAGGTTGTTGCAAACATTTGTCGCGAAGAAATACCTCATCTCCACACGATAGCGGCTGGTATCCCTTTTCGGGTCAAAAACCAAGTGAAACTTTCCTTGTTTAGCGATCGAAACGAATCTCGCCAACCTTATTCAAATACTCGTCGTAAGTCCCTTTGAAGTCATCGATCGTGTGTCGGCCCATACACAGAACGCGTGTCGCGACATCCGACACAAGGTCCCGATCATGTGTTACAAAGATGACAGTCCCTTCGTATTCTTTCAGAGCATCTCGCAAGGCCGAGATCGATTCAAGATCAAGATGGTTGGTTGGTTCGTCAAATATTAAAACATTGTGGTCCAAAAGCATCAGCTTCGAGAAAAGAAGACGTGCTGTTTCTCCACCCGAGAGCACATGGGTTAGCTTCTCGCCTTCCGTACCCGAGAAGAGCATTCGTCCAAGAAGCTGTCGTATTTCGTCACGCGATGCACTTTCTTTAAAAGAGAGGAGATATTCCCAGAGCATTTTATTCTCAGGGATACCCTCTCGGTGATCCTGGGCAAAGTAGCCCACGTCAGCGTTGTGCCCCCACTTTGTCGAACCTTCGTCGGGCTTTAGTTGCTCCATCATCATACGAACCAATGTCGTTTTCCCGATGCCTGAAGGGCCGATAATAGCCATTTTATCGCCTCGCATCAAATGCAAGTCCAAACCTTTGCAAATGGTAATGTCTGCTTTACCCTTCTCGACGAACGATTTTGAAACATTGGCGAATTCAATCACGTGTTTGCCCGACTTGTTGTCGCGTAAGTCAAAACGAATGAAGGGTCGTTGAATATTTGATTTTTTCAGCGTGTTCAGTTGCAGCTTTGAAATCTCTTTTTTCCGACTTTGCACTTGGCTCGCACGCGTACCCGCACCAAACTTCTGAACAAACTCATTGAGTTGTGCAATCTTTTTACTTTTCTCACTATTCTCCGCTTCAATCCGAGAGCGCACCTGGGATTTTTGTATGACCATGTCATCATAATTACCTGTATAGGTAATAATCGTTTCATAATCGATATCTGCAATATGTGTCGTCACCGCATTCAGAAAATGCCGGTCATGACTAATACACACGAGAATCCCCTCATAGTTGAGAAGAAAACTCTCAAGCCACCGGATACTGTCCATATCCAGATGGTTGGTCGGCTCATCAAGCAAGAGGCAGTCGGGTTTCCCAAAGAGTGCCTGCGCAAGTAAAACCCGGAGTTTCATGCCACCGCTAAGATTCTCCATTTTTTCACGATGAAATTCTGCCGGGATCCCTAAGCCCTCCAGGAGTTTTTCCGCCTCGGACTCTGCAACGTACCCATCTTCTTCAGCAATCACCGTTTCAAGGTCACCCAGCTTGATTCCCATCTCCTCGGTGAACTCTCCAGACTCTTCGCATTCTTTAAGGATTCTTTCTTTCTGCTCCATCGCGGCCCACAGAGGCTTGTTCCCCATCATGACAGCATTCAGACAAAGAAATTCATCGTAAACGTAATGGTCCTGCCGAAGGATGGACGTCTTTTTCGGGCGTGAAACATGACCTTTCTGCGGCTCTTCATCGCCCGCAAGAAACTTCATAAATGTTGATTTCCCTGCTCCATTGGGCCCCGTCAGACCAAAGCGTTTGCCTGGCCCAAACGAGACCGTAACGCCATCAAAAAGTGTCTTGTCGCCATAACCTTGTGTAACTTCATGAACGCTAAGCATCGCGGAACTCCTCTTGAGTGCACAAGACTCGCGACAGCGACTGCCGCAATCCCTCGTGGGGTTAAAGATTGGTCGCCCCATCTTGGATGGATGTGCAGAAATTTCAAGGCACCTTCGATTGGGGACAGAAACGTAGGGCAAAAAAAGAAGGTCGCTCCAAAGGGTTAACAGCATGTGGTTGCATTAACCTAAGTTCGTTTATCAACCAACACGAATCACCTAGCCGACAACACTTGTGTCTTTACAAACACCGACAAAAGGAAGGTTGCGAAGTTCCTCCTTTAAGTCGAGGCCATAGCCGACAACAAAGTGATCGTTGATTTCATAGCCAACATAATCACCATGAACACCCGACGTATTCTTTGTTGGCTTTTCAAGAAGCGATAAGAGTTTGACGCTCTCCGCGCCCTTGGATTCAAGATGCTCTAAAACAAACTTTATCGTCAGCCCGGTATCAATAATATCTTCAACCACCAACACATGACGCCCCCGAAGGTCCATCGAAACATCCAAGAGAAGCTCTATCTCCCCCGAGGACTCGGTACCACCATGGTACGAGGCGCATCGAATAAAGTCCATCTCAACTGGCCGGTCCAGCATACGAACCAGGTCGGACATAATAAGAGCAGCCCCTTTGAGGACTCCGATGACAACTAAAGGCTTTTCGATTGTAGCATGATCTTGACACACCTCATCGGCGAGCTCCTGAAGGCGTTCTTGCATTGTTGCGCGGTCAAAAAGGATCTCTAACTTTTCAGATTGGAATAAAGAGCTCATGTTCCTCACTATCGGGGAACCCTCAACTCAGCAATAACCTTCTCGATTAAAGAGACCAGCGTGGTGGCCGCCGTTCAAGAGTTGCGAGTGCGCCTTCCTTGGCATCTTCATGCACCAAGGCGTCCCGGAGTCCACGCGTAAGATCATCGATGCGCGAAATAAAGTTCCGGGTTTTTACGCTTGTGGCATGCTCCCGCCCCAAACGCATCGCGCCCGATGGCAACGATGTCAATCGCCCACAAATGCGGTAAGCCTCGGGAAGAACCTCGGACGAGGAAACAACCTTGTTTACGAAGCCAAGTTCAACCGCGCGGCGAGCGGGAAGCCGATACCCTAAATAAACAATCTCACTTAAAATCTTTACAGGCATTCGTGTACTCAAAACCTCAGCAGTAAGAAGCGGAAACACACCTTTTGAGAGCTCGTAGGCTCCGAACTCAACATCGTCTGCCGCGACCGCAAAATCACACATCATCGCAAGACCAAAACCACCACCAAGTGCCATGCCATTGATCGCTGCAACAATTGGGACACTCATCGTAGCTATAGCCTTCAGGGTTCGTGCGTAGAGCTCATACGACTCATAGGATTCACTCTGAATGTTTTCAGTAATGGGTTCGCAGTCCCCCCAAACGGAAAAAGCAGTGTCACCGGATCCGGTGAGAACAACTGCACGTGCTTTGGGGTCCTCTTCAACACGCTTCAGCTGTTTGAGAAGCTCTTGTAAGACTTCGACCTTCAACGCATTCCGTGTTTTCGCACGGTTCAAAGTTAAGGTGAAAACGCCACTGTGCTCCGCATGGGCATCAACCAGTACTGCCGGCGACATTATGCGCCAACCTTGGCAAACCTTTCAACATTCGGAACATCCACAAAGCTCAAGTAGAGCGCAATCCATTCTTCGGGATGACCTTTGTCTTTTAAGTTTTTGACAAGGGCTTCAGTTTTTTCTTCACTCAATTCTGCAAAAAAAGTGGGTTCATCTTCGATGAGGCCATTGTCATGTTTAACCTCCAAGAAATCCAATGTGTCCACAAGAAGGCTACGTTTCGTATAAAGCCAATTACGAAGGAGCTCCAAACAAAGCTCGCCCTCTTGAGAACTTTGACTTTCTTTCAAGCGTAAATGAAGCTTTGCCGCGCGGTCTTCCATTTTGCCACCCACACGAAGGCCAAATCCACGTTTCTTCGCTTTAATGCCAAGGCGCCCGAAGAGTGTTTCCCGCACTTTACGTGGCGCAGCTTGAACCACCTCCAGAAAGGTCCCTCCAGTCATTGACGCGACAGTCTTCACAGCATCCATAGTGTCCTCCAAAGAATAAAAACTCTATTCGCTCTATAAGTCGCTTTGTTCTATTTTGCGAAGAAATTCTCGATCGTGGACCGGAGTAAAGAACTTGCCCGGCGCTCACTTTCGCCTGCCAACACATCCGCAACGCAGAACGCATCAAAAAAAGCTCTTTGCAGCGGTGGTAAATCGTACGGGAAGAGCACACGCGAGTCCCCATGAGGAGAAAGAAGTCGGACCTGTGCGCAGGCCAACCAAGCGTCATGAAAACGCTCTGCGATCGTCTGAGTTATTGCAGACCGCCCCAGTGCGAATCTACCGTAAACTCTGCGCCTCCTCCCCTTCGCGGACTTGGGTTCCTGAATGGAAGCTTCGCCCTCTTTCACTTTTGCGAGAGCTCTCGAAAGCCTTCGCAAGAACTGTTCGTGCAACACGCGCACGGTGTGATTTGTGGATATACTTAGGGGGCCGATAACAAGAAGCGGTGTATTCTTTGCCTCGGCCAACTCTTGATATGCTGCCAAAGAATTGAGTTCACCAAAGGCTCCCAAGTGAGCGATCCAAACCATCCTATCGTGATGAACGTCCAAGAAATCAGAGAGCCCGTCCAAGCCACTGTTCTTTGGGAGTCCGCCCTTCACGACAAGTTTCGCGAGTTGTCGCCGGGTTGCATCTTCCCTACCACTCGTACGAAATGTGACATGCCCATATAGTGAGGTGCGTTCAATATAGGAACGAAATAAAGCGTCTCGCGCTTGTGCAATAAAAGATCGTCGAAGTTGCAAAGCGCTTGCCCGAAGAACACCATCTTTTGCTAAAGTTAGCGTGGAGCTTTTGAGCCATTCCGAGAGCGAAGTCTCCACCGTCTTCGCATCCCCGCCATGCTCAAGGTTTATTCGGGGGGCATTGTTTTTAGAACCATCTCCGGACTCTCGACGGCCAACATGATATTTGGACAGCGGCATAAGAGTTCTATGCATTGAGGAACCCTCACCATCGGCCTCCTGCTCGATTTCATGGACCTTTTGCCCTACCCACTTCAGATTCGTCATACCCTCTTTACCTTTGCCCGCTTGCCCGCGCTTAAAGGGCTTCGTCGTCCTCAACGTCAGACCAGACTTGTGTGTTGACAACAAGCCCAAGACAAAGGAAGAGCGTCATCATTGACGATCCTCCATACGAGAGGAGGGGCAAGGTGACACCAACAACAGGCAAAACACCCATGACCATCCCAACGTTGACCACCATATGCCAAAAAAACATCGCAGCCACACCCACACAAATCAAAACAACATAATCATCCTTCGCGGTGCGGGCCATCGCAAAGAGCTGTTGAAGCAAAAGAAAGAAGAGGATAAAAAGAACACACACACCCAAAAAACCCCACTCTTCTGCCCAAACCGAGAAGACAAAGTCGGTCTGGTTTTCAGGTAAAAAGGAGAGCTGGGTTTGCGTCCCAAGGCCGTATCCCTTGCCAAGCTGGCCACCCGAGCCAATCGCAATCATCGATTGCATAGCATGGTACCCGGCACCGTGCAGGTCAGCCTCTGGGTTGAGAAAATTGATCACGCGCGATTTCTGATAATCATGCATGATGAAGGTCCACGCAACACCCGCAACGACCCCCGTGCTTCCCATAAGGTAGACGAAAGAACGCATGCGTATACCACAGGCAAGGATTTGAGCCGCACACACGAGAACAAGCATCAACGAAGTTCCCAAGTCCGGCTCAACAAGGATCAAGACAAAGGGCAAAGCAGCACACTCAATTGGGCCTATCAGTGCAGGCTTTTCTTGCTCGCCAAAATACCTCACCAAAGACGCCACGAGCCAAACCAAGACGAGGGTCAATGCAAGACCTGCAAAGATGCCTTCATGGAGGTCGTAGCGATCTCCAGTTAACCAATCGAGGTCGAAAACCTCCCACTGAGTATAAAGAAAGGCAAGCATCGCGCCCGATAGGAACAAAGGCCGAGAGGGATGCAGGGGCCTAAAGAGCGTGGTTAGCGTATAGCCATTACGTTCACTGCGTTTGGAGAGCAATAACGCTACCATCGCCAAGGTTGCTACTTTCGCAAGCTCCGACGGCTGAAGGCGAAAAGCCCCGAGTTCGATCCATCGACGTGCGCCTTTCACTTGAATACCAAAGACGAGAACCCCACCTAGCAGTGTTATCGCGCAAAGATAGCCCGGCAGAAGCAATGAACGAAGCCGCGAGGCAGGTATTGCACCTAGGATTAGCGCGACAGCGATCCCGATCACAATCCAAAGAAGCTGCACCCATGGCAGGTTGGGCCGAAGAACACGAGCCGCCGATGCAAGATTGACCACACCAATACCGAGAATTAAACTCACATACATGGTCAGCAACAATGGAACTCGCGCAAAATAATCCCGTAGATTCATTCTGCGCCTCCGCGTTCGACTTTCAATTCATGCCACTTGCGAATCACGTTCGCCACAACGGGTGCGGACGCGCTCCCGCCAAATCCGCCGTGCTCAGTCATTGCGACCACGACAATCTCTGGCTCCTGGATTGGCGCAAAACCCACGAACCATGCATGGTCACGCTTGTGATATTCAACGGCTTCAGGGTCGAGATGGTCAATATTTTTTGATAAGGAAACAACTTGAGCTGTGCCTGTTTTTCCACCAATCACAACACCACTCTTTCGTACCCATCTCGCCAAGTCACCGTATTTCTCTACATCCCTTAGCGAGTATGCCGTTCCACCTGCTCTCGTGACATACGAGAGTGAACGACGAATTTCCTCGAGGTCGCTCTCCTTGATGTCCAAGTGGTCAATGACCTCTGGGATAAAGGATTGCGTCACAAGCCCGGTCGCATCTCGAACCTCATGGACAATTCGCGGCCGAAAAAGATCACCGCCGTTGACCAGCGCAGCGTAGGCATTCGCAAGCTGAAGCGGGGTGGCGATGACATCGCCTTGCCCAATTGAAGCGTTGACGACATAGCCCCGTCGGTAGCCGCCACCTTTGCTCGCATAATACTCGCGTGTAGGAATTAAACCCGGAACCTCTCCATCCAGCGCGATGCCACTCTTTCGCCCGAACCCAAAATGCTGCGCTGTGGAAGCAAGACGGTCCAAACCAAGATTCACTCCCAGATTGTAAAAATATGAATCACAGGAAACTTTCAGCGCAGTGGGAAGCGAGAGAGGTCCATGTCCCCCTCGATTGTAACAGCGCCACCGCTGGCGTCCAATGAAGAAATTGCCATAGCATGTCTTAACGCTCGAGCTTCGAATTTGTCCATGGACAAGACCGGCGACACCGGTAAACGCTTTGAAAGTACTTCCGGGTGCATAGTGTTCTTGTACGGCCTTGTTTCGTAGGGGTTTCAAGGCGTCACGGCTTAGCTTTAACCATGCGCTTCCACTACCGCGCCCCGCCAGCTCATTCAGGTCGTAGTGTGGAAAGCTCGCAAGGGCCAAGACCTCACCATTGTTTACATCAATCACAACCACAGAGCCTGCCGCCCCCAAGAATGCACCTTCAGTCCATTCCTGAAGCTCTTCGTCGATAGTCAATCGAATATCGTGGCCTCCCCGTGACTCGATGGGTTCAAGACCCAATTCCTCCAAATGGTGATGAAAGGCACCGTGCTCTCGCCCTTTTGCGTCAACGATGTAGAATCTTTTCCCATCTTCACCACGAAGATAATTTTCAAACACCCGCTCAACACCGCGGCGCCCCACCCGGTCACCCAGGTGATAGTGCTTGTAGGCATTTTGTCGCAGATCTCGTGACGAGACTTCATTCATAAAACCTAAAACATGCGACGCGCGATCACCAAAAGGGTAGCGACGGCGCATCGAATCATTCATTTGTATTCCTGGTAAAAGTCCTCGACTAATCTCAAGACGCACCTGGTTTGCCGCGCCTTCGTCCACATCGCTAACAATTCGAAATGGCTGGTATTGCCCGCGTCGGCTTCTTCGCCACGCTCTATCCCACGCTGCTTGGAACTTTCGTGGGTCATAATCGAGCGCATCTTGCAAACGCTGACGCACTGCTGCACGGGAAGGGAAGACCTGATTGTCGATCGTAACAACGCAGCCCGATGCCATCACGGCTCGATTCCGCAGCGTCACCCCGGCGAGTTCATCCTCGCGCAGAAATTGGTCCAATGCTTCACATCCGAAAGGGTTCTCGTGTGCAAAACTCAGTTTGCGGACTTCCTGACCCTCAAGGCTTTCAAGTAGAGCTGCATCGAGTTCGGATTGCCGTCGTTTAGACATCCCCAAGACGCGGCCAAGTTTCGCGATGCTTCGCTCGCTGTCGGGCAAAAATGCTCGTGTTAGAAAGATGTCGTGTGAAGGTCGATTGGTGACAAGCAAAGTCCCAAAGCGGTCGAAAATTCGCCCTCTCGAATGCGCTGTTGGGATTGTTTGAATAAAGTTATCACGACTCAAGGCAAGATAGTGTTCTCCCCGAAACATCTGCAGATAAAAAGCTCGCATCAGCAATAGAAGCAGAACCAACCCCGCGAATGCGAGTAAAAGATTGAGCTGACTCGTCACCACACTGCGTTTTTGGTTGTCAAGATTCACTGCCCTAGGGTCTCCTCTTGATATGCGAACCACTGGCGTGTCGGTGCACACCTTCCGACGACGCGAGTAAAGCTCACTGCATCTCTAGAGTGCACCAAGTGCAAGCACAACACAAGCGGTACTATTGGGACTTCCCTTCTGGGTAAATTCGAAAACACAAAGCATGAATGGCCAAGACCAAGGTACATACACCTAAAAAAGCAATGAACGCGATTGAGCTCAAGCTTGCGATAAAGGTGCGCTGTGCAAGGTAAATATTCGCGCCCAAAAAAACAAGCAGGCGCGCTACGACCCCAAAGGCAGCCAACCAAAAGTTAGCTTTCCCGGGCATATCTCTGCTTTGAGATGCTGCGAGAAAAAAACAAAAATGGAGCACATATGCAAAGAATACAGACTCGCCAATCATCGCCCCTTGTGTAAAGTCGATAATAAGAGCGCACACCAGTGTTAAGACAACCGGAGCCGCTCGCACCGCCAAAACGCTAAGCACTCCGATGGGGATAAGCTGAGCCATAGACCCCGGAAACATATGATTGAGCACGTTGCCCAATATGCTGGTCAAAAATGTGATGGATAGGATGAAACACCAGGCTCGAATCATCATTCAAAATCAACCCACGCGTTTGTACGGCTCTTCGATGAAGACGGCACCATACTCTGCCACGCTTCGGACTCCGCGCGTCCGAGTAGAGGGATTCCCTTAAAACTACCATCGCGGAGGATGACTACGCGTTCGAGACCCCCGATGTCTCCCATCGGCTCCACAATAACTTCTTGATACAAGTCATCATTCTTAGCATCGAGAAGAGCGGAGATGCGCCCTGCGGGAATGCCAACGGGGAAGCCACGCCCCAAACCTGAGGTAATCAGCTGGTCGTCAACACGGACATCGGCAAGACGGTCAAAGTTTCGAACCGACAGCGTGCCACGAAGGTCACCGGGCTCCAAAATACCACGAACACGCGCATCTTGTGTAATAACATCGATCGCACTACGCGAATCGCTCAGCAGAGTAACGCTGGCACTGTGCTTGGACACTTTGGAAACCCGGCCACAGACACCGAATCCTGACACCACGCCTTGCCCCACTCGGACTCCATCTTCAAAGCCACGGTCCACACGTAGAATCGTTGGTTCGGGTGCACCAAAGGCTGCAGTGACGCTTGCACCCATAGCCTGGTACCGACCCACCCGGTCAATGGTCAAGACAAGTTCTTTCATGATATCCAAATCATGACGGAGACTGCCTTTCGATTGAACCTGGTGTTTCAAATCCTCAACTTCTTTTTCAAGTTCAACCACATGATCATAGTGCGTTAATCCCCGCGCGTATTTATCGATCGTACTTGTGTAGGTCCGTACGATTTTCACAAGCACGCCTTCAACGACCACAACAACGTCTTCGATGGGCCCCGAAACGCGTTGGACACTAATCCTTCGCTGGTATTGCAGAACCAGTAGAAAAAGCGATAGCATAGAGAGAACTCCTCCTACTGCTACGTTTATCTTCTGCCTGCGCCGAACCGTCATGTGTATACCCTAAACGTTAAACGGACTTTAATCCAACTCTCGAGAAACTTGTTCAAGCAAGTCCATGTTTTCGAGCGCTGAACCGGCTCCTTTGACTGTTCCGCGTCTTGGCTCGGGAACATAGCCAACTTTCAGCCCAGTCTCCTTCGAGAGTCGCACATCCAAATTGTGGAGGAGCGACGCCCCGCCGCTCAACATAATACCGCGGTCCACCACATCGCTCGCAAGTTCGGGCTCAATCTTCTCCAACGATTGCTTCACAGCATCCGCGATAATCTGTAGTGGCTCACTCAAGGCACTACGGATTTCTTCGCTATCCACCTCAATAGTCTTCGGCACGCCTGCTAACAGATCTCGGCCTTTGACTTCCATTGAACGAGACTGCTCATCCGGCCAAGCGTTTCCAATCGTCATACGGACGTGTTCTGCACTGCGCTCACCAATCAAAAGCGAATACATCTTTTTGATGTGATTCTGAATCTCACGATCCATCCGATGCCCACCGATGCGGACGGAGCGATTGAAAACAATACCGCCAAGAGAAATCACCGCAACCTCGGTGGTGCCGCCACCTACATCCACAACCATTGTTCCAGAAGGCTCCGTAATGGGCATACCCGCACCAATAGCCGCTGCCATGGGCTCTTCTATGAGATGGACATTCTTTGCTCCGGCGCCCTTGACCGCCTCGATCACCGCTCGACGTTCGACCTCTGTTACGCCCACAGGGACACAAACAATCACCCGAGGACTCACAAAACTAGTTCGGTTGTGTGATTTATGCAGAAAAGAGGTCAGCATTGCGGTTACGCGGTCGATATCCACGATCACCCCAGACTCAATCGGTCGAATTGCCCGAATTGAGCTGGGGGTACGCCCCAGCATGTCTCGCGCTTCGCGGCCGACCGCAAGGATCTTATCCTTGGTCTCGGGTTCGTTTCCAACAGCAACAACAGAGGGTTCATCAATGACGATTCCTTTTCCCTTCAGGAAGACCAGCGTATTCGAGCTCCCCAAGTCGATTGCCAAATCTGTCGAAAAATATGATGCAATGAAATCCAGCATGAACGCCCCCAGACTTGGTTGAGCTCCGCACCCAAATCTTCAAACACAATCTCACTTGCGTCATATCGGTCAAGCCGGTCCCTCCTATCACGATCAAAGTGATGGGCTCTGCTTTTGGGACTTGTTGAAGTGCTTCCGAGTCGCTAGACAAAGCCTGGCGGCCAACTGCCGGTCTATACAAGGGAGATTCAATGTTAACGTTAATGCGTAGTCCTCGATTTCGATGGGTCTTAATGCTTTGTGTAATTCTAATCGTGCTCGGACTCATCATGACCTTTGGCGCTTTTGGCGGAAGCGACTTGGGACGCGGAGCGCCCTATGCTGCAAAAGTCAATGGAGTCTCGGTCCCACAGAAAGCATTTGAAGACAACTATCAACAACGTTTTCGACTCATGAGTCAGTTTCAAAACTATTCGCGTGAAGACGCAAAACGCGACGGGCTCGCGGAAAAAGTTATGGACACCTTGGTTGAACAAGAGCTCTTTGCCCAAGAAGCCAAGGCACAGAATCTTGGTGTAAGCAAACAAGAGGTCCGCAAATACATCGAAGAACGCATCTTTGACGAAGGTGAGTCCTTTACACCTGAGCTCTACCGAGAACGTCTGTCAAATCTCAACACAACGCCTGCTCTTTTTGAAAAAAGGGTTAAACGTGACCTTTTGGCTCAAGCGTTCATCAAGAGTGTGCGCGACAATATTAATGTTTCAGACGCAGCGGTCAAAACGCAGTATATGAACGATAATACGTGGGTAAAGTTGGAATACATCAAACTTGACCCCGCTTCGGCAAACATTGAAGAACTCAACAATGACGCTGTTAAGGGATGGCTCACAAAGAATGAAGATGCTGTAAAAGCGCACTATGACGAGCACATCAACCTCTACCGTGGCGATCAAGAGCTTCAGTTCGACTACATTAATCTCCCCTATTCCGCCGAGAACAAAAGTGGAGTTGAAAGTGAAATCACAAAACTTCGTGACCAGGTCATTGCGGGTGAAGCATTTGACAAGGTGAAACCTGCCGCATCGATCGCATTTGAGGGAGCACCGAATGCGGACGTTTTCACCGAACTAGGAAAGCTTCCCGCACTCGTGGGTCGAGAAGTCATGAAGCAGAAAAAGAATAATGTAAGCGATATTGTTGACCTAGGTTCCAGCCTCGCGATCTTCTATAAAACAGACCAAAAGCCAGGTGCCGTTAAAGCTCTGGCTGATGTGAAAACTGAAATTGCCAAATCGCTCGCAACACGGGAAGCACAGATGGCTTCCATGCGCGCAAGTGCACAAACTGTGCTGGCCTCAGTCAAGTCTGGAACCAAGCTGGAAGAGATTAATATTCCTGGGTTCCGCGGCGCGCTTACATTTGACTCTTCGAAGGCTAAAGAAAACATCTCCGATCCAGAACTTGGGCTCAGTGGCGAAGTCAAAAAAGGAGAAGGATATATTCCTGGCATTGGGTTTTCTAGCGAACTTACCGATGCAGCCCTTCTTGCAAAAGCCGGCGACACCTTGAACGAGGTTTTTGAGATTGGCGATCGTTTCTTTATCGCGCGAGTGACAGAACGCCAAGACGCAGACATGAGCAAGTTTGCGGATGCGGAAGACTCTATTCGAAATAGCCTTAAAGCGAAGCGCGCCTTTGTTGCACAAAGCTCAGTGGCAAAGCATTTGCGTGAAAACGCAAAGGTCTCAGTGAACCCTGATCTGACGACAGCAAACCTATATTAAGAAGGGTTTAGGGTCTTCTTAGCCCTGCTATTTCAATGCACGGGCACAAAGCACCGAGGCTCCACTTTCGTGGAGCCTTTTGTGCTTGATAACGATTATACGTTTCTCAGGCTGGAACACGAATGTTTAAGCTAATAACGAGGCAACAGCCTCTCCAACGCGTAAGCCAGCATTCCCATCCCACAGCTTTGGCGGGCCGAATATGGGGTAATCTCCTTTGAGGACTTCTTTAACCTTACGCTCAAGAAGTTCAAAGTCGTGGCCGATCAACGTTGAAGTGCCCTCACGAATCGTAACCGGTCTTTCGGTATTCTCACGGAGAGTCAGACAGGGGATCCCTAAAACCGTACTCTCTTCTTGGAGCCCACCGGAGTCGGTCATAATAAATTTCGCTTGCGATGATAAGGCCAAAAACTCATGATACCCTTGTGGCGGGCAAAGGTGAATTGTGCGGCTTTCTTCCAATGCGCCAAGAAAACCGAAGCTTGCACATCGAGCGCGTGTGCGCGGATGTATCGGAAAAACCAAGGGTGTTGATTCTGAAAACATATGCAAGCGCCGACAAAGCTCCCCGAGGGCTGCTTCATTATCAACATTCGACGGTCGATGCAGCGTGACCAAGGCGTATTCCCCGGCATGAACCGGGACGATCGTCTTGAGGTCAAGACGCTGTGCAATTGCAAGCTGTGCTTTAAGAACATCAATCATCACATTGCCAACCATTTTAGCGCGATGTTCAAGGCCCTCACTTTTGAGATGCTCCAGGCCACTCGGCTCGGAACAGAGTAGCAAATCGCAAAGGGTATCGGTGACGAGACGGTTGAGCTCTTCCGGCATCGCACGGTCGCCCGAGCGAAGTCCTGCCTCAACGTGAATCGTTGGAATGTGGCGTTTGGCTGCAACCAGTGTGCATGCAAGCGTTGAGTTCACATCACCGACAACAAGGACGGCGTCCACACGTCGACCGGACTCAAGCTCGTGATCAATGTGGAGATCAAAACGCTCCATGATACGCGCACTCTGTTGTGCGTGCGATGCAGAGCCGACATCTAAATGTGCATCCGGTTTTGGGAGCTGCAGTTGCTCAAAGAACACGTCACTCATTTTTGCATCATAATGCTGACCCGTATGAACGACAGAAAAGTCAAGACCGGCTGCCTGAAGGCCGCGGACCACAGGGCCTAACTTGACAAAATTGGGTCGTGCACCAGCGATACACAGAACACGTTTGACGTCACTCTTTTGCTTCATCGATAGGCCTCACACTTGATTCGGGTTCCACTCTCAACACGGTTAACACAAAGTTCCCTTGCACCACAGCGTAAGAGATCCGTCTTCACGGACTCAAACTCAACTCAAACGCCCGAGCCCATGCATCCAACATCAAAAGTCGGAACACGTGATGCTCTTCTTCAAGCAGGAGCCTTCTCTGCCCAACCTTCAATACGAGAGTTTCAAACTCTGCTGAGCTTTCAATCAAAGAAGCTACGCGGCTCTGTGGGCCCACAAGACGTTCGCGCACCCAATCACCATGCCGCCGGAACCATTTTCCATGAGGTGTCTCAAATCCAAGTTTTGATTTGCGCTTCAATATCTTCACTGGGAGCAAATGAGACATTGACCGTCGTAGCGGCTCTTTCACCCAGCCAGAATTATAGAGGCACTCTGTACTGATACTGAGCACGGCCTCAATTAGATGATGGTCAAGAAAAGGATATCGACCCTCCACGGAATGCGCCATTAAGTTTCGGTCATCCCACTTTAAGAGGCGCGGCAAATGGAGCCGTCGGATTTCATAAAGACGACGTTCTTGCGGCGACATCCCAAGTATCGACTCGATACCCGTGTTCGCCCCACGTCGAGCCAAATAACGTCTCGCAATAAAAGGGATCTGACGCGCTAGATGATTGTTGCCCGAGGGCAACAACGAAGCACCCAAATTCTGAACCACTCTCAGGAGCGCTCCACCACGCCCCCAAGAAAGCAGGTTCGCGAAATAGCTTTGCCAATAACCAGCGAAGATTTCATCCCCCCCCTGCCCATTCAGACTCACTTTGCAGTCATTTTTTCGGGTTGCTTGCGCGAGAAGGTACCCTGCGAATTGTGCCACAGAGCCAACGGGTTCATCGTGCGCCCATGCCCATCGATCGAGTTCGTTTTGGAAGGTTGTAAAACGTGGCACCGAGCGAAAGTTCGGCCCTGGATAGCGCTCAAGCACAGACTCAACGAAAGGCGTCTCATCAATCGATTCACCCGGGAACACAACACTAAAGGTTTTGAGCAGGTCACTTTCGCCCTTTGAGACCTTGCGCATCATGGCGACAACCGAACTCGAGTCCAGCCCACCGCTTAGAGCGGCCCCAACGGGGACATCACTGCGCAAGCGCAAACTCACCGAACGCTCAAAGTTCTCTAAGAAGACGTGCGCAGCTTCGTCAGGCTCGTGGATCTGAACATCCAAGGATGGGTTCCAGAAGTTCGTTTCTTTTTGAAGTCGACCACTCTGCAAATCATATTCACGAAGGACACCGGCTGGGAACTCACTAACGTTTTCGAAAAAGGTTGCGCTTTCCGTCCCGTGATACCCACTTCGAAGGTAGGCCTGAGTTGCTTCCGGATAGGCACGCAGTTTAAAACGCGGCAAAGCGCACAACTGTTTAATCTCTGAGGTGAAAACGCGTCGCCCTTCATGCTCCACACGATACAAGGGTTTAATACCAAGACGATCTCTTGAGACGACAACGCATTGCCGACGCCGATCGACAATCACAAAAGACCACATGCCATTCAACTTTGAGACAAAGCTGCTTCCCCATGTTTCGTAGGCTGCCAGAAGAACCTCTGTGTCGGACTGTGTTTTAAAATCTTGGCCGATCTCACTCAACGCATCACGCAGCTCAATATAATTATAAATCTCACCATTAAAGGTGACAGCCAGACCCTCGCCCCGCAGCATCGGCTGACGACCTGCGTTGCTCGCTTCAATAATCGAAAGGCGCCGGTGCCCGAGTGCAACCATGGCGTCTTCGGGCGCTTGGTGCTGAAGCGTAAAACCATGTCCACCCTTCATATCCTCTCGCGAGAGAGCTGTGAAGCCCGAGCCGTCAGGACCACGATGCTCCACGAGATCCATCATTCGTTGTAAGGTCGCACGTGACCACGACGAACGTGCTGCTTCGCCCAATTGATGAATCGCCCCAATACCACACATAGTAAAAGCATAGGGAATGCATCGAGAAGTGCAAAGGGGAAGCAGGTGCACTTCGAGCGCGAGTGGCGCAAGAGGGCTTTTATCTTGATGAAAGCGATCCAGCATCTATCGTACAGTCATGCGCAAGGAATTGAAACATCAACGACCGGAACAATCGCCCACGAGTACGATCAAGGCGGTATTTGAAGACCGATGGTCACGGCAAAATGACGGTCTCTACGACATGGACAGACCCGAGAATCTCTTCATGCGACAATCGCAGGAGCGTTCAATCTTACAAAACTTGAAACGTGCACGGCTGACGCCTTTGGAGCCGAAGACTTATTGTGAAATCGGGTGCGGCAAAGGGCAATGGCTTCAAACGATGAACACCTTCGGTGTTGACCGAACCAATATTGCGGGCATCGACTTGATGGACTTTCACGCGGAGTATTCTCAAAAATTGATGCCAGAAGCAGACATTCGTTGTGGAGACGCCAGCAATTTGCCTTGGGCTGATGCCAGCTTTGACATGGTGGGTCAGTTCACCGTACTCACCTCCGTTCTCGACGATACGATGAAACGAAACATCGCTGTCGAGATGTGGCGTATTCTTAAACCGGGCGGTGCCATTCTTTGGGGCGACTTCCATTTCAACAACCCGAAGAATGCCAATGTGAGAGGTATTAAAAAGAAAGAAATTCATGCCCTCTTCCCGAATGGGCGATTAATGTTGTCTCGGACACTGCTCGCACCACCCATTTCGAGGCGACTGGTGAAGCACAGCTGGGTCTTTGCCCAAATGCTGGAGTTCACGAAAATTCTGAACTCCCATTATTTTGGTGTCATCGTTAAAGATGTGTGAGTCTATAACGTAATGTCGACCTCAAAACGTGCGACTTCTTCCGAGGCGCTGAAACTCTTCTCAATAAAACTCGGTACGGGTACGGGTGCACCTTCGGGAGAGACACTATCGACACCCTGCGCTCGCAACTCAAGTTCTTCAATGCGCACATCGATAAAGGCATAAGCCTCACGACGCAAGCGTGCTTCATTGGAAAAGCCCACCGAATGCCAAAGCATCTTAAAGCCAGCGAGCAAGGGGATGTACGCGATCAGGCAGACGAGCGCGCCAAGAAAGATCATGAATCGAGTAGTGTTGACGCTTAAACCGAAGAGGAGTTCTAGAATCGTGGGCAAAACAAAGGGTGCCACAAAACATGCTGGCAAACCAAAGAGTGCAAGAACGATAATAAGAGGAGTATCGATGTCGTGCACGAAGTGTGTGTCACGCGTAAAACCATGTTTTGACATCAAATCGTAAATAGCGTCCCTCGGCTTAACCGCACCAGGCGGGGTTCCAAAAAGGGGTGGCGCGTCAATGAAATTCAACGCGTCACGCACCCATAGGAGGTCTTCAGACTCACTCGTCATAGGACAGTGTTCACCCGATACTTGGTGCGTCGACTTGATTCCCAGGTCTTGCCGCGTCAAATGCAGGGTGCATCCCCACCCTGTCATGCACAGCAAGAAGCCTCGGGAACGCTTCGAGGTCAACCCCAAAGCGAATCGCGTTGTACACTTGAGGCACTAAAAATGCATCCGCAAGCGTAGGTGAATCGCCAAAGCTGCAGATACCACCATGCGTCTCAATATGGCGTTCAAGAGCATGAAAGCCTCGTTCAATCCAGTGACGGTTCCACCCTTGCGCCATACGATCATCAAAGCCGTGCTTCTTCTTGAGTCGCAACATAACTCGCAAATTTTGAATCGGTTGAATGCTTGAGTTCACAAGCTCAACCATTTGCCGAACGTGAGCGCGAGCCGAAGGTTCTTCGGGCAAAAGTCGTGGATCTGGGTGTTTTTCTTCAAGATACTCACAAATCGCGACGCTCTGCGAAAGAACAACATCACCGTCAATCAAGACAGGCACGAGCTCTTCAGGATTGAGTGAAGAGTGTTCTTCTTGAAATTGCTGCCCCCCCTCTTGAACCAAATGCACGGGCACAGACTCATACGCCAAGTCTTTGAGCCCAAGCACAATACGCACACGCCATGAACATGAAGACCGCCAATAACCACGAAGTATTAAACTCATTTCAACTCTCGTATCAACTGCAGTGCTTCGCACTCTCAACGTTGATGCTCAGGGTCACGTGCAACGACCTTCTGCTCGATCACGCCAAAGATACTTTCACCGTCTTTTTTCATCTCGATACGTACACGGTCCCCATACTGTAGAAAAGGAGTCTTAAATTCTCCCGAATCAATCTTTTCAATCATGCGTTTTTCCGCCAGGCAACTCGAGCCTTTACTGCGCTCTTTATTGCTCACAGTACCACTACCAATGATTGTACCAGCACTCAGACAACGGGTTTTTGCAGCATGTGCAACAAGCTGATTGAATGAAAAATGCATCTCAGGCCCGGAGTCTGGATTCCCATACCATTCACCGTTCACTTGAGTCTCAAGCGGAAGATGCACCTTTCCTTCCACCCAAGAATCCCCAAGCTCGTCCGGCGTCACCGCAAAAGGGCTAAACGCAGAACTGGGTTTCGAGTTCAAGAAGCCAAAACTCTTCGCCAATTCACCCGGTATCAAGTTCCGTAACGAAACATCGTTCACCAACATCAAGAGCCGAATATGTTTGTTTGCACCTTCCACACTAACGCCTGCGGGCACATCATCCGTCACCACTGCAATCTCACTTTCAAAATCAACGCCCCAACTCAAGTCTGCGACCGGGATATCGTCTTTCGGCCCTAAAAAGGTGTCGCTTCCACCCTGGTACATCAAAGGGTCGCTTTCGAGTGTTGCGGGTGGTTCCGCATTGCGAGCCTTTCGAACCAAAACGATATGATTGATATACGCACTGCCGTCAATCCAAGCATACGCTCGAGGAAAGGGGCTCATCAGCTCCACACCTTCGAGTTCGAAAGCATCATCCCATGCCTTATTGTTGAGCGCTTCATAGATTTTTTCACAGCGCGGCGAAAGCTCTGCCCAGTCGTCTAAAAGTGCCTGCATCGTCGCGATACCGTCGGCGATAGCAGCATGCGTCCCCCGACGATTTACCACAAGGAGCTCCCCATCACGTGTACCATTGTTTCGTGTTGCCAACTTCATGTCACTGCTCCTTTTTCACACCCAACTTTCATCGTAGTGGGCATCTTCAATCGTTTCTGCCGCTGCATGAATACGCAGCGGGTCAAAGGTGTCAATCATCACTGCGGTCTCATGAGCTTCTTTTGCACCAATACTTGCTTCATATGCACCGGGATGCGGGCCATGAGGAATACCAGCCGGGTGAAGCGAAATGCTCCCCGCTTGCAAACCTCGACGACTTGTAAAGTCACCGTCACAGTAGAAGATGACTTCATCAACATCAACATTGCTGTGCGGGTACGGGCACGGTATCGCACCCTCACCAAAATCCACCATGCGCGGAACAAAAGAGCAAATAAGAGACCCTGCTGTCGCAAATGTTCCATGCACCGTAGGCGGCAAATGATACTGACCACTGCGTGGACTAAAACGGGAGATATGGAATGTGAAGGGATACACAGTGCCATCCCAACCCAAAGAGTCGAATGGATCTGCACTCAGCTGATGTTTTGAAAAACGCCCGCGACGCTTTGTCGTCAACTCGAAAGATGAACTCGCTCGACGTTGTGTTGCAACCTTCAACACAGGCGACTTAAAATCACGATGTGTGTAAGGGGCGTCCATGCGCAACTGCCCTATTGTGTTACGGTATTGCTTGGGCACACGCAGGCCACTTTTACACTCAACCCAAAACCAATATTGCGGCCCCTTCACTCGGATGCGGTGAATCACAGACTTCGGGACACAAAGATAGTCGCCTTGTCGGAATTCAAGTTCACCATACGCCGACTCTAGAACTCCTCCACCTTCATGAATATAAAAGAGCTCGTCCGCGTCTCCATTTGAAAATAAGGTCTCAGCAGCACTCTCGAATTTGCACGTCCCAATTGTGAGGTCCGCATTGGACAGCAGCACTTGACGCGCAAGGAAATGTTCTTCCGTACGACTCATCTCTTTATTCTCTGCGCGTTCAAAGGAGCGTAGGTGTCGCCGGCGCAGTGCTTGCGGGTCTCTTCCTACTGAAACGTCCCACAAGGCGTCAACAGAAACCCCCTCGCCCATGAATTGCACTTGCTCGCGCATATATAAAATTGAAAAGGGTCCATCGAAGCCATCACGAGTGAAGACATGTTCATACGCAAGTTGACCTTCTGGCTTAAACACAGAATGCGGTTTCTCGGGTAGCAGACCTTCGCGCCGGTACTCGATCACGAACGCACCCCTGCACTTGCAGCTGCTTGCTTTTCACCTTCACCCGATTGTTGGTCTCGTTCAATCGCTTCAAAAAGCGCTCGGAAATTACCCTCGCCGAAACCGTCGTCGCCACAACGCTGAATCAACTCAAAAAAGAAGGGTCCTGCGTCTTTGTCCCCATACATGGTCGAGGCGTCCTTCAAGAAGATCTGAATCAAATAGTTGTTCTCTGGCGATCCATCGATGAGAATCCCTTGCATTTTCAAGTCATCCATCGAATGCCCAAGTTCTTGGACTTCAACCCCTTTCTCTCTAAGACGCGCGGGTGCAGCTTCATAGTACACATCGGGAGTCTGCAAAAAGTCGACGCCACGCTCGCGCAACGTCTTCACCACACCAACAATGTCATCAACTTCAATTGCAATGTGCTGAACACCTGCCCCAGCATTGTCCTCGACAAAGGTGTTGATTTGACCTTCTTTGAAAAATGGAGTCAGCGGCTCGTTGATTGGAAACTTCAACCCACTGCGGGGGTCCCACATTACTTCTGACTTTAGCCCCGTACCTGTTGAGTCGTAACCTTCAATGTCATTCGTATGGAACTCGATATCCCAACATTTTTCCATGCCGAGGACATGCTCCATCCACAGCTTTACGGGCGCGATGGTGGGAGCATTGTTTGTGATATGGTCGACGCGACCAAAACCGAGTGGCGCTAAGGTTGAAACACTCTCGACACCTTGGAAGCCCGGTGCAAAATTCTGATAATCGTTGCGCTCGGCAAAACGAAAGCTCACGTCACCAATCGCAGTAGTTACAGAGAAGTGACGGTATCGTCCATCGGAGTCTTTATCTTCGTGAATCCCCGAGATGAAAGTTCCACCTCGCTCATCTAGAAAACGCCATGCGCGTTCGATGTCTTCAACCGCGAAGGTCAAAGAACCGACGCCTTCGGGGTGACGTCTCAGATAACGTGAAGCCCGGCCCTCTTTCTCCGCATCCAGGATCGAAGAAACAACCACGCGTGTACTTCCGGACTCGTAAACTTTCGATTCTTGACCTGAACGTTTCTCCATTTCCGGGTTTGAAGTTGCGATCTGTTTCCATCCAAAGAGTTCTGTGTAGAATCGATGCGAACGCTTGGGTTGATTTGAGAAGAAATGAATTGCGTCTAGACCTAAAAGTCCAAGTTCCTCGGATGCCGCCATACTTGCCCCCCACCGGTATTCCATGTTCTGGAGTATCTCAACACCTAGGTTTTGCAACACTTTTAGCCCACCTTTTAACCTTCAATGGTGATACAATGCTTCGATAATCCTTTATTTAGAAACTTGGATTGAGTTTCAGTACCAGAGCCAATGCCCCTCTCTTTTTGGCTGAACCGCCCGGGCTTGGCATTTTCGTGTTTCGGCAATAGCGTAAAACAATGACGACTTCACATGTCAAAAAGAGCAATGCCCTCGAGCGCGTTCTCGTCCAAGGGACGAAGCTTGAGACTGCTCTTGGCGCTCGCATCCACGCAAGCGAAGTTAAAGCCGCAGGAGCCAAGCTCGATGGGAGTGAACTCAGTGGCGACGAGATAAAAAAGCTAAACAACCTCTGCACGTCGTTTCGTGTTCAACAAAACCATATAAATGCCGATAGCGCGCCATCGACTGCGCTCATGGCACCGCAACGTGATCGCGTCGTCTATTCAACGCAACTTATCAACGCGTCAACACCCTCTGCAGATACGCTTGCACGCAACTACTTTGAATGGATTCAACGCTTTTTCTTGGGTTTTGTCGCCACAAAAGTGGACGCGAACGAGTCCGGCACACTGACGAGTTTTAAAATCGGCCTGGGTCTCTTTGGGTTTTTGCTCTTTACTTTGGTCCATGGGGTCGATGACTCGATAGCCCTGCCTATCAACGATACAAATTCACATGATGTTCGAAGCTTTAATCTCTCCGGCGGAGTTCTCGCGAGGCCAACTCGGAACCCGCAAAGTAAAATCCTAAGTGCAGGGAGGCTTACATTTACAAAGCACGATGAAGACAACTCAAGTGTTTCGCTTTATCGCTTTCAACCCAGTCTGCCTTGGTGGTTTTACAAAGTGACACAAGCAAAAGCCCACGCTTGGGTGATGGATATTTTTCGCAAACAGCTTGAAGAAACAAACTCGTAGCATGCATAAGGGGTCTCCTCGGGTCAGTGAGTGCGCTGATAGTGTTGTAAACCTACAAGTTCTTGTGGCTGATGCAAAAGTGTGTTGCGATCCATGAGTTGATAAGTCTATGCTTTGGGTTATCATTTAAATATGACCAAACTTATCCGCAAATCCAAACTTCTATTTTCCATTTTAACCTTAGCTACTCTGTGTTTCAGTTTTCTGGTTCATGCGGAATCTCTATCCGTCGCCTGCAGTGAACATGCTCAGTGCGGGAACATGGTTATACCGTACAACACCGAAGACAGTGATAACCCCAGTTTAGGATCCGTTGAAGGCTGTTTTGCGGGCAGTTGCAACGTAAGAGATCTTTGCACAAGCAGTGATGAGTGCCGGAGCGGTACAGTATGTGACCTGAGCTCCCCCTTTGAGTACGAAGGACGAGACTTCGGTCATTGTGAAGGACATAGAGTCCACGATGAGTCGCAGCTATGTGTTAGCGATGACATGTGCGGTCTATACTTATGTGATGTTAGCTCTATACCCCTGTGCGCTGATGGCGACGCGGAATGTCAGACGCAGCAACGAGCAACATGTGGGGCAAGAGCATGTCTAGATGTTGAAGACTGTGAAAGTGGCGCAACCTGTACCAGTTTTCGATGTGTACTCCCCCACCAAGCAAGTTTTCTCGACGCGATTGAGGTTGATGCTGAGAAGGCTGAAAAGCTTGCAAAGGACCGCAATGGTGGATGTCAGCAAAGTGACACGACATCGATAGCGTTCATATTTATATTTTTGCGCGTTATTGCCACCCGTAAAAAGCATAAACATAAGGTTTAAGCTCGAGTCCACGTCAACATTCATCGTTCACACCTCTCATATCCCACTGCATCAATCGAGTGGTTGCCCAGTTGTTGAACGAAGTTCTGAAGAGACCTCAGCAGTTTCGCGAGAGTATTTCTCAGCGTACGAAATTTCTATATCTTAGGGAAACACCGGACGCACCACGTAACCTTTCTGTGCCAAGAGCTCAAGGACACCTCTCGGGCCAGGGAGATGCAACGCACCGACGGCAACAAAGATCCCACCTTTCTGAAGCTCGGGAAGAAGAGCCTCAACCCAGCGTTGATTCCTGTCGTTTAAAAGAGGCCCTTCAGCACCAGACTTGCGCATGCTTTTTGCACTCGAAGCATAAAGAGCCCCGATATCGTGAAGAAGATAGTTCTCCATCATGCCTTGAAGGTCTTCTGCGCCTCCATCGCTCGACTCGATCATCTCGCGAAATCCTTCAAGCTGCTTATCAATCGGGATACGCGCAATCGCGTTGACTTGGTCCGCCATGGTTTCGAGTGCACCGAATGACTTGCCAACAGCGAAGGACTTAATGTGCTCCTCAACGCTGATCACTTCACCACTGCCTTTGCTTTTCTTTGCGGCGGATGCCAGCAAGGGCGCCGCTGCGAGGGTTGGATACCATGTATCCACAGCCTCGAGTGGCATTTGAGTCCGTTCAGCATAACGTTTGGACCATTGGTCAAAGGTCTTCTTGTCGACAAAGTTCGAGATCCGTTCCCCGTTGCGCAT
This sequence comes from Myxococcota bacterium, assembly GCA_020630615.1. Lineage (GTDB taxonomy): Bacteria > Myxococcota > UBA727 > UBA727 > JAHDBA01 > JAHDBA01. The sequence goes on along the minus strand of JAHDBA010000026.1, from coordinate 11,408 downwards.
TTGCGCAAGCATCACAAGTTGCAGCGCATCTTGCCCGGGTTTGAGATCCATTTCAAAATAGACCTTCCTTGATTTCTGTAAGGCCTCACGGTACTTCGGGACAAAGGGAATCTGGCCTTTTTTCATCATATGAATCGTACCAAAAAAGTACGACGATGCCTTGGTGTCGGGGTCATGAACCTCCCATAGAAGCGACTTTGCCTGAAAGCGTCCGAGAGGCACACTGGCACAGCTCGCCCCGAACACGAAGAGCGCCATAAGGAGTGACGTCAGCACGATACGCCTTGAGAAAATCTTCGCGTACACACCAGGCTTCGGGACAGAGACCTCTTTATTGATCATAGTTGACAGCTCCTGCTACACTTCAGAATCATCCTAACCAAAGGGTATGTCAGAGTGGAGTCGATGGAAAGCATGAACATCGCAAAATACCTTAACTCGCGATTCGAGCTTCGATCGGTGTTGGGTTATGGCGGCATGGGAATTGTATATGAGGGTTTTGATACCCAAACCCAGTCCCTCTGCGCAATTAAAACGATGGATGAAATTCATCAAAGGGAAGCAAGCTCAGTAATTCGCTTCCGCCAAGAGTATGATGCGATGCAGCGCGTAGCTCACCCCAACATTGTGAAGGCCATCTTTGCGGATTGGGACTCACCCGCACCCTACTTTGTCATGGAGCGCGTCTATGGGCGTAATCTCTACGAATATTTCGATGTTGAGGGCGAGCTTCAAGAGCGCTCAATGGGGGCGCATAGGCCTGAGCCTCCCTCTACGAACATACTTAAACACGCACTTGATAGCTCTCGCATTCAAACATTGTTCTCAGTTGCACGTGACTTGGTCAACGCACTGCACTCGATTCATGGTGCAAACTTAATACATCGCGACTTAAAACCCGACAACATTTGGGTGGACCAGAATGGCAGTGGCAAGCTCCTTGATTTTGGTGTGGTCAAAGACTTAAATCAAAGTGCCAGTATTACAGGACAGGTCAATCTCGTCGGTACATACCGCTACCTTTCGCCTGAGCAAGCAGAACACCATCCCCTTAGCGCTGCCAGCGACATCTATGCACTCGGGCTTGTCCTCTATGAACTCGTCTCAATGCGCTTCCCCTTTTACGCTGAAAGCCCTTTCGGTTTTGCGTATCAACACGCAAGAGTCTCGCCGATCCCAATTGACGAGTGGGTCCCGAACTTACCGATTGACTTGAGCGGGCTCATCATGTCCATGCTCGCGAAAAACCCTGCAGCACGACCGAAAAGTGCAGCGAATCTCTTGGCCCAAATGGAGCATTACGCGCACCGCGCTTTGGAGGAAACCACGAAACCCTTGTCGGTCCCATCCGAGGGCGCGACCTATCAAGGCGACACTTTAGAAGGCAATGCTCGGGGGGTAAGGCCCGTCAATACTCTCGACGAGACTTTTGCGAAAGTCATCAACGACGATATCACGCACTCGATGCTCAACAACTCTTCGGCCACCTTGGTGGTGTCAGGGCGTCCGCAAAGTGGTCGAACGCGAGTGGTTCGTGACTGGACTTCTCAACATTGGCCCTTCCCCACACTGAGCGTTCAAACGCATGAAAAGCATCGCTACCCACTGCAAAGTATTCTTCCTCTCTTGGACCGAATCGCTCGCTACGGTGGTCGCGACTCCAAAGAACTTGCGCACGCTGAACTTGAGCGCATCCATGAAGGGGCAGACAAAAGTCGCACACGACTCTTAGAGCGAGAGTCCTACGACGGACTTTTGTCGGAACTGAGCTTTCGTCTGGCACATTGCATGCGAGTTTTCTACCGCGAAGAACAAGCACTCCTTGTTGTTGACGCCCTCGAAAAGGTTGACCCTCTTTCATTTCAGATATTCATGCAGTGGCTCCAGACTCAAAAGAGGGAGTTTCCTCTTCTTTGTGTGCTTGAAAACGACCTCGCAGCCGCTGCTCAGCACAGCCATATTGTGCACACCCCGACCTTAAGGTCTCAGCACATTCGCTCCGTCCTCAGCGAGAAACTCGGCATTCATAAGGGGGACGCCCCAACCAAGTTCATCGACGGGCTTCTTCACGCAAGCGGCGGAGCACTTGGCAACATCAATCGTGCCATTGACCAGGCCCTAACATCCAAAGTGTTTTCCCTTGATGACGGTGGCTCATTAAAGGTCAACATCTCCGATGCGGCAGAGCGTGAACCGATTTTGTGGTGGCAGCGCAAACTTGACCCATACAACCCGCAATCCCTTGCAACACTGCAGCAAATTCCCATTCACAACACGTTCTCACAACAAGCACAACAACAGGGTCGACTTTCTATTGCTTCGCTCCTATCGTTTTTGCCCGGCCCTTTCTGCGCTGATATCATCTTGCAAGCCATGGATTCGCTCCGCATTGAAAATCCCACGATTGAATTTGCATCCTTGCTCAGCGAACGCGTCATCGAAGAGATACCGAACACCAATTACTATCAACGCACGAAAGTCTTCTCGACGTCACTTGGGCAAGCCAATACAGAATCGAGAACGCGGAGCTCCACGGGTACACGGGGGTTGCTCACCCAGATCCTACAGTCCAAACACGTGCGGACACAGGTACCCCCAGGCCAGCTTCTAGACAGCCTTCATCAAGGGCCAAACCAGCCACAACAAACACTTGCTCGAGCGAAAGAGGCTCTTGAACACGCATTCTGGCTCTTTGGGTGTGGTATGCTGATCGACGCACGAAAGCACCTTCGAGAAACAAAATCGCTTCTACATAAGCAAAACATCAGAGAAGCGTACACCCCACCTTTCACACAGATTAAAACCTTAGAGCTCTTGTTGCGTTTCTCAGAAATGGCTATTTCGCAAGCTTTTGTTTTTTCTCAAGTGGATTGCAAGGAAGAACGTGACATTGAAGAGTCGACACATCGAGGAGCAAAGGGCATTCAGGATGTTCAAGAAAATGTTTCACGTGACGACCCAAGGGTCGGACGTCAACCACAGGGTTCTTCCGACGCCACGCACACATTCCTTATGGGTCGAATTGCGACTCAATTGGGCGAGCACATCAAGGCACGAAAGCTTTACGACGAGAGCCTTGAACTGATGGCGCATGAACAGCGTGACAAATACTCTGCAATGCTCCGTGCGCGAATGGCTGAAAGCCTTATGGGAGGCGGAGAAAAAAACGCAGCACTGGCCCTGATCCGGAAGCTCTCGAAACAACGACGCAAGAGCCCCGATGGCCTTATACGAAACTTGGAGTCGCGATACGAACTCAACTTTAGTGATGTGCTCACAAAGCCCAATCTTCGGCCACGATTGACGCAACTCGAACACGAGCGGGATCGCGAAGCATTGCTCCTGCACATTCGAAAACTCGTTGTCCGTGGTGACTTCAAGGTCCTGATAGACCTGAATGAAGAGATTCAGAACTATGACCTCAATGCATATTTCCCCATTCTTGCGATGCGCATCGAGGTTTTGATGTCATTTGCACACGCATTCTCAGCGGAACAGAAATCTCCACTCGTCGAGTTTATCGCGACCGTGTCTAAAATAAGAAAACTCTTTCTCCGTGCCGGCAATATTGAAGCGGCACTGGAAGCAACTTTTGTGCACTCGCTTCTCCTTTGTCGAGAAGGCACGAACCCAAATGAGCATGCACATATCGCAAAACTTCGACATCTATCGGAGGCCGGGAACTCCCTATTCTACAAGGAAGTTGCAGGAGAGCTTCATTTGGCTTTGGAGAACTCGCTGCCCAAGAAGAAGGAGGTCAGCCAAGGAGGACACGAGGAGTTTCGATCCGCTTCTCACGTGGCCTCCAAGTTAGCGTTCACATTGCCAAAATATTTACGCGAACTCCGCGTGGCGTCGAATGCGAACCCTAAAAAAGAGCAAAGGCTCAAAAATGAGATTGCGTCACGAGGCTGGATGCTCCCTTTGCTGATCGCCCACACGATTCAGCGAAATGCAGAGCACGTTGGGACCGGCGACTTTCCTGACACAGCAAGATGATTGGCGCACCCACCAGGAATTGAACCTGGGACCCCAGGTTTAGGAAACCTGTGCTCTATCCAACTGAGCTATGAGTGCCCAAGCCAAGTCTAGCCCATTTTCCCTTTTATGAAATATCTTTCGGTGATGTTCCCATCACACGTCTGAGACACACTCTGCAACCCTTTTGAGTCGCACAGAACACGTAGGCAACACTAGACACATCAATATTATCCGTTTGAGTTCTTTGCTTCCCATTTGTCAAAAAGCGAGTCAAGGACTCATAGCTACGGCGTAACAAACACGATATGGTTGACAGTCCTACTCCTAGCGCACTCTGGCCTCGCCTTTAACAGAGCGACCCTCTTCATCATAGGCTTCGCAAACGATTGAGGCTGCATTAAGGGTCGGCACGATATCTTTAAAGATTTCTTCAGGCTCGTCGACAATACCGTCTTCAGCTGCCATTGGAATCTCGCCAAATCCCTCTGCGCGGCATAGGGCCCCCACAAAGGGACTTGTGCTCTTCGCATCAAAACGGATCTCCACCCCATCACGATGGCGATGGGCACGGACGACTCCCATAACCGGCTCGCTGTGCGTAATCTCAAAATGTATTGAGCGCTTGCGATGTGTTAAGCGCTCCGAAAAGCCTCTTGAGTTTGCGTCATCCACTTCGACAAGAACAGCGTAAGTTCCACTCGCCAAGGCATTCGATTGAAAAGACCAATAGGGTTCTTCGCCCCAGTCTCGCCCTTCGCGCCAAGCAATCGTATCGCCTTCACCGACACGTCCCAGTTGAAAACGGTAGCGCAAACTATCTCCGTCCATGTCCGAGGCTACCGCATGAACACTCTGATAACCTGGTGCATAAAATTGCTTCACCGAAAGGCCATCGCTGCCTTTGCGTTGCCCCTCATGTTCCCCAAAAGCGTCTGCGCTCAAGGAAAGAGTTCGCCCCAGTTCCGGTGCTTGAAAGTTTCTTTCAATGCGCCATCCATTTTTCAAAATATTAACACGGGTGATGATGGGTTTTCGGTTCATCGCTTTACTTGTCAGCCTTAACCAGTTCAATGATGCGTCCGGATGCTTGAGTCCGACTCGTATCTGAACGAATCGACCGCTTTGAACGCGATCGTCAATGCTTTGAGCATCTTGGATTGGGCTTGACCATGGGCTCCAGGTCTTGTTTGGCATGCGCGTCCATCCGCTACGTGCTGAGACTTCAATATTCCCTCTAAGATTCTTCCCGCCCCAAGAGAGATAGCCAAAACGAGCACTATGGCCAGCATCGATCACACCGCTGCGGTATTCACCTGCATTGGCTTTTTCACCAATCTGAGCCTCAAAGACTTCAGCACTTGCTGCCCTCGCGACACGAAGTGCGCCTTGACGTAAACTTAACACGGTGAGTTCATCAAGCCATTCTGTTTGTGCAATGATCTCAGGCGCTGCCGCTTCCGCAATTCTTACACGATACAAAATCCCACCTGAGCCTGTAGCCAAGTAGACATGGCTTTTCGTGGATGCCATGTCGTAGACACCGTGTCCCTTTCCTTGCCACAAAATATCAACCTGGCCACTGTGGTGAATACGAACCAATTGGCTGCCTTCTATCGCCTTCCTACGCTTCCGTCTTTTCTTTGGTGTTTTCGATACGGAGGCAGCAATTGGATGCGCTTGGGTCAACTCAATGCTGCTATCCACACTGGCCACCAAAACAGAAGCGTCCTCAAGCACTTCGAGTGCCGTGACCTCGTCCAATGGACTTTCATACACAGCTTTGAGTTCACGTGTTCCCTGCAAACGATAGAGTCGCCCGGTACGCATCGAAGCGGCGACAAGGTTTTCCCCGCCTCTTCCGGTCGCGATTCGACTAAAGGTCTCTCCATCAACGGATGCGACTTGGGTCACTGTCGAATCTGTCAAAGAAACCTTAGCAATCACACCACGACTCTCATATTCACCGCCGACGTAGATTCCGCCACTGGGCCCTGAGGCTAAGGCGTATGCACCGTCCAATTTCGTATTGAGCTCCACTCGGGTTTTTGCTTGAGCCGCACCGATTTTAAAAATGTAGAGTGCAGGTTCCGTCGACAAGACCACAAGCGCATTGTTGCGAACAAGCGAGTCGACAAAGACAATATCTTCGTTTCGATAAAATCCCGTCGTTGATTTCTCGTACTGAACAAGTGACGCGGGTGACGCAACAACGGCAAATTCTTCTCCTTTGACTCGATGCAATCCAATAATCGGTCCAGCAAGCGCAGTGCCGCGCTTGCGAAGTTTTGCCCCCGCTCGAAGTTCTCCATCGCCGGTTAAGCCAACCCCATCAAACTCTCCGTGAATGAAGCCTTGGGTGCCTTCTATCCTGTGCACTTTTGCATACGTCGACACAGCAATCATCGTAATAAGAAGTGTGAAGAATATTTTTATTTGATGGTAAGGGTAAAACATGTTGATGACACCAGTCTTTTGCATGGCCAACCCCATTCTAGAGATCCCGATGCTAATAATATTATTGTTGTTCACGATGAATGACCTCAAACTCTGTCGTTAGAGCACCAAAGCTGTATTCCTGTGAAGGCAATACGGCGATTCTCTTCCATAATGGCTGAAAACCTTCTTCTTTAATTAAATCACCAAGCATCGGTCGTATGGCCGTGGCCTTTCCACCGTGATGTCGGTACCCGGCCGTTCCAAAGTTGGTATAGACATGGATGCCTTCTGGGGCACTCTCATTTTCCCAATTGCTTAAAACATCATTGAGAGATTTGGCGTCTTTAAGAATTCCTGCCTCGTACTGAAAACGGGGGATATCATGACCCGCGACGATGATGATGGGGTAGCGCCCCTCGGGCAGTCCAGCAGCAACACGTAGTGCAACAGGTATTTCTGAATATCGAGTCTTGCCTCGATAGTTTCGCATGCGAACCATAAAGGACATTTCGCCGCCAAGCTCATCCACAACTGGAAGCGCACTCACACTGTCAAGCCACCTTGCATGAACACCATCGCGTCGCTTGAGTTGAAATGAGAATCTTCGAAAGCGCACTTCGCGATCGGGATTGTCCGTAAGGAATGAAAACTCTTGCATCAACGACATCAACAACTCATTAACCCATGCCATGTCCGCATCGGCAGCAGAGCGACGCCGGAAGCGTAGAATACGGCCGTCATCGATCTCAATTTTTGCGTTCAAATCCCATGTCCCGCCTGGTTCCAATTCGACGCGCTGAAAAAGTGCAGACCCAAGTGCCATCATCACCAATGAGGGGACTTCTTTCGGGTGTTGGGCGACTTCAAACTTATAATGATCAAAGGCATCAGTTCCCGGACGATACGTCTCGTCATCAATCTTAATTTCGACTCCAACAGTTTCAGCAAAAGAAGCCGTGGTACCCGCGATTGCATGCAAACGGTCATCTGTGAGTCGCCCGAGGAGTTGTACTGGATGTCCCATTTTCCAAGAGCCGGCATCGGAGGCAACAGTGGTGACAATCTTCGCTGAGGCCACAGGCATAAAGGATTCTCCCTCACCGTTAAAAGGATGCCCAAAGGCTGTGAAGCGATCGCCATCAACTGTGGTTACCGTTCCTACGCCTGCGGCAGAGAAGTCGCCAAAAAGCATTAATCCTGCGATCGGGCCTCCTGGGAAGAAGGAGTCATAGGTATGGCCGTTTTCACTTTGCTTCAAGAGTTGTGTAGGCCCGCGACCGCGTGTTGGCGTTCCCGTATTAACCTGTCCCGAAGTCAGCTCCCCTGCCCATTGACCTTCTCGTGTATGCGATTCAGGAGCCTTCTTTCCTTTAAAGGCGCCGCCTCCACTGACATGGACATCAAATGGAAAACTCAAACCACGTTGTTCTTGAACAATTCGAACAGCTTCTGGATGAAAGCCGGCAACCCATAGAGGCGTTTTAACAGGCTCCGCAACACCATAAAGTGGATGGGTGATGGGATGAAGCTTCCGCGCGCTATCCTCTCGTGTTTGTGTGCGTGTACCCCGTTCACCGTAACGCATTGTCTTGGGTGGTGTGTTGACCAGCAACATACGTTCCGCAGGCGTGATTCCTGCGATCGGCTTGTTTGTGAAGGAGCCAAAGCGATACCCAACCGCTCCAAGAATCTTACCATTCACGTAAACAGGACTTCCGCTCATTCCTGAGATAACCCCGGTTTCTTCGATTTTTGCGCCAGACAATTCGGCAATAATCAGTGGCTCTCCTGGGCCAAGCATATCGGGCATAACCCCCAAAACCTTGACATCGAAAGGCTCTAGACCCTCTGCGGAGGCAAACACCGTATAGCCTCGACCCTCAAGACCACGTTCCACCTCAGCTACCGGATAGACAGGAACTTTCTCAAGGCTTGCAATCTGCTTTGCCGCCCCTTCGTTTTTAACCTTTCCGGAAAACGCAAGGGAATCCGCACCAAAAATGAGCGCGCCTTTTGACATGCGAGCACTCCCGCAGGAGGCAACACAAAGGCACAGTGTAGATATAAAGCTCAGCAATTTCACATAAACTCCAACACGCTTAGCACAAGAGTCCATGATCTTTCAGGCCAATGTCAAAAAAGAGCCTATCAATTCATGCTTATCGTCAAAGCGGCCCGAGGTCTTTTGAACCCGATGTAATTCGAAGTCGAAATCAAGATGATCGTCCTTTAAACTTGCACGAACAAAGCTTTTGGCATAAAAATGAGCAACGTAAAGGAGGCCCCATGGCACGCGCAAGCGAAAAAGAGCTCACTGCAAAGCAAATTAGCGAGCTCAAAGACCTACTTCTTGAGATACGTAAAGAACTCCTCGCAAAGTTAAAAGAACGTCGCGGGGGAACGGCAAATACTGAAACACGAGGCGGTGACGAGGCGGATCAAGCAACCGGTGATGCAGGTGTTGCCTTGGAAACACGCTTAATGGACCGTGACGCTAAAAAGCTTCGAGAGGTCGAGCGAGCTCTTAAGAAATTCGAAGATGAAACCTACGGCTACTGTGAAGGGACCGATGAGCCTATTGGTTATGCAAGACTGAAGTTGCGTCCTTGGACCCGGCACAGTGTGATGTATAAAGAAGAGCTCGAGCTTGAGCGAAAGCGCGTGGGCCGCTAGCAATACCGGTAGAGTTCGTTTTCAAGTTCGCAAAGCCTCGCGAGGGCTTTTACCCGTGAGTAACGATCGCTATGGATTTGCGATATCACCCAAGAGAACGTGGGCGCCAAGATAGGGCGCCTCATTTTTTTCTCGCGCTCAACATCCTAGTTGTAATTTATCGGGATCCAAAGAGCGCTTCGAGGTAAGCTTTTTCATCAAAAGGCTTCAAATCTTCGATCCCCTCCCCAATACCAATATACCGTATCGGCAATGACAGCGTATCGACAACCCCGAGAAGAGCCCCACCCTTGGCTGTTCCATCAAGTTTGGTCATGATAACGCTGTCAAGTTCGACAGCTTGACTGAACTCTTTGGCCTGTGCGATTGCATTTTGACCTACTGTCCCGTCAAGAACGAGCACAACTTCGTGAGGCGCTCCGGGGTAGGCTTTGCCAAGAACCCGTTTCACCTTTGAAAGTTCATCCATCAAGTTTGATTTCGTATGCAAACGCCCCGCCGTATCGCATAAGGCGACATCTGCCCCCAACTCCTTTGCTTTCTTCAATGTGTCAAAAAGTACAGAGGATGGGTCTGCCCCCTCTTTTCCGCGTACAATCTCACAACCATTTCGCTCAGCCCAGACCGCAAGTTGTTCCGATGCCGCCGCTCGAAATGTATCCCCAGCACCGAGTACAACCTTCTTACCTGCAACCTGAAAGTGACGGGTTAACTTTCCGATTGTAGTGGTTTTCCCAGCGCCATTGACGCCGACAACCATGATAACCGTGAGCCCCTCAGGGTTGAGCGCAAAAGGCTTGTTTTGGTTGCCCTCAAATATCTTGGTCGCCTCGTCACGGATCACGCGAATAACCCCTGCGTCGTCTGAAACGCCTTTGGCTGCGATCTTTGCTTTGACCTCATTTAAAATTCGGTCCGCAGTGTGTACGCCGATATCAGCGGTGAAGAGTATGTTCTCAAGATCATCAACGATCCCCTCATCAATATTTTTGCCCGACAGCGATTTTGAGAGCCGCCCAACGAATCCATCGCGCGTTTTTGAAAGTGCAAGCCTTAACGCCTTAGACTCTGCCTCAAGACGTGCTTCTTCTTCACGAGCAACTTTCAAGGCGTCGTCCAGAGGTTCCTCAAGCTGACTTTGGCCAACTTTCAAGTCCTTTGCGGACCCATCGCTGCTTTCAGACTTGAGGGCCTGAGTCTCTTGCTCTTTCGCATTCGAAAAATTTTCAACACCTTTCTCAGTATCGTTCTCAAGCGCTATCGCTTCCTTTTGGCCGGATACCACCTCGGATGTTTTCTCTTCAGTTTTTGCGCTGCTTGCTTCGTCATCCAACGGAGCGGTAGCAATACGTTCGTCATCGCTTAAGAGCAAAACCTCGTCCTCATCAGAGCTGAGGTTATGAGCACCCAGATCTTCAATATCATTTTCATTGCGTTCAGACTTCTCGAGCGCAGTTTTAAGGTCAACGTTTGGAGCACTGAAAGGTGTATGTTTTTCATCTACCTTTTGTTTCTCTGCGCTCGCTTTTCGTTCACTTTCTTGTGCTGCTCTCGCAGCGCGCTCAAGTCTCTCACGTTCAATTTTCGCAAGTTCACGTTTTCGATCGAGTGCTGCCAATTGAGCTGCAGCCGCTTGACGCGAAGCTTTATCATCGATGTTTAAATCTTGAGGCGCTTCGACAGGGACCTTGACAGCGTCAGGCACCAAATCATGAGCGTGCGCTTGGCCTTCTTCACGAACCCCTGAACCGTCTTTGTCAAGCCCATGCTCAAGAGCAACGGCATCAGAGGCTTCACTTAATAAGGCCCGCCCCGCCTCGCGTTTTGCTCGAATCTGCCTTCGTGCCGATACAATTGCAATCAACGCAACAAAAAGCACAAGGACAACCAAGCCAATAAGAGGCCCTTTTTCTCTCAACAACTCAACATCCAGGCGCCCTGAGAGGTATTCGCTGTCGATATACGCAAGCCACCCCCAAAAGTCTGACGACGCCCATAAAGCAGCAAAGTAATTCTTCCAAGCGTTGATCCATTCAGACATAAGGCTCCCAGATAATTCGGTCCGAAGGTTATTGTAATTTGCTATTTGATTTTTTCAATCCATTAACGAACGCTTCGTAAGATGTCTGCACCTCCTAAGCTCTCACCTCCAAAGCGCCGCACATCCAAAGTGTTTCAGCTACGCGAACTTGCACGTAAGCACTTTAAGAACCAAAACCTCAAGCTTCAGCTGAGCACTCTCTTTGGACTGTCGTGGCACTACGAGCCGCCTGAAAGTGATGCAGGCCATCTTACAGGACATTCCTCCGGCATCGGCT